>NZ_JAVHWM010000065.1:0-3095 GCF_032159765.1 Mycobacterium sp. | reverse complement strand
ACGGCACCACCGAGTGGATCCCGCCGCCACACCTCGACAACGGGCAACCCCGCCGAAACGACTTCCACCACCCCGAACGGCTGCTCGGTGGTGACGACGAAGACGACGAAGACGGCGACGACGCCGCATAGGAGCCGCGGCGCGGACTCCTGCGAACGTTGTGGCGGCTCACGGTAACTGATCCGGTTGTTCACTCGCCCCCACTGCATGGACGGGTGCGGATCGCCGACCCGCCGGCACGGCCGCCCGAATTGCAGCACCACTCGCAACACAAACCGCGCAAGCCCGATAAATTTGCATCCGTGGCCAGATTTGTTTTACATACCGTCGATGTCGGGCCGCAGGATCTTCCGGGCCAGCTTCCCCTACGAGCTACCATCGTCGGTCGCCTCACCGGCATTGACCGCGATGACTACTGGTGTGCCCACCTGGATGCTCCATTGAAATACCATCTGCCGGCAGGGTTCGACCGCCGCCGCACAGCATCAACGGCGCTTTCGGACGATCAGGACGGGCCGCTCCTCTGGGTCGAGCACCTCGTCGTCTGCTCGCGGCAATCGGGCACACGACTTCGTTCTGGGATGACCAACCTCGCCGTGAATATCGCCTACGTCGTTGACCCAAGTCTTTGTAATGAGGATCGTCTGGATATGCGGAAGATCGACTACGTTGCCGTCGGCGAGATCGACGACAGCCCGGCGAGCGACATCGAAGATGTTGCTCCTCCTCCGATTACAGCTGCTGACCATGAGTCGAGCGCACGTGCTCCCGACACCTCGCCAAGCTCTGGGCCAATAGCAACCGACATGTCTGAGGTTTCGCCGGGTGCGCTGGCCGATTCGGAGACGGAGTCTGAGGTTTCGCCGGGTGCGCTGGCCGATTCGGAGACGGGATCTGAGGCGTCGCCTGATGTGACACCGCAGCCCGATCCCGTGGTTGAAGCGTCGTCGAACACACCCCCGATACCGGAGTCTGCATCAACCGGCTCTGACGCGATCATCTCCGACACGGATTTTATGAACCTGCGTGATGAATGGGTGGGGAGGCTGACGGCGGTAGCGGGGGAGAAGCCGCGCTACGTTCCTGAACCCGTTGGGTCGCACGCGACGGGCGTGTTCTACAGGATCGAGGCTAATGAGCTGAGCTATCAGGCCGTCCGAAATGGCGAAATCGTATGGGTGCGTAAGACAGTGGAGCCTTACGAACTCCTGTATTGGATTGTCTCTGACGTCGCCAGTGCTATCGCACGCAGCCGTAACCGAGAGCCCTCGGTCGGCAGGTACCGCCCACCATGGGTGGTGGATTGGCACGCCTTAATGAATTCGCTCTCACCACAATGGGCTCTACGCACACAGGCGCGCATCGACGCCATGACGCAAGACGAGTGGCGGCGGCGACGGCCTACCTAGACTTCCCGCGCGGCTAGCGCCCTCTCTGCTCCCGGCGAGGCCCTGTGGTGTCGGCGAAATGTTCTGCGACTACTGCGGCAATCTCAAGAAACCGTCGCCGGGTACCCGGTGCCATTTCGTGGACTACGTCAATCACACCGCCCGGCCGCAGGTGGGGATCGAACGGCACTTGGAACACTGGCTGACCTCTGCTCGCGAACTGGTGCGCAAGGATGTTGCGAGTGCGGGTATTCGCGTGTCCGTCGGAATCGTTGAGAACGATGACAGTGTTGGCCAGGAGCGCCCGCATGCCCTGGTTATGGAGGTACTCAAGGGTCTGTCCAGCCGCCGATGCGCCGTCGACCCATGGCGACGACACAACGATCAACGCATCCAGGTCGCGTAGAGCCTCCTGCGTGACCGGCGCATCGATCGTTGATCCGCAGTCCACGATTGAGATAGTGAAATGGCGATCGAGTCGCGCGGCCGCCTCACGGTAGATCGCTGGATCAAGGACGCGTCGGCGGGCCGTTGATGCTTCGCCAGCCAGGACAAACAGTCCGGCCGGGTTGTTGCCCACGCAGGTGCGCACATCAGCGAAGCTGTCGAGGTGATCGTCGGCGGTTAGCTCCCAGTACGAGGCGGTGACGCTAGGGTCCACCCGCGACGCGAGCTTGCCGAACGCCGTATCGGCGTCGAGCGCCACAACCCTGTCGTCTGGCCGCAACGTTGCGAGGGTTGACCCAACGCTTGCCGCAACAGTTGTCTTGCCGACACCGCCCTTGCCTAGGACGCCGATCTTATAGTTGCCGCGTAATAGGGTGCGGACCTTGGTCTCGAGCGCGACTTGACGCACCTCGTCGGGCGACTGCCCCAAATTCACAAGCCCGAACGTTGCCCTGAAAAGGATTCCGCGCCAACCGCGCCCGGGCGGAACCTTGCGCGTCGGCACAAGATCACTGGTGCGAATCGTGTCGGTGTAGTTACCCCACCCAGGTGACGGTGTGGGGGGCCTGATGGGCGTGTGCGAGCGTGAAGCACCCGACACCGGGACGGCGGCTGAGGGATTTGGAGATTGCGGCGGCCCTGCCTGCCATGCGGATGCGGAATGTGGTGCCGGAAACGCTCGGGTCTCCTCGTCAGGGCCTGCGCCGGGCTGGTGCGCCGCGGGTGCCCGCGCATCATCGTTATGGACACCGCGCGATGGCACGGCACGCTGCGGAAACTGGGCTGGGTAGCCGCTAGGCGGCTGGTCCAAGGAGGGAGCGGGCTGGGTCGGCGGCGAAGATGGTGTGGGCGGGGGGGACCAACCATGCGGTGGGGTGTGCTCGGACGGTCTAGCCGACTCGTCGGGGGGTGGTCCAAGATGCTGTTCAAGAAAGTCTTCGCGCTCGCTCACATCCGTTTACGTTACGGCGTTCACTTGGCGCGGCGTCGAGGCGTGTCCAGATCGCCAACCTCGCGATGGCAGTACATCGCTTGACGTAGTGGACGTCGGGCGGCGCCATCCGTCCGTGCCGGCCGCCTCTTAGCGACATCCGCATCGGACATCCTCGCGCTGGCGAGATACGGCGGCCAATGGTTGCATCGCGATACATTCCGATATATCGTAAACGTATCGGGAGCGCACACAGTGCTTCCGTCCACAATCAGAAATGAGACACACACATGACTAACCCATTCGAGGGCCACGAGGATGGCCCACAG
>NZ_JAVHWM010000213.1:0-43323 GCF_032159765.1 Mycobacterium sp. | reverse complement strand
CGACGATCATGACGGTCTTGGGCGCAAGCCTCTATGCCAGTTTCTTTGGCGTAGCCGCGTTGTGGCTGTTGCTGACGGCCGAGCGCGCCGAGGCCCCTGTCGATCAGCCGAATGACCCGGAGCGTTCGAACTCCGTCAACGCAGAAGAGGTGCTGGTCGGGTCCAGCCCATTCTCTGCGAGCCACTCGTCGCAGAAGTAGGTCTCCGCATAGCGGTCGCCGCTGTCGGCGAGCAGCGTGACCAACGAGCCGCTGCGCCCCTCGGCCGCCATCTCGGCCAGCAAAAAGTACGCCCCCCACAGATTCGTTCCGGTTGACGGCCCGACTCGGCGGCCCAGCACGGTGCTGGCATGCCTCGCGGCAGCTATGGAGGCGCAATCGGGCACCGAGAGCATCCGGTCCACCACGTCAGGCAAAAATGACGGCTCGACCCGCGGCCGCCCTATCCCCTCGATCCGCGACGACGTGCCGGTGACGACATCCTCGCCCGCTGCGTACGACGGGAAGAACGCGGAGTTCTCCGGGTCGACGACGCACATCTTCGTCGCGTACCGCCGATACCGGATGTAGCGGCCGATCGTCGCGCTGGTGCCGCCCGTCCCCGCGCCGACCACAATCCACTCCGGAACCGGATGCTCTTCGAGGGACAACTGCGTGAAGATCGACTCTGCGATGTTGTTGTTACCGCGCCAGTCGGTCGCCCTCTCGGCGTTGGTGAACTGGTCGAGGTAATGTCCGCCGGTCTCGCGCGCCAACCGCTCGGCCTCGGCGTAGACCTCGCCCGACTGGTCGACGAAATGGCAACGCCCGCCTTGTTCTTCGATCAACGCGACCTTCGCCGCGCTCGTCGACCTCGGCATCACAGCGATGAACGGCAGCCCCAACAACTGTGCGAAGTACGCCTCCGACACCGCCGTTGAACCCGACGACGCCTCGACGACCGTGGTGTTCTCGGTGATCCAGCCGTTGCACAACGCGTACAGAAACAACGACCGCGCCAGCCGGTGCTTGAGACTTCCGGTGATGTGGGTGCTTTCGTCCTTGAGGTACAGCGCCAAATCCACACTGGCCGACCACGCCGACGGCAGCGGATAACGAAGCAGGTGCGTGTCGGCACTGCGCCGGGTGTCGGCCTCGATGAGCCGGACTGCGTTGTTCACCCACTCCCGCGGCCGGTCATGCGCCGCCGATCGAATCACCGCAGCGCGGCGGTCGACGGCGACCGTTGCGACTCCACGGAGAATTCATGATCGCCGATCGGTGCAGCCACCAGCGTCAGCAAGGTGGCCTCGGGGCGGCAGAACAGTCGGAACGGATGGAATGGCGACGTGCCGATGCCCGCCGAAACGTGCAACTTCATCGTCGAGCCCCAGCTGGATGTGCCCTTCGCCCGTGTCCGGTCGAGCCCGGAATTGGTCACCAGCGCGCCGTAGAACGGCAGGCAGACCTGACCGCCGTGGGTATGGCCGGCGAGCACCAGTTGGTAGCCGTCGGCCGCGAACCGGTCGAGCACCCGCGGCTCCGGCGAGTGGGCCAGTCCCAATCGCAGACTCGCAGCCGCGTTGGCCGGTCCCGCGATGGTCTCGTACCTGTCGCGCTGGATGTGCGGATCGTCGACGCCGGCGGCCGCGATGGTCACCCCGGCCACCTCGAGCTCGCGCCGCGTGTGCGTCATATCGAGCCATCCACGTTCACTGAACGCCGCGCGAAGGTCCTGCCACGGCAACGGCGTTCCGTGGGTGCGGTGATCCGGATTGGTCACATAGTTCAGCGGGTTCTTCAGCCGCGGCCCGAAGTAATCGTTGCTGCCGAACACGAATAGGCCCGGGACGCTGAGCAGATCGCCGAGGGTCTGTACGACGGCGGGAACCGCACGCGGGTGGGCCAGGTTGTCGCCCGTGTTGACCACGAGGTCGGGCTCCCACCTCGCGAGTTCACGCAGCCACGCCTGCTTGTGCCGCTGGGTCGGCCGCATGTGGATATCGCTGAGGTGCAACACCCGCAACGGGGAGGATCCCGGGGTCAGCACAGGCATCGTCTCTTCGCGCACGACGAACGCGTTGCGTTCGATGACCGACGCGTAGCCGATGGTGGCGAGCGCTGCACCGCCCACAACGGCGGCCGACGTCTTCAGCAGGGGCGAGGTGACCATCCTCGCAGCGTATCGCGCGAGACGGCCGCTGCGCCGTCTGATGAACGCGTTTCCCCTGGACGCGTCAGCACCAAGCGCCGAGCCACCGCGCAAGTTGGGGCTCACGAGTGACAGTCGCCACAGTCCCTTACGGCGGCGGCTCGGCCGGAGGCGGCGGTGGTCCCAGCACCGGCACAGTGATCGGGGGCAGGCCGGGTATCTCGACGACCGTCGAACCGACGATCGGTGGCGGCGCGCCCGGCGGCGGCGGTGGTGGTGCGGGCGGAATGCCGTTGCTGACGTTGACCGTGATGATGGCACCTGGCACCGTCTGCCCGCTCGGCGTGGTGCCCACCACGGCGCCGGAGGGGGCTGTGCTGTTCACAGGCGTGGCCTGGTCGGCGACTCCGAAGCCGGCGTCGCGCAGTCGCGACTTGGCGCCCTCGACGGTCAGGCCTGACACGGTGGGCACCTTCGAGCCCGGCCCGCCGTCGACGTACCGGGGATCAGTGGGCGGCAGCCTCACGTCACCGAAGTCGTTTGCGATCGGCTTCATCGCCTGAAACCAGGTACGAGCCGGTTCGTTACCGCCGTACAGGTTGCCGGACCCGCATTGACGCAGCGGGTAGCTGCACAGGTCGGTCGGTTTGGTGGAGTCGTCGAAGATGTATGCCGCCGCGGCGTAGTTGTTCGTGAAGCCGACGAAGCCAGACGACCTGTGCGCTTCGGTGGTGCCCGTCTTGCCGGACATCGGCAGGCTCCAGCCCGCGGATCCTGCCGAACCGGCCGCGGTGCCGCCGGTGGTGTCCTTGCTCAGCGCGTTCGCGAGTGTGTTCGCTAGCCCTTCGGGCACCGCTTGTTCGCACGCCTCGGTGGTGACGGGCACGTCGTTGCCTTTTCGATCGATGATCTTGTCGATGGGGCTCGGCGGGCACCACACGCCGCCGGATGCCAGCGTCGCGGCGACGTTCGACAGCTCCAGCGGGTTGAGTTCGAGCGGACCCAGCGTGAACGACCCGAGATTCTGTCGCTTGACGAAATCGGCGAGGCTCTCGTTGCTGGTGGGGTCGTACGCGCGCGCGGTGCCCGGTTGGCCATAGGAGCGAAGGCCCAGCTTGACGGCCATGTCCACCGCCCTGGGCACGCCGATCAGCTGGATCAGCCTGGCGAACGCCGTGTTCGGCGACTGCGCGAGCGCGTCGGTGACGTTCATGCCTCCGCGGTAATTGCCGTCGTTCAGCACGCACCAGGTGTCCTTGGGGCAGCCCTTGGCGCCACCGCTGCCCATGCCCTTGGCCTCGAAGCGGCCCGGCACGTCGAGGTTGGCGTTGGTGCCCATGCCCATCTCGAGGGCCGCGGCGGTGGTGAAGATCTTGAAGATCGATCCGGCGCCATCTCCGACAAGCGAGAACGGCTGCGGCTGCATGGTTTCGCCCGCGTCCAGGTTGAGCCCGTAGGTCCGGTTGCTCGCCATCGCCAGCACTCGGTGTGAATCCTTGCCCGGCTTGATCACGCTCATCACGTCGGCGACGCCGTCGATTGTCGGGCTCGCGATGTTGTCGATCGCGCTCTTGACGGAGTCCTGGACGTGCGGATCGAGAGTGGTCTTGATCAGGTACCCGCCGCGAGCCACCTGCTCCTTGCTGATCCCCGCGCGCGACAGGTATTCGAGGGCGTAGTCACAGAAGAACGCGCGGTTGCCGGCGGCGATGCATCCCCGCGGCAGTTGTTGGGGGACCGGCAGCACGCCCAGCGGCTCCGCCTTTGCCGCCCGCAGCGCGTCGGCCTGGTCGGGGAAATTGTCGATCATGGTGTCCAGCACCACGTTTCGGCGCTGAAGGGCGCGGTCGGGATTGGTGTACGGGTCCAATGCCGTAGTGGACTGCACCATGCCCGCCAGCAGCGCCGCCTGCTGCCAGTTCAGTTGGGAGGCATCGATGCCGAAGTAGGTCTGAGACGCATCTTGAATGCCGAACGAGCCGTTTCCGAACGACACCAGGTTGAGGTAGCGGGTCAGAATCTCCGACTTCGGGAACGACTTGTCGAGCGTGAGCGCCATCCGGATCTCGCGCAGCTTGCGGGCCGGGGTGGTCTCGACCGCGGCGCGGCGCTCAGCGTCTGTCTGCGCGGTGACGAGCAGTTGGTAGTTCTTCACGTACTGCTGTTCGATGGTCGAGCCGCCGCGGGTCTCGAGGTCGCCTGACGCGTAGCCGGCAAGCCCGGTCAGCGTGCCCTGCCAGTCGACGCCGTTGTGCTCGGCAAACCGCTTGTCCTCGATGGAAACGATCGCAAGCTTCATCGTGTCGGCGATCTTCTCGCTGGGCACCTCGAACCGGCGCTGTGAATACAGCCATGCAATCGGGTTCCCGGCGGCGTCGACCATCGTCGAGACCTGAGGGACTTCGCCCTCGACCAACTGCGCGGAGCCGTTTGCCACGACATCAGATGCCCGGTTGGACATCAAGCCGATTCCGCCGGCGAAGGGAAACATCAGGGCCGCGGCGACGACTCCGGCAAGGAGACAGCACCACGCGAGCTTGACAACCGTCACCCCGGTCGGAGGGCGCTGCGACATGAGTACAAGAGTACAAACTACGCGGCGGCATTATCCGTCACGCGATACGGACGGCCTAGCTCTTGGATTCGGCGTGTTTGCCCAGCATAATTACCTTCCGCGTCAAGTTTGGGTCGACGCGAGGGGCTTGCGCACAGTCCGAAGAGGTGAACGGCAGGGGATGACGGCACGGCCGTCCCAAAAAAACCGGTACCAAACTGTTGCGCAAACGATACCTGACCACCTAATTTGTAATCACAGTGCGATATAGGTAACAAAAGCCTGCACAGTGTGGCGTAGATCGCATTTCTTGTGGTCGCCGCCGGAACGCCCGCCCCTTACCAGGCGGCCGAAAGAAGGGGAACGCTGGTGTCAGGTACACGGCCCGCGGCGCGGAGGACCACAACAGGTTCGCTACAAGCGATGGTCCAAGGCGCGGTAGCGGAAGCCCGGATTGCGTGGGTGTCACAAGCGCGATGTCGTGCGTCCGACCCCGACGAACTGTTCGTCCGGGGCGCAGCACAGCGCAAGGCGGCGGTGATCTGCCGCCACTGCCCGGTGATTGCCGACTGCGGCGCCGATGCGCTGGACAACCGGGTGGAGTTCGGGGTGTGGGGTGGCATGACCGAACGCCAGCGGCGAGCGTTGCTCAAGCAGCATCCCGACGTCGTCTCCTGGTCAGAGTTCTTCTCCGCGCAGCGCAAGCATCGCAGCGCCGTCTAGCAGCGTCTGCTGAAGGTTGGCGGTCTTTCGCTGAAACTCGCTACGCGGCAGTCAGTGGCGCGTAATGTTTTGCGCAGTAGTTCGGGCCTTGCAAACTAATTGGGACCGCCAGGCTGTAGGCATCGCTTCTGCCCGCCGTTTGACCGTCTGGGTCAACGGAACTCCTTTGTTGCACGGCAGGAGCACCAGCTAATGAGCACGATTCGGGCGCCGGGTCCGGCGAGCGCCAAAGGCATCCGGAGCAAGCGGAATCGGCTAGCGGTGCAAACAGCGACGCTGACCGTATTGTTCGCGGGTGCGGCTCAAGGCGTGCCAGCCGCCCAGGCGTATGACCGATCAGCGTGCAGCCAAGGCGTTTCGTGGAATCAAGTCGATCAGATCAGCCTCGAAGGTGATTTTGCCGACTACGGAGACGACCCCCATCTCGGCGGGGCACCCAGGGGCACGGCCGTCGTCTGTTGGGACGGCAATGCCTACTACGCCAACGCGACGCGGGTGCAAGTCATCGGCAAGATGTATAGCGACAACGGCGGCACCGGAGACGACCAAATTTGCACGTGGGCCGTTATCTCCTTCCTCGGCGGAGGAAAAGTCCGCGCAACGCATGAAACTCGCAGGGTCTGCAGCAGGGGAGGGCTCCAGTCGCTCGACGACAATGTGACTGTGAATCTCCCCATCGCCAAGGTCAAGATCGAACTCTTCGCACTTACCGAGCCCGATCGGCCCGAGGAACCCCCCCATACGATCCTGGCGCGCACGGCGTTCGTGAAGTTCGGCCACTGACTCGGCGAGTCGCGCTCTACGCCGCCTTCGTCGTGGTGAGTTGATCGGCGATCGCGCGCAGCGCATCCAGATCTGACACGTCGAACGGCAGCGACGGCACGCCGACGATCGGCACGTTCGGGTTGGCGCCGGTGAAGCGCGAAAGCTGCCTGACTTCCCGCTTGGCGGTGTGAGCGCGGTCGGCATGAATTCGCAGGACCGCCCCGGCCAACGATTCGGGATCCGTCGACTCCAGGTCTTCGGCGGCGTCGACCGCTGACTCGAGGTGCAGCCCGGACAGCGTCGGGTGGGTGCGATTGAGGATCAACCCGGCCAGCGGCATCTCCTCTTGCGTGAGACGGTCCACGAAGAACGCCGCCTCGCGGAGTGCGTCCGGCTCGGGTGCCGATACCACGACGAACTGCGAGCCGGGCTGCTTGAGCAACGCGTATGTGCGGTCGGCCTTTTCCCGGAATCCGCCGAAGGTGGAATCCAGCGATTGGACGAACGCCGAAGCGTCCGAGAGCATTTGCGAGCCGAGAACAGTCGACAAGGCGCGCATCGCGAGCCCGACGGCGCCGGTCACCAGTCGACCGATGCCCCGCCCGGGCCCAAGCAGCAGTTTCCAGAGCCTGCCGTCCATGAAACTGCCCAGACGTTTGGGTGCGTCGAGGAAATCCAGAGCATTGCGCGACGGCGGGGTGTCAACCACCACCAGATCCCATTTGTCTTGGGACACAAGCTGTCCGAGCTTCTCCATCGCCATGTACTCTTGCGTGCCCGCAAGCGAGGTCGCTACCGTCTGGTAAAACGGGTTGTCCAGAATCGCTTGCGCGCGTTCAGGTGCCGAGTACTCGGTAACCATCTCGTCGAATGTCCGGCGCATGTCCAGCATCATCGCGTGCAGTTCGCCTTTGGCATCGGGACCGAGCGGAACACGTTGCGGTGTGTTGCCCAGGTCGTCGATGCCAAGAGCCTGCGCCAGCCGGCGCGCAGGGTCGATGGTCAAAACCACTACCATGCGGCCGTTCTCAGCCGCGTGCAGTGCCATCGCTGCCGCAGCCGTCGTCTTGCCGACACCGCCGGCACCGCAGCACACCACCACTCGGTTGGAGGTGTCGGCAAGAATCGAGCCCATGTCCAGAATCGGCGGCGCGGCTGCTCGCTGTCGTCTGATCTTCGGGTCGGTACTCACCCAACCCCCTGCTGGGCAAGCTCGTCCGCGAGTTCGTACAGGCTGCCGAGATCGACGCCATCGGTCAGATTCGGCAGTTCGAGCCTGGACACATGGATCTCGTCGAGCTGTTCGGCCGCTTCGGCGCGCGCCTTCAATCTGGTTGCGTGCTGGATCGTCTCGGTGAGCAGGCCGGCGAAATCAGCGTCGCTGAGTTTCACGCCTGCAGTCGCCAGTCCGGTCCGCACTGCGTCCGCGTCGACGTCTCCCTCAGCGGCCTTGGCGAGATCGTCGGGCTGCAGATACACCGGCAAGGTCCGGTTCACGATCACGCTGCCCACCGACAGGCCCATCTTCTGCAGCTCGTCGATGGCCTCGACGGTCTCCTGCATCGGCAACGCCTCAAGGAGTGTGACTATATGGATTGCGGTCAGATCCGAGTGAAGCAGCTTCACCACACCCTCGGCTTGCGAGTGCACAGGGCCGCCTTTGGCGAGGTCGGAGACCGCCTTGGTGACGTCGAGGAACCGGGTGATCCGCCCCGTTGGCGGCGAGTCGACCACGACGGCGTCGTAAACACGTGCCTTCGCAGCCCGCGCGGGCTTGTCACCGCGCGTCACGGTTTCCTTGATCTTTCCGGTCAATAGGACGTCGCGAAGACCCGGCGCGATCGTCGTCGCGAACTCGACCGCGCCGATCCGCCGCATTGCGCGGCCGGCCAATCCGAGGTTGTAGAACATCTCAAGGTATTCAAGGAACGCGGCTTCGATGTCGATGGCGAGCGCGCAGACCTCGCCGCCCCGCTCGGCCGTCGCGATCTTCACCTCTTGATAGGGCAGCGGAGGAACGTCGAAAAGCTGCGCAATGCCCTGGCGGCCCTCCACCTCGATGAGGAGTACTTTGCGCCCGCCCGCTGCCAGCGCCAGCGCAAGGGCCGCGGCAATTGTGGACTTACCGGTGCCGCCTTTTCCCGTGACGAAGTGCAGACGCGCGTCCCGCACCCGGGCCGGCCAGCCAGTCTCGGGCCAGGCCTCGCGTGTGGTTGCCACCTCAGCATGCTAACCAACCACGGTCTGCCGGCCGTTAGGGTTAGCGCCATGAGCGAAGCGGACGGCGGGCGTGACGAGCACAAGAAGGTTCAGTGGGAGTACGCGACCGTCCCGCTGTTGATTCACGCGACGAAGCAGATTCTCGACAACTGGGGTGATGACGGCTGGGAATTGGTCGCGGTGGTTCCGGCGCCCTCCGGCGAGCAGCACGTCGCGTACATGAAGAGGCCGAAATGACCGAGCGCCCGTCGTGGCGTGCCCGGCTCGATGAGCTCGGCATCGAGCTGCCAACGGCTGCAAAGGCTTTGGGCGCATACGTGCCCGCGGTGCGCGCGGGCAACCTTGTTTTCACCTCGGGCCAGCTGCCGCTGGTGGATGGCAACCTGCTCCGCAGCGGAAAGGTTGGCGGCGAGGTCAGCGCGGAGCAGGGCAAGGCGTTGGCGCGCATTTGTGCGATCAACGCGCTCGCCGCGATCGACGCCCTCGTGGGTGTCGACGCGATCGGTCGCGTGGTCAAGGTCGTCGGCTTCGTTGCGTCTGCGCCGGGGTTCACCGGGCAGCCGGGCGTGCTCAACGGTGCCTCGGAACTTTTCGGAGAGGTGTTCACGGACGCGGGCGCCCATGCCCGGTCAGCGGTCGGGGTGGCCGAGTTGCCCCTCGACGCGCCCGTCGAGGTCGAAGTCGTCGTCGAGCTCGCGTGAGTTCATCGGCGCTGGAACATCCGGCATACGGCCTCCTGCGCCCGGTGACAGAGACAGCGTCGGTGCTGTTGTGCAACAACCCCGGCTTGATGACGCTGGAAGGCACCAACACGTGGGTGCTGCGTGACCCCGCCAGCGACGAGATCGTGGTTGTCGACCCCGGTCCGGACGACGCCGAGCACATCGGCCGAATCGCCGAACTCGGCACGGTGTCACTGGTGCTGATCAGCCACCGGCACGAGGACCACACCGGGGGCATCGACAAGATCGTCGAGCTGACCGGCGCGCCGGTGCGTGCGGTCGGGAGCGGCTTCCTGCGAGCCATGGGGCGTCCGCTGTCCGAAGGCGAGGTGATCGACGCGGCAGGCGTGCGGATCACGGTGATCGCCACACCAGGCCACACCGCCGACTCGCTGTCATTCGTGTTGAGCGATGCGGTGCTGACCGCCGACACCGTGTTGGGCCGCGGGACCACGGTCATCGACCCTGAGGACGGCAGCCTCAGCGATTACCTGGAGTCGCTGAAGCGGCTGCGGGGCCTGGGCAGCCGCGTGGTGTTACCGGGACACGGCCCGGATCTGCCGGACCTCGAAAGCGTCGCCGACATGTACCTCTGGCACCGAGAGGAGCGGCTGAACCAGGTGCGCGCTGCGCTCGAGGTGCTCGGCGACGAAGCGACAGCCCGCCAGGTCGTCGAACACGTCTACACCGACGTCGACGAGAAGCTGTGGGACGCCGCCGAGTCAAGCGTGCAGGCCCAACTCGACTACCTCCGCCAGTGATTTCGGCGTGCAAACCTACGCTGAGCGTCGGTAAGCACGCCGAAATCGCAAGAAGGCTCAGCGGGCGCGGGGCCGGATGCTCGCTCGTTACCTCGCTCGGCGGGCAAGCCGTTCGGAGTCGGAGATCAGAACGCTCTTGCCCTCCAGCCTGATCCAGCCACGATGGGCGAAGTCGGCGAGCGCCTTATTCACCGTCTCTCGCGACGCGCCCACAAGCTGCGCGATCTCCTCCTGCGTGAGGTCATGGGTGACCCGCAAGGCGCCGCCCTCCTGCGTCCCGAATCGCTGCGCCAACTGCAGCAACTGCTTGGCCACGCGGCCGGGCACATCGGTGAAGATGAGGTCGGCCAGGTTGTTGTTGGTGCGCCGGAGCCGACGCGCCAAAACTCGCAGCAATTGCTCAGCAATCTCAGGCCGGTCGGCAATCCAGGCCCGCAGCGCGTCGCGGTCCATCGACACGGCGCGCACTTCGGTGATCGTCGTCGCGCTCGACGTGCGCGGGCCGGGGTCGAAGATCGAGAGCTCGCCGAACATGTCCGACGGGCCCATGATCGTCAGCAGATTCTCCCGACCGTCCGGCGAGCGGCGCCCGATCTTCACCTTGCCGGAAATAATGATGTACAGGCGATCACCGGGCTCGCCCTCGGCGAAAACCGTGTGTCCGCGCGGAAAGTCAACCGGATGCAGTTGTTTCGTCAGCGCAGCCACCGCGCTGGGCTCGACACCCTGGAAGATTCCGGCTCTGGCCAGGATCTCGTCCACGTTGTCCCTCTTCAGCTCTCGTGTAGTACACACACGCTTGCGCCGACCACTGGCGGGCTTTTCTCTCCGGCCAGCGGTCGGTGTGTCTTATGACCCTTTGACGCTACACAGAATCCGCACGTCAAGTCTGTCGAAATTGCGGAATTGGCCGAGCGTGGACATATTGCGGGAAGGCGCGGGAATAGCTCGCGGGCTCCCGGGATGGCGTAAAGCGGCTCATCTGGCGCCGCTGCAGACACTCCAGCGCTTCTGACATGCCGTCACTTGCGAGCCTCGTCATGTCCGTCGGCTGAGCGTGCGCCAGGAACTCGGCCACATCCGCGGCGCCGACGGAACCGCGGCCGAGCCGGCTTTCGAGGTGCCCCAACCCGAAGGCTGCCAGCATCAGCAAACCCGGGATGAACACCACAAACGGCCATGACACAGGCAGTAGTAAACACGCCGAACATCTCAACGGGGTCACGAAGAGGGGCGAGCGAAGCGACGGGAGAGAAGACCAGTCACCGGTCAGTACCCTTGGCGTGTGACTGCGACCGGACAGGATCCTCTTCGCGCAAGCGGCTCATCGACGCGGACCGCCTCTGCGCAGCGGCGTTGGGCGACGGAGACTCGCCTGGGTCTCGTGCGCCGGGCCCGGCGAATGAATCGCATGCTGGCCCAAGCCTTTCCCCTCGTCTATTGCGAACTGGACTTCACCAATCCGCTGGAGCTGACCGTCGCGACGATTCTGTCGGCGCAGAGCACCGACAAAGGGGTCAACCTGGCCACGCCCGCGTTGTTCAAGCGGTACCGCACCGCGCGCGACTACGCGCAGGCCGACCGGACCGAGCTCGAGGACCTGGTCCGCACGACCGGGTTCTACCGCAACAAGGCCAACTCGCTGATCAAACTCGGGCAGGCGCTCGAGGAGCGATTCGACGGCAAGGTGCCCGCCACGATGGAGGAGCTCGTGACGCTGCCCGGGGTGGGCCGCAAGACGGCCAACGTGATCCTTGGGAACGCGTTCGGGGTGCCCGGCATCACCGTCGACACGCATTTCGGACGGCTGGTGCGGCGCTGGGGGTGGACCGACGAGACCGACCCGGTGAAGGTGGAAACCGCGGTCGGTGAACTGATTGAGCGCAGTGAGTGGACGTTGCTCAGCCATCGGGTGATATTTCACGGACGACGGGTCTGCCACGCCAGGCGACCGGCGTGCGGAGTGTGCGTGCTGGCCAAGGACTGCCCGTCGTTCGGCCTGGGCCCCACTGAGCCCGAGATCGCGGCAGCTCTGGTGAAGGGACCAGAAACCGAACACCTGTTGGCCCTGGCCGGGCTGTGAACATGCACCAACCCGGCCGAGCGAGGCTCGCCCGAGCGACCATCAGCCGCCGAGCGAGGCTCGCCCGAGCGACCATCCGCCGATGACAACGACGACCCGCTGGACCGTGGCGGTGTTGGTCGTGGTGGCCGCGCTCATCGTCGCCCTCGCGCTGGAATTGCGTGAGCCTGCCGCCAACAGCGAGCGGCCCGGGCTCAGCGTTGCGGCACCCAACGCCCCAGATCTGGCGGACCTGCGCCGGCGTGCGGCTTTGGCGCCGTGCCCACCTGCCGGCGCCGCCGTCGCCACATCGCCGCTGCGGGGCGTGACGGTCCAATGCCTGGGCGACGGCGCGACCGTCGACGCCGGAAGGGCTGTCGCCGGACGGGCAGTGCTGCTGAATCTATGGGCGTACTGGTGTGCTCCGTGCGCCGTGGAGTTGCCCGCGATGGCGGAGTATCAGCGACGAGTGGGTGCGGCATTGACGGTGATCACGGTGCACGAGGACAGCGAAGCGGGCGCTGCGCTGTCGCGCCTGGCCGACTGGCGAGTTACGCTGCCGACCTGGCAGGACGGCGACAAACGCGTCTCGGCGGCACTGCGCGTGCCGAATGTCGTACCTACGTCGGTGGTACTGCGTGCTGACGGTAGCGTTGCCGGCATCCTGCCGCGGGCGTTCGCCAGCGCCGACGAGATCGCGACAGCGGTCGAACAAACGATGGGAGCGCCTCGGTGAGTCCAGCGGGTCCGACGGACGTGCTGACTCCTGATGCTGCCCCGGATTGGCTCAAACCTCTGGTCGCCAACGCCCATTGCGTGCCCGCCGCCTATCGACGCCGCCTGCCGGCGGAGGTACTCGCGATGGTCACCGTCGCCAACGTGACCGCCTCGCTGACACGGGCGCCACGTGACGCGGCCGTGCTCACGCTGTTCTCGGGGCCCGAAGATGCCGCAGGGGAGGGCTTTCCGCAGGATGCCGATCTTCTGCTGACAGTCCGCGCATCGACGCTGCGCCATCACGCCGGCCAGGCCGCGTTTCCAGGCGGCGCAGTCGACCCGGGCGATACCGGTCCAATCGACACCGCATTCCGTGAGGCATGGGAGGAGACTGGCATCGACACCTCCCGGCTGCGGCCACTGGCGACGCTGGAGAAGACCTTCATTCCTCCGTCGGGGTTCCACGTGGTCCCCGTGCTCGCGTACTCGCCTGACCCCGGCCCGGTCTCGGTAATGGACGAGGCCGAGACCGCGATCGTGGCGCGAGTTCCGTTGCGGGCGTTCGTAAATCCCCAGAACCGGCTGATGGTCTATCGCAGCAACCTCACCCGCAGGTTCGCCGGACCGGCCTTCGTCCTCAACGAGATGCTGGTGTGGGGATTCACCGGTCAGGTGATTTCGGCGATGCTCGACTGCGCAGGCTGGACGCAACCCTGGAACGACGATGACGTTCGCGAACTCGAGGACGCGATGGCATTGGTGCACAACGGTTCCCACGGGGACGGCGCACACATCGAGGCACGCCGGTGACGATGCCGGGCCGCCGGCCGATGCCGGGCCGCCGGCCGATGCCGGTGGCGCCGCCTCGGAATCCGTACCCGGAAGTACGTCCGGTGAACGGCAATGCGATCGCGGCGCTGGTGTTCGCGTTCTGCGTCCCTCCTTTGGCCATTGCGTTCGGGAACACGGCGCTGTCAGAGATCAGCCGACGACGCGAGCGCGGCAGGGAGCTGGCGGTCGCCGGGCTGGTGTTGGGATACATCTTCACCGTCGCCCTGGTCGTCATTGCCGTTGTGCTGCTGCGAGATCGCCTCAACTGGTTCGATTGGATCGTGGTCGGGTTCGCGACGCTTGCTGCCCTGTCCGGATGGAACTCGGGTGCGCTCGGGTCGACGATGTCGTTCATCGGCGTGGTCTTGGGCGCGGTGGCGGGTGTACTGCTTGCGCCGCACATCGTTCTTCACGTCAGCGGGCCGCGGACACGGCTGTTCATCACGGTCTTCCTCGTTCTCAGCCTAGTGGTGATCGGTGAAGTCGCGGGCGTCGTTGTCGGACGCGGATTCCGAGGAGCGATCCGCAACAATGTCATGCGCACCATCGACTCGATCGCCGGTGTGGCGTTGCAGATCTTCGCCGTGATGGTGGCTGCGTGGCTCTTGGCGACACCACTGGAGAAGTCGGGTCAGGCGACATTGGCCAAAGCGTGCGAAGACTCGGCTATCCGCAGCACTGTTGACGAATTCGCGCCAGGGTGGCTGAAGAAGGTGCCGAGCAGGCTGGCGAACCTCTTCAGTACCAGCGGAATCACCGACGTATGGAAGCCGTTCGGCCCCCGCCCGATCCTGCCGGTCGATGCTCCGGATGCAAACCTGTCAGGCAATCCGGTGGTGGCCGCCGTTGCGCCCAGCGTCGTCAAGATCAAAGGAGTGGCCAACTCCTGCGGCAAGGTGCTCGAAGGGACCGGATTCGTCGTCGCGCCCAACCGGGTGATGTCCAACGCGCACGTCGTCGCGGGAGCGGACACGATCTCGGTCGAAGCCGACGGCGCCACCTCTGACGCGCACGTCGTGTCCTATGACCCGAACGCCGACATCTCGATCCTCGACGTGCCGAACCTGCAAGCGCCAAAGCTCACCTTTGTCGATGCTCCCGCGAACACCGGCGCGGACGCTCTCGTCCTGGGCTACCCGGGCGGTGGTTCGTTCGTCGCGACTCCGGCCAGGATCCGCCAGGTCATTCAGCTCAACGGGCCTGACATCTATCGCACGACGACAGTCAACCGGGAGGTGTACATGATCAGAGGCACTGTGCGCCAAGGTGATTCGGGTGGGCCGCTGATCGACCTCAACGGTCGCGTTCTGGGTGTGGTGTTCGGGGCCGCAGTCGACGATCCAGAAACGGGATTTGTCCTCACCGCCGCCGAGGTGGCGCGCCAGATGGAGCGAGTGGGTAACACTGCGCCGGTGGCCACCGGTCCGTGCATTTCCGGCTGACCACTCAGCCGTCATAGACGTGGTCGAAGAACCGCATCAGTTGCTCGCTGACCACATCCGGTGCCTCTTCATGACTGAAATGTCCAGCACCTGACACCGATACGTATCGTCCGTTGGGCGCATACCGCTCCGTGCGCCGCACCGGGTCGGCGAGAACGAAGGGATCGGCGTCGCCCCGGAGGTGCAGCATCGGTATCGCCAGTTGGCGATTCATCAAACGCATGAAGCGGTGCCCTTCGCGACGCAGCTGGCTGCGTACCGCCCACCGCTGGTACTCCATGGCGCAGTGTGCCGCGCCTGGGATCTGGATGGCCAGGCGCGAGTGCTGCATCGTTGTTGAGAAGTCTTCGGTGTCAGTCCATTTGGGGCCTGCTCGGGAATGAAACAGTTCTTCTAGTTCGTCGGCATTGTTCCTGGTGAGCCAACGCTCGGGCCACATCGGCACCTGACAGCGCAGCAACCACGGCAGCAACGCCCGGCCCTGGTCGCGCCGGGTCAGTGCCGACGCGCGCAGCGCGCCGGGGTGCGGCGAGCTGACGACGGCGATTGCGCGGACAAGTCGTGGGTGCAGCATCGCAGCGGCCCAGCAGACCAGGCCGCCGTCTGCGTGGCCCACGAGCGTGGCCGACGAATGCCCCAACGCACGGATCAGCCCTGCCGTGTCACCGGCCAGCGTCCAGCCGTCGTAGCCGCGCGGTGGTTTGTCGCTCGCGCCGTATCCGCGAAGGTCGACCGCTACAACGCGGGCTCCGGTCAGGCCGCGCAGCTGGTGTCGCCACGACCACCAGAACGAGCCGAAGCCATGCAGCAGCACCACCAGCGGCAACGGGGACGGACGTCGGTCAGCGACGTCGGGATCGGAGGCATTCTCGGGTCGGGCTTCCACGACGTGAAAGCGAATCCCGTTGGCGTGCACGTCAAGATGTCGCCAGGGCCCATCGATGCGGACGACCGACGGTGCAGGCGGGGGCACTACCAGCCTGACGGGTCAGTCCGACCGCCCGGCCTCCCTCCAGGACCTTCGGGCTCAGGTTTGTGAGAGTGCATCAGTGCCTGTTGGGTTTCCTTCACCGACGCGATGGTTTCTTTCGGCCCGCGGATTCGCCGCACCCTGAGAAAGCCGAGAAGCGCGAGCAGCGCCGTCGTAACCACCATCAGGCCGAAAACGATGAGGTAGGAGGCCCATCTCTCCAGCCAGATCGAGAGCAGCTCGGCGAAGAAGAAGAAAAGGAAAAACGTCGAGTAAAACAGCACCACCAGCGCAGCGACAAAAAAGACGCTGCCGGTCAGACCCCTCTTGACGTCCCGGGTGATCTCGGTGCGGGCCAGCTCGACCTCCGCGCGCACCAAGGTCGATACCTGGGTCGTGGCCTCCTTGACGAGCTCACCGATGGACGGGTTGGCCGGCAGCGCATGCGGGTCGGTGAGCGGAATCGACGTGATGGTGTTCGGCACTCCGTCTCTGCGATCACCGTTGGTCACGGAAGTCCTCCCCGCTGTCATTCGCTCGTCGATGAGTTATGTTGCCACGCGCCTGCAGCCGGGACGAGTTCGGCCATCTAACCCGCGGCACGCGCAGTTGGTACGCAAGGTGCTGCTGGTGTTTTCGATACGATTTGGTTCTCGTTGACGGGAGTCTCTCTTGGGGATGGCGCATATCCCGCGCCTGGCGGTGATGGTCGTGACCCTTCTCTGCGTCTGCGCGCCGGGCGTCGCGTCGTCGGCCGACAAGGTCGCGATAGGCGGAGGGGCGGCGATCATCGTCAACGGCGAGGACGCGTGCACGCTCACCGCGATCGGCAACGACAACCAGGGCAATCTCGTCGGATTCACATCTGCGCACTGCGGTGGCCCCGGCGCGCCGGTCGGCGCGGAGGGCACGCCGGGAGCCGGCACGCTCGGCGTGATGGTCACGGGCAACGATGCGCTGGACTACGCGGTGATCAAGTTCGACCCGGCCAAGGTGGCACCGGTCAACAGCTACAACGGTTTCCGGATCGACGGTATCGGCCCCGATCCGACCTTCGGTCAGATCGCCTGCAAGCTGGGCCGCACCACCGGATATTCGTGTGGTGTCACGTGGGGGCCCGGCGAGCAACCGGGCACGATCCTCAGCCAGGTGTGCGGCCGGCCTGGTGATTCGGGCGCGCCGATGACCGTCAACAACATCCTGGTGGGGATGATCCACGGCGCGTTCAGCGAGGACTTGCCGACGTGCGTGATCAAGTACATCCCGCTGCACACCCCGGCGGTGGCCGAGTCGTTTACCGCGGTGTTGGCCGACCTCAACGCGAAGGGCCGACCGGGCGCGGGCTTCGTCCCCGTCGTTTAGCGCGCCCACCTCTGCCGCGAAATGGAATTCCATGTAGCTCAATCGCGAAGATCACTACATGGAATTCCATTTCGCGAAGTGGCGGCCTACTTACTGGCGCGGATTGCTTCGAACACGCTTGGGTCCACCAGCGTCGAGGTGTCTCCGAGTTCGCGCCCCTCGGCGACGTCGCGAAGCAGGCGGCGCATGATCTTGCCGCTTCTGGTCTTCGGCAGCTCCGGCACGACATGGATTTCTCGCGGTTTGGCGATTGGCGAGATCTCCTTGGCCACCTGTTGACGCAGTTCCTCGACCATGTCGTCGCCGCGGTCCTGGGCATGGCCCTCGAGGATCACGAACGCACAGACGGCCTGCCCGGTGTCGTCGTCGGTGGCGCCGACGACCGCGGCCTCTGCGACTCCCGAGTGACCTACGAGCGCGGACTCCACCTCGGCCGTGGAGATTCGGTGCCCGGAGACGTTCATGACGTCGTCGATGCGCCCCATCACCCAGATGTTGCCGTCGGCGTCGTAGCGGGCACCGTCGCCGGCGAAGTACCAGCCCTGCTCTGCGAACTTCGACCAGTAGGTGTCCTTGTACCGCTCGGGATCGCCCCAAATGCCGCGAAGCATCGACGGCCACGGCTGATCGAGAACCAGGTAACCGCTGGGCTGCTCGCCGTGATCGGAGCCGGGCTTGAGCTGGTTGCCGTCGTCGTCGACGATCTTGGCCGAGATACCGGGCAGCGCCTTCATCGCCGACCCCGGCTTGGCCGCCGTCACGCCCGGCAGCGGCGAGATCATGATCGCCCCGGTCTCGGTCTGCCACCAGGTGTCGACGACCGGGGTGCGGTCCCCGCCGAATGCTGAGCGGTACCAACGCCACGCCTGCGGGTTGATGGGCTCACCGACGGACCCAAGCAACCGCAGACTCGACAGATCATGCGCGTCGGGAAGCTCGCGACCCCACTTCATGAACATGCGGACCACAGTTGGAGCGGTGTAATAGATTGTGACACCGTACTTTTCGATCACCTGGAAGTGCCGGTGCTCGTCGGGCGAGGCCGGGGTGCCCTCGTAGACGACTTGGCTCACGCCGTTGGAGAGCGGGCCGTAGACGATGTAGGTGTGGCCGGTGACCCAGCCGATGTCGGCGGTGCACCAGTACACGTCGGTCTCGGGCTTCACGTCGAACACGTTGTGGTGCGTGTACGACGACTGCGTGAGGTAGCCGCCGGTGGTGTGCATGATGCCCTTGGGCTTGCCGGTGGTGCCCGACGTGTACAGCAGGAACAGCGGGTGCTCAGCGTCGAACGCCTCCGGGGTGTGCTCGCTGGACGCGCTGTCGACGGTGTCGTGCCACCACAGGTCGCGGCCCTCGGTCCACGGCACGTCGATTCCCGTGCGTTGCACGACGAGCACGTGCTGGACGCAGTCCTGGCCCTCCACCGCCTTGTCGGCAGCTTCCTTCAGCGAGACCGCCTTGCCGCGGCGGTACTGGCCGTCGGTGGTGATCAGCAACTTGGCCTCGGCGTCTTCGATGCGCGCCCGCAGCGCCTTCTCGGAGAACCCGGCGAAGACGACGCTGTGCAGCACACCGATGCGCGCGCACGCCAGCATCGCCACGATCGCCTCGGGCACCATCGGCATGTAGATCGCCACGCGGTCGCCGGCTTCCAGTCCGAGCTCGGTGAGCGCGTTGGCCGCTTTCGACACCTCGGCGAGCAGCTCCGAATACGTGATCTCGCGGCTGTCGCCCTCCGGTGCGCCTTCCCAGTAGATCGCGACGCGGTCGCCGTTGCCGGCCTCGACGTGCCGGTCGACACAGTTGTACGCGACGTTGAGCTTGCCGCCGACGAACCACTTCGCGAACGGCGCCTCCGACCAGTCGAGAACCTCGGTGAACGGGGTCTGCCACGACAGCCGGTTCGCCTGCTCGCCCCAGAACTCCAATCGGTCGGCATCGGCAGCCTTGTACAGGTCGGCGTTGGCGTTGGCTTGTGCGGCGAAATCCTCCGACGGCGGGTAGGTCGCGGGGCCATCAGCTTGCGTCTCGGTCATAGACCCGAGCCTAATCAGCGACACAATGGCTGGAACGCCTATTGTCGGCGCAATGAGCCGAATGCGTACCTCGCGTCTCACCGCTGGGTTGATGACCGTCGTCATCCTGCTCGCGCCGGCGATGACGTTGTCGGGCTGCAGCGGAGGCGGTGGCGGTGGCGGCTCATCCGATGTCGTTTCGGTCAACGGGGGCGAGCCACAGAACCCGCTGATCCCGACCAACACCAACGAGACCAACGGCGGTCGGATCGTCGACCGGCTGTTCGCGGGCCTAATGACCTACGACAACAACGGAACTCCCTCACTCGAGGTGGCCGAGTCCATCGAGTCCACCGATAACGTCAACTACCGGATCACCCTCAAACAAGGCTGGAAGTTCACCGACGGCTCCCCGGTGACGGCCCACTCGTTCGTCAACGCGTGGAACTACGGCGCGCTGACCACGAATGCCCAACTGCAGCAGAGCTTTTTCAGCCCGATCGAGGGATTTGACGCCGTCGCGCCGCAGGAGCCCGGGGCGAAACCCACCGCGAAAACCATGTCCGGGTTGAACGTGGTGAGCGACAACGAGTTCACGGTGAAGCTGAAGGCGCCCACGATCGACTTCAAGATGCGCCTGGGGTTCACCCCGTTCTACCCGCTGCCTGACGTGGCGTTCAAGGACATGGCCGCGTTCGGCCAGCACCCGATCGGCAATGGGCCCTACAAGCTCGCCGACGGCGACGTCTGGCAGCACAACGTAAAGATCGATCTCGTGCCCAACCCCGACTACAAGGGCAGCCGGCCACCGAAAAACAAGGGCCTGAAGTTCGTCTTCTATGCGAACCTCGACACGGCATACGCCGATCTGCTTGCCGGCAATCTCGACGTTCTGGACACCATCCCGTCCAGCGCGCTGCCGACCTACCACAAAGACCTCGGCGACCGCGCGCTCACGGCGCCGACCGCGCAGAACGCCACCCTGGACACACCGGTGCGGCTGCCACATTTCGACGGTGAGGAGGGCAAGCTGCGCCGCGCTGCCCTTTCGGCCGCGATCAACCGGCCGCAGATCTGCAAGCAGATCTTCAACGACACCCGTGCGCCCGCAACGGAATTCACGGCACGTTCGCTACCGGGATACGACGGGAACATCCTCGGCAGCGACGCGCTCAACTTCGATCCGGCGCGAGCCAAACAGTTATGGGCGCAGGCCAATGCGATCTCGCCGTGGACCGGGACGTATCAGATCGCCTACAACGCGGACGGCGGCCACCAGGAATGGGTGGACGCCGTGGCCAACAGCATCAAGAACACGCTCGGGATCGACGCAGCCGGCGCGCCGCAACCGACGTTCGCTCAGATCCGCACGATGATCACCGACCGCTCGATCCAGACTGCCTTCCGCGCGGGCTGGCAAGGTGACTATCCGTCCATGCTCAATTTCCTTGAACCACTGTTCGTCACGGGTGCCGGGTCCAACGACACCGGCTATTCGAGCCCGGAGTTCGACGAGGCAGTGGGCCGGGCCGAAAACGCGACGACGATCAAGGATTCGTACTGGCTCACCAACAGGGCGCAGGAAGTCTTGCTGCGCGACATGGCTGTTGTGCCGCTGTGGGACTACATCAACGCGGCGGGCTATTCGCAAGCCGTGCACGATGTGAAGATCCGCTGGAATGGGCTGCCGGACTACGAGGGTCTCTCTAGGAACTGATCGTATGGTTCTCTACATCGGTCGTCGCCTGCTCGCGATGATCCCGGTGTTCCTCGGCGCGACGTTGCTGATCTACGCAATGGTGTTTCTCCTGCCGGGTGATCCGATCGCCGTTCTCGGCGGCGATCGTCCGGTGAGCCCGGCACTGGCCGCCCAGCTTCGGGCGCAATACCACCTCGGCGACCCGTTCTGGCTGCAGTACCTGAAGTACCTGCAAGGCGTGTTCACCGGGGATCTGGGCCGCTCGTTCTCTGGACTTCCGGTCAAAGACGTTCTGGCACAGGCTTTTCCCGTCACAATCAGACTGACGCTGGTGGCGCTCGCGGTCGAGGCGGTGTTCGGTATCGGGTTCGGTGTGATCGCGGGACTGCGCAAAGGCGGACTGTTCGACGCGACGATCCTGGTGACGAGCCTCGTGATCATCGCCGTGCCGATTTTCGTGCTGGGATTTCTGGCGCAGTACGTCTTCGGGATCAAGCTCGGTATTGCGCCGGTGACCGTTGGTGACAAGGCGACGTTCGGCCGTCTACTGTTGCCGGGTTTCGTGCTCGGTGCGGTGTCGTTCGCGTACGTCGTACGCCTCACCCGAGCGGCGGTGAGCGAGAACGCCGGCGCCGACTACGTGAGAACAGCGACGGCCAAGGGGTTGTCGCGACCGCGCGTGGTCACCGTGCACATCCTGCGCAACTCGCTGATCCCCGTTGTCACGTACTTGGGCGTCGACGTCGGCGCGCTGATGACTGGGGCGATCGTCACCGAGGGGATCTTCAACATCCACGGCGTCGGCGGTGCGCTGTATCAGGCGATCACCCGGCACGAAGCGCCGACAGTGGTGTCGATCGCGACCGTGCTGGTTGTCGTCTACCTCGTCGCCAATCTCGCCGTCGACGTCCTCTACGCCGCTCTAGACCCACGGATTCGTTATGGCTGAGCGGCCGGGCCAGGAGCGATATATCGGCGGGTCGCTCGAGACCACCGCCGAGACGGATTCCACTGCGCCAGGCGGGTTCTGGCGGGAGGCCTGGCGAAATCTGCGCACACGTCCGCTGTTCATCGTATCCGCGGTGCTGATCGCTTTTGTCCTTTCCCTTGCTGTCTTTCCCTGGTTGTTCACCAGCGCCGACCCGACGTACGCCGACCCCGACCAGAGCATGCTCGGGCCGTCGGCACAGCATTGGTTCGGCACCGATCTCCAAGGCCACGACGTCTACGCGCGAACGGTGTACGGCGCCCGCGCGTCGATCGTGGTTGGACTCGGCACGACGGTATTGGTCGTGCTGATCGGCGCGACCCTCGGCGCGCTGGCTGGCTTTTACGGAGGCTGGCTGGACGCCGTCGTCTCGCGGATCACCGACATCTTCTTCGGCATCCCGCTGCTGCTTGCTGCCATCGTGTTGGCGCAGGTGTTCCATGAGCGCACGGTATGGACCGTGATCGCGGTGCTCACGGTTTTCGGCTGGCCGCAGGTAGCCAGGATCACGCGTGGCGCGGTGCTGTCGGGCCGCAACGCGGAGTATGTCGTGGCCGCAAAAGCTCTGGGAGTCAGCAGATTCGGCACACTGGTCCGCCATGTCCTTCCCAATGCGCTGGGACCGGTGATCGTCGTGGCCACCATCAGCCTCGGTATCTTCATTGTCACGGAGGCCACGTTGTCGTATCTGGGCGTCGGGCTGCCCAGCTCCACGGTGTCGTGGGGCGGGGACATCAACCTGGCGCAGACTCGATTGCGCTCGGGCTCAACCATTTTGTTCTATCCGGCAGGCGCTCTGGCGCTGACCGTCCTCGCGTTCATGATGATGGGTGACGCCCTTCGTGATGCGCTCGACCCGGCCTCCCGCACCAGGATAGGGCGACGGATATGACCGAGCCGCTGCTGTCGATCGACAAACTGGAGGTCCGGTTCGGTGACGACGCACCAGCTGTACGAGATGGCCGGCTGACTGTTTATCCCGCCCAGACCGTGGCGCTGGTAGGCGAGTCCGGGTCGGGAAAATCGACGACGGCCGCCGCGGTGCTGGGCCTGCTCTCGGCGGGCGGCCGAGTTACCGGTGGGCGCATCATCTTCGACGGCGAGGACATCACCCATGCCGGTCGTCGTGAACTGGAGGGCATTCGCGGCCGACGGATCGGCTACGTGCCGCAAGACCCGATGACCAATCTCAACCCCGTCTGGAAGGTCGGCTTTCAGGTCCGTGAGGCGTTGCGCGCCAACGGTATGGCCGATCGAAAGACGGCGCGTGCGAAGACCGTTCAGCTGCTCAACGACGCCGGCATGACGGACTCGGCTCAGCGCGCCGGCCAGTACCCGCATCAGCTGTCCGGCGGCCTGTGCCAGCGCTCGCTGATCGCGATCGGCCTGGCCGGCCAGCCCCAGCTGTTGATCGCCGACGAGCCGACGTCGGCGCTCGATGTCACGGTGCAGAAGCAGGTCCTCGACCACCTCGACACGCTTACCGATCAACTCGGCACCGCTCTGCTGCTGATCACCCACGATTTGGCGCTGGCCGCCGAACGGGCGGAACACCTCGTCGTGATGTGCCGCGGAACCGTCGTGGAATCCGGTCCGGCGCAGGCGATTATCGAAGACCCGCAACATGAGTACACGCAGCGGCTGGTGGCTGCCGCGCCGTCGCTGGCGGTGCGCAGGCGCGCGGTGGTGGAGGCACGCCGCCGGGTCGTCGAGGAAGCGGCCGAACACACCGACAAGCCGATCGATGACGCGCTTGTGGTCACGGACCTGCGCAAGGTGTACCGCGTCGGTGCGCCGTGGGCGCGCCGGGACATCGTCGCGGTCGACGCAGTGTCGTTCACGACTCGGCGGGCCACCACCACCGCTGTGGTCGGCGAATCCGGCTCGGGCAAGACGACAGTGGCGCGGATGGTCCTCGGGTTGCTCGAACCCACTTCGGGCACCGTGAGATTCGACGGCCAGAACGTCGCCACCATGGACAACGACGCAGCCAAAGCATTTCGCCGCAGAGTCCAGCCGGTGTTCCAAAACCCGTACGGCAGTTTGGATCCGATGTACTCGGTATACCGCACCATCGAGGAGCCACTGCGCACGCACGGTATCGGCGACCGTGCCGCACGGCAGCGTGCCGTCCGCGAATTGCTCGACCAGGTGGCCCTGCCGTCGTCGACACTGCGACGGTTCCCGCGCGAGCTGTCAGGTGGGCAGCGCCAGCGAGTCGCGATCGCCAGGGCGTTGGCGCTGCGGCCGGAAATGCTGGTCTGCGACGAGGCGGTGTCGGCGCTGGATGTTGTTGTGCAAGCGCAGGTTCTGGCCCTGCTCAACACCTTGCAAGCACAGCTGGGGCTCACCTACCTGTTCATCAGCCACGACTTGGCGGTCGTTCGCGAGATCGCGGACGACGTCGTCGTGATGAGCCGTGGCCGGGTCGTCGAACACGCAGCGACGGACGACGTCTTCGAGAATCCCCGCGACGAATACACCCGCCGCCTTCTCGATGCGATTCCCGGGCGGCGCCGGTGAATCACGATCCGCTGGCACCGCTGGCCGAGTTGCCGGGCGTGGCCGAGGCCGGCGAGCGGGCCAGCGAAGCACTGGCGAAGGCACACCGGCACCGGGCCAACATCCGTGGGTGGCAAACGACCGCCGCGGAAGCCGCTGTCCGCGCCGCTCAGGCTTCCTCGACGCTGGACGGCGGTGCGCCCCGGTTCGCATCCGACGAACCGGGGGGCGACCCGATTCTGGCCGGCGCGCTGCGCGTCGCAGAAGCGCTGGAGGGCGGGCAGACAGCGCTCGTAACCGTCTGGCAGCGGGCTCCGTTGCAGGCACTTGCACGGCTGCACACCCTGGCTGCGGCGAACCTCGTCGGCGACGACGAATTGGGCCGGCCACGCGACGACGTGCACGTGGCCGACCGGCTGGATCTGCTGGCCGGGTTGCTGACAGGAGCAAGCAAGGCACCAGCGCCGGTGCTCGCGGCGGTCGCCCACGGCGAGATCCTGACGCTGGCGCCATTTGGAAGCGCCGACGGTGTGGTCGCGCGGGCGGTCTCACGGTTGGTGACGCAGGCCAGCGGTCTGGACCCGCACGGTCTCGGGGTGCCGGAGGTGCACTGGATGCGAAACGCCGCCGAGTACCGGACCGCCGCTCAGCAGTTCGCGGCCGGCACCGCCGATGGGCTTCGCCGATGGCTGCTGCTGTGCTGTCGCGGACTGGAAGCCGGCGCACGTGAAGCGCTGGCGATCGCCGAGGGCGCTGGCACATGAAAACGGGCGGCGATCCGAATCGCTTCGGCTCGCCGCCCGCTAGCGCGGATACCGGTTACCAAGCGTGCAACAGGGGCTGCGTGGGTTGGCCTCGGCGTCCTTACGATGCGCTGTAACTGCTGCCCTACCCAAAGAGCTGTCGTGTTATCCGCTTTTCGTAATTACGCAGGCCCGCAACACTTCTGCCTCTATGCGGCATGCTCCGCGTGGGTGCCGGGATCCGCGCTGGGGAGTCCGATTCGGGAGGTCGAATCTTCTCTTCTGAATCGACCTTGGCCTCACCGGGCTTCCGTGCTTCCTTTGTACTCCGTGACCATGATCACATCAAGGGTTGATCGTGACGGCAATTACTTCTTGCCTCAGAGCACGAAGCGGCGCAACAACGAATAGGTGAGCGCGCCGGCGGCGAGAGCACTGACACCGACCGCGGCCGTCGTTGCCACCGCGGCTGTCGACGGGGCCGGGATCCGGTCCCGGAGCGACACCGGCTTGGAGAACGTCAGGACGGGCCACCCCCGCGCCGCAGCTTCTTTGCGAAGGGCACGGTCGGGGTTTACTGCGGTCGGGTGCCCGACGGTCCGCAGCATCGGCAGATCAGTGATCGAGTCGGAGTAGGCGTAGCAGTGTTCAAGGACGTAGCCTTCGCGCGTCGCGAGCTGATGGATCGCCTCGGCCTTGCCGTCGCCGAAACAGTAGAACGCGACATCGCCGGTGTATTTGCCTTCGTCGACGACCATTCTCGTCGCCATCGCATGGGTGGCGCCCAGCGCGCGAGCGATCGGCGCGACGATCTCCTCGCCCGAGGCCGACACGACAACGACGTCGCGACCACACAGTTTGTGGTCTGCGATCAGATCGGCGGCCTCGGCGAACACCAGCGGATCGACGATGTCGTGCAAGGTTTCGGCGACGATCGACTTGACCTGCTCCACGTCCCAGCCGGTGCACATGTTCGTCAGATACGACCGCATCCGATCCATCTGATCGTGGTCTGCGCCCGACATCAGGAACAGGAATTGCGCGTAGCTCGACTTGAGGACGGCGCGCCGGTTAATCAGACCCTGATCGAAGAAAGGTTTGCTGAAGGCCAGAGTGCTGGACTTTGCAATGACGGTCTTGTCGAGGTCGAAGAAGGCCGCGGTCTTGATCCGGCTGCTGGCCGCCGGATCGGCGGGCACGGGGAACTGCGTCATCGTCAACGGTTCGGCGGCCTGTTCTGACACCGTCACGGGCTTCAGCATAGGCGCCGCCACAGCTCGATTAGGCGGGCCGTCGAAATGGCAGATCAAGTCACGTGTCGGAGACTGCAATTCAGCGATAGCTCAGGGTTATCGAAGTCAGCGACTCTTGCGCCGTTGTCGTGCCCGATGTGTATAGTGAACATCACTCGGCTTATGCCGGGTGTGCATCAGCCCGACCCCCCGGGGCTGATACACGACGACCCTCGCCTCCTCCCCCCCTGGCGGGGGTCGTCCCTTATATACGGAAAGATTATTCCGTTCACTTTCTCGAAACTCTCAATTCACCCTCAGCCGAGGTAGCGGAACCACGTTTTCAATCGCCTCTCGCCGTTGGGTTCTGTGCACAGATTGAGTTCGGTCCACAGAACGTGACGTAGCGCTGGCGGCTGCGATCGGGCACCTTCCACGCTGGACGGGTGAACTCAACTGCCGGCGTCCTCGGCGTCGTCGACGACGCCAGGCTGCGTGACGATCTCGAAAGAGTCGCCGCCGCGGTCGGCGTCCGGGTGGTCTACCACGCGGGGCTGCCAAGTCGTCGCGAGTGGACGGCGGCCTCAGCGGTCGTTCTTGACGACGAGGCGGCCAATCGGTGCGCGCACGGCGCGCTGCCGCGGCGGCCCAGGGTCGTCCTACTCGTTGCCGACGATCCGGCCAGCTCAACCTGGCAAGCTGCGATAGTGCTTGGGGCACAACATGTTCTGCGGTTGCCAGATGGCGAGCGCGAGCTTGTTGGGCTGCTTTCCGACGTCAGCGATTCTGGGACGGGTCCACTTGGTGGCGGCTCCGTCGTCGCCGTGATTGGCGGACGCGGCGGCGCTGGCGCGTCGATCTTCTCCGCGGCGTTGGCGATGTCTGCCACCGATCCGTTGCTTGTCGATGTCGACCCCTGGGGTGGCGGCATCGATCTGCTGTTGGGCATCGAACACCAGTCGGGACTTCGCTGGCCCGACATCGCGATGCAAAGCGGCCGGCTCAGCACAGCCACGGTGCGCGACGCCCTGCCCCGGCACGGCCACATCGGCGTGTTGTCGGGCTCCCGGCAAGCCGCGGACATCGGCAGTGGTGCCTTGCTGGCGATCGTCGAAGCCGGCCGGCGCGGCGGGGCCCTCGTGGTGTGCGATCTGCCGCGGCGGCTGACCGAGGCCGCGGAGGCTGCGCTGGACGCGGCCGACTTGGTCGTGACGGTCGGCGTGTGCGATGTCCGCTCCTGCTCGTCGCTTGCTGCGATGACGCCGACGCTGACGTCGGCTAACCCGAACGTCGGTCTGGTGGTGCGGGGACCGTCGCCGGGTGGCCTGCACGCCGTGGACGTGGCTCGCGCCGCCGGGCTTCCGCTCCTGGCCACGATGCGGGCAGAACCGCACCTGACGCGGAGGCTGGAACGCGGCGGGTTGCACTTCGGACGGCGCACGGCGTTGGCCGGCGCCGCCCGGCGAGTGCTCGCGGTGGTCGATGAACATCCCTCGGCGGAGGCAGCGTGAATCCGTCGCTGATCGACCGCGTGCGCGAGCGTCTGGCAGCAGAATCGGCACCGCTGCGCCCGACTGTGGTGGCGGCTGCAATCCGCGCCGAGTCGGGGGGCGTGCTCGGCGACACAGAGGTGCTGAGCGGCCTTCGGGTGCTGCAGACCGAACTGACCGGCGCGGGAATTCTGGAACCGCTGCTCTGCGCCGCCGGGACTACAGACGTCTTGGTCACTGGGCCGGACGCCGTGTGGGTGGATGACGGAAACAGACTGTGCCGCAGCACGATTAGGTTCCAGGATGAAGCCGCGGTCCGCAGGCTCGCGCAGAGACTCGCACTCGCCGCGGGGCGGCGGCTCGACGACGCGCAGCCGTGGATCGACGGATATCTGACAGGCGTGGGGAACGGACAGTTCGCGGTGCGGTTGCATGCGATCCTGGCTCCACTTGCTGCGGGCGGGACGTGCATTTCGCTGCGGGTGTTGAGACCGGCGACGCAGGACTTGCCGGCACTGGTCCACGCGGGCGCGATCGCGCCAGAAGCGGCCGCAATCACTGATCGGATCATCGCCGCCCGGCTTGCCTTCCTGGTGACCGGTGGCACAGGCGCAGGCAAAACCACCTTGCTGGCGGCGGCGCTCGGTGCGGTCTCCCCGGACGAGCGCATCGTCTGTGTCGAGGACGCCGAAGAGCTCGCGCCGCAGCACCCTCACTTAGTCAAGCTGGTGGCTAGAGCGGCCAACGTCGAAGGCGTCGGCGCGGTCACTGTTCGTGACCTCGTCAAGCAAGCGTTACGCATGCGGCCAGACCGCATCGTCGTCGGCGAGGTCCGCGGCGCGGAGGTGGTCGATCTGCTGGCGGCGTTGAACACCGGTCACGACGGCGGCGCCGGTACGGTCCACGCGAACAGCCCGGCCGAGGTTCCGGCCCGGCTTGAGGCGCTGGCCGCTATCGGCGGCTTGGACCAAGCGGCACTGCACAGCCAGCTCGCAGCAGCAGTGCAGGTGATCCTGCATGTCCGGCGCGGTCCCGACGGTCGCAGACGACTCGACGAGATCGCGGTTCTGCGCCGCGACGCGGACCAGCGAGTGCGGGTCGTGACGGCGTGGCCCGCTGATAGCGGAAGTGGTTCTGGCGCTGGAATTCTCGACGAGATGCTGAGTGCGCGAGGCTGTCAGTGATCGGCGTGTCGACGGCGGCGGCCGCACTCGCGGTCGCGTTGCTTCTCCTTCCGGCCACTGCGCGGGGCCGGCTCGTCTCCGCGGGGCTCGCGCCGCCCCGACGCGTCATCAAACACCGGTTTTTCTCGGTGGAGGTGTGCGGGCTCGCGATTGTGGTCGTGTTCGCGGCTGCGGCGTCGGCGCCACTTGCGCTCGCGGCGTTGGCAATCGGGTCGACGGTGTTGGTTCGCCGCCGAAGGCGCAGGGAGCAGCGTCGGCTCGCCGAGGAATGCCGGGCGTTGGAATCGGCCCTGGATGTTCTCGTTGGCGAGTTGCGAGCCGGCGCGCATCCCGTTGAGGCGTTCCGGATTGCGGCAATGGAGACGGACGGCCGCGTCGCCGCGTCGTTTCATGCGGTCGCCGCTCGCGCGATTCTCGGTGCGGACGTCGCCGCAGGGCTGCGCGCCGGCGGCGCGGACTCCGCGCGCCCGGCGCACTGGGAGCGTCTGGCGGTCTATTGGGAATTGGCGCAATCGCATGGCCTGGCGATCGCGACACTGATGCGCGCGGCGCAATCCGACATCGTCGAGCGGGTGCGATTCGGTGCGCGGGTCAGCGCCGGAATGGCGGGCGCCCGCGCGACAGCGACCATGCTGGCGGGTCTGCCGTTCGTGGGCGTCGCCCTCGGCGAACTCATTGGTGCGCAGCCGATTCGATTTCTCATCGGCAGCGGCGCGTGGTTGATGCTGGCCGGCGCGGTGCTGGCGTGTGTCGGCTTGCTCTGGTCGGATCGCATCATCGGGCGGGCCACGCCGTGATGGTCTCGGCGGTCTTGTTGGCCATGGCGATGGTGATTGCGCCAGGCCCACTGACTGTGCGTCGGCGTGCGGTCGGTGCGCGTCGGGCAGTACGCCGCAAGGCCGACCCTGAGAAGCAGGATCCGCTGGCAATCGCGTCCAGCCTCGATGTGCTCGCGGTGTGCCTGACGGCAGGTATGGCGGTTCCTGCAGCGGCTGCGGCCACCGCGCCGTCGGCGCCTCGCCAGTTGGGCGCGATGCTCCGTCACGCCGCCGAGATGCTGGCGCTCGGAGCGGACCCTATGGTCGCGTGGTCGGCGCGGGCCGACACCGACCAGCACTGCGACGCGCTGTTGCGGTTGGCTCGGCGATCGGCATCGTCGGGGGCGGCGCTGGCCGACGGCGTCGCCGAGCTCGCGTCCTCGGTTCGACATGATGCGGCCGAGGCCGCACGCGCCGCTGCCGAACGCGCGTCGGTGTTGATCGCAGGCCCGCTCGGCCTGTGTTATCTGCCCGCGTTTGTCTGCCTGGGCATCGTGCCGATAGTCGCGGGGCTCGCCGGCAAGGTGTTGGGTTCAGGTTTGTTGTGAAAGGCCACAACCATTTTCACGGATACAGAACGGAAGGGACACAACGATGATCACGCGATGGCGGCGGCTGCGCGCCAGGACGGCGCTCTTGGTCGCCGAAGAGGACGGCATGTCGACAGTCGAATACGCGATCGGCACCATCGCCGCGGCCGCGTTCGGGGCGATCCTGTACACGGTGGTCACCGGCGATTCGATTGTCACCGCGCTGACCAACATCATCAGCCGGGCGCTGAACACCAACGTCTGAGTGATGCCGGCGCCGTCACCGTCGAAGCCGCGCTGGCGATCGTGGCGTTGGTGGCGGTGCTGGTGCTGTGTGTCGCGGGGATCACCGCAGTGTCGATGCAGATCCGCTGTATCGACGCAGCGCGCGAGGCGGCACGGCTGGTGGCGCGCGGCGAGGGAATACAGGCCGAAACCGCGGCGCGGCGTGTCGGGCCGCCGGGGGCGGTGCTTCAGGTGCAGCGCGAGGGCGAGTTTGTGGTCGCCCGCGTCAGCGCCAATTCGCCGCTGCTGCCGGGTCTTACGATCTCGGCGCAGGCCGTCACCGTCGCCGAGCCTGGCGCGGGATGACCGCGGGTCGGCGACGATCATCGCCGCGTCAATGATCGCGGTACTGGTGGCTATCACGATTGGCGCCGTCCACGTCGGCTCGGCGGTCATCGCCAGGCACCGCGCACAAGCCGCCGCTGACATGGCAGCGCTGGCCGCTGCCACCGTGATACCCGCCGGGCCGGCGGCAGCGTGTGCGACGGCCGCCGACGTCGCGCGGGCCATGGGGACCACACAGACCGCATGCACCCCGGATGGTCTGGACGTAGTGGTGACGATCGACGCTGAGCTCTCATTAGCGGCGTGGGGCCTCGGTCCCGCGCACGCGATTGCCCGCGCAGGACCGGTGTACGCGCACTAGGCAGTGATTGCCTACGGATTCCGTGGTTTGCATGGCTGTTGCCGAGTGGATACGTCAAATCCGGCGAATTGCCTGCCATCACGGTGCTGGTATGCATGTCATCAAAGTGAGGAACTTCTCAATTGCTGCGGATTCCGTCGTCAGAGCGCTTATTTAGCCCAGCAAAGCGGTCTGGCGGCCCTACGCTGCTTGCACATGCTCCACAGCCAAGGTATTTTTCGCGTGCGTCCAATTAATCTGGATGCGAAACGAAATGCATTGTCACGCTGATCGCGTGCCGTCCATGCGGGCGGTGCGGAGTTCGTCAATCCGAGGCGACGGCCGTCGAGGGGTAGGTCGTCTCCTACGGGTGGGTCGGGGGCCCCGCGTGACCGCGCTCCAACAGAACCTGCGCCGAAACCGAATTCCAGGTCGTGATTCCCGCTGAATCACAACCCTGGCTTCCGTTTCGGCGCAGCAAGTTCGGCGAGCACGAGCCGCAGCACAACCACGGCGCCGGCCTTGTCCAGCGGATCGTTGCCGTTGCCACATTTCGGGGACTGCACACACGACGGACACCCGTGAGGGCATTCGCACGCTTCGATGGCGTCGGCAGTCGCTGAGAGCCAGCTGACCACCTGGCGGAAGCCCCGTTCCACGAAACCCGCACCGCCGGGGTATCCGTCGTAGACGAATACCGTCGGCAAGCCGGTATCGGCACCGATCGCCGTCGAGAGCCCGCCGATGTCGCCGCGGTCGCAGCTGGCAATCAGCGGCAGCAGGCCGATCGCGGCGTGCTCGGCTGCATGCAAAGCACCAGGAACGCGAGGCCATTCGATACCGTTGTGCTCCAACACCTCTGGGGTAAGCGTGTACATCGCCGCCACTGTTTCCAGCCTCTGGGTGGGCATGTCGAGTTCGACGAAGTCGATCACCTCGCCGACCGGGGTGCGCCGCAGATACCCGACAACCTGGCTGGCCACCGCGACCGGGACCAAGCCCAGGGTGACCGCCCCGAACGTCGAACGCTCGCCCGGTCCGGTCACCGAGATGTCGGTGATTTCCCTTGCGTACGTGGAATATCCGGGCTCGTCAGCGTGGACGAGCGCAACTCCCTCGTCGAAGTCCAGCGCGTCGACGACGTAGCTCTCGCCCTGATGCAGATACACCGCCCCGGGATGCACCGACAGCGGCGCGCGGCCTGCGTCGACGCCACCCAGCACCCGGCCAGTGTCGGCCTCGAGTATGGCGATCTGCTCACCCGACGAGCCGCGAATGTTCACCGCCGGATGCGGATCTACCCCAGGCGCCGCGAAATACCCGCTGCCCCGGCGGCGCAGCAGGCCGTCGTCCACGAGAGCCGCGGCGACCTCGGTGGCACCCCACTCGCGCACCTCTGCATCCGTCAACGGCAACTCGGTGGCCGCGCACAGCAATTGCGGGCCGAGCACGTACGGGTTCGTCGGATCGATCACCACCATCTCAATCGGCTTGTCCAACAGCGCCTCCGGATGGTGCACCAGATACGTGTCCAGTGGGTCGTCGCGCGCGATGAGCAACACCAGCGCGCTTTGTCCGCGTCGTCCGGACCGGCCCGCCTGCTGCCAGAACGACGTCACGCTGCCCGGAAATCCGGCCAGCACCACAGCGTCCAGGCCCGCGATGTCCACGCCGAGCTCCAGCGCATTGGTGGTGGCCAAACCCGTCAATTCGCCGTTGGCCAGCGCACGCTCCAAGGCCCTGCGGTCCTCGGCGAGGTACCCCGCCCGATACGACGCCACCCGGTCCGCGAGGGCAGGCGCGGTCTCGGCCAGCCGGGCCTGAGCGCTCAACGCGGTGAGTTCGGCTCCGCGCCGCGAGCGCACGAACGTCAGCGTCCGGGCCCCCTCGACGACGAGGTCGGCCATCACCCGCGCCGCTTCGGCCCCTGCGGAACGCCGCACCGGTGCGCCGTGCTCTCCGGTGACATCGCTGCGCAGCGCCGGCTCCCACAACGCGACCGTCCGTGCGCCGTGTGGCGACCCGTCGTCGGTGACTTCCTCGACGGTCTGGCCGATCAGCTTCGCAGCGGTGACAGCTGGCGACGCGGTGGTGGCGCTGGCAAAAACGACGGTCGGTGAGCCGGTGTAGCGGGCGCACAGCCGTAATAGCCGGCGCAGCACCATCGCCACGTTGGAGCCGAAAACGCCTCGGTAGTAATGACATTCATCAACGACGATGAATTTGAGATTCCTGAGGAACACCGCCCACCGCGCATGGTTGCGCAGCATCGACAGGTGGATCATGTCGGGGTTGGAGAACACCCACCGCGACTGGTCGCGCACGAACCTGCGCACCTCGGCCGGACTGTCGCCGTCGTAGGCGGCGGGCGCGACGTCGCCCAAGTCGATCGCTTCGGTGAGCGCGGCCGCAGAGCGCAGCTGATCGTGGCCCAGCGCCTTCGTCGGCGACAGATACAGCGCCCGGGCACGACGATCGGTGGCCAGTGCGCACAGGATCGGCAGCTGGTAGGCCAGAGATTTGCCAGACGCGGTGCCGGTGCTGACGACGACGTGGCGGCCGTCGTGGGCAAGGGTCGCCGCGCGTGCCTGATGTGACCACGGAGCGCTCACCCCGCGCGCCGCGAAAGCGGAGACCACATCTTCGGGGGCCCATAACGGCCATGCCGTTGGCGTGCCCTGATGGGCCGGGAGCTCGGCAACGTGACGCAGCGGATGTTCGTCGCTGTCGGTGCCGGCGAGCGCGGTGGCGAGCAGCTCGCCGCCGAAGCTGGCCATCACGCCCTCCCGTTGGTTCGTTGACGCACGTGTCGATACGAATTGTTCACGAAGTTTGCGACAGACAGACTGTCGCTTTCGCGCTGATCATGATTGACTATCCGCGGTCGCAGCTTCTGTGTTCGTGTACTTGCACTCGCAGGATCGACGTTGCGGTCGCGGTTCCTGCGAGGATGGCAAGTCGGTCTCAAATCCGGCAACACCACGAAGGATTAGCGGTCGGAACAGGCCCGGTGTACCGAAAGACGGTGCGCCGCAACCCTGTAAGAGAAGGAAACATCGAGAAATGCCACAGGGAACTGTGAAGTGGTTCAACGCGGAAAAGGGCTTCGGCTTTATCGCGCCGGAGGACGGCTCCGCCGACGTTTTTGTCCACTACACGGAGATTCAAGGCAGTGGGTTTCGCACCCTGGAAGAGAATCAACGAGTCGAGTTCGAGGTCGGGCAGAGCCCCAAGGGGCCGCAGGCCACAGGTGTGCGCTCGATCTGAGTAACCAGACCTGACGAAACCCCCGCAGTCGCACGCGACAACGGGGGTTTTCGCTATATACATCTGCGCGAGCGTGCGTGTCTGCGGCCGACACGCCGATGTCTTCGCCGATTCGACGCGCGCTCACCGCCGGCGCCGCTGGCCTACTGTCGTTGGCGTGAGTCAGCTGTCCTTCTTCTCGGCCGAGTCGGTGCCCCCGGCGGTCGCCGACTTGACGGGCCTGCTGGCTGCCGCAGGGCAGGTCGTGCTGGTCCCGGGGGGAGCACGCTTGTCCGTTGTCGTCGAACATCCGTGGCGCGCCCACGCGCTGGCCGAGATGATCCACGAGGCGGGCCTTGACGCAGAGATCTCCAGCACCGACGAAGGCACCCCGCTGGTGCGCACCTCCGCGGATCCGAGATTGGTCGCGATCGCCGGCGACTGGACCAGGGGCGCCGTCAAGACAGTGCCCTGGCAGTGGCTGCCAGGCCCGCGCGAGCTCCGTGCCTGGGTGCTGGCGGCGGGCACACCTGAAGCTGACCGCTATCTGCTCGGCCTGGACCCGCATGCGCCCGACACCCATTCACCCCTGGCGTCGGCGCTGATGCGCGTCGGGATCGCACCCACGTTGATCGGCACTCGCGGCGCCCATCCGGCCCTGCGGATCAGTGGCCGGCGACGGCTATCGCGCCTGGTAGAGAACGTTGGGGAACCGCCCGCAGACGTCGAGGCGTTCTCCCAGTGGCCCCATGTCTGAGGGGTCGCGGCAGCACAGTCGGTTTGCGTCGGCACGCCTGGAGTGCAATCTTGTCATGTGCTGAGGAGCGGACGGGCACATTGCCTGCCTGCCCATGATCAGCCCTTAGAAGTGGAGCGTAAGCGCAGTTGGCGGACACCAGCGGCAACGGTAGGCGGAATGTGAGGCGGCTCGTCATCGTCGAGTCGCCCACGAAAGCGCGCAAATTAGCGGGCTACCTGGGTGCCAACTACATCGTCGAATCATCCCGCGGCCACATTCGCGACCTGCCCAGAGCGGCGGCCGACGTGCCGGCCAAATACAAGTCGGAGCCGTGGGCCCGGCTGGGCGTCAACGTGGACGAGGACTTCGAGCCGCTCTACATCATCAGCCCGGACAAGAAGAGCACCGTCACCGAGCTCAAGGGGCTACTCAAGGACGTCGACGAGCTCTACCTGGCCACGGACGGCGACCGCGAAGGTGAAGCGATCGCCTGGCACCTGCTGGAGACGCTGAAACCGCGCATCCCGGTCAAACGGATGGTGTTCCACGAGATCACCGAGCCCGCGATCCGCGCGGCCGCCGAGAACCCCCGCGACCTGGACAACGACCTCGTCGACGCCCAGGAGACGCGCCGTATCCTCGACCGGCTGTATGGCTACGAAGTCAGCCCGGTGCTGTGGAAGAAAGTCGCGCCGAAGCTCTCGGCGGGGCGGGTTCAATCCGTCGCCACCCGGATCATCGTCCAGCGCGAACGCGACCGGATGGCGTTCCTCAGCGCGAGCTACTGGGACGTCGTCGCCGAGATGGACGCCGGCGCCGAGGCCAAACCGCAAACATTCAACGCTCGTCTGGTCAACGTCGACGACCGCAGGGTCGCCACCGGCCGCGATTTCGACTCGCTGGGCCAGATCAAGAAGGCCGACGAGGTACTGGTCCTCGACGGGGCCAGTGCCGGAGCATTGGCCCGGGGACTCGAAGGCGCCGACCTCACCGTCTCGTCGGTCGAGTCCAAGCCCTACACCCGCAGGCCGTACGCGCCGTTCATGACGTCCACGCTGCAGCAGGAGGCCGGACGCAAGCTGCGGTTCAGCTCGGAGCGCACGATGAGCATCGCGCAGCGCCTCTACGAAAACGGCTACATCACCTATATGCGTACCGACTCGACGACGCTGTCGCAGTCGGCGATCGATGCCGCGCGCAGGCAGGCCCGCGAGCTGTACGGCGAGGAATACGTCCACCCCACGCCGCGGCAGTACACGCGCAAGGTGAAGAACGCCCAGGAGGCGCACGAGGCCATTCGCCCCTCCGGCGAGTCCTTCTCCACGCCGGGCCAGCTGCACGCGCAGCTCGACAACGACGAGTTTCGGCTCTACGAGATGATCTGGCAGCGCACGGTCGCCTCGCAGATGGCCGATGCCCGCGGGACGACGCTGAGCCTGCGGATCACGGGGGAAGCCACGACTGGTCAGAGCGTGACGTTCAGCGCCAGCGGGCGGACCATCACGTTCCCAGGCTTCCTCTCGGCATACGTCGAGAGCCTCGACGAGCTTGCCGGCGGCGAGACTGACGACGCCGAAAGCCGGCTCCCAGATCTCAACGAGGGGCAGCGTGTCACCGCAGCCGAGCTGACCGCGGACGGACACACCACCAACCCGCCAGCGCGCTATACGGAGGCGTCGCTGATCAAGGCGCTCGAAGACCTCGGGATTGGCCGCCCGTCCACCTACTCGTCGATCATCAAGACAATTCAGGACCGCGGATATGTCTTCAAGAAGGGCAGCGCGCTGGTGCCCTCGTGGGTCGCGTTCGCGGTGACGGGTCTGCTCGAGCAGCACTTCGGCCGACTGGTCGATTACGGATTCACCGCGGCGATGGAAGACGAGCTCGACGAGATCGCCAACGGTCAGGAACGGCGTACCGCGTGGCTGACCAACTTCTACTTCGGCGGCGAGCACGGGGTGCCTGAATCCATCGCGCGAGCCGGCGGCCTCAAGAAGCTGGTCGGCATCAACCTCGAAGGCATCGACGCACGAGAAGTCAACTCGATCAAGCTCTTTGACGACGACGATGGCCGTGCGATCTACGTGCGAGTCGGCAAGAACGGACCATACCTGGAGCGCATGGTTGCCGGAGACGACGGTGAACCGAAGCCGCAGCGGGCGAACCTGTCCGACGCCATCACTCCCGACGAGCTGACCCTCGAATTGGCTGAAAAGCTTTTCGCCACACCGCAAGAGGGCCGCTCACTTGGCGTCGACCCGGAGAGCGGACACGAGATCGTCGCCAAGGACGGCCGGTACGGGCCGTATGTCACCGAAGTGCTGCCCCAGCCCGAAAGCGGCGACGACGACGGCGACGGCGCGGGTGCGAAGAAGGGCAAGAAACCTACCGGGCCCAAGCCGCGCACCGGGTCGCTGCTGCGCACGATGGACCTGGAGACAGTCACACTCGAGGATGCGTTGCGGCTGCTGTCGCTGCCTCGTGTCGTCGGCGTCGACCCGTCGAATGGTGAAGAGATCACTGCCCAGAACGGACGGTATGGGCCATATCTCAAGCGCGGCACCGACTCTCGCTCGTTGACCACCGAAGAGCAGATGTTCACGATCACGCTCGACGACGCGTTGAAAATCTACTCAGAGCCCAAAAGGCGTGGGCGGCAGGCGGCTTCGATGCCTCCTCTGCGTGAACTCGGGGCCGACCCGGCCTCCGGCAAGCCGATGGTGATCAAGGACGGGCGGTTCGGGCCGTATGTCACCGACGGCGAGACCAACGCCAGCCTGCGCAAGGGCGACGACGTGCTGTCCCTCACCGACGAGCGCGCCGCCGAGTTGCTCGCCGACCGGCGCGCCCGCGGGCCGGTGAAGCCGGCAGCTAAGAAGGGCGCGCGCAAGGCCGCGAAGAAAACTGGCGCGAAGAAGGCGGCCAAGCGCTCGAGCTAAACCTTCGTCGGCACAGCGAGTTTGACCGGCCGTGCCAGCTGCGTGGGTGCCGAGCGGCCGCGTAATTCGACAATCTCGCCCACATCCCAGCACAACGCCTCGGCGTCAACCGCATTGCTGACCGCAATCGCCGAAGCGAGGACGTGCCCCTCTTCGAGCTTCGCCAGCTCGGTCAACCGCGCGGCCTCGTTGACCGGGTCGCCGATGACGGTGTATTCGAAGCGAGCCAGTGCGCCGATGTGCCCCGCGATCGCACGCCCCGCAGACACGCCGATGCCGAATTCGTTGGCGCCGATCATCGCGATCAACTCGTCGTGCAGCTCGCGCGCGGCAGCCAGTGCCGCGCCTGACGCGTCCGGATGTTCAATTGGTGCACCAAAAATCGCGAGGGCGGCGTCGCCCTGGAACTTGTTGACGAACCCGCCTTGGCTGTTCACGGTGTCGACCACGATCCGGAAGAATTCGTTGAGCAGATCCACCACTTCGGCGGGCGGGCGCGTGGCGGCAAGCTCGGTAGACCCGACCAGGTCGACGAACAGCACGGCGACGTCACGCTCCGCGCCGCCCAGCTCCGGCCGGCTCTCCAGGGCGCGCCGGGCCACGTCTTCGCCCACGTAGCGGCCGAACAAGTCGCGCAGCCGCTGCCGCTCCGACAGCTCGCGAACCATGTCGTTGAACCCAGCCTGCAGCAGGCCGAGTTCGCTGGCGTCGTAGATCTGGACGTGGGCGTTGTAGTTGCCGCGCTGCACCTCGCCAAGCGCCCACCGCAGCTGGCGCAGCGGATCCGCGATGGACATCGCGGTGAGAACGGTGCCAGCCAAGCCGATCAACAATGCGGCGATGGCTAGCAACAGAATTGGCATGAAGAGCTTGTCTGCCGACGCCTGCAGGATCGACAGCTTGGCCGCCGCGATGGCCACCACGATCGTCAGCAGCGGCACCCCGGTGGACAGCACCCACGTCAGAACGGTGCGCAGGATCACGCCCGGTGCGTGGATCTGCTCCGGAACCCCGTACCGGAGAGCGGCGATGGCGACCGGCCGCAGGACCCGCTCGGCCTGCAGGTACCCGATGATCGACGTCGCGGTCGCCCCCAGCGCGGTGGCCACCGCGGCGACCGGCGCTGAATGGCTGGCGACCGGCCAGATCGCAATGATGAAGATCGTCCCGCCCAGCACCCAGTTGATCGTGCTGATGACGGAGCGGTAGAAGGGCATCCTCAGCGCGCGGGTGCGTGCCTGTTCTGTGGCGAGCGGATCGGCCTCGGTCAGGCGCCCGTCGCGATCGCGACGTTGCCAGCGGAAGACAGGCGTGAGCAGCCGCAAACTGAAGATCGATCCCAGGACGAACGCGAAGATCAACACCCCGGCGAATACCGCGACATTGGCTTCCGGCAGCTTCTGGATCAGCACGCGGTCTTCGGCGGGCAGGCCGAATCGGAGAAAGCCGAGGACGAACAACGCCCCGATGATGTCGGCCTGTAGTTGTCCGAGCACAAACACCGGCCAGGGAGTGCGCACCACCCAGCGGACGAATGCGCTGATTCGTCCGGGATTCCTGGCCGACCTATCCACAGAGCTACCGTATCGGGCCAGGCTGACGGCGAATAGCATGAGCGGACCGGCCGTGTCGGTGCTGAGCACTATGTTTGTCGGTGATGAGCAGAGTTTTCGGGCGCCTGGTGGGCCAGGGGGCTGTCGAAAGCGAGCTCACCGCGGCGGCGCGTGCAGCGCGCGGTGACTCGGCTCACAGCGCGGCCGTCACCGGGACTATGACACATGCGTGGCTCCTCACGGGGCCGCCGGGCTCGGGGCGGTCTGTGGCCGCGGTGTGCTTTGCCGCTGCGCTGCAGTGCAGCTCCGACGGTGAGCCCGGCTGTGGAGAATGCCGTGCGTGTGTGACGACGATGGCCGGCACGCACGCCGACGTCCGCAGGATCATCCCTGAGGGGCTGTCCATCGGCGTCGACGACATGCGTGCGATCGTGCAGATCGCGTCTCGGCGGCCGAGCACCGGCCGGTGGCAGATCGTGGTGATAGAGGATGCGGACCGCCTCACCGAGGGTGCGGCGAATGCGCTGCTGAAGGTCGTCGAGGAGCCTCCGCCGTCGACGGTGTTCCTGCTGTGCGCTCCCTCGGTGGATCCCGAGGACATTGCCATCACCCTGCGGTCGCGGTGTCGCCATGTCGCGCTCGTGACGCCGGCCGTCGATGCGATCACGCAGGTTCTTATCGAGAACGACGGGCTGTCGGCGGAGGATGCGCAGTGGGCGGCGGCCGTCAGCGGTGGGCATGTGGGCCGCGCGAGGCGTCTGGCGACAGACCCCGAAGCCCGCGACCGTCGCCAGTTGGCTCTGGGTTTGGTGCGTGAGGCGGTGAAGCCCTCACGCGCGTATGCCGCTGCCGAGGAGTTGGTGGGCAACGCCGACGCGGAGGCCCGTGCACTCACAGAGGATCGGAACGAGGCGGAGACAGAGGAGTTGAAAACCGCGCTGGGTGCCGGAGGCACCGGCAAGGGCACGGCGGCTACGCTGCGGGGTGCGACCGGAGCGATCAAAGACCTTGAGCGACGCCAGAAGTCGCGGCTGACGCGGGCATCGCGAGATTCTCTCGACCGGGCGATGATCGACCTCGCGAACTACTTCCGTGATGCGCTGATGGTGGCCACCGGAGCGGGAGCCGTCCGCGCGAACCATCCTGACATGGCCTCGCGGGCGCAGGCATTGGCAGACCATGCCGCACCCGAACGGTTGCTCGCGTGCATCGAGGCGGTGCTGGAGTGCCGGGAGGCGTTGGCCACGAACGTGAAGCCCAAGTTCGCGGTCGACGGCATGGTCGCAGCTATCGGCCAGGCGCTGCGCGACTGACTTGGGCCGCTCACCGAGGCTGCCGTAGACTCGTGCCGCCCGGTGCTGCTGGGCGCGCCACCTTAGCTCAGTCGGTAGAGCGATTCACTCGTAATGAATAGGTCGGGGGTTCGATTCCCCCAGGTGGCTCAGCGTTTTGAGGTGGCCCACTTCCTCGCGGCTAGACGGGTGCGACGAAGCCGACCGGTCCGGAGGCGATACACAGCGACAGCGCGTCGGTGTTTGCACGCACGGTGATTGCGTCGCCGGCGCCGGACAGGCGGACGAACACGCGATTGAGCCCCGGGTGTACGGGTACCTTCGTCTCAGTCCCTTCGGAGAGCGACATCGTCATGGAGCCTTCGGTGTTCGCGAGATAGTTGATCTCAGCGGTCCAGTCAGCTGGAAGAAGAGGGCCGTCGAGGGCCATGCGGGCAGGCATGTTGGTCTGAACAAAGTAGCCACATTGCGGGGTTGGGCCGGGGGTGATGGTGCGCACCCAGGTAACCTGAGCCTTGACGACGCGACCGGTGGCATCAAGCGTCTTGAGTTCATTTGTGGAAGAGGCGAATTGGGGTCGCTCCCTCACGAGGGCGAACATGTGACTGGCCAGGTTCTCCGGAAAGGCAATGCGCTGCAGCACCAGCGGGTCGACTTCTTGGTCGAGCAATGGCGATTCGGAAGCCCTGTGCGCGTCAGCGAGGGTGCGTTCGGCGTTCTGCAGGTATGGCTGAGCCGGGTTGTCACGCCAACTCGTGAGGAATGTCGCCGTCGAATAGAGACTCGATGCGATGAAAGCGACTGCAAGAGAAGCGCTTACAACCGTCCGGCGTTGTGACGCGGCGAACCATTCGGATGCTTCGCGATTGGGTGCGCACAGCCCCACGGCGCCGCAGAGTGCGAGCACCACAACCAGGTCGGGGAAGTAACGCAGCGTTTGAGCGAGTTCGAGAGCGGTGAACGGAGACGACCGCATCAGATAAATCGGCACTTGGCATGCCACGGCGTAGCCGGCGGCGACAAGCCACACGGGGACAATTCGTCGTTTGCGGACAAGGGAAATGGACAGTACGCCAACCAATGCGAGCCATCCGATGGCCATGACGGTTGGGCCCGGCGTGGCCCAGGGGGATGCGGGCGCCCATCGGTTCCATGACCACGGCCCACCGACGAGTCCGGGCACGATGCCGTGAGTAACGGAACGGTGCAACAGATTCCAGGTCATCGCGAGGTCGGAGCTCCACCGCTGTTGGTTGACAAGGGCGAGGTACAGGCCGACCCATGCGGCGGTGAGCGCGAGACTGCTTATCCATAACCACATTCCGCGTCGCCAGACCGTGCGCAGCGGGCGCGGAACTTCGGTGACGTGCGCCAACAGCACGGTCACCGCGAAGGCGACGAACGGGATGACGGCAGCCTTCTCGAAGAAGAGCAGACCGCCGAAGTAGGCGGCCAGGGCGGTCACTGCGTACCGCTGCCTGCCGGTACGGATGAGCAGGATCGCATCGGCGCACGCCCATGCCATCGCCGCCAGCATGGGCAGCGAGTTGAGCGCGGCGGCCCACCAGGCAAAAGCCGGAATGCCGAGCGGGGTGAAAAGTGCGAACGTCAGCGGCAGCAGAAGGACCGGACGCCAGCCGAGGATCACGTGGAGCGCGCGCAGCAGGGCTACGGAGGCGAGAAGCTGCAGAAGGACGAGGCTGATCGCCGGGCCTATCCAATTGAGTGGGGCGAGGCGAGTGATGGCACCGGCGACCAGGAACGCCCCGGGCATCACGTGGCCGTCGTGGTCGTCGAACAGATACGACGGCGAGACGATGCTCTGGGTGCCGGCGCGCCCGATCAGGATGAGGTCGTCCCAGTAGAAGTAGCCACGGAAGGCAAGGACGGCCCTGACGCCGAGTTGGGCGGCGATGAGGACTGCGGCGACGACGGCGACCCAGGAAATGCGGGCCGTGCGGGGTGCCATGGGTCCTTTCAGGGCGACGGAAGTTCTCCACGACTGTACGAGGCGCCGCGATCCGTCTCGATTGGATCGCGGGGGAGCGTTTGGCGGTCCTGACGAGGTGGTGGGCCGCTTAAGCTAGCGAAATGCAGCCGAATATGCCGGAGACGGGGTATGGGCCGCCGCTGCCTCCACCAGGTGTCCCTTTTGTCCCGCCGCCGCGACGTACGTCGAAG
>NZ_JAVHWM010000230.1:0-3651 GCF_032159765.1 Mycobacterium sp. | reverse complement strand
GAAGAACCACGGCATCACCGACGTCGCGATCCTCGAGCAGTCGTACATCGGCTCGGGTGCGTCGGGGCGAAACACGACGATCATCCGCTCGAACTACCGCACGCCCGCCGGCGCAGCGTTCTACTCGAAGAGCGTGAAGCTCTACGAGGGGCTGGCGGCCGACCTCGATTTCAACCTCATGTTCTCGCAGCACGGGCACCTGACGCTCGCGCACTCCGATCGCGCGCTCGTCACCTCGCAGGAGCGCGCGGAGGTCAACCGCCTGCTCGGAATCGACTCGCGCGTCATCTATCCGGACGAGATCCGCGAGCTCTGTCCGGAGCTCGACCTCTCCGACAAGCCGACGTGGCCGGTCATGGGTGCGCTCTACCACAAGCCCGGCGGAATCATCCGTCACGACGCGGTTGTCTGGGGCTACGCGCGGGGCGCCGACCGGCAGGGCGTCGAGATCCACCCGTACACGAAGGTGACGGGGATCGAGACCGAGAACGGCCGGGCGACCGCGGTGCAGACCAACCGCGGCCGGATCGAGGCCGGCACGGTCGTGAGCGCCGTCGCCGGCTGGTCGACGCTCGTCGGGCAGCTCGCCGGCGTGCGCCTGCCGATCACGACGCACATCCTGCAGGCGTTCGTCACCGAGCCCGTGAAGCCGTTCCTCGACGTCGTCCTCGTCTCGTCGCAGATGCACGTCTACGTCTCGCAGACCGACCGCGGCGAGTTCCTGATCGGTGCGGAGATCGAGCCGTACACGACGTACAAGTCGATCGGCACGCTGCCCTTCCTCGAGTACTCGGCCCGGCACGTGCTCGAGCTGCTGCCACAACTCGAGCGGCTGAAGGTGCTGCGGACGTGGACCGGGTTGTGCGATCTCTCCCCCGACTACAGCCCGATCCTCGGGCGCACGGAGGTCGAGAACTTCCACATCTCCGCGGGCTGGGGAACGTACGGCTTCAAGGCCGCACCGATCGTCGGAACGACGCTCGCGGAGCTCGTCGCCACACGGCGCACGCCCGATCTGATCGCGCCGTTCGCGCTCGAGCGGTTCCACACCGACACGCTCGTGTCGGAGCTCGCCGCCGCCGCCGTCTCGCACTGACGCTAGGCGAGCGCGCCGGACCGAACGAGGTCGACGACCGGCTGCAGGTTCTGGGGCGGCGGCTCGCCCTTTCCGGTCTCCGCGACCAGCTCTCGCACGCGTGCGTACGCCTTGCTCGTCCCGGTGCCGAGCCGCGGCCGTTCCCGGCGGTCGATCGCCTGCGCGGCGAGCACGAGCTCGATCGCGACGATCCGCTCGCCGAGCCCGACCTGCTCCGTCAGGCGCCGGCCCGCGAGCGGGGCCAGTGTGATCCGGTCCTCGATCCCCTCGTGATGCATCGAGCTGCCGTGCTCGATCGACACGGGCTGCGCGAGCAGGCGCGCCTCCGCGGCGAGTGACTGCAGCGGGACGCCGAACTCCGACAGCGCGCTCTCCGCGAGCCCGTGCTCGGCGGCGAGACCCGCGGCGAGGCCGGTCAGCGGGGCCTGCAGCAGCTTCACGGCCCGTTCCGACGCCGACGTCAGCGCGGGCGCGAGCGCGATGCGCAGGAAGTCGATCGCGGCCGCGAGCGGGAGCACGTCGAAGTTCCCGACGGAGATGATGCGGTCCTCGTCGGCGAGGACGAGCGGGTTCTCCTGCGACGCGTTCAACTCGACGGCGAGCTGCGCCTCCGCATAGTTGAGCGCGTCGCGCGCCGCCCCCTGCACCTGCGGCAGCGTCCGGAAGACGAGCGGGTCCTGGAGGTTGCGCGGCCGGTCGTCCCAGAGGTAGCTCCCCTCGAGGAGGGCGCGGACGTGGGCCAGCGACTCGCGCAACCCCACGTAGGGCCGGTGCACGCCGACCGCCGCGTCGATGACGCTCGGGTTCGCCGCGAACGCCTCCAGGTCGAGCGCTCCGGCAACCTCGAGCGCGTCGAGCAGTCGGCGCGTGTCCGCGATCGCCAGCGCGCCGAGCGCCGTCGAGAACCCGTTGTGGTTCAGCAGCGCGAGGCCCTCCTTCGCTGCAAGGGCGAAGTCACCGAGCAGGCCGTGAGCGAGGTCGGCGTTCGCGGGGAGGTCGGACTGTCCGTACGACCCGAGCATCCGCACGTGCGGTTTCGCGCCGTCGTTCAACGCCGTGACCACGTGCTCGGCCAGCTCGACGCGGACGCCCGAGCTGCCGCGGGCGAAGCCGTTCGCCATGCGCAGCGTCATCGCGCGTACGACGTCTTCGGGCGCAGCGGCTCCCTGGCCGACCCGGTGTTCGAGGATGAGCCTCCGGTTGAACTCGGCCAGCTCCTCCGTTCGCACGGCGACGCGCTTGTGGACGCCGATGCCCGTGGTGAGGCCGTAGACCGCGGCGCCGTCGGCGACCGATCGCTCCACGACCGCCCGGCCCCGGCGCACCTGCTCGACCGCGTCCGGAGCGAGCGCGACCCGCTCGCCGCCGCGCGCAACGCGCACCACCTCCTCGAGCGTCAGTGCGCCGCCGGTGAGCATCACGGTCATCGCACTAGGATCTCACGACGGAGCGGGCGGCGACGGCATGAGCAACGCCGTCTCGCGTGCCCCTGCCGACGCGGTCTACGTGTCACCGTCGTGTCGTCGATCAGATCAACACCAACCTGATCGGCTCGATCCAGGTGGTGCGCGCCTGACCGCTCGTCAGCGCGCGCGCGACTGCCAGAGCGCATCGTCCCCGAGGGGACGGCGGACGGCGTCGCCCGCGGCGACGAGCTCGAGCAGTGCGACTTCTGCAGCCGCGCGGTCGGGGGCGTCGTTTCCCCGGGCCATCAGTGCCGCGACCTCTTGCGTCGTGAGCCCTTCGGCGAACTGCGTGAGCAGCGGAAGCGGATCGTCGGGCGCGGGCCTGCGATCGAGCGACCGATCGAGGTTCGCGACCAGGACGTCGTAGGCCTCGACCGGCTGGAAGCCACCCGCGAGCAGCTGCTGCCCATCCCGCGCGAACAGGACGGAGGGCGCGGTGAAGCGGACAGCGCCGTCGGTGTCGGCGGTCTTGCCCTGCAGCTCGGCGGACGAGCCGGCCGCGGTCCGCGCCTCGTTCCGGTCGCGCTCGTAGGCCTCGGTTACCTCCGGGTGATCGAGCCGGGACACGACCGCCTTGGCGTCGAGGTCGGGCACGCCTTGGAGGACTGCCTCGAGCTGTGCGTCGTCGTCGAGCAGCAACGGCGTCGTGAAGTTCGCAAGCTGCAGCGCGCGGAACACGGCCCATTCGTCGCCGGCGCGGTTGAGCCGGGCCGCGACGACGGCGCGGCAGGCGCGCGCGGTTGCGCTGACGCGATCCTTCGGGTGGGGTGCAAACGGCATGCCGTAGCGGCGAAAATGCAGCTGGCCGAGCGCGCCGCGAAGCGGCGTGTAGCCGCGGGCGATGTACTGCGACGCATCCTCGGTCAACCCGATCAGCACGAGCCGCCACTCGAGCTGGCTGCCGTAGCGCCACTCGAGCACCCGGAGTGCCGGAACCGCGGAATAGGCCCACGGACAGGCCGGATCGCTGTACAGCGTCGCCTGAACGGCCCCGCCCGAACTCCTCATCGCTTGCGCCCCCCTCGAAAGATGGAATCGATTACTTGATACCACAAGTACTGCTTCCGACCCGGGGACAACCGCCGGCGG
>NZ_JAVHWM010000180.1:0-25905 GCF_032159765.1 Mycobacterium sp. | reverse complement strand
GCCGGTGTCGACGTCATGGCCTACGTGATCGGCATGACGCTCACGCCGACGTTCCGGCGCGAACGCAATGTCACACCTGAGGTCGAGGCCGCGCTGCGCGAGACGGGGGCCCAAACACCCGAGGAATGCGCGGCCCGCTTCTACGACGTCTTCGGCAGCGGTCCCCGCGGCTATGCGCACGATGGCATCGAGGCGAAGTTCGCCGCCGACGCGCAACGGCCTAGAGCCGAAATCATCTCGGCGATGGGCGAATACATGCAAGTGGAATTCGGTTGACGGTTACTCGGATCCCGCGAACGCCGGCGTCACCAATCGCCGCAGCATCTCCAGTTCTGCCTCGGCGTCAGGCCCAGGCCAGAACAACAGCGACAGCACGAGGCGGACGACCCACTGTCCGGCCTGCGGATCGCGATCAGAAAGCCCGGTGAGTTCGACGGCCAGCCCGGCCGTCATGGGTGATGCGGCGAGCCAGGCGCTTCCGCGCGCTCCGCGAACCGAGTCGAGAAGCATGTCACGTGCGGGGTCAGCCCTCACCTGCTCGATGGCATCGGTGATCGCTGTCAGCACGCGGTCGGTACCGGACAGCCCGGCAACGCTTCGACGCACGTGGTCGATGATCCGGGCCGCCGCGCGGGCCGTCGCCTGCTCCAGAATCTGGGCCTTTCCGCCGACATGGCGGTAGATCGTGGCCCGGGAACAGTGCACCCGCGCGGCCAGGTCGTCGATGTTCAGTGCGTCGGGCCCCCGCCGCGCGACGACCTCTGTGGCGACCGCGAGAATTCGTTCGGAGGCCGCTGCGCGCCGATCGCCACCGACAAGCCAGTCATCACGTGACACAGATCCGTTCCTGCCTGCGAGAGAAATGAGTGCTCGAGAATCTTAACGTGAGACAAAATCGTTGAAGGTTCTCACGCTTGTGCGAGGTCGCAGGCGTGGCGTGAGACGACGGAGGTGGGGTCGTCAGGAGGCGCGGTCTCGACTTTCCGCTGGCCATTGACGGCGACGGTTTCCGCTGGTCAACCTAGTGCAATGGCCGTTCTGAGCGATCCGATCGAGTTTTTCGGCACTCCGGCGATACAGGATCCGTATCCGCTCTACGAGCGCCTGCGCGTCGAGGGGGCCGTCCACCGAATCGCGGATTCCGGCTTCTACGTCGTGTGCACATTCCAGGCGATCAACGAGGTCATCAACCGGCCCGAGGACTTCTCGGCGAACCTGACGGCGACGATGACCTACAGCGCGGACAGCGGCGTGACGCCCTTCGAGATGAACCCACTCGGCGCAACGACACACGTCCTTGCCACCGCGGACGATCCGGCACATGCCGCACACCGCAAGATGCTGGTGCCTCAGCTGTCGGCCAAGAAAATCCGGGTGATGGAGGCGTTCGTCGCCGAGACCTTCGACCAGCTGTGGGCAGACGGCGTGCGGGCCGGGCGCATCGAGTGGATGGCTGCGGTGGCGAACCGGTTGCCCATGATGATCGTCGCGCGCTTGATCGGCGTGCCCGACGAGGATGTCGACCGGCTCGTGAAATGGGGTTGCGCGAGTACTCAACTGCTCGACGGCGTCGTCGATCAGGACCGGCTCACGGCGTCGGGCATCGCTGTAATGGAACTTGGCGCCTACATCAACGATCATTTCGCGCTGGCCGCAGCGGATCCGCAGGACGATCTGATTGGTGCGCTCGCAACTGCCTGCGCCGCAGGAGAATTCGATCAGCTGACTGCACAGGTGATGATGATCATTCTGTTCAGCGCGGGCGGCGAATCGACCGCATCCCTGCTTGGCAGCGCGACGTGGATCCTCGCGAACCGCCCAGAGGTACAACGAGAGCTGCGTGACAACCCAGACCTAGTGGGCGCGTTCATCGAAGAGGCGTTGCGCTACGAGCCGCCCTTCCGAGGTCACTATCGGCACGTCGTCAACGACACCACGCTTGGCGGCGTCGATCTTCCCGCAGGGTCGCGACTGTTGCTGCTGTGGGGGGCAGCCAACCGTGATCCGGTGCAGTTCGACGATCCCGAGGAGTTCCGGCTCGATCGACCGATGGGCAAGGGGCACATCACTTTCGGCAAGGGAGCGCACTTCTGCGTCGGTGCGGCGTTGGCCCGGATGGAAGCGCAGATCGTTTTGAGGATGTTGCTGGACCGCACCTCATGGATTGACGCCGCCGATGTCGGTCTGTGGTTGCCGAGCATCCTCGTGCGCCGACTAGAACGTCTTGAGTTAGCGGTGACGTGACCGAATCATCTTCGCGAATTCGACGGTCGCCATTCGCAGCGGTTTGAATGCCAACGACATGATCGTGTCGAGAACTCCAAACGGGACCGCGGTGATCGTGAGACCACGACCATATTCCAGGTGCCAGGAACCCGCCTGGATCGCGAGGCCACGGGCGTGGCCCTTCGCCATATTGCTGAGGTCGCCGGGGCGGTACACGGTTGCGGCGATCTGGTCCGTCTCGAGGTCATAGGTGACGTACTCCCCGGCGAGGATCACCTTGTAGACGTCGACAAAGTTGTAGCGCCCTGTGTATCCGTCTGTCTCCGCGGGCGAACCGAAGATCAGGAGATACTCAGAAAGCCCCATGTAGAGAAACGAGATCTTCCCGAGGATCCCACCGGCTTTGGTGGCGATCCAGGGCCGCCGGACGTTCTCGATGTAGTCCGGATAGGTTGCCGACAGCTTCTCGATCAGCGCGGTGAAGCGTTCGCCGCTGTCCAACGGGACATCCAGCACGTCGCCGCAGATTTTCGCCAAGGTGTCCGGATCGAATTTGTACGGCATGACTGGCCTCCTGTTGCCGGACGGAAGCATAATGCGCCGAGGAAAATCGGCGGCCTACGCGAGCGACTCGAGCCATGCGCGGTGCAGTGCTGCGTAGTGCCCGTCGCCGCGCGCGATCAGACCCGCCGGCGGTCCGTCCTCGACAATGCGGCCGTGCTCCAACACCAGCACGCGGTCGGCGATCTGAACCGTGGAGAGCCGGTGCGCGATCACCAGCGCGGTCCGGTCGGCTAGCACGGTCTGCAAGCCACGCTGGACCAGGCGCTCGCTGGGGATGTCCAGTGACGATGTCGCCTCGTCGAGGATCAACACGGTGGGGTCGGCGAGGAACGCCCTGGCGAACGCGACAAGCTGTCGCTGGCCCGCCGACAGCCGCCCGCCGCGCGTGGCGACGTCGGTGTCGTAGCCGTCCGGCAGCGCCTCGATGAAGGCGTCCGCGCCGACAGCTGTTGCCGCAGCCCGGATTTCGTCGTCGGTGGCATCTGGCTTGCCGAAGAGGATGTTGTCGGCGACGGTGCCGTTGAACATGAAGTTCTCCTGCGTCACCATCACGACGTGGCGGTGCAACTCACTTTGGGTGACGTCGCGCAGGTCGACGCCGTCGAGTGTCACCGATCCTGAGGTCGGGTCGTAGAAGCGGGAGATCAACTTGGCAATCGTGGTCTTGCCCGCTCCGGTGGTACCGACCAACGCCACGGTCTGGCCAGCCGGGATCGTGAGGTCCAATCCGGGCAGCACGGGCCTGTCCGCCACGTAGGAGAACTGAACATCGTGAAAGGAGATGTCGCCTTGGGCATCTGGCAACGACACCGGGTGCGCGGGATCCTCGATGCCCGGCCGCTCGGCCAGCACGCCCGCGAGCTTCTCCAGCGCCGAAGCCGCCGACTGAAAGGTGTTGAAGAATTGGGAGATCTCCTGCATCGGCTCGAAGAACATGCGCAGATACAGCAGGAAGGCTGCCAGCGTGCCGATCGTCATCTCGCCGTGCAGCACCCGGTAGCCGCCGTACAGCAGCACCACGCCGGTGGTGAGGTTGCCCACCAGCTTCACCCCGGGCATGAAGATCGCGAGCAGCTTGAGGCTTCTCTCATTGACCGCGCGGTACCGGTCGGCGACCTCCTCGAAGATCTCCTGATTGCGCGGCTGGCGCCGGTACGCCTGCACGGCCTTGATGCCCGTCATCGTCTCGACGAACTGCACGATCACCAGCGCGGCCGTTTCGCGCACCTTGCGATAGGTCTTCATCGACTCGTTGCGAAACCACCACACCAGTGCCACAAGGATCGGGAACGCCGCAAGGCACATCAACCCGAGTCGCACATCGAGCACGACGAGCAGGACCGCGGTGCCGCCGAGCGTCAGCACGGCGGTGATCAGGCTGTCGAACCCGGTCTCAAGCATCTCCTGGATGGCCTCGACATCGTTGGTCGAGCGGCTGACCACCCGGCCCGACGTGTACCGGTCGTGGAACGCGACGTCGAGACGCTGAAAGTGGCGGTACACAAGGCGCCTGAGCTGCCGCAGTACCCGCTGGCCGATCCGGCCTGACCGCCGCAGAAAGAACACCCGTGTGGTGGCCTGCACCAGCACGACACCGCACAGCACGGCGACGATCAGCATCAACGTCCGGGCCGAGCCGCCGCCCAGGATCGGCGGGATGCCATGGTCGATGCCCTGCTGAACCAGCAGCGGAACCGACAGTCGCGCGGCGTTCTCGACCACGACGACCACCGCCAGCAACGCGATCGAGATCCGGTACGGGCGAAGAAGTTTGCCCAGCAGCTGTCGGGCCTCGCGACGCCGGGGGACGCGCTCGTCGATCGGCAGGTCGTCGTCGACGGCGTCGTCGAATTGGCCGCGCCACTCGTCGTCGGCGGGTTCCTCGGGCACGTCCACGCGGGCACTATCGGTGGCAGTCATCGATACCGGTTTCTCTTCGCGCAAGCGCTCATCGACGCTCTGCCTCCGAGATCGCGTATCGCCGAGCCTCCTGCTGGCAGGCCGCGTCCGTCGCCTCGCGCTCAGCGTGCTCGCGCGCCAGCCGCGAGCGCTCCTCGTCGTCCTCCCAGGCGCAGGCACGTTCGGTGGTGTCGTCGAGCTCGTCGTCCGCCGCGAGCAGATAGCGGTATTCGGGAACACCAGCCAGCAGCTCGGCGTGGGTGCCGACGTGCGTGATGGTCCCGTTCTGCAGCAGCGCCACCCTGTCGGCAAGCAGGACGGTCGACGCGCGGTGGGCGACGACGACGCCCGTCACCGCGTGCACCTGTCCATTTGCTCCTCGCGTCCGCAGAACTTGCCGCAGAGCCGCTTCCACCTCGGCCTCGGTGTGCACATCCAAAGCCGACAACGTGTCGTCGAGCACCAGGATCCTCGGGGCAGCCAGGATCGCCCGCGCGAGCGAAAGGCGTTGCCGCTGACCGCCGGACAAGCTCATGCCCTGCTCGCCGATGCGGGTGTCGAGGCCGAACGGCAGGTCGTAGACGAACTGCCCCGCGGCGACGTCGATGGCCTGGGCAAGCTCCTCGTCGCTGGCGGGATTGTCAGCGCCGCGGCCCAACCGCAGGTTCTCGGCGACCGACATCGAAAACAGCGTCGGGTCCTCGAACGCCGTCGCGACCGTCTGGCGCAGCGCGTCCAGCGAGAGTTCCCGGATGTCCTGGCCGTCGATGCATATCTGACCCTCGGTCACGTCGTACAACCGCGACAACAGCGCCGCCAGCACGGTTTTGCCGGAGCCCGTCGACCCCACGAGTGCGAGAGTCTCGCCGGGTTCGACGGTGACGGTGACATGACGAAGCGCCCACTGGTCGCTGTCGGGGAAGCGGAAACCGACGTCGCGCACCTCAAGACGGCCACCGGCCGGTGCTTCGGATTGCGGCCCATCGGCGATTTCCCTTGGTGCGTCAAAGATCTCGGCCACGCGGTTGGCGGCGGTAAATGACTCCTGCGTCATTGACAGCAGAAAGCCAAGTGACGCAATGGGCCACACCAGCGACAGCATCATCGTGATGAACGCGACCAGCGTGCCCATCGTCACGTACCCGTGCCCGGCGGCATACGCACCGAAGCCGAGCACCACGATCAGCGTGAGATTGGGAATGACTTCGAGCAGCGTCCAGAATTTCGCCGACACCAACACGCGTTTGAGCTGCGTCGTGTACAGGCCGCTGAGTTGCTCGTCGAACCGCCCGTACATGTGGTCCTCGCGGCCGAAAGCCTTGACCACCCGCATGCCCAGCGCGGCTTCCTCCACGTGGGTGGCGACGTGACCGGCCTGGTCCTGGGCCCGGCGCGACAGCGCGGTGTACTCGCTCTGAAAGTGCAGCACCGTCGCGGTGATCGGCACGATCGAGATGAGCACCACTACACCCAGCGGCCAATACAGCACCAGCAGGATCGCGGTCACAATGGTGATTTGCAGACCGTTCAGCAGCAGGAAAAGCAGACCGAACGAGGTCATACGGCGAATCGTGCTGAGATCGTTCATGATTCGCGACAGCAACTGACCTGACTGCCAGCGACCGTGAAACGACATCGGCAGGATCTGCAGTCGTGCGTAGAGGTCGTTGCGAATGTCCGCCTCGACACCCATCGTCGCGTGTGCCACGAGCCAGCGGCGGACGAACCAGAGGGCCGCCTCGGACAACCCGACGCCGATCACCGCGGCGCCGAGGATCCACAGGCCGTGCTGATCCTGGTGACGGACCGGTCCGTCGATGACGGCCCGCGTCATCAACGGAATCGCCACTGTGGCCGCGAGACTGGCAACAGCCACCACAACCATCGAGATCCAGCGCGCGCGGTAGGGCAACAGATACGGCAGCAGTCGGAGCAGATCGGTGCCAGGCCGACGTCGGGCCGGTGCCGGCGCGATCGCTGGCGCGTGATTCAGAGGTTTTCCCACAACTCGATCAATTCTCCCACGACTTGCAACACAATTACCTGCGCTGTTATGTCGCCGCGGACGCGAGGAGCAAAACAACTCCCGGTGGCGCGCCGTGGGGTTACGCGCGCTTGGCGCGAGCCCACTGGATGGTGCCCAGGGTGCTGGTCCGAACGCTGGTGAAACCCTGCTCTTCGAGGATGTCGCCGAGTTCGTCGTCGGCGAACATGTGCGCGCCGCCCACGTTGGGCAGAAGGCGCAACAACCGTGAGGCCTGCCCCGCCGTGGGCACCATCACCGCGAGGCGGCCGCCGGGTCGCAGCACCCTGCTCATCTCGGCGAGCGCCTTGGCGGGGTCGGGGACCAGCTGCAGTGCGGCGATCGACACCACCGCGTCGACCGTCTGGTCGCGCAGCGGAAGCCGTTGTGCGTCGGCGTGGACGAAGACGGTGTTGGGACCGGCTTGTGCGTGAACTGCTCGCGTCAGCATCGGCACCGAGACGTCGACGCCGATCGCGAGGCCGTCCGGACCCGCGGCGTCGGCGAGCGAGGCCGTCACGTTGCCTGGGCCGGAGCCGACGTCCAGCGCGACGCCACCCTGAGGGATCGCGAGCCACTCGAGGGGGTGCTGCCAGATGTTGGTGAACAACCTGCGGGCGACTGCCTGCGAGTTGTCGTAGAGAAGTGAGCCGAGCGACGACGCCCATACCGCCTGGATCCACCCGCTGTTCTTCTCGGCCGGGTCCTCATCTGCGGGATCCAACAGATCGAGATAGCCGTTGTCGATATCGGGTTCGGCCGGCGGATTAGCCAGCAGGTCGAGCACCCTGTGCAACGCGGACGGCGCGATGGTTTCGGTTTCGGTCATGGCTTTCCTCCGGTTTCAGGCTACGCGGCGCTCTACACGGGCGGCGAGCCGAGCAATCAGGGCTCAGATCAGCCTCATACGTCACATCGATAACGCGGCGAAGGCGCCAGCTTTGTGCCCACCTGCGAGCGACTTTCCGCGACTATCCCGCGTCGCATCACGTCGATTTCTGCACCAGGGCTGTTGAATTCGCGGAAGTACGACCCAGGTGCAGAAATCGGCGCAATGCCGCGCGCCAGTCGGCCTGTCCGCCGCTGACGCTCGCCGGAAGTCGCGCGAAGTCGCTCCGAGGCGGGCATGTCGGTGCACCACCCGCCGGAGACCGATGAGGTTGGCGTGACGGTTGAGGTTCGCAATCAGCGCTCGCCCGTGAGTCCGGGCAGCTCCTTGACGATCCGGCCGCGCATCAGCTCGGGGCTGAGCCCCTTGATCCGGTCGATCCACCGAATGCTCGCTGGCACGTACCAATGCAGTCGGCGCTGATTGTGGTACGCCTGCCAGGCCGCGTCTGCCACTGACGACGCGGGCATCAGCCGGAACATGCCCTTTTTGGGCGATCGAGCGCGCAGCTCGTCCCGGGTCATCTTCCTGCCGGCTGTGTTGTCGGGAGTGTTCAACAGGATCGCGGTGTCGATCAGCCCAGGGAGCACGTCGGCGACGCGGACGCCGTGGCGGTGCCACTCGACGCTGAGCGCCTCGGTCAGCCCTTTGACCGCGTGTTTGGTCGCCGAGTACACCGCGATCTGCGGCATTCCATAGGTGGCCGACGACGACGAGGTGGAAAACATCAGGCTGCCCGGCGACTTCTTCAGGTAGGGCAGTGACAGGTACGCGCCGGTGAGCACCGCCTTGAAGTTGATCTCGACGACGCGCATCGCGGCCTCGTACGGCACGTCCTCGAACCAGCCCGATTCGCCGATGCCCGCGTTGTTCCACATCATGTCGAGCCCGCCGCCGCGATTGCCGAGGCAGAAATCGGCGAGCGCGCTCTCGAATGCCGGTTTGTCGGTGACGTCGACGGCCCGCGTCCACAGCCGGTCGGTGCCGAACTCGTCGACGAGGGCGCCGAGCCCGTCGTCGTTGCGGTCGATCGCGCCGACCCGCCACCCATGCGCATGGAACAGCTTCACGCCTTCGCGACCCATGCCGCTGCCCGCGCCCGTGATGAAGATCGACTTCGTGACCATGGCACCCTCCGCTCTTGTCGGCGTTCAGGGTAGATGTAGTGGGGTGAAGAGCATGCGTGCCGACCTCGTTCTGTCAGGTGGTGGTGTCAAGGGCATCGGGCTCGTGGGTGCCGTCGTGGCGCTGATGGATGGCGGGTATACCGCTTATCGCGTGTCGGGATCGTCTGCCGGGTCGATTGTGGGCTCGGTCGTCGCGGCCGGTTCGCAGGGGCGGCAGCTGACCGGTTCCGAGGTCAAAGACCTGGCGTTGAGCATCGACTACCGCAAGTTCCTCGACGCCGGCCCCGTCGAGCGTGTGCCGCTGCTGGGTCCTTCGCTGGCGCTGCTCCGCGGCTCCGGTATCTACCGCGGCGACTACGCGCACGAATGGGTGCGAAGTCAGCTGAAAGACTTGGGCGTGAGCACCTTTGGTGATCTCGCCATCGACGACCCCTCATTACTGCCGGAGCAGCGATACAAGTTGGTGGTGACCGTCGCCGACGTGACGACGGGCCAGCTGGTGCGGCTGCCGTGGGACTATCGCCGCGTCTACGGCCTCGATCCCGACGAACAGCTGGTCGCCGATGCGGTGCGGGCGTCGATGTCGATCCCGTTCTACTTCAAGGCGATCGACCTGACGAGCGCGGCCGGCCTCACCTCCACCCTGGTCGACGGGGGCCTTCTGTCCAATTTCCCGATCGATTCGCTGGACCGCACCGACGGCAAGAAGCCGCGCTGGCCGACCTTCGGGGTGACGGTGATGCCGAACCTGCCTCAGGGCAACGACGCCGTGATTCCGGCGCTGCGTGCGCTCAACCTGCTCGGCTCCACGAAGCTTCTGGAAGACGTGCTGACCACGTTGATCGTCGGGCGTGATCAGGCCTACCTCAACCAGCCTTGGGTGAGCGCCCGCGCCATCCACGTCGATTCCACCGACGTCGGATTCCTGAACTTCGGGATTTCCGAGAAGCAGAAGCAGGCGTTGTACGCCAAGGGTTACGCGGCGGGCGAAGAGTTCCTGTCGACGTGGGATTGGGCCGACTACGTGGCCAGGTTCCGCTGACCTCGACAGCTACTGAAGGGAGGCCATAGTGGATTCCGAAGCGAGACAACGATTCACCGACGCCCAAGTGGCAAGCCTTGCGACGGTGTCGCCGGATGCCGTGCCTCATCTGGTGCCTGTTGTGTTCGCGGTTGCCTCTGACGTTGTGTACACAGCGGTGGACGCGAAGCGAAAAACGACGCACCGGTTGCAGCGGCTTCGCAACATCGAGCAGAACCCGCATGTGTGCCTTCTTGCCGACCATTACGACGACGACTGGGATCAGCTGTGGTGGGCGCGCGTCGACGGCACCGCCGAGATCCACGACCGTGGCGAGGAGATGGCCGCCGGTTACGATCTGCTGCGACGGAAATACCATCAGTACGAACGTATTTCGTTGACGGGACCAGTGGTGAGGGTCAGCGTTGACCGCTGGTCTTCTTGGCACGCGTGATCGGGTCTATCCTGGATCGACAGGCGCGATTATGGACCGCGAACAGCTCTTCGCCTCGATCGTGGCGGCATGCCCCGACCGCGATGACGTCGTCTATCTCGAGCGCCGTGGCGGGAGTTATGCGTGGCGGCTGATAGACAACGGTGATCTGAACGCCGACATCCCTGCGGGCAGCGGCCCTGAGGTATGGATGTCGTTCTCGGCGGCCTGGCCGGTCGACGACGCCGCCCGAATGCGCACGTTCTTCGACGATCTGCTGGCCGAGTTGGAATCGATGGCCGACCAGTCCGATCGGTGCCGGTGGCCGCTCGACGAACCCTGGCCGCACGGCCACTGATGGCGTACCGGATCACCGCAGACGAGCGAGCGCGATTCAAACGCTGTCGCCGGCAGTGGGACTTCGCGTCACCGCACCGGCGCGACCTCGAACCCGTCGCCGCCACGGAGTCCTCGCTGCGCACGGCGGTCAAAGACGCGCTGGCCGTTTACTACTACCCAGGCACCTGGGACTGGCCCCATGAGCTGACGCAGTCGTTGGTGCACAAGGGACTTCAAAGGTCGCTGGCGAATCGGAGCGAGGCTGACCTGCTCTCGCTGGCCACTACGATTCTCGACTGCTACGACGCGTGGGCGGGCATCGTCGACGATTTCGCCCCGGTGCGGATCGACCATGACGTGGACGGCATGGTGCCCGACCGCCACGAACACGAGCGCGGAATGTCGACATCTGACGGCGCGCCGGTGGTCTACACCGCGCGCGTCGATCTGCTGGCGGTGGACGCCGCCGACGAGTACTGGGTGGTGCGACACCTGATCGCTGACGAGTGGGGCGACGTAGATTCGCTGCTGCGCGACGAGGAGGCCGTCGCGGCCTGCTGGGCGTGGGAGCAGGACTACATCGGCATGGAGATCGCCGGCACCATTCACAACGAGATTCGGCTCAGCGGGCCGCTCGATCTGCCGACCGGACCTGAGCCCGACGAGAGAAAGCAAGTGGCCCAGCATGAGCCGAGCGGGGGCGGCCGGTCGATCCCGCAACACCGACGCACGTTGCGGCGGGGACTTCAGAGCGACACGGGTATCGACCAGCGGAGTGCCGGCATCCTGCGTCGGACGCGCATCCGTCGAGGCCGCGACGAGATCGCCTCGGTCGGTGCACAACTCGCTGACGAAGCTCTTGACATGTTGAGCGATCCGGCCGTCTACCCGGCGCCGGCGGAGCACTGCAGGTGGTGCGAATTCGGCGGACCGTGCCTGGCGATGATGGCGCACCGCGAAGCAGAGCCCCTGCTGGCCAACGACTTTCGCCGACATCTTGCTGAGTCGGAACGCAAGCCACGCCTGGGGCAGGCCACATGGGGTTTCGGCAGGGGAGGCGCGCCGCCGCGTTAGTGACGGCCGCGCCTACACGCCGCTGGGCGTCAGCAGCCGATCCAATTCAGCGAGCGCTCGCCGTGCGTACCCGCGCCACAGCCAGCCCAACACCGGTAGCAGAGGTGCGGTGAACCGGGAACGCGGATGAATCGTCCAGCGCCAGGTCACCGTGGTTCCGCTGTCGCGTGGCGCGAACAACCACGCGCCGTCGACCGTGCTCACCAGTGGAGACATCGGCCCCTTGACGTCTGAGAGCGTGTACCCGAACACATACGGTGCATCGACCAGGGTGAGTTGCTCGCGCATGCTTCCCCCGCCCTTCAGCAGCACCGTGCGGGTCTGGCCCACCGCCTCCCAGTCACCACGTTGATCGTGCACCTCTTTGATCGGCGGGATGGGCCCGTACCAGTGACAGAACAGCGTCGGCAGCGGCAACGGCAATGTGCCGTCGTAGGCCTCCTGGACATCGACGGACAGAACATGCGACTGCTCGACGGTCAGCGGCTGCGCCATACGCGCGATGGTACTGCGGGCCGTCACACCCGCTGTGGCACGGGATCAGGCCCCTCGGCCGGCTCGTCGGCTGCCATGGGAAGGTTGGCCTTCTTCGCCGCGCGGCTTGCCTCCCATCGGCGGATAAGGCTCAGTACGACCGCGGCCAGCGCCCAGCCGAGCAAAAGGTCGATGACGTAGTGCTCCGCCGTGTACACCAGCGTGAACGCCATCAACAGCGGATACGCCACCAACACAGGCCGCCACTTGCGGCTCACGCGGCGCCAGAGAAACACCGAGATCATCGCCGACAGGGCGGCGTGCAGGGATGGGACGGCAGCGACCATGTTGACGCTCATCTGCCCGGAGTTGACGAGGTCGCGCGCCGCGTGAAGGTGCAGGGTCGAGAAACCGCGGGTGGATATTCGCTCCACGAACTGGTGCGCGCCCGGCTGGCTCATCTGCATCGCGCCCAATAGTCCGCCGTCCGGGACTCCCGCCGGACGGCCGAAGATGCACGACGGGTACGCCGGGCCGTCGGCGACCTCAGCCGGCCGGCACTGCGCGGCGGCCCACGGCGGCGCGGCGGGGAACACGACATAGATCGCCAGGGCGCTGAACGACAATACGACGAAACGTCGGACGAACGCCTTCCAGTCGTCGCGGTCGCGTAGCCAGAGCACCCCAGCCACGACGTAGGGGAGGATGAAGAACGACATGTAGATCGTGCTGACGGACACTTCCCACCAGGGCGGATTGGACTGCTTCAGCCGTTCCTGGAGCCAGACGGTCGGTACCGTGCCGAAGAACAGCCACCGGTCCCAGTCGATCTGGGGCTGCCACATCGTCGGCGTGCCGACCAGCTTCGCGGCGCCCCGGCTGATGTCGTAGAGCAGCAGCACCACGGCGAACGGCAACCAGTCGCGGCTCACCGTCAGCACCCGGTGCCTGCCGATGCTCGCCGCTGCCAGGCCAGTGGCGATGAAGAGCAACAACAGTTCGCGGTTGAACGCGACGCCGTCCGTCACCGTCAGGAACACGACGACAGTCGCCCAGATCGTCACTGCGACCCGCCTGATGATGATCAGGCAGCGCGTCCGCGCGGACGCAGCGGATGTGCGCACGTCCTCGCTTAACACGTGAGCCTCTCAGCCGGCCGAAAGCGCAGCCGACTGGCGTCTCGGCTACTTCCCCACGAATTCTAGGGAAGAACGCGACTCGCATGTTGCCGACCCGATACGACTGGATAACCGGTCGTATGCCGGCCGTTCACTCACCGCAGGTCGGGCGTCACATGCCCGTCCAGTCGCCTCCGATGAACTTCGTGGCCTTGACCGCCGGAACGGCAGACGGGACGGTGGGCGACGACGGCGGTGCCGACGCGGTGGGCGTGTCTGCCATGACGCTGTTCTGAGGGCCGGTGCCCGTTGACTGGCCCGCGGTGAACGTCACGGCGCCCATCACGGCTACCGCACCGGCTGCCGCGACCAGCGACAACTTCTTCGGCGACAGGTGGAGTGATTGCATTTCGAAGGCCCCCAAATCGGTTCGTAATATTTCCAGGCGAGCAGCAGTTCTGCTCCTTGGTGTCTTCCCACGCTAAAGGCGGGCTGACGCAAATTGCCGGGTTCGCAAGGCACCCCAACTGTGATTCACAGGGCCTTGGCAGGCGCAGAATCAAGCCGGCCGCGCCCCCGGCAGGGGGATACGCGGAACCCCCGGTGTGCTCAGCTGCCCAGCCAGCCACGGCAGCGAGGACACGAAAGTGCTGGCCGCGAAGGGCCAGTCGTGCTTTCCCGGGTTCGCCACCACCGCGCATGTGATGCCGTTCGGAGTGCCCACCGCGCACAGCGAGTTGGCCGCCTCGGTCTGGTCGCCGGGGTTGCCCGCCGCGTCACGGCCTCCGATGCCGACTGCGTCGTTGTCGGCGTTGGCGTTGCGCCTGGGCGCCTGGGGTGTGTTGGAGATCGCGAACCATCCCGAGACACCGGTGTAGGGGCCATGCTTCTTGATGACCGTTGTCGGATCGAACGCCGCCCACGCGTTCGCGTCGCCGCCGTACAGGCGCGTGATGGTTTGTTCCTTGGTGCCCGCGGTAGGAGCCAGGTCGCCTGCGATATCGACGAAGGAGCTGAACAAATCGGGATGCATCACCGTCAGGTCCACGGCGCACGTCCCGCCCATCGACCATCCGACGATGCCCCAGTTCGCGCTGCGCGGGCTCACACCGAAGTGCGAAATCATGAACGGCACAACGTCTTTGGTGAGGTGGTCGGCCGCATTGCCCCGCTTGCCGTTCACGCATTCGGTGTCGTTGTTGAACGAGCCGCCCACATCGACGAACACGAACACCGGGGCGTTGCCGCCGTGTGCGGCCGCGAAGTCATCGATCGGCTTGATCGCGCCGCCGGTCCTCAGCCAGTCGGCGGGGGTGTTGAATTCTCCGGCGATCATCATCACCACCGGCAGCTGCGGCGGCGGGGTGCTCGCGAACCAGGCAGGCGGAAGGTATACGAGTTCTGTGCGGTGCTTGAAACCGGAGGCGTCGCTGCCGATGGTGACGGGCACAACGGCACCGTGGGCGGGCACGGTGTGCTGCTGCTGCATCGCGGTAACGGTCGGCATGTCGGTTTCGTCGGGCAGGGGGCCCGCAGTGAGCTGGTTCCACGCCGTTTGCACCGTCGGGAAGTAGCCGACCCACTGGTTCAATGCCACCCCGGCGCTGAGCACAGCCAATGGCACAGCCAGAAACGACATCCCGCGGCGCCACCAACGGGCGCTGGTCCAGCCCAGGGCCAGGATCGCGACGGCGACGCCACTCAGACCGATCCAAATCCACAGCGCCTGTGGCGCCGGGTCATCCGACATTCCCTCCGAGTCGACGTACCAGTGTGCCCAGCTGGCGGCGGCGACTCCGACGAGCACCGCCAGCGGCAGCCACAACACCCGCCACCGCCGCGACCGCCAGCCGATGGCCACCAGCAACACGGTCGCCGCGACCCCCTCGATGACGCCGGGCAGCCATCCGTGCAGAAGCGAAACGCCGTGCCGATAGGGAGCCACCGGGGCTACCGGTGCATCGGCCAGGATGGCGGCAATCGTCGGCGTCACATGACAATCGTGAAACGTCTGCCTGTGTGCGCGCTGTGCGCGGCGCTAGCAGCAGCGCGCGCTTGGATTGGCGTCGGCGGCGGCGTGCCGCATCTTCCAGTACTCCCGTTCGCTGATGACCGGCTCGCCGGGGTGCGCGCGAAGCCGATGCTCGACGTATCGCTGGTAGTGGGTGTCGCCCATCAGGGAGCCGCAGTACCAACGGATTTGGCGCGTGATTTGGTGTGCGATTTGTTGTACTCGTCCCATTGCCGTTGCACCTCCCGTTCTTTCGCCGTGGTGACCAGGCTCGATGGCCCGAAAATCTTGGACGGCACCGGCTCGTCTTCGGTCAGCGGCGAGCCGCCGCCGCGAATCGCGCGCACTGCCATGATCACGCCCGTCACGAAGACCATGATCACCAGGGACGCGAACACGATCGACAACGTGCCCTGGATGAAGGTGTTGCGGATGGCTTGGTCGATCTCGTGTGGGCTCTTCGCCGTTCTGAACGTCGTCTTACCGGCTTCCTTCGCCTGCTGGTAGAGCCCGTGCTCGGTCCAGTACCCGATCCTGGGGTTGGCGGAGAAGATCTTCTGCCATGAGGCCGTCATGGTCACAGTGAGGTCCCAGAGCAACGGGATACCCGGTATCCACGCCCATTTCAGGTAGCCCTTCTTGATCACGACCACTGTGACCAGGGCGAGCGCTATCGCGGCAAGCAACTGGTTGGCGATGCCGAACAGCGGGAACAGCGTGTTGATGCCGCCGCGCTTGTCGGTCACCCCCATCAGCAGGACGCTGCCCCACGCGGCGACGACGATCAGGCTGCACACCCAGGCGCCCACTCGCCAGCTCGGATCGCGGAGTTTCCGGAACGGTCCGCCGAAATTGCTCAACCCGTCCGACAGCATGAATCGCGCGACGCGAGTTCCGGCGTCGACTGTGGTGAGGATGAACAGCGCCTCGAACATGATCGCGAAGTGGTACCAGAACGCCTTGAGCCCCGGGCCGCCGAACGCTTGATGCAGCACCTCCGACATCCCGACCGCCAACGTCGGTGCGCCGCCGCTGCGCGCGATGATCGTCGTCTCACCGACATCCTTGGCGGCCTGCTGGATCTGATCGGCCGTGATGTGTTCACCGCCGATCGGGAGCTGGTTGACGTTGTAGGCCGCGTCCGCGGGTGACATGTTCGCGAACGCATCGGTGTTCATCGTGAAGTACAGGTGCTGGTTGAGGATGGCCGCGGTAGTCAGCGCCATGATCGCGACGAACGATTCGGTCAACATTCCGCCGTATCCGATCAACCGCATCTGGCTTTCCTTCTCCAGCATCTTCGGTGTGGTTCCAGAGGAGATCAGGGAGTGGAAGCCGGACAGGGCACCGCAGGCGATCGTGATGAACAAGAACGGGAACAGCGCACCGGCGAACACTGGGCCATCGCCGCTGCTCGCGAAACTCGACACCGCCGGCGCCTGGACGAGCGGTCGCGCGATCAGGATGCCGACCGCGAGAAGCGCGATGGTGCCGACTTTCATGAAGGTAGAGAGGTAGTCGCGCGGTGCCAATAGGAACCAGACCGGCAACACCGAGGCGGCGAACCCGTAGACGATGATGCACCACGACAGCGTCACCGCGGACAGGCCGAACCAATCTGCGCCCCAAGAGGTTTCGGCCACCCACCCGCCTGAGATGACGGCGAGCAGAAGCAGCGCAACGCCGATGACCGAGACTTCAGAGACGCGGCCGGGGCGCAGGAATCGCAGGTAGAGGCCCATGAAGATCGCGATCGGGATCGTCATCGCAATGGAGAACACGCCCCACGGGCTCTTGGCAAGAGCGTTCACCACCACCAACGCGAGCACCGCGAGCAGGATCATCATGATGACGAGGACAGCCACGATCGCGGCGGCGCCCCCAACCGCGCCCAGCTCGTCGCGGACCATCTGGCCCAGGGAGCGTCCGCGTCGCCGCGTGGAGACCCACAGCACAAGGTAGTCCTGGACGCATCCGGCGAAGACCGCGCCGACGACGATCCAGATCACCCCCGGTAGGTATCCCATCTGCATTGCGAGCACGGGTCCGACGAGCGGGCCCGCGCCGGCGATGGCGGCGAAGTGATGGCCGAACAGCACGCGGCGATCCGTGGGCATGTAATCGGTGCCGTTGTCGAGAATTTCGGCCGGAGTGGCCTCGTCGTCACGCGGGCGCACGATCTTCATCTCGATGAGCCGCGCGTAGAACCGGTAGGCAACGATGTAGGTACAGATCGCCGCCACGACGAACCAGACGGCGTTGACGGTCTCACCCCGGAAGAACGCGATGATCGCCCATGCCACGGCCCCGATCAGCGCAATGACGCCGAAGATGATCTTGTGCCGGGTGGTGATCCGGGAGCGATCGATGATCGCAACCGGCGGCAGCTCGGGATCGGTGCGTATGTAGGTGACGTCGCCGTCGCCGTCCTGGCCGTCGCGCTCTTCCTTCGTCGATGAAGTCATGCCTGTGATCCAATCACCGCAGCCGGGCCCCGTGAAGGGAATTCAACCGCGCTCGTAGAGTTCCCGCACGGTGTCGATGGTGTCGGCATCGGCGGGGCCTTTGTCGTCGCGGTAGCGCAGCACCCGCGCGAACCGCAGCGCCATCCGGCCCGGATAGCGCGTCGAACCCTGCACCCCGTCGAACGCGATCTCGACCACCTGCTCGGGCCGCAGCGTCACCACATGTCCGTCCGTGCGTCCGTCGGCCAGTTCGGTGAAGCGCTGCGTCTGCCATTCGAGCATCGCGTCGGTCATGCCCTTGAAGGTCTTCCCGAGCATCACGAATCCGCCTGTTTCGGGATCGCGGGCGCCGAGGTGGATGTTGGACAGCTTGCCGGTGCGCCGGCCGGACCCCCACTCCACCGCGAGCACCACAAGGTCAAGCGTGTGCACCGGCTTGACCTTCAGCCAGCCCGAGCCGCGTCGTCCGGCCTCATACGGCGCGGTCGGCGACTTGGCCATCACGCCCTCGTGGCCGGCGGCGAGCGTCGCGTCGAGAAATCGTGCAGCCTCGTGGGAGTCGGCGGTGCTCAACCGGTCCACCCTTTGGGCGGCCGGCACGACCGCGTCGAGCGCCGCAAGCCGTTCGGATGCCGGCAGGTCGAGTACGTCCTCGCCATCGCGGTGCAGGATGTCGAAGAAGAACACCGAAAGTCGTTGAGAGTCAATGGCTTCAGCGCGGCCGAATCGTGACGCGGTAACCTGGAACCGGTGCGGGCGTCCGTCGGGGCGCAGGGCGATCGCCTCCGCGTCGGCGATCAATGAGCTGACGGGCAGCGCGAGCGTGGCCTCCACGACCTCGGGCAGCCGGGCGGTGACGTCGTCGAGGCTGCGCGTGAACAGCGTGACGTTGTCGCCGTCACGGTGGATCTGCAGCCTGGCCCCGTCCAGCTTCGCCTCGAAAATCGCTGTGCCACCTAGCTTCTCGAGGGCATCGGCCGCGCCGGTGGCGGTCTGCGCCAGCATCGGGCCGACGGGACGGCCCACCCGCAGCGTGAACTCGGCGAGCGCATCGGTGCCGCCGGTGAGCGCCGCCGACGCCACGGCCGGCAGGTCGCCGCCGAGCATCGCCGCACGCCGCACCTCGGCTGCGCCGATGCCGGCGGCCTTCGCCACGGCGTCGGCCATCACTCCCGCGAGCGCGCCCTGACGGAGCTCGCCCTGCAGTAGTCGGCGCAGGAACGCCTGCTCGACAACGGATGCCGCGGCGAAGAGCTGCGCGAGCAGAGTCGCGCGCTGTTTCTGGGATCCGCGGCCCGCGACCGCGCCGATCGCCGTGAACGCCGCGTCGACCTCTGCGACGGTGAGCGTCGCTGCCTCGGCGGCCGGCGGCAGGGTGCGCAATGCGGCCCAGCCGACGCCGATCTGGCGCTGGGGGAGTTCGCCGGACAGCCACGAGACGACGACGGCGACCCGGTGCACGTCGCCGCCTTCGGCTGCCGCGCTCAGTAGTTGGGCGATCCTGGCGACCTTCGCCAGCCGCGACGACTGGGCGCCGACATCGGCCGACGCCGTCGCGACCTCGACGAGCAGCACGGACTCAGCTTGTCACGCGACGCTGAACGCGACCGTCTGCCAGCCGGTGGCGCCGTCAGGGACGGGCGGAGCCTCGTCGGGCGTCTGCACGGCGCCGGTGTTGTCGGTAGCCCGCACGGTGATGGTGTGCGAGCCCGGCGTCGTCGTCCACCGCAAGCTCCACAGTCGCCAGGTGTCGTTGCTGTAGTTTTCGCCGAGCTCGGCTTGCTGCCAACCTCCGTCGTCGATGCGCACCTCGACGGCGCGCACGCCGCGGTTCTGCGCCCAGGCCACCCCACCGAACGTGACTGGACCGGCCTGGACACGTTGGCCGCTGCGCGGCACGTCGATCCGCGATTCAGTCTTTATCGGCCCGCGCGCCGACCAGCCGTGCCGGGTCCAGTAGGCCTGGGCGCGATCGAACCGCGTCAGCTCGAGATCGGTGACCCACTTCGTCGCCGACACATATCCGTACAACCCGGGCACGACGAGACGTGCGGGGTACCCGTGCTCCACGGGAAGTGGGTCGCCGTTCATCGCAATCGCGAGCAGCGCGTCGCGCCCGTCGGTCAGCGCTTCGACCGGACTCCCGGCGGTGAACCCGTCCGACGACATCGACAGCACCATGTCGGCGTCACGGTGAACACCGCTGCGCGCGAGCAGATCTCGGACGCGGTAACCGCGCCAGAGCGCGTTGCTGATCAGGTCGCCGCCGACGGGGTTGGAGACACAGGTCAGCGTCACCATCTTCTCGATCAGCTCGAACTGAGCGAGATCGTCCAAGCTGTAAGTCATTTCGCGATCGACCATGCCATGGATCCGCAGCCGCCAGTCTTTGCGGCTCACCTGTGGGACCGACAACGCGGTGTCGATGCGGTAGAAGTCGGCGTTGGAGGTGACGAAGGCGGGCAGATCAACGCCTTTCGGCTGTACGCCTGGGGGCACCGGCGGGGCGGTGACCGCCGGTGCGGGTACGACGGCGGCATCGCGCTCACCCGCCACCGAGTGCAGCGCTCGTCGCAGGAAGCCGCCGGCCACTCCCGCGACTACGCCGACTCCCAACAGTCCCATCGCGATGAGTGAGAGTCGACGAGCTCGGTCTGGTGCCGAATCATCTTCTGGAGTAGAGGTTTTGACTGTGAGGACACGAAGCACGACTACGCCGCACACCACCCCGACCACTGTGGGGATGACATCGACCAGCCCACCGCCCGGCCGCGACAGCACCGCCGCGCACGCCGCGAAGCCACCCGCCGCGATCAGCGCGCTGCCCAACGGTCTCCGGGGTGTCTCCAACGCTCCTGCCACCACCGCCAACACGCCGATCACCGCGAGCGTCGCGATCAACAGGAACAGCTTGTCCGAGGTGCCGAACGTCTGGATCGCCCATTCCTTGAGCGGGCCGGGAGTCAAGTCGATGACGGCCGAGCCCACCGAGCTGAGGGCGTCAGCGGCGGGGCCGAACGGCGCACCAACCAGTTGCGTGACCCCGACGGCGACAGCAGCTGCTGCCACGCCGTTCAGCCCTCGGCTCGGCATGGTCGCCAACCTACCCGCGCGTCGTAGAGTCAACGCGTGGCCACGGTAGCCCAGCATGTGATCAACGCGCTGACGACAAGTGGAGTGAGTCGGGTTTACGGTCTGCCCGGCGACAGCCTGAACGGTTTCACCGACGCGATCCGGCGATCCGGCGCGATCAGCTGGGAACACGTCCGGCATGAGGAGACCGCTGCCTTCGCCGCGGCGGCCGACGCGGCGCTCACGGGGCAGCTCGCAGTGTGCGCGGGCAGCTGCGGGCCAGGCAACCTGCATCTGATCAACGGGCTGTTCGACGCCCAGCGTTCGCGGCTGCCGGTGCTCGCGATCGCCGCGCACATCCCACTGCCCGAAATCGGTTCGCAGTACTTCCAGGAGACGCATCCGCAGGAGTTGTTCCGCGAATGCAGTGTCTACTGCGAGCTGGTCAGCAATCCGGAGATGGCTCCGCGCATCGTCGAGATGGCGATGCGCACGGCCGTTGAGGAACGCGGTGTCGCGGTCGTGGTGATCCCCGGTGAGGTGTTTCTCGCGTCGCTGGGCGAGCAGGGTTGGAACACCCGGCCGGTGGTGCCGACGCGCTCGGTGATCCGGCCCGATGACGAGTCGCTGCGCCAGGCGGCCGACATCCTCAACCGCGGTCAGCGCGTCACGATCTTGGGCGGGGTCGGCGTCGCAGGCGCGCACGACGCCCTGGTGCGGGCCGCCGCCACACTGCAGGCGCCCGTGGTCCACGCGCTGCGCGGCAAGGAGCACATCGAATACGACAACCCGTATGACGTCGGCATGACAGGTCTGCTCGGTTTCGCGTCGGGCTACAAGGCCATCAAGGAGGCCGATGTTCTGCTGATGCTGGGCACCGACTTTCCCTACCGGCAGTTCTATCCCGACGACGCACGGGTGATCCAGGTCGACATCCGCGGGGCGCACCTCGGCCGGCGGACGCCGATCGATCTCGGTCTGGTCGGCACCGTCGAGGACACCCTCGAGGCACTGCAGCCACTGCTCGCGCAGAAGCAGGACCGCACGCACTTGGACCGCGCGCTCGGCCACTATCGTCGCACCCGCAAGACGCTGGACTCGCTGGCGGTCAACGACCGCGACCGCACCCCTATCCGCCCGGAATACGTTGCGGGCCTTGCCAATCAGTTGGCTGCCGACGATGCGGTGTTCACGTTCGACGTCGGGTCTCCGGTGGTATGGGCGGCCAGGTATCTGACCATGAACGGCCGCCGGAGGCTACTGGGCTCGTTCAACCACGGGACGATGGCGTGCGCATTGCCGTACGCCATCGGCGCGCAGACGGCCGAACGCGGCCGCCAGGTAGTAGCGCTGGCGGGCGACGGCGGATTGACCATGTTGTTCGGTGAGCTGATCACGTTGTTGCAGAACAACCTTGGAGTGAAGATCATCGTCTTCAACAACTCGTCGTTGAACTTCGTCGAGCTCGAGATGAAGGCCGCGGGCATCGTCAACTTCGGAACCGACCTCAAGAACCCGGATTTCGGCGCGGTGGCACGGGCCATCGGGATATTCGGACAACGCGTCGAGCAACCCGGCCAGCTCGAGCAGGCCATCGCCGACGCGCTCGCTCATGACGGCCCCGCCCTCGTCGACGTGGTGACGGCGCGCCAGGAGCTCTCGATCCCGCCGTCGATCACCGCGGAGCAGGCGAAGGGATTCACGCTGTACGCGATCCGGACCATCCTCGCGGGCCGCGCCGACGAACTCCTCGACCTGGTGACGACGAACGTCGCTCGCCGCATTCTGGACTGATGACCTAGCCTTCGGCACCCTGCACTAGGTCTGTCGCTGATCAGACGAACATCTGCCAGATCCCGTCGGAGCTGCCAGTACGGGAGGCAGAATGTAAATGTGCAGATGGGGGCAAGGATGGCAGCTCTAGGGACGCGAGCGATGACGGCCGTCCACCGAATCGGACGGTTCGTGTACACATACCGATGGCTGATAATGATCGGCCTCGGTGTGGCTTCGTTCATCCTGGGCTGGGTGGGGTATTACTCCTACTTCGTCACGCGAGGCGGTCTCCCAGGTGCGCGGGAGAGCGATGCCGCGTATGCGAGCTTCAAGCTCTTCCTGTGGAACGCGTCTGACTACCCTGGCCTACCTTGGCAGCTGGAGATTGCCCGTTTCCTCGCTGGATTTGTGGCCAGCTTCGCGGCCATTTCCGCGGTCACGGCGCTGTTCCGGGAGCAGCTGCAACAGACGCGAATCCGCTTCATGAGCGGTCATGTGGTGATTTGCGGACTGGGCTATGTAGGCAGCCTCTTCCTGCGTGAGTTGCGGGAGCAGGGTGTGCGTGCCGTCGTCATCGAGTCGGATCCCACCAATCCCCGCCTGGAAGTGTGCCGCGCGTGGCGGATTCCTGTCGTCATCGGCGAAGCCCAATTGCAGCGCAACTTGACCACGGCGGGGGTGCATCGAGCGTCGGGACTGCTCGCGGTGTGTCCGGAGGACGTCGTCAACACCGAGGTCGTGGCCGTCGCGCGGCAACTTACCGATGAGGCCCGCAAGCCGACGATCGCCCCAGAGGGTTTGTTGGCCCTTCCGGTATCCCGGCACCGCAAAGAACTCAGCTGTCTCGCCAGGATCGGTGACCCTGACCTCTGCCGGCTGCTCCGCATCCAGGAGAGCGATCTTCGGGATCCCTCGTCGTCATTGGTGTTCTTCAACACCGACGAGGTCAGCGCCCGATTTCTTCTCGACGAGTTCGAGATCGACCCCGACGACGAGGGCAGGCCGCACATACTCGTCAGCAACCTCGAGTCCCTCGGGCAGTGGCTGGTCCTGCGGGCTGCCCTGACCTGGTACTGGCTCGGGCCCGAGGAGAAGACGCCGCTGTTCATCACCGTCGTCGACGACCAAGCTGACGAACGTGTGCAGTCCCTCCTGGATCAACACCCCGATCTCGACGACATTTGCCATTTCATCTACTGCTCGACCTCGATCCGCGACCTGCGTGAACTGCCCGATCAGTACACCGAACACGAGGCACCTCCGCTGACGCGTGTGTACGTGTCGGCGTACCGCGACGAAGACGCACTGGAGATCGCACTGCGTCTTCGGCATGAGCTTGATCTACGCACGCCGGGCCCCGATCGCGACGCCGTGCTTCCGATGGTGGTGGCGCTGTCGAGACCGGACGGAGCGGCCAGGGTCATCGGCGAGGCCAACACGAACGGCAGGCTTAAGGGCGTCAAGGTCTTTTCCACGCTGGAACGCACATGCACCGTCGAATTGGTCGTGGGGGGACTCCACGAGCCGCTCGCCGTTGCGCTGCACAACCTGTGGCGCGCCAAGCAGCTCGCCAAGGGCGAACTTGCGCCTACCTGGGAGGAGCTGGATGAGCCGCGCAAAGACTCGAGCCGCGCCCAGGCCCGGGACATCGTGCCCAAGTTGCGCAGTATCAGCTGCGATATCGCACCGTTACGTCACTGGGGCGCCGCGAAATTCGAGTTCGAGCACGATGAGGTCGAGTTCCTCGCCGCCGCCGAGCACCGGCGTTTTTGCGAGGAGCGCATCGCGGGCGGATGGACACCCGGCCCGAGAAACCCCGCTGAGAAGACGACGCCCTATCTGGTGGAGTTCAACAAGCTCCCAAAGGACATCGCCGATCTGGACCGCATGTTTGTCTGGGAGATCCCGGCTGTGCTGGCGTTGGCCGGCGTGCAAGTGATCAGGGTTCCCACCCTCGCGAAGACGAGCTGACGTTTGGGATGCTGGTCTAGTGCCGCGATTCGCGCCGTTGCCCGGCTGGGACCCGTTCCGGTCCCGGGAGCGGCTGACCTCGCTTTGGTCGGCCACCGCCGTGCCCACGGTGACGACCGGCGCCGCGATCGCGTACCGGACGTTGTTCGAAGCGTTGCGGCGGTTGGTCGTCGGACGCGAGCTCACTGTCGGCCTGAGCGGCAACGACCTGGTCTTGACGGTCAAAGAATTCGACTTCCGTCTCGACATGCGTGGGCTGGCGATCGGGCAGATCGGCGACGTGCTGGTGGTTGCCGAGGACGTCGGGTGGCGCGAGTACCGGTTCGATCACGCGATGGCCGTCGCGAGCAACGTTCATTTCCGGCCGGGGGCGACGTCTGAGATCGTGGCAGCGCCCGTCGAGCTGTCCCTGATGCTTCCCGCGCGCGTGCTGGAGGAGCTCGTCGTGGCGGCGTCGCCGCAGTTCACCGCCGAGATCGGCGACGACGGGGTGGTGTGGCTGCGGTGGGCGCGCAAGCCGGCGTGGGGCCATCTGGAGGTCGATATCCGGATCGTGGGGACCGCGTTGTGGCTGCAGCCGCGGGCGCTGGTCGTCGGCGGGCGGCGCATGGGACTGCCCGCTCGGCTGCCGATCTATCCGATCGAGCTGCCGGATCTTCCAAAGGGCTTGCTGATCACCAAGGTCGATGTGCGTCCGGGCGCGGTGCTGATTCACGGGCTGCTGCCGGAGTGGCGTTTCGACTTGCCGCTGAGCCGGCTGGAGGACATTGTCGCCCAGCTCAGCGCACGCAGCGGGATCCTCAACGTCGCGCGCTCTGCTGGGCTGATGTAGGTCCGGGCCCGATCGCTGCTGAGCAGCCGTGCGGTCAGGCTGCCGAGATCGCCTCAGCCGTACTGCGTTCCAGCGCCTGCAGATCGTTGGGAGTTGGCCGAGATCACCGAGGCGCTCAATCCTCACTGCTATTGCGGTGTTTCAGGAAGTCCAGTAGCTGCGGATCCGCCGACGTGAACCGATCGACCTCCTCGCCGCCGTCGCACTGATACAGCGCAATCGTGACCGAGCGATCGCCGCGGTGCATGACCCGCCATATCGCGCCCGCATCAACCCAGCGCTGCAAAACCACGATCGGCTCGTCGGGTCCGGTCGCCTCCAAGGGTATTCGCTCCTTTGCCGTTTGCGCCGAGAGTACGGTTGTTGACGCGACACGCCGAGGAATGCGTCAACAACCGGACTCTCGGCGACCAGGAAAAGAGGTTGACCATGGACTCCAGCGGACTGCTACTCAACCCGAACACTTACGACCCGGCACAGTTCGACCCGACGACGCGGCGGCAACTGCGCGCCGTCGTCGACTGGTTCGAAGAGCGCGGCAAGGCCAGGCTGCTGAGGGACGACTTGGACGCTGCGTGGGTATCCGATTTT
>NZ_JAVHWM010000051.1:0-19484 GCF_032159765.1 Mycobacterium sp. | reverse complement strand
ATTTTCAGAGCACGTATTCGCTTGGCTCCCTGGCTGACACCGAACCAGACCATGTGCTGCACCAGATGAAACGCTCGCTGCCGGTCATGCGCGACCGGGTGGCTCGCATCATCTCGGGCGAGAACAGCGAGGTGGCGGCCGCGGCCGTCGTCCGTATCGCGGTGTGCCATTACATGATCGGCGACGGCAGCCCGGAGGAGTTCCTGGCCGAACTGCGGTTGGCGGCGGGCCTCGAACCGTCACGACGACGGCTGCGCAGGGCTGCAGCCGCGGGATGAGCGCAGGAAACCTTGTTACGTAGCGCCCATCGAACGTAAATCGGACGGGCTTTACATTCGAGGTGCGATATGTAAATCTGATGGTCATGGCTGGCATCGCCCTCGAGGCACGCGACCTGGCGGAAACCCGCAGTCAACTCGAGTCGTGGTTCGCGCACAGGTTCGGCGCCAAGACCGACGTCTCCGACCTACGCGCGGCGAATCGCGCCGCAGGGTGGTCGAGCGAAAGCCTGGTGTTCGCCGCCAGTGCAGAGGGAGCGACCCGCGAATACGTCGTGAGGATCCCTCCCGGTGGCGGGGGCATCTTCCCGAGTTACGACCTGGGTGCGCAGACCCTCACCCAGGACTTGCTGCACGAGTATGGGATACCGACCCCGTCGCCCCTGTACTACGAACCTGACAAGTCCTGGATCGGCGCCAAATTCCTTGTGATGCCACGTATTATCGGTCACACTCCGTCCGACACCTCGTACGCGACGCGGGGGTGGCTGCATGATGCCGGCCCCGATGTGCAACGGCGGGTTCATGATTCGTTCGTCGAGACAATTGCTCGTCTTCGACAGGTGCCGATCACAGACGCGACATGGCTGCATCGCCCTGGCGGCGTCGGCGTCACCGCCGAATTGGCATGGTGGCGCGACTATGTGAAGTGGGGCACCGACAACCAGGTGCCCGACCTCATGACGGAGGCGTTCGGCTGGCTGGTCCGACACCAGCCCGATGACACAGGCCCGCTAGCGGTCTGCTGGAACGACGCGCGGCTGTCCAACGCGATCTTCGACGACACGGGTCAGATCGTCGGTGCACTCGACTGGGAGCAGGCCTGCATCTGCCCCGCGGAGACAGACTTCGCCTGGTGGTTGGCCACCCGCAGGCAGACGCTGGAGGTCACCGGTGTCGATCTCGACCCCGAGCTGCCGGGCTTCGACTCGCGCGACGCCATCGTTCGCCGATTCGAGGAGATGATCGGCCGTCCGCTGATCGCGCTCGAGTGGTACGAGATCTTCGCCATGGTGCGGATGGGATGCTGCATCCTGCGCACACAGGTTCTGCTGCGGAAAATCGGGCAGGGCGACCACTTCCTCACGCGCGCATCGTTCCTACCCGAGTGGACGAAGGAAGCCATCCGCGGCTAGCAGGTTCGGCAGCGCGGCATTCTGCGCTTGTGGCCCTGACCTCGGTATTTCATCACTGCACAACGTTTGGCCAAAACGCGAGCCGATGCTCAGCGGGCAATGACCTGACGACCGAAGGGGTCACCTCGATGAGCACTCAGCCTTACGCAACCGGATGCCCGGTCCTCCATCACACGACGGCGTCCGAACCTACAGGGAGCACGACAGCGCGCGTTGCCGGTTTGGCGTACGGCGCGTTCTGCTACGCGATATTTCTGGCCACGTTCCTCTACGCGATGGGGTTTGTCACCGGCGTGGCCGTGCCGCGGACCATCGACCGGGCGATCGACGCGCCGCTTGCGCAGGCGGTCGTCGTCGACGTCGCCTTGCTTACCGTGTTCGCGTTGCAACACAGCGTGATGGCCCGGCCCGGCTTCAGGCGGTGGTGGACCCGGTACGTTCCGACGTCGATCGAGCGCAGCACTTACGTGTTGCTTGCGAGCGCGGCGTTGGCCCTGCTGTTCTGGCAATGGCGCTCGATCGACATCCCTGTGTGGCACGTCGATCCGTCACCTGCCCGGATCGCTCTGACCGCGCTCGGCTGGGCCGGTTGGGGAATCGTACTGGCGTCGACGTTCATGATCGACCACTTCGAGCTGTTCGGACTCAAGCAGGTAGTGACGCAGTGGCGGTCAAAGCCGCACGCAGAAGCCGGTTTTCGCACGGTCCTGCTCTACCGCCTGGTTCGCCATCCGTTGATGCTGGGCTTTCTGATCGCCTTCTGGGCGACACCGACGATGACAGCCGGGCATCTGTTGGTCGCCGCGGCCACAACGGGATACATCCTCATCGCACTGCAACTCGAAGAGCGCGACCTGGTGAACGCATTAGGCGACACGTACCGTGGCTACCGGCAGCGCGTGCCGATGTTGCTTCCGCGACCTTGGCGGTGATCGCCCTCGCAGCCGCGTGGCCGCTCGTTGACCGACCGAGGGAGAATACGAGCGGTCCGCGGCCCGCCCGATGGCCCGGTTACAGGTGGAGATTGCACGATGTACGTTCCACAGCAATTCGCGCTGTCAGACGACGAGACGGCGGCGGCCCTGCACGCCGCGAGCTTCGCCTACCTCGTCACCGGCACCGCCGACGGCCTCATGGTGTCGCCGATTCCGCTTCTCTACAACGAGAGCGCCCACACGTTGGTCGGCCACGTTTCCCGGGCGAACCCGCACTGGAAAGCCGACGGCGCGCAATCGGTCGCGATCTTCGGCGGCCCTAAGGCATACATCTCGCCTAACTACTACCCCACCAAGGCCGAGACAGGCCGGGTGGTTCCGACGTGGAACTACGAAGTCGTCAACGTATACGGACAACTGGTGGCCCATGACGACGCCGGGTGGGTGCTCGACCTCGTGACCGCGTTGACGACCAGGCACGAGCAGAGCCAGGCACAGCCCTGGCGCGTGACGGATGCGCCCGAGAAGTTCACCGCGGCGCAGCTGAGGGCGATCGTGGGCGTCGAGCTGGTGATCTCGCGCGTCGAAGGCAAGGCGAAGATGTCTCAAAACCAGCCTGTGCAAAACCAGGCCGGTGTCGTTGCGGGCTTGACGGATTCCGCGTCGCCGGCCGACCGCCGGGTTGCCGACGCCGTGGCCGAGCGCAACGGGCTGCCACGCACCGTATGACCTGCGCGAAGTGGAGCGGCTGGTGGCTGCCCGCTAAGACCGCGGCGCGAATACCGGGACGAAGACCGTCTCTTCGTCGACCTCGTGGCGTTCAAACCGCACGTCGACGGCCATGCCTATCGAGACCGAGTCCGGTTCGCAGTCAACGATATTCGCCGCGATGCGAAGATCAGCCTGCTCGTCGAGTGTAACGATCGCAATCACGTATGGGACGGGCACGGCGGGGTTGTAGGGCTGGTAGTTGACCGTGTACGTGAACACCGTCCCGCGGCCGGAAACCGGACGCGCAACGAGTGCACCGCCGCAGTCAGGGCAATCCCCGGCAGGTGGGCTGACCCACAACTCGCAGCGAGTGCACCGTGCGATCAGCAGCTGCCCGTCGGCGCCACCGGTCCAGAACGCGCGATTGTGTTCGCCGAGTTTGGGCAGCATCCGCGCCGGGGCGTCATCAGACATGCATGAGAAAGTACATTCCAAGCTGTTGTCTTTACAAAAATGGCCAGGTGAACGGATGGTTGGGCGATGAGCCACTTCGAGAAGGATGCGATCATCAGCGGCCTCGGTATTTCGCGGATCGGGCGCAAGACGGGCATCCCCGGCGTGGAGCTCACGCTGGAGGCCACGCGGATGGCCATCGAGGACGCCGGCCTGACGGCGCAGGACATCGACGGGATCGCCACATTCGGCGACACCCCGCCAACCGAAGTTGCTGAGGCACTGGGCATTTCAGCCGGAGAGGTACCCGTCGGGTTCGGTACCGGCGGTGTGCTCATCCCTGTGATGTCGGCGTTCCGGGCGGTGTCGGAGAAGCAGGCGCGGCACGTCCTCGTGTATCGGACCGTCGCGATGCTCGGCGGGTCGATGACCGGCTCGACGGCATCACCGATGCTGAACCCGCTCGCGTCGCCACCGGTCGAACCGCGTATCCCGGGAACGCGACGCAAGCTCAAGCCGTTCGAGGACATCGACGAGTTGGTGGCCGCCCACGCCTACTCGGCCGCGAACTGGCTGGCGATGCACTGCCGGCGGCACATGGAACTGTACGGAACCACCAAAGAGCAGCTGGGCTGGCTGGCCGTTAACAGCAGGCGCAACGCCGGACTCAACCCCCTCGCCGCCTTCCGGACGCCGATGACCATGGACGACTACATGTCCTCGCGTCCGGTCTCGACGCCGTTCGGACTTTTTGATTGCGACGTGCCGATCGACGGATCGATCGCACTCGTTGTCTCCCATCGTGATTACACCGCGGACTGCCCTCACCGCGCCGTCGCGGTGGAGGCAATCGGCGGAGCGTACGGCTCGGGAGGCTGGTTTCACCGAGACGACTTCCCGAAGATGGCCTCCGTGGAAGCGGCGGCCGAGATGTGGTCGCGCACCGACCTCACGCCGTCGGACGTCAACGTCGCCGAACTGTACGACGGCTTCACCTTTCTCACGTTTGCCTGGCTGGAAGCGCTGGGTTTCTGCGCCGACGGGCAAGCCGGCCCGTTCGTGGAGCAAGCCAAGCGAATAGCGCTCGACGGCGAGCTGCCGTTGAACACGTACGGAGGGCAATTGTCCGCGGGACGCATGCACGGATACTGGCTGCTCCACGAGGCGTGCCTTCAGCTGCGTGGCCAGGCCGGTGAGCGTCAGCTGGCCCTACGCCCGCAGGTCGCCGTCGCCGCGGCAGGCGGCGGCCCGATCGCGGGATGCATGCTGCTCACATGCTGAGGCCGTCTTGAGGTCCTAATTGTCGGAGTCGTCGCCGCTGTCCGGACAAAAAACGTCAGCCGCCATGGCTCAGCGCGCTCGGGCCAGAGCGCGCCGAGCGCCTGGACGACCTGATCAAGCGGCGGGGACTGTGGGCTGTGGTCGGTCAGCGGTTCATCCCGGGTATGTCGGACGCGCTGGGCTCCTACGCCATCGGCTCTTTCGGAGTTCCGTTGTGGCAGATGGCTGTTGGAGCGTTCATCGGTTCGGTGCCCAGAGCGTTCGTCTACACGGCGCTGGGCGCCTCGATCGGGGACCTGTCCTCGCCGTTGGCCTACGTGGCGGTCGGCGTGTGGTGTGTGACAGCCATCATCGGGGCCTTTGCCACGCACCGGTTCTACAGAAAGTGGCGGGCCCGGTCCGAACCCCCAGCAGGCTCGTAACGCAGCATGGTGACGTCGTGTTCGGGGTAATCGCAGAACACAGGCTTCACCCGCATTCCGACACTGAGCTGTTCCGGTTCGACATTGACCATCTCTGTGGAAAACCTTGGGCCCTCGTCCCATTCGACGATCGCCAGCATCTGCGGCACCGCATCGGCGAAATGCGGGCCGACCGGCCTGCGTGCGACGGTGTACGAGTACAGGATCCCCATCCCCGAGATCTCGCGCCATTCGAGGTCCGCGGCCAGCGTTCGAGGCGCCCGCACGCGCGGGTAGAAGACCCACGCCCGCGTCGACGGTGAGTACTGGATCGCAATGCGATGCTGCGCGAGCGCATCCCAGAACGGCGCGGTGGTGGGCGTCTTGACCGGCATGGGTCGTTCGAAATTGGCCATGGTGATCAGTCCCCCTGCAGGATGAGAGTGGTCTGCTCGGACAGGATTCCGCCGTTGCCCGACACGAACGCGCGATCGCAGTCGGCCACCTGCGCCGCCCCGGCACGGCCCATAATCTGGCGCGACGCATCGCACACGTGGTGCATCCCCCCGGCCAGACCCGCCTGGCCGAAACCGAGTTGGCCGCCGGCAGTGTTCAGCGGGAAGTCGCCGGAAAACGTCAGGTCATGGCCGGCGACGAACTCCATGCCCTTGCCCTTCTCACTGAAGCCGGCGTCCTCGAGGGAAAGCAGAACCGTGATCGTGTAGCAGTCATAGATCGACACCATGTCCATGTCGTCGCGGCCGAGATCGGTCATGGCAAAAGCGGTTTCGGCCGCCTTCGCGATCGGTGTCTGCAGCAGATCGGCGGCGTACGTCGGCGTCTTGAACGGCACGTGCTCGCCGAAACCCCTGACCCATACCGGCCGATTCTTCGCCCGCCTCGCGACGTCGGCGTTCGCCACCACGACGGCAGCGCCGCCGACGCACGGCATCACGATTTCGAGCATGTGCAGTGGGTCCGCGATGACCGGGCTCGCCAGCACGTCGTCGACAGTCAGAGGAGTGTCCTTCCAGATGGCGCCGTCGGTGTGGTTGGCGTTGACCCGCTGGTCGACGACGATCTTGGCCATCGCGCGTTCGTCGTAGCCGTAGACCGCGCCGTAGCGCTGCGCGACTTGACCGTACGGGCCGTTCTGCCCGATGTTGCCGTACGGGATCTCGAATTCGGCTTGCGGAGAACCATACTGGTTGCTCGACGCACCGAAGAACACCGCGTCGGACAATGCCTTGGGTTTCTTCTCCGATGCCGGCGTGATGTAGCGCGAAGGCATACCACAGAGCACCACGTCGCACAGCCCCAGCTCGATGGCCGCGGCTGCGCGCCACACCATCCCTGCCGCACTCGCACCACCGAGGTCGAGCAGCTCGGCGAAATTCGCGTCGACACCCAGATATTCGGCGATCGTCGACGGCACGAAGAGCTGCGTCTCCTGCGAATGCGACGTGCAGATCCCGTTTACGGTTTCAGCCGACAGCCCCGCGTCCTGCAGCGCGACGGCGGCCAACTCGGCCCATTGTTCAAGGGTGAAGGGCGCCGGGCCGGCCTTGTTCAGTCGCTCCGGGGGCAGCTCTACATATCCGACGATGGCTGCTTCGCCACGCAATCCCATGCGGTTCCTTTCCTACTTCCGCGGCAGCCCGAGAATCATCTGGGCGATGATATTGAGCTGGATCTCTTTGGTTCCGCCGCCGATGAGTTCAGCCGGCAGGCGCAGATAGGACGCCACCACTTCGCTGTCCTCGACGATTGCCTGCGGGGCGGTCAGTTCGAGAGTGGCCATTGAAGCGCGTCGCAACATCGTGTTCATCGCGACCTTCGCGATGCTGGACGCCGGACCGGCGGCTTGCCCGTCGAGCAGCCTGATCACCTCGCGCACCGCGAGCACCTTGATCGCATTGCCGTACGCATCGACCTGGCCCAGCGCGTGCAAAGCCGGAACTTGCTCGGGCCCAGAACGATTGGCGAGGCGGCGGAGTTCCACGGCCCGATCGAAGTTCACATAGCCGCTGATCGCAACCCGCTCCTGAGCCATGGTGGCGATCGCCAGAGTCCAGCCGTCCGTAGGCTCGCCGAGCAGCATCTCGTCGGGCACGAAGACATCTCGAAGGAAGATCTCGTTGAAGTGCTCGTCGCCGTCGGCTGTCCGGATAGGTTGCAACTCAATGCCTTCGGATGCCATGTCGACGATGAAGTAGCCAATGCCGCGGTGTTTGGCAGCGTCAGGGTCGGTGCGGGCAAGCAGCGCGCCGTAGTCGGCATGCTGGGCCGCCGACGTCCAGATCTTGTGGCCGTTGACCCGCCACCCGCCGTCGACCTTCGTCGCCTTGGTGGTCAGCGACGCGAGATCAGAGCCGGCGCCCGGCTCGCTGAACATCTGGCACCATGCGAGTTCGCCGCGTTGAGTGGGTGGAATCAGCCGTGCCTGGATCTCGGGCGACGCGGCGTTCACGAGCGTCGGCAGGATCCACTCGGCGATACCGAGAGAGGGCCGGACCAGATCGGCGCGCTTGCCGAACTCGTCGTCAATGATGAGCTGTTGCAGGGGCGTCGCGTCGAGCCCCCACGGCGCCGGCCAGTGCGGTGCGATGAGGCCGGCCTCGGCGATGAGGGTGCGTTGCGGTCCGGTGGCGAAGTGGTCGTAATCGCCCTGCCGACCCGGCCCGTCATTGCGCAATGTCAGCGCGTGATCGAGCACCTCGGCCACATGTCGACGGAAATCGGACTCGGTGTCACCGAGATTCACTGCCACATCACGGTTTTCGCGGCAAGTCAGCTCACCCAGGGATTTTGCGAACCGGTTCGCCGGGCCCAGGGATGCCGCGAGTGCGATGGCCCTGCGCCAATAGAGGTGGAGGTCGTGCTCCCAGGTGAAGCCGATCGCGCCGAACATGGTCAGGGCGTCGAGAACGACTTCGGGTGCCGGGATCACCGTCATCAGCGCGGCACCTGCTGCCGCGATTTGGTTCTGGGGCAGGGATTCCTTCGCGGCGCGCACCGCATCCCAGGCCGCAGCGGTCGCCAGTTCGGCATTCACCAGCAGCATGGCCGCCTGGTGCTGCAGCGCTTGAAAAGTCCCGATCGGTTTGCCGAACTGCTCGCGGGTGCGCAGATGCGTGGTCACCGCGTCAACACACCACCGGACGGTTCCCGACGCCGCGCTGGCACAGAGTGCCGTGGCCACGCACCGCGCCCGCTCGGTATCGATGCCCGCCAGAGCCGAGGACGGCGGGACGACATGGCCGTCGAGGTGCAATACCCCGATGTCGGTGGTGAGGTCGGTGCCGCGCAGTGTCGTGATAGTCGCTGATGAGGACGGGTCGAGCGCGAACCAGATCGCGCCGTCATCGACCAGCGCCCCGGCCAGAATCACCTGCGCCGAACAGATTCCGAGTGTGGCGCCAGATGTACCAGTAACCGACCAACCGTCGGCGGTCTTCGCAGCGCGCAGGCCACCGTCGGGTAGCACCACGGTGGCGGCAGCCCCGTCGGCGAGCCGGCCCATCAGCGTGCTCACGGCAGGCGCGTCGTCGGCCAGTAATGCCACCGCGCCTGCCGTGACCGTCGACAACACCGGGCCCGGCAGCAGGGCCGTGGCTGCCGCCTCCACCACACAGGCGGCATCGATCAATGCCCCGCCTCCCCCGCCGACGCGCTCTGGCAGGTGCGCCGCGTGAAAACCCGTGGCGACGAACTCGTCCCACCATTCAGGGAGCTGCCCGGCAGCCAGTGAGTCGAAGTTCTTGCGGGTCGCCTCGATCGGAGCCCGCCGGCCCGCGAACTGCGCCACCGCGCCGGCGAGCTGTTGCTGCTCGGACGTGAGCCCGATGCTCATGCTTCCTCGACTCCTTGTTGATTCGTACCCTGGCGGCTGCGTCGTCGAATCTGGCCCTTGGGCCGCTTGACCCTGCTGGTCGGATCTCGTGTTGTGCCCGAGGCGATTTCGTCGCGGAGCTGCTCGATGTTCGACAGCTCGGCGTACAGGCCGCGGATGGCATAGTCGAGCACGGCGAGCGAGATCCGTTGGTCGGGATCCTGGGTGATCCCGACATCGTGCGACCGTTTACGGCTCCACAACGCTTCGTCAAGTCGCGCGCGAGTGGACTCCAGATGGCTGTCGAGTGCCTCCAGGACTCGGTCGGGGTCTTCGCCTCCTGCCAACCAAGTCCGCAGGATCACCGGATGTTTGACGACGACGGGGTCGTGACTGGGAAAGTGCTGCACCCACCTACGAAGGCCCTCAAGCCCTTCCGGCGTCACCTCGTATAGCGTGATCGCACGTCGTCCCGCGTGGGCTCCCGTCTCCTTGACCATGTTTCGGGCCAGCAAACGATCCAGCTCACGGCGGACGTGGCTCACCGACGGCGACCAGTAGAAGTACCCCACAGACAGTTCCGCGCGGAGTTTGATTTCACCGGCGGTGAGCTGTTCGTCGTTAGCCGCCAGCACCCCGAGAACGAGATACGCGGTGGTGGGCAGATCGTCTGTGCGTGGCATCTGTCAGGCCTGCGCGGTGAAGTAGGGCAACGTCAATTCCTCGTTGACCGCAACGAATTCCACCCGTACGGGCAGACCGACCTTCAGGTCGCGCTCGGCGGTGAACACGATGTTCGTCAGCATTCGGTAGCCCTCGCTCATCGTGACGATCGCGGGCGCATACGGCGCGGCGAACGCCGCCGTGACCGGTCGATGGACCACGGTCCAGCTGTAGATCTCGCCGAGTCCGCCGCTGCTGGCCCAATTCAGTTGCCCGGAAAGGCAATACCGGCAAAATTCGGTGGGCGGGAAGTTGGCCTGCCCACAGTCGCCGCAGTTCTGGTATCGCAACTCGTGCTCCGCGCATCCCGCCCAGAACGGCGCACTCACGGGGTTGCTACCATGCGGCACATGCCCGGACTGGGGTTGCAGGGTCATCGCGGCTGGCCTCCGAGTAACAGCACGGTAGTGAACAAGGCACCGGCTCCCCCGTTGCTGCACAAGGCGATACGCGCGCCGGGAATCTGAAGTGCGCCGGCGTCGCCTCGGAGCTGCTGCACCGCGCGAATCGCGCGCTGCATCATCTGAGGGTTGGCGCCCGCGTGGCTGAACGACATCGTTCCGCCGTCCGTGGTGACGGGATGGCTGCCGTCGATCGCGATATGACCGTCCTCGACGAACGGCCCGCCCGCCCCGTCGGGGCAGAACCGGAACGCCTCCAGCTGGCGGATGATCTCGAACGAGAACGGATCGTAGAGTTCGAGAACGTCGACGTCGTCGCGCCCGATGCCCGCGTGTGCGAAAGCCAGGTCCGCAGCGCGTCTTCCGACGACCCCGTTGGGGTCACCACCCGTACGGCCGGTCAAATCCCATTCCGGCGGATGCTGATACGACGGTCCGTTGAAGTCGGCGCCGCTGCCGAGGATGTATGTGGGATCGGACGCGACATCGAACTCTGCGACATTGGCCAGCACCAGCGCGCAACCGCCTTCGGAGGTGGTGGCGCAGTCCAACAGGTGATAGGGGTCGGCGATGAGCCGGGACGCGGTGATGTCGTCCGGCGAGAACGGGCCCCGTCCGTAGTAGACGGCGTCCGGGTTGGCTGAGCCGTTGTTGCGAATGGTCGCCGCCACGATGGACAACTGCTCCCGCGTCGTGCCGTAGACGTGCATGTGCCGCCGCGCGATCAAGGCGAACTCGGCCGCGGTGAACATCCCCCAGGGCGCGACGAATTCGTTTTCCGGCCGCGTCCACGGCGCGGTGGCCTCATGGTCCCGGTACTCTCCCGCCTGCGCTGAGACCAGGACCACGACATTGGCCAGTCCGTATTCAATCGCAGCGGCCGCCTCGGTGATCATGCCGACGCCGAAATTGAACCCCTGCCAGGCGGGGCCGATTCGCATGTCGTAGATCAACGCGGTGGCCTGCTCGCCGGAGGTGATGCCGTCAACGTCGTCGAGACATAAGCCTGCGTCGTCCAGCGCTCCGCGGACTGCCTGCAGGGCAAGGCCTCTGGAGGTCTCGCCCTCCAGCCGGCGACCCTGGCGGGTGTTGTAGACACCGACGATCGCGGCTGTGCGCTTCTTCGCGCTCATACCCTCTCCATGGTCTAGTTTTCGTCTGCCACAACGCCGAGGTACGTGCCGAGAACGTCGTAGGACCGTCCGTCGCGGACGACGGTGCCGATCTTCTGCGTGCGTATCTCCCTGGCGGGCGTCCCGGCGGCCACGACGTCGATCCGCACATCGACGGGCCGCGCCGTTTCCGGGTCCGTGATCTCGACGACCATAGCCACCGCCCGCTCGGCCGCGTCCCACTCGACGCTGGTGATCCGGTGCCTGGCGGTCAGTTCCATCACCAGCGAGTGGCCGCGCACCAGGAACCGCACCGGCGCACACAACTCACCGGACCGCGGCGGAATGCACAGGGTGATGGCCATGTCAGAGCCCCGCCGGCCGGTCGCTTGTCACACCGTCGCGTTGTAGTGCGGCCCGCTCATCCGGCGACAGACCTAGAATCTCGGAAAGAACCTCCCTTGTGTGCTGGCCGTACACCGGCGGCGCGGTGCGCACCCAGCGCCGGGGCAGACCCAGAAAAGTGAACGGCATTCCCGTGCATAGGTATTCACCGACGACGGGGTGCCGGACCTGTTCCCAGAATCCGCGGGCACATAACTGTTCATCGCCGAGCAAGGACGGCGGCGCCACCACCGGTGCGGCAGCGGCGCCGCATCCGCGCAACTCCCGGACCGCACTCTGGACGGTCCGCTGCGCCGCCCAGTCGTCGAGCAGCTTGTCGATGTCATCGGCGCGAGCACGACGTCCGGCTTCGGTCGTCAACGCGGAATCGCGGCCCGACTCGGGGTGGCCAATCAGTTTGGCCAGGCCGGTCCACGTCGCGTCGTCGAGAACAGCGAGCGCCACCCACGCATCATCCCCGGTGCATCGGTACACACCTTGCGGGCAGGCGCCGGGCCCGCGGTTGCCGTCTCGTCGCAGCTCGACACCGTTCTGGGTGTATTCGAGGAGCATCTCGGCCGCGATGTTCAGTGCGGCTTCGACCATCGGGGTCTCAATCTGCATGCCCCGGCCATGACGGTCGCGGACCACCAGCCCGGCGATGGCGGCGAATGCCGCGTGCAATCCCGCGACCGGATCACACACGCCCCGCGGGATGATCGGCGCCCCATCGGAAAGTCCAGTCACCCAAGCCATTCCGGTCGCCTGCTCCATGGTCTGCGCGAACCCGACCCTGTCGCGCCACGGGCCGTCGAGACCGAACGCCGGCATCCGCACCATGATCGCGTTCGGATTGGCCGCCTCGATCGCGTCCCATTCGAGGCCGAAGTTCCCCATCACCCGTGGGGAGAAGTTCTCGACGACGAGGTCGCACTCGGCCACCAGGTCCAGCAGCACCGCCCGTCCCTGCGGGAGACTCAGCTCGAGGCTTATGCCCCGCTTGTTCGTATTGCTGCACAAGAAGACCGGTCCCCACTCCCACCACAGGTCCCACGTCGGCGGACGCCCCCCGGCGAAACGCATGCCGTCGGGCCTGCGCACCCCTTCCACCTTGATGACATCGGCGCCCAGAGCTGCCAGCACCTGGGTGGCGACGGGCCCCGCCCAGAACGCGGTGAGGTCGGCGACGCGTAACCCGTTGAGCGGCAACATGTATCCGTCGCGCGGTGCCGCCACGTCGTTGCGCGCGTGCCAGTGCACCCCACCGGAGTCTGCGCCCACCCGCGGTGGTGACCCTGGCGCTCGGGTGGCAATCGCCTCGCTGCGATAAGGCACCCGCGGTTGCACGCCGCGTCCCGTTTCGACGAACACACCGCGCGCGACGAAATGGTCGATGCCGGCGACCGTGCTCGGCGACGCGATGGGCGCGACGGGGATCCTGAAAGCCGCTGCAAGATCGATGATTTCGCCAGTGGTCTTGTCCTGTGTCCAGCGATGGACGATGTCGAGGAATTCGTTACGGCGCCGTACCCGCCCGGCCATCGACGCGAGGTCGGCGTCGTCGACGAGGTCCGGTCGTTCGATCAGCACCAGGAAGTCCTGGAACTGCTGAGCGGTGATGGTGCAGAACCCCACCAGTCCGTCGGCAGTCGGAACGATCGACGGAAGCTCGAGGCTGCGCTGGGTCAGCAGCGAGTCCTCGCCGAGCACGCTGGCCGACATCGCCGAGAGGCTGCCCATCGCGACGACCATCGACTCGTACACCGAGACGTCGACGGCCGCGCCGCCACCGCCGTTGCGCGCGTGCCGAACCGACGCGGCTGCCACGACCGCGGCGAACGTACCCGCCAGCCACTCACCGATCCGCCCGCCGGCCTGCAGGGGTTCCGAGCCCGGCCATCCGCGGCTGGCGATCGAACCGCACAGCGCTTGCAGAATGAACTCGTTCGCCACCACCTGGTCGTCGACGTAGGGGCCGGTCGTGCCGAACGGTGTCACCGCGACGACAACGGCTGAGGAGTTCGTCAGCGACGTGACGCGCTCGAGCGACCAGCCATCTGACAGGTCGGTGAGGACGAGGTCGGCGCCTGCGAAGAGGCTCGCAATCTCGGCGTCCTCCCCGACGACGGACCGTTTGTCTGCGGCGAGATAACCGAACAGCGCATCCGAGGACTGCCGCATCGGATCACCCTGCGCCGACTCGATTTTGACGACATCCGCGCCGGCATCAGTGAACATCTTGCCGCAGTAGGCCACCGCGATTCCACTGGACAGCTCCAGCACTCGCCAACCCGCGAACGGCGGGTGCCGTACTGCGTCATCGGTCACCGGCTGGCCCGCTCAGCTACCCAAGGCGTGTGCACGGTCGGCGATGCCCGTCGCGTCGACTGTGCGTGCAGCGTCTTGGGCCTGCCGCGCGAATGTCGTCATCCGCGTCCAGGTGTCGCGATCACGTTGACTCGCCTTGTGCCCGACGTGGGTGACCACGTCGACATCGGTGGCTTGCGCGCGCAGGGCTTTCGCCCGGGCCTGTTCCTTGAGGATATGCCTGAAGGGGTCGAAAGAATATGCCGCCATGGCATTCTCGTGGGTGATCTTGTTGATCACAGCATCGTCGAGGTGTCCCATGGTCTGCAGCACATCCTCGGGTGCGAACGGCCAGTTGCTGTCGGAGTGCGGGAAATCCGACTCCCAGCACAGCATGTCCTCGTTGAACCAGTCCATGTTCTTGACGCCGACTTTGTCGCTGATGAAGCACGTGTACATGTGGCGTCTGAACACATCGCCCGGTCCGTCGTAGCCCTCGGGGAACGTCGCGTTGGTCCACCCCGAATGCCGTTGGAAGACATGCTCGGCGCGCCAGAGAAAATACGGGACCCAGCCCACGTCGCCCTCGGTGAGCGAGAACTTGATCTCGGGGAAGTCGGCGTAGAACTGCGCCCACAGCAGCTCGACGAACGTGAACATGCTCATCATCGACGACGCGGTCATGGCGACGCTGGGTGGCGCATCCAGCGACATCATCGGCGACCTCGACGACGAGCCGACGTGGGTGCACAGCACCGTGCGGTTCTCGCACGCCGCCTCGAAGAGTGGATACCAGTGCTTGGTGTGGATGCTCGGCATGTCCAGGGCTTCGGGATTTTCCGAGAATGTGACTGCGTGGCAACCCTTTTCGGCTAGCCGCTTGATCTCCTTGGCCGCTTCATGGACATCGAAGAGGGGCAGAATGCCGCACGGGATGAACCGCCCGGGGTAGGCGCCGCACCACTCGTCGACGTGCCAGTCGTTGTACGCCTTGATCATCACGAGGTTCATCTCGCGATCGGGCCCCTGGTTCAGCACCTGGCCCGAGAACCCGGTGAAATTAGGGAAATTGAGCCCGGCGAGCTGACCGCCGGCATTCATGTCACGGACGCGCTCGTCGACGTTGAAACATCCCGGCCGCATTTCGTCGTACCGGGACGCATCCACGTTGTACATCTCGCGCGGCTTGCCCGCGACGGCGTTCAGCCCCATGTTCCGCCCGCGGATGTCGCCGTAGTACCACTGCTGAATTCCGTCGGGCTCGATCACCACGCGCGGCGCGTACTCCTTGTACTTTGCCGGCACGTGAGCGTCGAACATGTCCGCAGGCTCGGCGATGTGGTCGTCGACGCTGATCAGGATCAGATCGTCCGTATTCACAGTGACTAGTAGACGATGTTCTTGCCGACATGTCAATGGCGTCGAGATCAGACTTATGACACGTTTTCCGCCGTAAACCGTGCTTTAAGTCTGCTCTCGGCAGGAGGACGTCGACTGACTAATAGTCAATGATCAAGGCGCCAAGGACGCGCAGACTCATACCCGCGAGCGTGAAGCCACGGCGAACCGCCTCGGCGTGTCGTCGCCGTAGCCCCGGCGCCGAAAGTGACGTCACGTAGACGAAGTGCGAGTACCGAGCGCCATAACGTCACTTTCGTTCACCGCACGGGATTCCCGATCCCAATTGACGGTTTCGTAGAAATAGGCCGGGGTACCCGCTTCTTATCAACCGTAGGAGGTTAGCGAAATGGCTGTGTGGGGATGGTTTTTCATCGTTGCGCTGGTGGCGGTAGCGGCGCTGGCCGTCGTGCTCGTGTGGGCATCGATGAGGCGCAGGAAATCCAGAACGCTCAAGGAACGGTTCGGTCCAGAGTACGACCACACCGTCAGTGAAGTGGGCGAACAACGTGCTGCGGAGAAGGAACTCGTTGCGCGCCAACGCGAACGCAGCAAACTCGACATCATCGAATTGACGCCCGAGGCCCGCGAGCGGTATGCCACCCAGTGGCGCGACGTGCAGGCCGCCTTTGTCGACCACCCGGACAGCGCCGTGAGCGAGGCGGACCGGCTTGTCTCCGAGGTGATGCGCGAACGCGGCTACCCGGTCGACGACTTCGACCGCCGCGCGTCGGACATCTCCGTCGACCACCCCGACGTGGTCGCGAATTACCGTTCGGCGCACCAGATTTACGAAGCGCAGGGCAACGGCGCCACCGGCACCGAGGACCAGCGCGAGGCATTCGTCCACTACCGGGCGCTGTTCGAGAAATTGCTCGGACACGACGAAGACGTCAAGGCACAAGACGTCAAGGCACAAGACGTCACGCCAGAAGACGTGAAGGCCGAAAACGCGAGAACCGACTCGAAGGAGACGCTGGCATGACCACCCACGATCAGCAGGCCGAAACCCTTGCTCAGCAGCCCGAAACCGTCGCGCCGCTGGACCAAGAATTCCCACCGGCACCGACGACCGCTCCCGCCGCCGACACCGTGTCGGCCGCGGCCGCCGAGCCGGCTGTGGCCACCGACGCGCCCGTCGCGGAGGACGCGTCATCCGACGAAGCGCTGTTTGCGGAGGGTGACCTCTCGAACCTGCGGTTGCGCTGGACGGATATCCAAACGGAGTTCGTCGACGATCCGCGTCAGTGTGTGCAGAACGCCGACAGTCTCGTGTCCGACGTCGTCGATCAGCTCACCGCGGGATTCGCCGCGGCGCGTTCGCGTCTCGAGGAACAGTGGGCGCGAGGCGAGGAGATCTCAACGGAAGACCTCCGTCTGGCGCTGACCCGGTACCGCGAATTCTTCGAGCGGTTGCTGCAGGTCTGATGCGAACCAGCGGTGCGCGAGTCCGGGTGCGGCCAGACATGATGCCCGGCCGTGTCCGGATGTCCTGTCCTACAACACAAGAAGAGCGCTGCCTGCGAAACGATCAGGATCGAACCGATGCGGATCCGACCACACTCGGGGAGCGAAATGAACTGCAGGAACCGCAATTCCGATGACGTCGTTGGCTGCGTAGGTCACACCGTCGACACGATGCGGTGCGTTCAATGCCGCAATACATGTCTCATTCACCACCGCGGTGAGATAAGGGTTGTCCGGTAACGCTTCCGTTCAGAGCGAGAAGCTATGCCCCCAGCGCCCGCCCGATGGTGGTGTTCCAGGACTCCTGCATCTCCGACTCGAACAAACCCCAGGTGTGGGAGCCCTCCGGGCGCACGACGTACGTGATCGGAAGGCCGCCGGCCGCCGCGGCATCCGCAAATCGCCGTGTGTTGTCGGCCACAATGCCCTCGATGAGGCCACCGGTGAAATTGTTCCCGAATCCTTCGGGCAACCGGTCGACGGCGCCCTGACCGCCTCCTGAGGCAGCCGCGTAGACCGCCACGCCCTTCAGTTTGCCGATGTTCTTCGACGGATCGTGCTGCACCCAGAGCGGCCCGCCCTGTGGGCCCCACATGTCGCCCGCATTCGCGCCGCCGCCCGACAGCGTCAACGACACCTGCTGGGCCGCATCAGGGTCCGAAGGCGCCGGGAAACCGCTGTAGCACCCCGCGGCCTTGAAGACTCCCGGCGCCTGCACGGCGTAGTCGATCGCGGTGCCCCCGGTGCTGGATAACCCGCCGACCCCGTTCTTGCCGTTGGCCTTGTACTGGGCGTTGATGAGTGGCGGCAGCTCGCGCGTCATGTAGGTCTGGTACTGCTTGCCAGGGTCGTTGACCCAGTCAGTCCACCAGCTGAACGCGCCGCCGAGCGGCGAGACGACGTTGACGTTCTTGTTCGCGAAGAAACCCTGGATGTCGGTCATCCCGAACCAGGCCTTCATCCCAGGCGGGATGGGGCCCTCCAGGTCGTCGCCACCGTCGATGCCGGGCAAGAGATAGAACGTAGGCGCACCCGCTTTGGGAGCCTTGAAGACGTCGTTGACGATGACTTTGTTCATCGACGGCGAGAACACCGAGACCTTGTCCCAGCGGTCGTTGACGTGCTGAATGTCCGTGATGCGCGCGGCATCGGCGGCTGCGTGAGGAGCCGCAGCCAACGGAATCGACACGAGAGCAAATACCGAGATCAGCGCGACGACGGACGCGCGGATACGACTCATCAGTTGGGTCACCGGCTGATTATGTAGATGGGGGAACCTTTAGGCAAGCTTAACGACGGGGCGCCGCCCGATGTCTGGGAGAAATCGGTGAGGCGACTTCCGATCTGGCGAGACGTGAATCACCTTCCAGCTGCGAACAATTGATTGTTCAAGGGGCAAGCTGGCCGGGGTCCGCGGTTGAGATCGTGATAGCGCGGGTATCGATAAGCGTGTTCCCTGCCGCCGTCTATCGCGCGCCGATGCGATCCCGCGTCGAGGGAATCGAGTTGCGGGCGACCATCGAACGCGCACGCCGGCTCGGCTTGTGCGGCTTCGGCGCTCTGGTGAACGGGCGCGACGAGCGGGACCGCCTACAACGGCGGGTCGCTCGGTTCGCTGATGTCGACGAAGGCGCGTTCGTGTGGACCCGCGACGCGGACGGGCTGTTCTGGCTGGGCCGGATCAACGGGCCGTACTTCTACGACCGCGACGACGACGCCGCCGCTGTCGATCTCGTGCATGTTCGGCCATGTGACTGGCTGCCCGAGCCGCTCATAGAGCCAGATGTGCCCGCTGCCGTCGTCGCCACATTCCGGCGCGGCGGGAGAAACTTTCAGGCGACACATGACCCGTCGGTCAGCCAAGAGACCCAAAAGATTTGGGATCAGTCGCGGCGAGAAGATTAGGCGGCCGGCGAGCCGCTTTCTTCACGGGCAGCCCGGCCGCCGCCCGGATTTGGCGCAGCGCGGCGGCGTCGTCGGGATCAGGAAAAATGTAGTGGCTCAACGCAGTTCGCGCGATGGCACCGGCGACGTCGCTGGCAGGCGCCACCAGCAACACGTCCTCGTCGCGGACGCAGTCTGCAAGCACCGCCGCCAACGCCCTGGTCATCATCGGCAGGACCTGTGCCATCTGGTCCTGAGTGAAGCCGGGCTCGAGGTCCACGAGGCCACGGGGCGGCTGCTCCTTCAGAAAAGCCACCACGACGTCGATGGCGGCGTCAAGCCGGTCAAGGCCGACAGTGCCCGCGACGGCCTCGTCCATCGCAGTGTTGAAGCGGCGGTACTCGTTCTTGCCCAAGGCGTCGATCAATTCCTCCTTGGAAAGGAAGTAGCGGTACACCGTGGGGCGGGAGACCCCAGCCATCGTTGCCACGTCGGTCAGCGAAAGTCGCCGGGCACCGTTTCGCAAGACGAGGGTGCGCGCCGCGTCGAGGATCCGCTCGGCCACGTCCATGGGATCTGAGCCGGACGGGCGCGGCTGTGAAGTCGGCACGGCAGCGACCCCTCAGCCGAGCCGGCCGAGTTCGCGCAGCCACGGGATGAGCAGGCGCAGTCCGTCGTCAAAGGACATCGGGTCGTACCCCAGGCGCGTGCTGGTCAGATTGTCCTTCGGCCTTGGCGGCCGCACATCGCGAGCCGCGGCGGCGGCGATCGCCATCAGCGT
>NZ_JAVHWM010000173.1:0-2629 GCF_032159765.1 Mycobacterium sp. | reverse complement strand
CTTCGATTTCCTGGTCAACAACGCGGGCTTCAGTGTGACCTCGCCGTTCGCCGAGACCACGGAAAAGGACTTTGCCGACTTGGTCAACGTCCACTTCAAGGGTGTCTTCTTCCTTACCCAGACGTTGCTGCCGCTGCTGGCAGACGGCGGCGCGATCGTCAACGTCTCCACTGGGTTGACCCGCTTCGCCGTTCCCGGTAACGGCGCGTATGCCGCGATGAAGGGCGCCATCGAGGTCCTGACCCGCTACCAGGCTGCTGAGCTCGGCGCCCGCGGTATCCGTGTCAACGCCATCGCCCCGGGCGCGACCGCGACCGACTTCTCCGGCGGCATGATGCGCGACAACGAGCAGGTCCGCGCTTACCTGACCTCCCAGGTCGCCCTCGGCCGGGTGGGCGAACCCGACGACATCGGCGCCGCCGTGGCCGCTCTGCTCTCCGACGACAACCGGTGGATGACCGCGCAGCGGGTCGAGGTCTCCGGCGGACAAAGCCTTTGACACACCAAACCTTCAACACTTCAATCTCAAAAGGACGACTTTCATGACTGACCTGATCGGCAAGACCGCTGTCGTCACCGGCTCTGCCCGGGGAATCGGTAAAGCCATCGCACTGCGCTACGCCAGCCTCGGCGCGAACATCGTGATCGATTACGTCAGCGACCCGAAGGTCGCCGATGCCACCGTGGCCGAGGTCAAGAAACTCGGCGTCGAAGCGATCGCCGTCCGAGCCGACGCGTCCATCCTCACCGACATCGAGGGACTCTTCACGGAATCCCTAGCACGCTTCGGCACGATCGACGTCGTCGTCGCAAACGCCGGCATCGAGCGGATCGGTATCCCGTTCCTGGACATCACCGAAGCCCAGTTCGACAAGCTGTATGCGATCAACACCAAGGGAACCTTCTTCACCCTGCAAGCAGCGGCTCGCCACATCGCGGACAACGGCCGCATCATCTACATCGGCTCCAGCACCACGACCCTTCCGGTAGTGGGCGAAGGCCTCTACGGCTCCAGTAAGACCGGCCCGCGCTACGCCGTCCAGGTCCTCGCCCAAGAGATCGCCCATCGGGGCGTCACGGTCAACACCATCCTGCCCACCGCCATCGAGGGCGCCGGCGTGTTCACCGAATACGACCCCAACCATCCCGTCCGCCAGTACATCGCCGGTCAGAGCCGGATCGGCAAGCGGATGGGCACCGTCGAGGATGTCGCCGACGCAGCCGAGTACCTCGCATCAGATCTGGCCGCCTGGGTCAGTGGACAGAGCCTGCTGGTCAGCGGCGGAACACCCCAATAACCCGAACGATCCGAGCGTGAGCAGCTGCCTTCCGCCACCGCCCGACACAGCGCGACCGCGGGGTTTGTCACGCAGAGGCCAGCCGCGATCGTCTTGGGTGTGCCGTGCAGGACAAGGTCGTCGGCGAGGCGGTCGCTGCCGCCGTCGGCGATGTCCTCGGGTGTGTAGCCGCCGGAGCCGGTTCTTGACGTAGTTCGTCAGCGCGAGATAGGGCTCGGCGACGAAGCCACGTTCGATTGCGCGAGCCTCGCCCGTATTCGTGCTCACGAAACGTCGCACGCTGAGTGTGATCGCAGCAGTCTGTCAGGGTGCGATGACGAGGCGGCTGATGCGCCGGTCATCATCGAGGGTGAACCGGTAACGCAGATCGACTGTGCCGCCCGGGAAGTTGCCCTCGAGATGGTTGACGGCCTCGAAATTTGTGTCGTCGAACTTGGCGGCGGCGGTGAGCGCGATGGTGTAGGTGTACTCGCTGGCCGAGCGGCCCAGCCACTCGCGGATCGCCGCGATGCCGGTGTAGGTCTTGCCGTCATCGACGACGACGGCGTCCGCGACGAAGGCGGTGATGGCCGTGTCGGGGTCGTTGTCGCGGTGCGCGTCCAGATACCGCAGGACGGTAGCGGGCAGGGCGGTCAGATCGATACCTACGCGCGTGTTGCTCATGAGGGTTTCCTCTCAGCGAAACAGGGTTGCGGCGCTACCTGCGCCCGGGCTTGGGATTCGCAATCCGCGTCAGCCAGTCGCGCAGTAGCGCGTTCTCGGTGGTCGTCAAAGCCGGCGAGTCGTCATCCAATGCGGCAGCCAACGCGACGGCCGCACTCGCCGGGGTCGGCTGCGCTGCGGTGGTGCTGCGCCGCCGGCCAGGACCCGCCCGGCTCGCCGCCGGCACCGTGATCGAAGACAGCATTGCATCCCGCACCCGCTCGGACAGGCTCATGTCCGGCTGGTCGGAGGGGTCGGTGATCAGCGCCAACACGACGCCACTGCTAGCGGCGAGGATTTGCGCCGCCGCCGCGGCCGCTGTCACCGACAACCGCCCCCGCCGCGCCGCCGGCTCCAGCGCCTGCAGCAGCATCAACTCCACGTCCGCGACGACGCCGCACTGCTTGCCCCGCTCGACGTGCCCGTAGATATGCGCGTAGAACGCGGGGTTGGCCAGACCGAACCGCACGTGGATGTCCCAGCCCTGCCGGATCTGCTCGATCGGGTCAACCTGGTCACGATCGGCGTCGTCGCGATGCTCGTCCAGAAATCGGCGGAGCCCATGACTTACCACCGCATCGAGCAGACCCTCCTTGCTGCCGAAGTGGTGATACAGCGTCGGCGCCTGA
>NZ_JAVHWM010000171.1:0-24298 GCF_032159765.1 Mycobacterium sp. | reverse complement strand
TCCAGGTACGGCTTGCCGCGTCGGGGTTGTGTCATTCGGACGCCCATGTCGCCAGTGGCAACAGCCCGGTCCAGTCCCTGCCGGTGCTCGGCGGCCACGAGGGTGCCGGTGTCATCACCCAGGTTGGCCCCGGGGTGTCCGGTCTCGAAGTCGATGACCATGTCGTCCTAGCATTTATTCCGGCGTGTGGAACCTGCCCGGCGTGCGCGAGTGGGTTGCAGAACTTGTGCGACGAGGGTGCCAATTTGCTCACCGGGCAGGCCATCTCCGACAACTCGTTTCGGGTATCGCGCGGGGGCCAACCGGTGGTGCAGATGTGCCTGCTGGGGACGTTCAGCCCGTACGTCACCGTGCACCAGGCGTCGGTAATCAAGATTGAGAAGGACATCCCGCTGGACAAGGCCGCGCTGCTCGGCTGCGGCGTCTCGACGGGATGGGGTTCGGCAACCGTCATCGGCAACACCCGCCCAGGCGACACCGTGGTGGTCATGGGAATCGGTGGGGTGGGCATCAACGCCGTCCAAGGTGCGCGCTACGCCGGAGCCCGTTTCGTGATCGCTATCGACCCGGTGGACTTCAAGCAGAAGAAGGCACTGGAGTTCGGTGCCACGCATGTCTATTCCTCGGTCGAGGAAGCGTCGGCCGAGCTGCCCGAATTCACTTGGGGCGCAATGGCGCACACCGTCATCATCACGGTCGGCGACATCAAGGGCGAACACATCGCACAGGCACTGTCGATGGCGGCGAAGGGCGGCCAGGTGATCGTCACCGGCATGGGCGACTACCGCAATATGCAGGTCGACCTCAACCTGTTCGAGCTGACGCTGCTGCAGAAACGAGTGCAGGGTGCAATCTTCGGTGGCTCAAGCCCGCGTACGTCGATACCGAAGCTGTTGAACCTGTATCGCTCGGGCGGCCTCAAGCTCGATGAACTCGTCACGAATACCTATCGCCTCGAGGAAATCAACCAGGGATACCAGGACTTGGCGGACGGTAAAAACCTGCGCGGCGTCATCGTCTACTCCGACGCCGACTACTGACGGGATCTGTCGAGTTGACCGATGCGTGGCCGAGCTCGGTGCGCAAGCGGATCAAAGCAGTCGGAACTCCACGCCGTCCGTCCTGGAATGACCTGGGTCGAATTACGGAACCGGTAGCGTGCGTCACACGCCGCCGGAAAGCTAAGCACAAATCCGGATATCCCCTCGTGAAGGAGGTTGGTAGTGGTCGCGTCTGCGCAGGCTTCACCCGTGCGGGCTGGATGGTTATGGATCCAGAGTGTCGGCGCCATTCTTGGCGTTGCCTTACTTGTCGGCGCATGCAGCGAAGGGCCGTCGCCGAGCCCACCACCGTCGGCCAGCTCGACCGCTGGGTTTACGCCGATCAATCAGATGAGGCTGCGGATGCGGGTCGCCTCGATGGCCAGGGAGATGCTCGTCCCTGGGGCGGTCGCGTTAGTGCGCTCACCCGCCGGTGAGGTCAGCACGACGTACGGCACCACCACGGTGGGTGGCAAAATTCCGGTGTCGTTGGCGGATCACGTGCGGATTGGATCGATCACCAAGACGTGGACCGGCACCGTGATCCTGCAGCAGGCCAAGGAGGGCAAGCTCAGCCTTGAGGACCCGGTGTCGAAGTTCCGCCCCGATGTTCCGGACGGTGACCACATCACCATCGCCGAGTTGTTGGACATGCGCAGCGGCCTTTACAACTACACCGAAACGCGCGAGCTGAACGAGATCGGCGACAGCGATCCACAGAAGGTGTGGAACCCCGACGAATTGCTCGCGCTCGCGTATAGCCAACCGCCCTACTTCCCACCCGGAACGGGCTACCACTATTCGAACACCAACACGGTCTTGCTCGGGCTCATCGCCGAGAAGCTTGACGCCAAACCGCTGTCGCAGGTGTTCCAGGACAGGTTGTTCACCCCACTCGGGCTCAAGGACACGCTGTTTCCGCCCAGCACCTCGAACGCCATCCCGGACCCGCATCCGCAGGGGTATATGTATGGCAACAACGTGTTGACCATGGGCTCACCGGCGGCGGTACCGCCCGACATGCAGGCGGCAGCCAAGGCCGGCACGCTGGAGCCGAGTGATCAGACATCCTTGAATCCGTCGTGGGCCTGGGCGGGCGGCGCCGGCATCTCCACCGCGGCGGATCTGGCTACCTGGGTTGAGGCGTTGGTCGAAGGGAAACTGCTCGATCCCGCCATCCAATCCACGCGCATTGCCAGCGTGCAATCAACGAATCCGGGACAGCCCGATGCGCCGCAGTACGGGCTTGCCATCGCGAAATTCGGTGCGCTGTATGGGCATACCGGTGAAGTTCCGGGCTTCAACACCTTCGCTGCCTACGACCCCGAAAAAAAGGTGACGATCGTGGTCTGGGTGAACCTTGATCCCACCCCGGATGGTCGGGCCGCGGCCACGCTCATCGGCAACGATCTGATCGAACGGATGTACAGCTAACCCATTGTCGAAAGTCGTCATTGCGGGGAACCAGCGCTCAGGACGCGATCAACCGGTCACCGGAACATTCGGGATTTGGCGCAACCTGCGGCGGCGGTCACTCGAATTGTCTGCAACCGTGCCCGAATTGTGGCCATGGCGCCACCCAATTTCATAGCCGTATTTGAGACCCTCGCACAATGACTGATATCAAGGCGGCCGTAGATACCGCCAGCTGGTTCACACCGTTCAGAATGGTGTCGGAAGACCCGCTGCGCTACGAGTTATGCCTCGGCACCGAAGAGGTCACGTTCGCCCGGATCGCGGCACATCTAAAGGAACGGGGATGGGTCGAGGAGAGCGACGGTATCTGGACGCCGCCCGACGACGTGGCGGGTCAGCATCGCGCGTGAACGCAAGAATGCGGTGGACAAATGCGCCAACAAATAGCGGCACTCGCCATTTCCGGCATCTGCATTCTCACCGCGGGGTGTAGCAGCGGCGGCATCCAAGGTGCTAAGACGTCAGCAACCACGACGACGACCGCATCGACGACTGCCCCTCCGGTTGCAGAGGCTGCGCTGGACGGAATGCTGCTCACCCCCGAGCAGGTCAACACCGCCATGGGGGCAACGGAAATGACGGTGACGAGAACTCGAATCGCGATGTCTGACGACAGCGCCACGATGGAGCCCAAGGAGTGCCTAGCCATCGACGGCTCGGCGCAGGCCGAGGTCTATGCGGGCAGCAACTACACCGCCATGCGCGAACACACACTCCAGGAGGGCGACGACTTCGCTCACTATGTCGATCAGGCGGTGGTGTATTTCCCGTCCGCCAAACTAGCCGGCGCCTTCGTCACCACCTCCGCCCAACAGTGGCCGGCCTGCCACCAGTACACCCACACCCAGACCGATTCGCAGTGGGCCGTGGCGCCGGTATCCCACACCAACGACATATTGAGCACCACCGCAACTCAACAGAACTCCAATGACCCCGGCTGGGCATGTGGACGGGCGCTGGCGCTAAGGAACAACATCGTTATCGACGTCAACACGTGCAGCGCCAACCCAACGGACTCGGCAATCAACATCGCCAACCAGATCGCCGCGAAGGTGCCCGTTTGAGTTCCGGTGGGTCTGCTCGCTTGTTGATGCCATCCGCACCCCTCGTGGATCAGCCGCCCACGATCAACCCCGATCCACGGGTGACGAACGCCGAGGCCGAACTCATGGCTGTCGATTGTCCAAAATCACGACATGGAATGCTATTTCGGCGACGAGCGGGCCGCTAGACGACGGGTTCGAAGTTGATCACCGTCCCGAAATTTCCGACAACGTAGATGCTGACTTCCTGAGGGTCGATACACCTGGTGCTCGACGCAAGACTCACCGGTCGTGTCGCTCGAGGCTGCCGTCAGCAATAGAGGTCTTCACATAGCTAAGACAGACGGGACACTTCGCCCAGCCCAAATTTTGGTACTGGTGCACCTGGTACGACTGAGGATCAAATCTGCCCCGCGTATAGCTGCCCGGACATTGCACTCTTGCCGGTATCTGACTGGTGGTCCGCACAGGCTCGCCAACCCGTACGGGTGGGTAATCCTGTTTTACCCGTCGTCTGCCTGTCACGAGGGCGATAAAGCGCACGAACAAAGCGATAACGCCCACGAAGAAGAGCGGCACGAGCGCAAGTGCGAAGATGAAGATTACTAAGTCCATCCCTGACGCCCTCCACACAGCAGAGTTCCAGTATCAGGTCTCACCAGCCGCCGGGCAGCGTTTCCTGCTTTTTCGCAGCGCCGTAGGGTCCGCCACGAATTGACAACATCTCGGCCGTGACTAGTTGGCTACGCGCACGTTCTGGGCAACGACTGTCGAACCGTCCCAACGCAATTCGGCCATCATCTTCACTGTCCCACAACATTCTGGGTCATTGGGACCGTTGGCCATCCACGTCACATGTGCGACACCGTCCGAGATGGACAGATCGGTCACGACTTCACGGCTGTGCGTCAGGTCGCCGAGGTCGATTCCACCCAGCCGGGTGGGCCCGGCAATATCGAGCTGCGGGCCCCCCGTATAAAGCTGCACAGTCTCCGCCCACGGAACCCCACCGGCACTGCAGTCGGTGGCCATAGCGGCGTCGCCTGCGCCTCCCGTCAGGTCGCCAAACGCCACCTTGTAGGCGCCGGTAGTTGAGTTCAACGCGATCCTGACGTCTCCGGGATGCCCCTGTTGCGGTGGCAGTTTCCCGTTCACCAGGTTGCCTGGATCGTGCTGGCACAGCGCCAGTACGGGCGCGCGCAGCAAGTCATCGAACGTGACCGCGCGGCTGCCGGGCGGGGGTACCGGCGTTGCCGGCCCGGCTTTGGATATCCCTGTGGTGTGCGCGCAGGCGGCCACGACGACGGCCGACAGAACGCAAATCAGCTTGACGGCTCGAAGTCGCCCCCGCCGGTGCGAAACCGCGGCGCGGATATCGGGTCCGCCTCGGTTGAGGCGATTATTGGTCGCGTCCATCAGCGTCACCGTCATCACCCCAGTTTGTAGGACTCCGACGAGATGCGGAAGAAGTGACCGCTGCAACGAAACGAATGCTCCCTAGGAAACAAGCAGTAGCGCAGAAGTCATGAGCATGACGGCCGCGGTGAGGCCATGGACTCCCCAGGCGATTGACTTGGGCCCGCCGTTGCCGAGCACGATGGTCGCGTCGGCGAGCGGAATGATCGTGGCGGCCAATATCACCCAGCCAAGCAGGTGCGTGGCACCCGCGGCCATGAGGACGAAGACGATCAGCCCCGATGCGATGTCGCGGACGCCCTTGACGCTCAAGTAGGCGCCGACGGATCGCTGGCCGAGATCTGGCTGCACACCGTAGCCCGCGGCGGCGACGCGCGGCGCGACGATGAACCGTGCGCCGATGAAGATGATCCCCGCGCCGATGAGTCCGGCGAGCACGTAGGCGATTGTCGTGGCGGTCATGTCGAGCACTCCTGGGTTTCTTTAGTGAATCGGTGAAAATGATGTCGGGTCAAGCAGTGCCGACTGCACGTCGACGATCTCGTCGGCATTGAACGGCCATGTCGGCGGCGAATTCCGGGCTGCTCATGATATTTCGCGTGAGTTGTGCGGGGTCGGCGCCCGGTGGGTAGCGGATCAGCGCGATGAGTCGATTGGCGCCCCCGCTTCGCTCGGTCCACACACCGTGGGTGGTGACCCCGAACGTCATGAAGGTCGTCAGGTGGCGGGCCCAGTGAACCATCGCATACCGCTTGAGAGCTTCGGGCGATCGCAAGGTGTAGATCCTGAGCTGAAACATCGAATGCCTAACTCCTTCAGTTGATTTCGGCCGAGTCAGATCATCAGCACTACGCACAGGGCAGCCACCGCCAGGCCTTGCAGCGTCGCGCGAGCGCCGATGATTTGGTCCCATTTCGCTTGCAGCACACGCGCATTCGACAGCGACTTCCCGGCGTCGGCGGCCGCCGTCAGTTGTCGGTTGATTGGCGCGCTCACCCGTGTGTAGAGCACAAGCCAGACCAACAGCAGGACCAGCGCGACGCCCGCCGCGATCGCCTGCGGCCTGTGTGCGGCGACCGTGGCCAGCACCGCGCTTGCCGCGGTGGCCACAACGCCGAGCACTCCGGGCACGGGCATTCGGCGGTCTCCGTATCGATGCACGCTTCCCATGACCGCGACCAGGGCACGGTCGTCGACCACCGCCAAGGCCGGTCGCAGCACGATCGCGCAGAACACGTCGGTGCCGTAGACCACCGCGGTACCCAGCACTGCGACCAGGGCGGCGCCGCGCGTGATGAGCTCCAATGCCATCTCGTAACTCCCCTCGGGCGGAACTGCTAGCAACGCTAACCTCCAGTGACCGGCGTGTCAATAGCAGTGCTAGCAGACCTAGCGGTGCTATCATGCGGCATGGCCATCGAGGATCGTCGTGAGCGTGATCGAGCCGCCCGCCGCCGGCTGATCATCACAACGGCCCGCAAGTTGGCCGAGGCCGAAGGCTGGGATGCTGTGACGACGCGTCGACTGTCCTCGCAGATCGAGTACAGCCAGCCTGTCTTGTACAAGCACTTCACCGGCTTGGAACAGATCGCTGATGCGATCGCCATCGAAGGGTTCAGCGAGCTCGCGGATATGACTCGGGATGCTCGGCTACGCGCCGGCACGGCCAGCGACGCCCTGACCCGGATCGCACACGCCTACCTCGACTTTGCCCGCGACAACCCCGCCGTTTACGACGCGATGTTCGCCCGCGCGACCACCCTGCGCTTCGCCGCCGAGGACACACCGCCTGAGCTGACGGCGGGCTTCGCCGAGTTGCGCCAAGCGGTTGGCCTCGTCGCTGACGAACAGGATGCGGACACGCTCACCGAGGTCTTATGGGCTGCACTGCATGGACTGGTCACCCTTGGCCGTAACGGCCGACTACGCCCTGGATACGAAGCAGAACGTCTCCAACTGCTCGTCGATCGGTTCACCGGCGCACGAAATTAGCGACTCCTAGCCGCTTTTGGTCGCAATATCCTTGACGTGTGTTGTCTGGCGTGATCCGGGTGGTTCCCGAGGACCTGCGGGCGTCGGCCGCGAAGGTGCACAGCCATGCCGACGAGCTGCAGGTGCGTCACATATCGGCGCACGGCCGCATTGAAGCCTCGCTGGCTGGTGTTCCGGCGGCTGCAGCAGCGGCGCTGAGCGCGGCGGTCGCGAAGTGGCAGGCAGATAGCGCGGTCACGTTCGGCAACCTCGTGCAGCACGGGGGAGCCATGGGCAGCTCCGAAGTCAAGTATTCAGCGACGGAGGGCAGTAGCTCAGCGGCAATCGAAGCCGTCGGTGCGAACGGGTCGGCCACGAGCGCTGGGCTGTAAAGGTTTGGCGCTGTGACGGTTTCGGTGTCCGACATTGAGCGTTGGAGTCCCGGCGATGTCCGTGAGGTGTTCCATGCCGCGCGCAGCCGATGGGAGGCCTCGGTGGATGCCGGCGACGGCATTGCGGCATTGCCGGTTTTCGGGTCGTGGGGCGGTGACGCGGCCGATGCCGCCAGGCGCGCGAATGATCGCCTGCGCGTGGACTTGGACGCGCAGGGCAACGAATCGCTCGCCGTGGCCACGGCGGCGCGCACCGCTGCCGACGACATGCAACGGGTCAAGGCCGAACTCGCGCAGCTGGAGGCCGACGTCAACAACAGCCGGGGCGCGTGGCGGATCGACCCGGCATCCAGTCGGGTGGTGCCTGGACCTAACCCCCGCGTCCCGCTGACGGTGGCAGTTTCGGAGGGCGGCCAACTGCAAGCGCGGCTGACGGCGATATTGGCCGAGGCGGCGCGCGTCGACGACGAGTTGGCGTCGGCAATCAAGATGGCCACCGGAGCGGCGCCGCTTCCGAGTTCACCGCACGATTTGCGCCCGGAGATCCTGGATGCGTTGTCACGGCCGCTGCCAACGGATCCGAAGCAGTTTCACGACCTGTGGGAGCAGCTGACGCGGGAAGAGAAGGACTGGCTGTATCAACAGAATCACTTCATCGGTAATCAGGGCGGCATGCCTTCTGCCGATCGAGATGTCTATAACCGGATGAATCTGGCTGACCTCATGCAGGCGAATCAGACCGAACTCGAGCGGTTGCGTGCGGCGCACCCCGACTGGGCTGACGGCAAGAATCAACCGATGATCGATCCCCAATTTCCAACCGCACCTGACTGGCCGACGTGGAAGGAGCAGTGGGCCAACGCGAATCGGGCTCGATCGGAGTACCAGCAGCTGCAACAGGCGCTGCAGTCACCCGATGGATTACCGAGATTTCTCGGCACGTTCTCGAATGACGGGCGCGCCGCCGTCTCGATCAACAACCCCGACTTCGCCAAGCGCGATGTCACGTTCGTGCCAGGGACCGGTCAGGACCTCTCGCATCTATCGGGCAGCACGTTGAAGTCCAGCCGCATGCTGGATGCCACGTTGCAGATGGACCCGTCGCTGCGCCCAGGGGACGTGTCAGTGACGACGTGGATGGGGTACGACCGACCGATGAATCTACTCGAGGCGGCCAATGTGAGTTATGCGGACAACGGGGCGCAAGCGCTGGACGACTTCCAGGCCGGGATACGTGCGTCCCACAACGACCTCGCCGCCGGTGGCCCATCGCTCAACACAGTGATCGGCCACAGTTACGGCTCGACCGTCGTTGGCGACGCGGCACTGTGCGGGCACCACCTCGATGCCAATAACGTTGTGGCAGTGGGCAGTCCGGGTGTGCTTGCCGGGCATGCGAGTGACTTCAGCCTGGCGCCGGGAGCTCACTTCTTTGCTACCCGTGCCGAAAACGACATCATCGCCTGGGCCACCGACACCAACCTCGGCGTCGATCCGATGGCCGCAAATTTCGGCGGCATTCCGTTCGAGGCTGCACCAGGTCCGACGGGATCGATCGGCCTGGAGTCGGTCGCAGCCCACTCCACTTACTGGGATTATGGAAACCCCGCGCTGATTAACATGCGCCGCATCATCGACGGGCGTTTGGATGTCACACCACCCACATTCACGCCGTGAAGGGCGGGACATGATTCGCGCAGTTGTTCCAGTGTTGTTCACACTCGCAATTGCGGCGTGCTCGTCGACGACGAAACCTACGGGAGACCCTATGGAGCACTTGTCCATCACTACCGCACCCAAAATTCCCGCCAGCCATCAGGAGGCGCAGGACACGCTGACGTCGTACCTACAGAAAACCGTCGACGCGCTGCCGGTCGGGACGAGTCTGGACGGCTCCCGCTACGGAGGTGGCGACGGTGCCAACTATTGCGACGACAACCCGGCGAGCACCGAATCTCCGATGAATATTTCTTTTGTCTTCGACATGAAGCTCGCGCCTGGCGCCGACTTCAACGCGATCGTGGCCCAGACCGGTGAGATATGGAAAGGGTGGGGCTGGCGGGTGATCGAACGCGACGCCTTCACCAAGCCGAACCGCTTCGGCTACGCCCCGGACGGCTACACGCTGCAAATCATGGCTCGCAACGATCCGAAGTACGCGCCGTCGCTCGTCGGCACTTCGCCGTGCTTTCCCGGAAACCTTCGGAATACGTCCATCCAGCGACCGGCGTTGATCGAGCAGCATTCCTAGCTGGCAATGGGGTTCGCCCCTGACAGGGCGGCTCAAACGATCTGTAAACCCTCGGGGATTCTGCGGGGGTCGCGCCAGAAGGCGTCGTTGACGAAACGCTGGAACAGGTCTGGCGGCAGCAACGTCGCGCGCGGTTCGGCCTTGACCATGTGACCGACGGTGTGCAGCCCGGGCGTGCCGGCGCGGTTGTCGAATTCGGTGACGTCGTACTCGATTCGGTCGAAGTCGTGCTCGAACGCCGGCTCGCCCAAAAACGCGTAGATGGTGTCCATCGTCTTGGCCGGGTCGGTGGTCAGGGTTTCGTACTGCACCAGCAGCAGCCGATCCCGTTGGGCGCCGTAGCACGCCTGTTTGAGCGCATCGTAGGGGCCGCCGACCATGCCATCCTGGGCCGCGATGCCGTTGGCGCGGGTGTATACGGTGCCCCCGGCGCTGTAGTTGAAGATCGACGACGGGCTGAACACGTTGCGCTGGATCAGCCGCTCGATGCTGTCGATCACCCACGGCAGCTCGCGCACGCAGGCAATCACCTTCGCCTCGGGAAACAGCTGGGCAATCGCCGGCATCCACGCACACCAACCGCGATTGGTATCAAAGATCACCTCGGCGCTGCTCTCGGCGTAGAAGTCGTCGAACAACCCCCGAAGGATGCGCCGGCGCTTGGCGTCGTCGATGAACACCGAAAACTCGTTGCGCGCACTCATCTCACCCAGCAGGGCACCGAACAGGCCGGCCAGCGGACCCGACATCCCCGCCTCACACCGCGGGTTCTGCCGCAGCAGCGCGGCCAACAGCGTCGAACCCGAGCGCGGCAGACCCGAAATGAAATGGATTGCTGCCATCGGCCTTCCTGTCATGTCGCATTCTCGGCGCCAATGGCGCCCATTGGGTCGTGCGATCTCTCGCTCTCGCACGTTAACCGATCTGGAGCCCTATTACGTGCCGGAGGGGCCTAGCACGGGGCCGCTTCCCGGCGCCGGGGTGCCGCCAGTACCGCCGGGTGCTCCGCCAGCGCCGCCATAGCCGCCGAATCCGCCGAGACCACCGGAGCCGGTGGCTCCGGGCGGCCCGTCGCCACCGTCGCCGAGGAACACTGTCCCGTCTCCGCCGGCACCGCCGTTGCCGTGATTTCCGCCCGCGCCGCCACCGGTGCCGTTGCCGCTCGCCGAGGTCATTCGCAGCGTCGGCTGACCGCCGGGGCGCCGCTGTTATGCGCGATGGGAGGGCGCTGAACCCGGCACCGCGAACGGATTGGCCTTGAGCACCGGCAGCGGGAACACGTGTGCGGTGTCTGTTCCGTCGCGGCTCTCGTAGAGGCCGATCGTGTACACCCCGGCAGATGACACCGCAAGGGGCAGCTGATGGGCGAAGACCCGGAACTTGACGGGAGCACCCGGGTTGTCGGGCCAGTGCCATCGGCATTCCAGGACCCCCACAGTTTCACTGCGCGGTGACCTGGCGACGATGAATCTTTGCGGGTCGTAGTCGGTTCCGCCCTGGGTGTAGACGGCGAGCACCAGCGGGACCGTGATTTGTGCGGGAAAGCTCTCCACGTGGCAACTTGTCATCGGGAAGCCGTGTGCGTTGACTCCGCCGGCTTCGTCGACGGCGGCACTCAACGACGGCGCGAATGCGACAACCTGCACGTTTCCCCCTGAACCGTCAATGTCGGTGAAGCAATGACCAAACCGTAGCCGAAGGGTCCGTCGCGCGACACGTCATGCGGCACCGCGGTTTTTGTCGTCCCGTGGTTGACAATGCGGGATATGACGCAATCGCGGGAGCGCGACGTTGCCGCGTGAGATCTCGCGCCAAACGTTTCTGCGGGGTGCCGCCGGAGCGCTAGCCGCGGGTGCGGTGATCGGCCCGGTCAGGGCTGTCGCCGACCCGAACACCTCCGGCTGGGACGGTCTCTCCGGCGCCATCGGCGGGCAAGTATGGCAGCCGGGCGCTCCCCAATTCCAAACGGCCAAGCAGGTTTTCAACACCAACTACAACGGCACGACGCCGGCTGCTGTCGTTACCGTGACATCGGCGGCTGACGTGCAAAAGGCGCTGGCGTTCGCTGCTGCCCACAACCTCAAGGTCGCTCCGCGCGCCGGTGGGCATTCCTACGTGGGGGCGTCTACGGCCAGCGGAACCATGGTGATCGACCTGCGCCAGCTGCCAGGGGGAGTCAACTACGACGCCGCCAGCGGACAGGTCACGGCGACTCCGGCGACCAGCTTGTACGAAATCCACCAAGCACTGGCCGCGGCCGGCCGGGGCATTCCGACGGGCACCTGCCCCTCGGTCGGTGCCGCGGGCCACGCGCTGGGCGGCGGGCTGGGGGCGCAGTCCCGGCATGCGGGCCTGCTCAGTGATGCGCTGACGTCGGCGACGGTGGTGTTGCCCGGCGGCCAGGCGGTCACCGCGTCCGGCGCTAGCAACCCCGACCTGTTCTGGGCTTTGCGCGGTGGCGGTGGCGGCAACTTCGGGGTGACCACCTCGCTGACGTTTGCCACGTTCCCCACGTCAGACGTCGACGTCGTCAACCTCAACTACCCGCCACAGTCGTTCGCGCAGGTGCTCGTCGGTTGGCAGAACTGGCTGCGCACCGCCGACCGAAGCAGCTGGGCACTGGCGGACAGCACCACCGAGGCGACGGGTACGCATTGTCGCATCATGGCGACGTGCCCGGCCGGCTCGGGTAACAGCGTGGCGAGCGCCATCACTGCAGCCGTTGGACTGCAACCGAGCGGGACCGAAAGTCACACGTTCAACTATTTGGACCTGGTGAGGTATCTGGCCGTCAACAATCTCAACCCGTCGCCGCTCGGATACGTCGGCGGTTCCGACGTCTTCAACGTCATCGACGCTGGCACGGCTCAGGGAATCGCCGCTGCCGTCAACGCTTTTCCGCAAGGTGCGGGCCGCATGCTGGCGATCATGCACACACTCGACGGCGCGCTCGCGACGGTGGCACCGGCCGCAACGGCATTTCCGTGGCGTCGGCAATCCGCGATGGTGCAGTGGTACGTCGAAACAGCGGGTTCTCCATCGGCAGCCGTCAGCTGGCTGAACACGGCACATCAAGCGGTGCAACGGTATTCAGTCGGCGGGTATGTGAACTATCTCGAGGCAAACCAGCCGCCGTCACGGTTCTTTGGCCCGAACCTATCCCAGCTGAGCGCCGTTCGGCAGAAATACGATCCGGGTCGGGTCATGTTCTCCGGGCTGAATTTCTAGCAGGTCCAAAAGCCCGGTGCGGCAGGGGCGCTCAGCTGGAGAAGCCAGGCCTGTCCAGCGCGAAGTGGGCGCGCCGCTCCGCGGGCACAAGGTCGAGGTACTCGCGATGACGGTCGATGAATCCCTGCACGAATGGGCAGTAGGGCAGCACCGCCAATCCCTCCGCTCGGGCGGTGTCCAGCGCTGCTCTTACGAGCAGTGTCCCCAGGCCTTCGCCGTTGTGTGCCGGGTCGATCTCGGTGTGAATCAAAGAGATCACGCCGGGCCGGCGTCGGTACTCGGCGAAGCCCAGCACTACCCCGTCGATTGCGATTTCAAAGCGCCTGCGTTGCGCGACATCAACGACGGTTGGCGTCACGCTCTCCGATCGCCGGAGTTCGTGGACGCTCATGGCTGGACCGCGAGTTGAAGGTAGCGGTGCACCAGGGCGACTGCCACGCCGCCCTCGCCGACGGATGCTGCTACGCGCTTCACCGATCCCGAACGGATATCGCCGACGGCGAAGATCCCGGGGGCGCTGGTCTCAAGGACGAACGCCTCGCGATCCGCCTTCCACTGTCCCGCGTTCATCGCGTCGGTTCCCGTCAGGATGAATCCGTGCTCGTCGCGCGAGATCTCCGAGGGCAGCCAGTCAGTCGACGCCTCGGCGCCGATGAGGACGAACAGCACTCGGGCATCCCGTCGTGCTGTCGTGCCCGTCCTTCGATCGGCAATCTCAATTGCCTCGAGCTGATCGTCTCCGTGCACCGCGACGACCTCGGATCGCGTGTCCACCCGGATGTTCGCTTTCCTTGCGATCTGCTCGGTGAGGTAGTGCGACATGCTTTCTGCCAGCGACTCACCGCGTACGAGGAGCGTCACCGAACGGGCATGGTTGGAGAAGAAGATCGCCGCCTGACCGGCTGAATTGCCTGCCCCGATCAGGTAGATGTCGCGTCCCTGCGCCAAATGGGCGTCGCTGGGCGCCGCACCGTAGTAGACACCGGCGCCGACGAATCGATCGATCGAATCGAGTTGGAGGCGGCGCCATTCCACGCCCATGGCTAGAACGATCGCCCTTGTGTGAAGTACGTCGCCTCCATCCAGGCTGACGGTCATGTCGACGGCGTCGATGTTTTCCACCCGGCGGGTCACCACGATATCGGCGCCCAGTCGTTTCGCCTGTTGCAGTGCCCGGCTTGCGAGTTCCTCACCGGAGACGCCGTACGGGAAACCGGTGTAGTTCTCGATCCGAGTCGATGTGCCTGCCTGACCGCCTGGCGCAAAGGACTCGATCAGCGCCGTCTTCAGTCCCTCGGAGGCGGCGTTGACCGCCGCCGTGAGACCAGCTGGCCCGCCACCTACTATCACCACGTCGTAGCCCGTGCGACGCGGCGCAACCGTCAGTCCGGCGACCGTGGCAACGGCACGCATCGTCGGGGCGATCAGCTGAGTGCCGTCGCGGAGCAACACCACCGGATAGGGGGACGCTACGGCGTCCTCGCCTCCGGTGAGTGCAATCGCGCGACGATCGTCCGGTTCCAGGCGTTCGTAGGAAATCTGATTGCGGTGAAGGAAGCTGTCGCAGTTGTGGACTCCAGGATGGAGACGCGGACCGATGACAAACATCGAGGGCTCCACCGGCTGCGCGGTTGCGTTACTGAGCATTTCGATGCGCGACAACGCAGCGGTACCGACTGCTGTAGAGATCTGGGGAGCCATGGCGGCGAGCGTGTGGAACACCTCGACGGTCAACTTCAGCACGCGCGATGGCTCGACGGCCCGCATGCTCGCGGGCAACGGCGTACCGAGCGTCATCGGGACCTCGCCCCCAAGCTCCCCAGGAAGCCGGACGCCAATCACCTGCTCGACGCCGTTCACAAGTTTTGTCAACTCGGTTTTGCCCTCGACCACGACCGCCAGGGCTCGGTCGTCACCCTCGTGAGCGACGTACTCCCCGGTCGTGAGGTGGATGTCCTCCACTTCGCCGGCAAGATACTCCAGCGCCTTGTCCTCGAGCCCCGAGAAGAGCGGAATCGTGGCCAGCTCCTGGATAGTGAACATAACTGCCTCCCAACATTTTTCGCCCGTGCGCGGGCAACCCGTGACTATCTGCCAGCGCCTTGTCGCAACGGCGCCGCCACATCACGGAAGTGGCTTCGCGGGCGGTTCCGGAAAACGTCCATGCAGAGAGGGTGGGCCGGACACCACCGGCGGCACATGAGGCATCCGCCTCAAATACGGCGCGTCTGGGCCGTCGTCCAAAATCGAAGAACAGGCCGTTGACGCGCCGGTGTAGCCGACCGTGCGCCGCGATGAGGTTTGACCGAGCGGCGCTGATGGGGGGCGCCAGCGACTCCGCTATGCGGCGTTCCGCTAATCATCTGCGGTCAGCAAGAGCAGTGTGCTGAGTCGCAATGGCGCGTCTCAGCACCCGGCCCAGTCACCCGCTCGGCGAGTGCGTGGCTTCCTGCACAACGGCATTGAGCAGTTGATCGACGTTGCCCACACCACCGTCGAATGGGTTGCCCCGTTTGAGGACCTTGGTGCCACCGGGTGTAACGGCAACCAATTTCGCTGCGCTGGAACCGATCTGGAATCGTCGCGCAAAGCGCACATGATCGATGTGGATCAGCGGCCCGCCGCGGTAGCTGAACAATCCGAGTTTTCGGTCGAGGACCGCGACTGATCGGCATTCGTGCAGCGGCTGCCCGCGGTGGTGGCCAATCTTGCGTACGAGCAGATAAACGGCCGCGGCCAACGCGACGCCGACCGCGAGAAAAACAGCGCCGAGCACCATCGAGGGAACGCCCGTAATCAACGCGACGGCACCGAAGCCCCCGACGACGACCGTGACGATGCCAAGGACGACTGCCATCACAGTCAACGCGCCCGTGCAGCGGTCGTAGACGAGTAACCGGCGGCCGTCGTCGGTCACGACAAGACCGCCGGTATCGGCGATGACCCGAGCCGACGTTGGTTCGCTCACGGTTTGCAGCGTGCCACCCCAGCGGCCCGCGGCGTGCGAGAACGGCCAAGTCTTCTGGTCCGGTCGGCGCTGGCGACGTTAGCCTCGCCGCATGGACCACATATGGCAGTGGGCGTGGGACCGGTACGCGGCGAGGTACAGGTGGGCCGTGGCCGCGATCACGTTTCCGGTTTTGCTCCCCGTGTACCTCGTCTGGTCGTCTCTCGTCGTCGCGTTCGAAAAGTCTGATCGCTACCTGGAAGCGGCCGCGATCACCGTGGTCGCCCTCGTGGTGTTGCTCTGTGCGACGTTTCTCGCTGCTCGCGGACACGTCGGCATCGTGGAGCAGTGGGCTGCCGGCCAGGACGTGGACCGGGCCAAAGCCCTGGAGGCCACCTACACCTACGCCCGCTGGGCGGTTCCCCGAGTGTTGTGGGGCGTCGCCGTCTGGGCCGCGCTGCTGTCGGTCATTGTCGGTGCGATCGCCGGGGCGACGGGGCTGCGGCTCGTCCAGTACGGAATCCTCGGTGCCGCCAGCGGAACGGCGGCCCAGCTCATAGCGGTACACAGCTTCGTGGAGGCAGCGATGCGGCCTGTCAGGGTGGCGCTCGTCGGAGACACGGCTATCGGTGACACGCTGCCCCGTTCGCGCCCGAGTTTTGCTACCCGGTCGAACGTGACGATGGTGGCCGTCGCGTTCTCGTTCGCCATCTTGGGTGCGACGGCGGCGGCCGTGCTCGGCCTGGCGAGGGAGGAACCTGCTCTCGTGGTCGTGATCGCGTGTGTGTTGGCCTTCGGCATCGGGGTGCCGATTACCGTCGGCGCCGCCTTCTCGCCGTCGCTGCAACCCATTCGCGACCTCGCGGAGGGGACGGAACGTGTTGCGGCGGGTGATTTTTCGCAACGTCTACATGTTGTTCAGGACGACGATCTCGGCGCGCTGGCGGCGTCGTTCAACCGCATGCAGGCCGGTTTGGCCGAGCGCCAGCGACTTCAGGCGGCTTTCGGCACCTACGTCGATCCCGGCCTGGCGGCACGACTATTGAGGCAGGGCAACCATGTCTTCACCGGTGAGCGTCGCGAAGTGACGGTGATGTTCGTCGACATTCGGGACTTCACCCCGTTCGCCGAGGCGACCACCGCCGAGGACACCGTCGCGCGCCTCAACGCGGTCTTCGAGATCGTCGTCCCCGCCGTCGTCGACGCGGGTGGACACGTGAACAAGTTCCTCGGTGACGGCGCGCTGGCGGTCTTCGGCGCTCCGAATGACCTCGCAGATCACGCCGACGGCGCGGTGAGCGCGGCTGTTCTGATTCATCGGCGGGTGGCCGAGCGGTTCGGTGGAGAGGTGCGGATCGGGATCGGGATCAACACCGGCGTCGTCATCGCCGGCACGATCGGCGGCGCGGGCAAGCTCGAGTTCACCCTGATCGGCGACACCGTTAACGTTGCCGCGCGCGTCGAACAGCTCACCAAGACCACCGGCGACGAACTCCTGCTCACCCACCACACCGTCGACGCACTCTATCGTCTCCCGGACGGACTCACCGACCGCGGAGCGCACGTCCTGAAAGGCAAGTCGGCTCCCGTGCAAGTGTTCGCCCTCGACCCGGGGACCGCCTTGGCTCGTTGACGCGCCAGAGGTTTCACCCTCTCGGGGGTGAGGTGCGGTTTGCACCGGACGAGGCTCACTGTTCGCGCGGGGCGTCAGATCGCCGCGCCAGCACCGGTGGCCGATCGCTCCTTGTGAATCTGACCGAGAAATCGTCCGATCGCGGCTACGACAGCACCGGTACGTACACCGTCGACCAGATCGAAACCGTGGCCGACGCCTGGCAGCTCGACGTAGGCCACCGCCGCCGCCGACACGGACCGCAGCCGGTCGACGAACGAGCGGGCCTCGCCGACGGGGATGAGGCTGTCGTGGCTGCCGTGGACGACGAGAAACGGTGGTGCGAACGAATGGACTCGGTCCATGGGCGACGCCGCCCTGAACACCTCGGGATAACGAGCTTGCGAACGCTTGACCACAACGCGCTCAAGGAATTTCATGAAATTGGTACGGTTCGCAGTCGTACGATCCTGCCAGTCGTACAGCCCGTAGAGGCTGACAACGGCGTCGACGGACGTGTCGGCGTCATCCGGGAGATCAGCTTGCCAGGCCGGGTCGTTGGCGCTCAGCCCCGCGAGCGTGGCCAAGTGTCCACCGGCTGAAGAACCCGCTGCCACAATGAAATTGGGATCTCCGCCGAATCGGGAGACATTTGCGCGTGCCCAGGCGATCGCTGCTTTGACATCAGTCATCTGACGCGGCCAGCGATGCTGCGGGCTGGTCCGATACTCAAGGGACAAACAGACCCAGCCCCTCCTGACCAAGTGGGCCATCAGCGCGTGACCCTGTAACTCCCGCTTTCCGAATATCCAAGCGCCCCCGGGGATGTAGACGAGTACTGGCGCGGGTGAGACGGTGGTGTCTCGTTGGCGCCACACGTCGAGTACTTGGCTGGAGTTGTCGCCGTAGCGCACCGACCGCTCGAGCACATATCGGCGTTGTGCGCCCGCCTTCCACATAGGGGCTGGCTGCCGATGTGACGGCCAAGGATGCGCCAGGTCCTCGGGGCCCACAATGCCCTGGAGGGCTTCGGTGAGAACAGTCGGCGTCTGCGCGAGCAGTTCGCGTCGGCGCGCACGGCCGCCCGGCTCGAAGCGAGCCTTCGTCATCGCGGAAACGATGCTGGGCAGATAGGTGTTGCCGCCGGCGCCGAGAGCTGCGAAGCCGGCGATTGTCTGCACGTGGCGTCCGATAATCGGCGTCGACGCCGCCGCTGCGCTGAGCGCGATCACATAGTCGCCGGGCTTTGCTCTCCAGACCCAGCGCAGGTAGGACCGGACTGTGCAAGCAGTTTGCCCTGCTACGACGCGAGACATCGCTGCAGCCTAGAGTGCGCCAACGTCCTGCGTGCACAGAATTGGCTCTCTGAAAGACATTTGCATGGCGCCTATAGGCTGCGAGATGGCGCGCCTTGCGTGCCGACTGTGGGGGTCTTCGGCGAACGGGGTGGGACATGGAACAGCTGAGCTGGACCGACGACATGATGTTGCGCGCCGAAAAGCCTGAAACTCCGATGCAGATCCAGATGCTATTGATCTACGACCAGTCAACGGCACCTGACGGCAGGGTGACGTTCAAGCGCATCCTCGAGGAGATCGATGCTCGCCTGCATCTTGCGCCGACGTTTCGGCGGCGGCTGACCGAGCTGCCCGGCGGCCTGCACATGCCGTACTGGGTTGATGATCCGAGCTTCGATCTCGAATACCACGTGCGCCACATCGCGTTACCTCAACCGGGCGACTGGCGTCAGCTGTGCATACAGGTTGCGCGCATCCATGGACGCCAGCTCGACCTTCGTCGGCCGCCGTGGGAGATGACAGTGATCGAAGGTCTGAACGCCATCCCCGGTGTGCCGAAGGGATCGTTCGCGATCTCACTGAAGCTGCACCACTGTGTCGTCGACGGGATGGAAAGCGTCGAGTTGATGGCGGCCATGCATGACCTCGCGGCCGACGGCCCGCGTCCCGCGCCGCCGGAGAAGCAGTGGAATCCCGGGCCGTTGCCGTCGACAGCGGACCTTGTCTCGCGGACAGCGATCAACGGCGCGCTGCATCCACTGCGCGCGGGCAAGATCCTGATTCCGAGTGCTCTTGGCGCGCTTCGTCATGTCGCGGAACTGCCAGGCAAACTCGCCGGCGGACTGCGAGCGACAATGGGCCCCGGGTCGGGCTCGCTGTTCGCTCCGAGCGCGCGATTCAACGGCGCTGCCACACCGCACCGGGTCTTCGACGCCCGTTTTCACGATCTGGCAGACTTCAAGAGAATCAAAGCCTGCGTCCCGGGTGCGACCATCAACGACGTGGCGCTCGCCTATGTCGGCGGTGCGCTTCGGCTGTATCTGGACGGCCACGGCGAGCTGCCTGACGAGACTCTGGTGGCCGCGTGTCCGTCGTCGATTCGGTCCGAGAGCGAAAGCGGCGCCGGCGGCAATCGGTTGTTCGGCAGGCTGCATCCGCTGGGAACCACGATCGCTGATCCGCTCGAACGCCTGAGCGCCATCGTCGAGGAAACATCCGCCTTCCGCGATGCCTCCGATACGTCCAGTGACTCCCGGCTGATGGAGCTGGTAGGCACCGTGCCCACCGCGCTGCTGGGACTCGCAGTGAAAGCTGTTAGCGCAGTGCCATTTTCGGGACCATCGGTGGCCAACACGACAGTCAGTAATGTGCCGGGGCCGACCGAACCCATCTTCTTCGCGGGTGCGCGCCTCGTTTGGGTCACCGGCCTCGGCCCACTGATCGGCGGGATGAACCTGTTCCACATCGTCGCGAGCTACAACGGGACCATCTCTATCGGGGCGACTGCCGACCGCAGCGCGTTACCCGATCCGGGTCATTACGCCGACTGCATGCAGGCCTCGTTCGACGAATTGCTCCGCGCCGCCGGCTGACCCCGTACCTCAAAAGAACAAACGTCTCGCCGAGATTCACGTTATGCAGGCGTCTACTCGCACTTCTTCTGCGTAACGTGAATTTCGAGAGGGGGCTACTGGGTGCCGTAGACCTGCGCGAGCAGCTCGCCACGGCCGATCTGGCTTACGAGGCTCGCCGAGTCGAAGTAGATGCGCTCGTTGGTGATTCGGTCGCCGTCGAAGGAGAACACGGCGATGACGGGCACGCGGAACGCCTTGCCCGTCGGCGGCAGCCCGTAGAACTCGCCGGTGTTGGTCCCGAGCAAATCGAATTCGACGATCACGGCGTCGTCGGTGATGTGGAACCGTGCGTTCTCGTGGCGCTGGTCGGGGAAGGCGGTGCGGGTGGTCCGGTAATAGCCCATCACCTCGTCGTCACCGTCGAAAACCTGCCCGGTGGGCATGATCTCGTAGCGAGGATGGCCGTTGAATGTGGCCAGCGTCTTGTCGAAGTCGTGCGTGACCTCGGTCTGCATGTGTTCCTTGATGAGCGCGAGACGCTTGTCGCGCAGGGCTTCTGCGAGCATGAGATCGTCACTTTCTTCAGGCGGCCGCGCCCGCTCCGTCATCAGCTGCCATGTGCTCGTCCGGCCGAACGTGTCGACGGCAAGGTATCCCCAGTAGTAGACGATCCGAGCGAGTGACTCGACAAACTGTCTGTCGCTCGTCACCATGACCAGCGTAATCGGCCGCGCGACAAATTTGCACGTTCGTAAAGCGTAGACTCCTTTAACGTGGTCGCGTTCTACATCGTTGCAGGGCTGGGCGTCCTCGTCGGGGTCGCTTGGGTGGTGCTCGCAATGAGAAATCGGGCGGACCGCCACGAGCGTCGTGACATCCCTTAGCGGTCTGTGTCGCGGTAGTCAGTCCAGGAACTCGCGCAGCAGGTCGACAGTGCGCCGGTGTCCGGCAGCAAACCCGTAGCACTTGGTGCAGACCATTCCGAAGCCGCTGCGCCGGAAGGAGATTGAGGTCAGGAACAGACCGAGACGTCAGTCCTTCGTCTCGGTGACCAACACCTCCGTTTTTGCACGACGAGATACCGCACTGGGCACTGATCCGAGCAGTCTGCCGGCGATCGAGTTGACTCCGACATCCCCGACGACCAATAGGTCGGCGTTTACTTCGTCGACCAAGTCGACTAGCACATCGATCGGTGCACCGGCGATGGCCCGCTCCTCGACGTCCTTGACACCGGCCGACTTCGCCCGATCGCTGGCCTCGCGCAGCATCCCGTAGACCGACGCGTTTCCCTGCGTTCTGTAGTTCTCATCCTTGAGCTGATCGGGCTCGCCAGAGTGGCGCTCGTCCTTTGGCAGGTATGCCGTAGCCACAATGAGTTTGGCGTCCGACTTGGCGGCGATTGCTGCAGCTCGGTCGACGGCGCGGAACGACGTATCCGAGCCATCGGTTCCCACCACCACGACCTTGTAATCAGTCATTTGCTCCCCTAGGGCAGTGCGATATCAGCTGAGTCTGTTGCGCGTGCATACGGGTACCCCTTGCCGTCAAATCCACACGTTCGTCAGCTCATCAGCTTTGCCAAGCGTGCCGACCGCCGGATGCCAAGATTTTTTTAGCTTTGTGGGTCAAGATTGAAGTACTCGCCGCGAGATTCGGGGCCGACCAGCAAGTTCGCTCCTGCTGGCCAGGAGTTGGGCGGGTGGAATCGGTTCCACGGGTAGGAGGGACGTGTGGGCCCGGCTGAGCACGGGACGTCGATCAACGAGCTGCTTGATCGGGCCGTCCAGGCGATCAACCGGGGCGACCGCGCCGCGGCTGACGCGTTGGCGGGTCAGGTTCTGGCCGCCGACCACGGCAACGAGGAAGCCGAGGACCTGCTCGCCGCGCCCAAGAATGCCGGTGAAATCCGGCGGTTGACGATTCTCGTCGCCGATCTCGTCGATTCGACATCACTGTCGAGCCGGGTCGAGCCCGAGATCTATCGCACCGTCGTCGGGCGCTATCGCGAATTCGTCCAGCAGACCGTCGATCGGTACGAGGGGCACATCGCGTCGACGAAAGGCGACGGCCTTCTGGCCGTGTTCGGCCACCCCAGGGCGCACGACAACGATGTCCGCCGCGGGGTGGTTGCCGCCACGGAGATCTGCGACCAAGTAGCCGAACTCAGCCGAGAAACCCAGCGCAAGTTCGGTTTCGAGGTGAGCGTGCGCGTCGGTGTGCATCGCGGGGTGGTGTACCTCGACATCGAACAGGACGACGTCTACGGGCTGGCGGCGAACGTGGCTGCGCGGTTGAACAGCTTGGCGCCTCCGGGGTCGGTGGTGGTCTCGGATGCCGTCGCGGCGTTGGTCGACGATGTTTTCGAGTTGACGGCGCTGCCGCCCGCGATGGTCGCCGGGATCGACGAGCCGCTGTCCCATCACCGCGTGCTCGGAGAAAAGCCGCAGGCCGCGAGAAGCCGGCCCGGCCACACCCCGCTGGTGGGTCGCGACCGCGAGCTGGCGCGGCTGAAGAAGTCGTGGGCCCGCGCCGAACAGGGCACGCTCAGTACCCCCGGAGTGGTATTTCGCGGTGAGGCCGGGATCGGCAAGAGCCGGCTGGTGGCAGCGGCCACCGAGCTGGCAGCAGAGTCGGACGCGGCGACGGTCGAGCTGATCGGCTCGCCGTTTCACACTGACGTCGGCCTGCACCCAGTCCGCACCATGCTCGAACGCCGTTGCGGCATAAGCCATTCGACCGATCAATCCGAGCGCCTACGGCTTTTGACAAGCGAGGTCCAGGCGCAGTCTTTGGACATCCACGTCGCCGTTCCACTGCTCGCCCCAGTGCTGGGTGTTGGCGCAGAGCACGGGTATACGCCGGCAGCTGCGGAGGGGCGCAAGCTTTACGAGCTGATCGCGCAGGCGGTGTCCGAGTACCTCCTGGCAGTCATCGGCGGCGGCCCAGCACTGGTGGTCGCCGACGACGTGCAGTGGTTCGATGCGTCGACCATCGAGATTCTCGGTGCGTTGCTACAGAAATCAGACGGGCGCCGTCTGATCGTGATCGCTGGTCGTCCGGGCGATTGGTTGCCGCCGACCTGGCCGGTCAAACTCTTCGACCTGGCACCCCTGACCGACGATCAAGCCGACGAACTGATCTTGGCGCTGGATCCCACCCTGGAGCCCGCCGAGCGAGCTGCGGTCAAGGCGCGCTGCGACGGAATTCCCTTCTTTCTCGAGCAGGTGGTCGGTGAAGTCACCGATGCGGGCGTGCCCGAGGCGCTGTACGACCCGTTGTTCGCCCGACTGCGCGCCAGTGCAAACGTGGTACCGGTGGTCGAGGCAGCCGGAGTGATCGGTCGTCACGTCAACGGGGCCATCTTGGCGGCGGTGTGCGGACTGGACGACGACGAGCTCGACGACGTCATCGACGTGCTCGAAGACGCGCTGGTGCTCGAGTCGGCCGGCGTCGACAGCTGGCGGTTCCGCCACGAACTCCTGCGAGAGGTCGCCTACGAGTTGGCGCCGCCGAGCGTGCGTCGGGACTTTCACCGCAAGGTCGCCGACGCGCTGATCGACGCCGTCTCCGGCGACCCGGACTGGCGGCTGGTCGCCGGACACTACGAGCGGGCGATGGATTTCGACCGCGCCGCCTCGGCGTATCAGCATGCATCGGAGGCGGCCCGGCGTCGAGGTGCCCTCACCGAAGGCCGCGCCTACCTCAGCCTTGCGATCGCGCAACTCAGCCGCGCCGCACCGGGTCCCGAGCGGGATCAACGCGAGATCGCCGCACGACTGCAGCGCGGCCTGCTCGCCGGCGCCGCCGAAGGCCACTCCTCTGAGGAAGCCGCAGCTGACTTCGAACGGTGCCTGTACCTCGGCGGAACCGACGTAGCCGACGACCGGCTCGCCGCGACACTGGCAGCACTGATGGGTTACTACACCGTGCGGGCCGACCTGCACCGGGCAACGGCAGTGGGCGACATGCTGCGATCAGGTCTGCGCCCGGATCGGCAGTGGTTCCGTCCCTCCGTCGAGGCCATCTGCGGAGTGGTCCAGGTGTTGC
>NZ_JAVHWM010000155.1:0-5005 GCF_032159765.1 Mycobacterium sp. | reverse complement strand
CGGTGATGACGCACCGGCCTCGCTCGAGGACATCTTGGCGCTCGCGCTGAGAGCCTTCGCCACCTCTGGCTACGACGGGGTCTCGCTCCGCACGCTCAGCCACGAACTGGGAGCGAGCCACAACCTGCTCAACGGCCGCTTCGGCTCGAAGGAAAGGCTCTGGTACGCCACCATCGACTGGGCCTTCCAGCCCCTGGCTGTTCGGTTGGCCGCCGCATTCGACCCCACTCTCACCGACCCACTGGACCAGCTGAGGATCACTATTCGCACCTTCCTCACGCACTGCGCCGAGCACTCCGAGCTCCGCGGCCTGATGAACATCGAAGGCCGCCAGGACACCGACCGGCTCGCATACATCTACAGCACCTACATCCAACCCGCGCTCGCGCCAGTGCATCGCCTCCTCAACCACCTCGCCGCCCAAGGCCGAACCCGCCCGATCTCACCGCGCACCTTCCACTTCTTGGTCTCCCACGGTGCCGCCGGCCCCTTTACCCTGGCCCCACTCGCCCGCCACTTCGACCCCGCTGATCCCTTGGCCCCGGCCGCGGTCCAAGCCCATGCCGACCTGGCCGCCGACCTCATCGTGCGGGCCACCGAGATCAACAACACCCCACGTCAGTAGTTACCGACTTGTACGTCCAGACTTAATCGCCTCGTCCCAGAACCCCGGAGCCCGAAAACCGCGAACCCAATGGCCGTCCGCCGTGCGCCGTCCGCAGTCCGGTCTGCAGTCAATGACTCTCGTGTGCACAGCACTCGCCGTCATTGCCGCGCGCATGGCGCGGCACCTGGCCGCCATCAGCGACAGCAGGCCCGAATCGCGGTGGCGTGGGCGCGCCGGCCGGATGCCCGCCCTGCTGGGCGGCCGAAAGCCGTAGCCTCTCACCGCTTTTAGCCGTCAGTAGGGCGCCAATCATGACCGACCCGGACATCGCACCACGGCACTCGTCGGCTACAACCGCGCCGCAGAGCGCAGACCGATTCGGATGCTGGTTGAGACATCCAGCAATATGTATGTTGACAGTGATCAACATACATGGCTAGAATCGATGAAGCCCCGGTTCGAACAGCAGTGGGGCACAGACAAACGCGTCACACCCAATCACGCGCTCCCATACCGTTTCCGGCTTACCCCTTCGCGCAGAAATGTGAGTGAACCATGTCCTATGCCAGCGCCGTCGCCATCCTCATTCTCGTCCTGTCCCCTGTGCTCATCCCCCTAACCATCACCGCCGTGCACACCGTCGCCGATTGGCGCCGGAACAAGCGATCCGCCCTGAAGCACACCGGCCCAAACCTCAAGAACACCGACCCAAAGAGCCGCGCCGTCACCTCCAATTGATGGAGATTGAGCGTGACCGCGTTGTCGGACAGACGGGGTGACGCGACTTGCACGGTTTAGCGGCCGTCCGGGCCCCGAGTAGTTGACGCAGAACTCGCCTTTGGTTGTCGCCCAGTCTGGGCCGGCGGCCCGCGGCAGCCTCAGAGAAGTCGCGCGCCTGACGTGTTCAGACCCTTCGTGTCGGCGAGCTGGCCCCGACGTCGCTGCCCGACAGAGCAAGCATTTCAGCGAAGCCTTCGTTCAGACAGCGTGCAAAGCGTTCCGGTTCGGTCACTGCAGCAGGATCGAAATTAACTGCAATGCAGCATGTTTCACCGTGTGCGACCGGCTAACCATGGTGGCGCAGCCATGCAGCGGGCCGAACCCGTAGGCGCGCTCGATCTTGGCGCCGGCGAGATACGCGGTCCCGCGAAGGCCGGGGACATTGGATGCCTGCAGGTCGTTGCTCTTGGTGAGCGCACGGCGAATTGTGAAATCAGTGGTGCCGGCATTCGCGCGAGTCCGGGCGCGAGCAGGTAGAGGGCATCCAGCGCCGATTCAGGCCTGGCGCCCCCGACCAGATTCTTGATCGCCTGGATGCGGCGCGCCGGATCCGCGATCCCGACGTCGACTGGGCATTCCGGTCGCTGGTCCGAGATTGGTCAGCGCGCTCTGCGTACCGCAGCGCTTCCTTGGAACCGAAGCGGCCGTTGATCAGATTGTGGCTCACGCCCAGTTCCGGTTGATCGTCCGAAGCGAGACACCGTCATAGCCATGCGTAGCGAAGGCGCGCAATGCCGCGCCCAGGATCTCGTCGAGCGACGCCGACGAGTCCTCAGTGCGGGCACGTCCCGGCGGTTTCCGCCGCGTGGGCACGTTTATCGGGCACGATTCGCGAACGTTACCACGATAAAGTGTCATCCGACACAAAACAAATTGACATATGGCATATGTACCTCGTAGGCTACTCACATGCACACGACGGCGAGGTCATCGACGGACGATGCGGTTCATCGCGGTCCGACGACGGTTGGAGAGGCGTTTCTGGCGATGGTCGAGTCCCGCGGCGATGCGCCTGCGATCCTCGACGCCGACCTCGACGTGGTGCTCTCGTGGCGTGACTATGGCGCCCAGGCCCGCCGCGCCGCCACGGGCCTCGCCGCGCTGGGGCTGGGCCACGGGGACACGCTCGGGCTCCTGCTGAGCAACCGGCCCGAATTCCACATTGCCGATGCCGGCGCGCTACTTCTCGGCGCCATCCCCTTCTCGATGTACAACACCTCGGCACCCGAACAGCTCACCCACTTGGTCGCCGACGCCGATTGCCGAATCGTCATCACGGAGGCGACGTTGGTTGACGGCCTGCTCGCCGCCCTCGAGCGCGGTCGGGGCGCCGTAGAGCATGTCGTCGTCGTCGGATCGGACTCGTGGTTTGAGCTGCTGGAATCCGACGAACTGGAGCACGCCGCGGCCGTAAAGCCAAGCGACCTCGCAACATTGATCTACACGTCGGGTACCACCGGGCCACCCAAGGGCGTCGAGCTCACGCACGCGAACATCCTCACCATGGCCGCCGAGATGGGCGCGCTGGTCGGAGTTCAGCCGGGGCAACGCACGATCTCCTATCTGCCGATGGCGCACATCGCCGAGCGCGTGTGCACGCACTACCTACCGATCACCGCGGGCTTCAGCGTGGTGTGCTGCCCGACCCCAAGCACGGTCACCGAGTTGCTCCCGCGGGTGCGCCCGCACTTCTTCTTCTCGCCCCCGCGATTGTGGGAGAAGCTGCAGGCGTCCATTGCGGCCGATGTCGCGGCGGGGATCGACCAGCAGGAGATCCGTCGTCGCCTGGGCTTCGACGAGCTCACGGCAGCAGTGACCGGCGCCGCGCCGTGCCCACCCGCGGTGATCGACTTTTACGCCGCAATCGGGATCCCCTTGCGAGAGGTCTACGGCCTTTCGGAAACCACGGGCGTCGTCTCCTTGGCCGCCACGAACGACGTTCGCCCCGGCACCGTGGGGCCACCGCTTCCCAGCGCGCAGGTGAGGTTGGCAGAGGACGGCGAGCTCCTGGTGCGCGGCCCGCTGCTGATGGCGGGTTATCGCAACCGACCGGAAGCGACCGCCGAGGCGATCGACGCCGATGGCTGGCTGCACACGGGCGACATCGCGCGCATCGACGCCGACGGGCACCTGCGGATCGTCGACCGCAAGAAGGAACTCATCATCAACGCGGCGGGAAAGAACATGTCGCCCACCAACATCGAGGCGCGCCTGAAAGAAGGTAGTCCGCTCATCGGTCAGGCGTGCGCAATCGGTAACGGGCGACCGTACAACGTCGCGCTGATCGTCCTGGATCCCGCGGTCGCCGCTCCGTACGCGACCGATGCCGAACGGCAGGCCGAGGTGCAGGCCGGTGTCGACCGCGCCAACGCGCGGCTGGCGCGCGTCGAGCAGATCAAGCGCTTCGCCATCCTCGCCGAAGACTGGCTACCCGACTCCGACGAGTTGACGCCGACGATGAAGCTCAAGCGCCGGCCGATCGCACAGAAGTACGCCTCGCAGATCGAGGCGCTTTACACGACAAGGGAGACGCAATGAAGCTTGTGAGATACCGCCTGAAAGGGCGGGCGTAAGCGCGGGAGTCGTCATCGACGACACGCTGTCGCCCTGCCCGACCTCGACGGTGTCCCACCGACGTCACGGCGTTACTGCCGGCCGGCCCTGACGTCACTGCGGATGTGGCCCGCAAGGCCGTCGGTGCCCGGCAGCGGACGCCTCTCTCGGAAGTCGTTCTGCGCGCACCAATTCCGGCGCCATCGAAGTACCTGGCGATCGGCTTCAACTTCACCTCGCACCTTGCAGAGATTCAAGAGGCCGCGACGCAACCCCAGTACGCCGAGCGGATGGAGCGGTTTTCACATCTGCGTGCGGCGTTCCCAGACCAGAAGCTGCCGACGTTCTTCAACAAGCAGGTTTCCTGCATCACCGGACCCTACGACCCGATCCTGGCGCCGTACGACTCGCCGATGCTCGACTACGAGGGAGAACTCGTCGCGGTCATCGGGCAGCGGGTCTGCCGCGCCGACACCGCTACGGCGCTGGCGTCGGTCGCCGGCTACACAGTGGGCAACGATGTGTCGGTACGGGACTGGCAGCAAGAGACCCCAACGATGTGGCCGGGCAAGAGCTTTGACACCCATGGGCCGATCGGGCCGTGGGTCGTCACGGCCGCCGAAGTGGATCCCGGGGGTCTCGGTATCCGCACCTGGGTCGACGGCGAGTTGCGCCAGGATGGCTCCACGAAGGAGATGGTCACCGGGATCGGCGAGATGATCGCGGCCTTGTCCCGCGTCTGCACTCTGGAGCCCGGCGACCTGATCGCCACCGGGACGCCCGGCGGCGTCGGTGTGTTCTCCGGACGGCTTCTGCGCCCCGGTCAGCGTGTGCGCGTCGAGATCGAAGGTATCGGCGCGATCGAGAATCCCGTGGTCGCGGAGCCCTCCCCCACCAACCAGCAGGGCTGAGTTGGAATGTGGTGGCGCAACCGGGGATTGAACTCGTCCGTGTCCTACTCAAACTCTGCGTTTATCGCCGTCAGGTCGCGGTCGACGCTGTTCCGGGGTCGTCGATGCGGGCGATGATCCGCTCCGCGATCTCCCGCAGGGCGGTGAGCGCGGT
>NZ_JAVHWM010000143.1:0-26128 GCF_032159765.1 Mycobacterium sp. | reverse complement strand
CCCCGATGTGGTGTGCGGTGGACCTGCGCGACGGAAATCAGGCGCTGATCGACCCGATGAGCCCAGCCCGCAAACATCGGATGTTCGATCTGCTTGTGCGCATGGGCTACAAGGAGATTGAGGTGGGTTTTCCGTCGGCCAGCCAGACCGACTTCGATTTCGTACGCGAAATCATCACGCAGGGAAAGATTCCCGACGACGTCACGATCCAGGTGCTGACCCAATGCCGGCCCGAGCTGATCGAGCGGACGTTCGAGGCGTGCGAAGGCGCGCCACGGGCGATCGTGCACTTCTACAACTCGACGTCGATTCTGCAGCGCCGCGTGGTGTTTCGAGCCGACCGCGACGCCGTGAAGGCGATCGCCACCGACGGCGCCCGCAAGTGCGTCGAGGAAGCGGCGAAATACCCTGCCACCCATTGGCGTTTTGAGTACTCGCCGGAGTCCTACACCGGCACGGAGCTGGAGTACGCGAAGGACGTGTGCGACGCGGTCGGTGACGTCATCCAGCCGACGCCGGACAACCCGATCATCTTCAACCTGCCCGCCACCGTCGAGATGGCCACCCCGAACGTGTATGCCGACTCGATCGAGTGGATGCACCGCAACTTGAACCGCCGCGACAGCGTGATCCTGAGCCTGCACCCGCACAACGACCGCGGAACTGCGGTCGCTGCAGCAGAATTGGGCTACCAGGCAGGCGCTGACCGGATCGAGGGATGCCTGTTCGGCAACGGCGAGCGCACGGGCAACGTCTGCATCGTCACTCTGGGCATGAACCTGTTCAGTCGCGGCATCGACCCGCAGATCGACTTCTCGAACATCGACGAGATCCGGCGCACCGTTGAGTACTGCAACCAGCTGCCGGTGCATGAACGTCATCCCTACGGTGGCGATCTGGTCTACACCGCGTTCTCGGGCAGCCACCAGGACGCCATCAACAAGGGCCTGGACGCGATGAAAGTCGCGGCGGACGAAGCGAATGCCGATGTCGACGACATCACGTGGGAAGTGCCGTACCTGCCAATCGACCCGAAGGATGTCGGGCGCACGTACGAGGCCGTGATCCGGGTGAACTCGCAATCCGGTAAGGGCGGCGTGGCCTACATCATGAAGGCCGACCACGGGCTCGTGCTGCCGCGCCGACTGCAGATCGAGTTCTCGCAGGTGATTCAGAAGATCACCGACGGCGAGGGCGGCGAGGTGTCCTCGAAGGAGATGTGGGACGTCTTCGCCGACGAGTACCTGCGCCCCGTGCGTCCGCTGGAGCGTATTCGGCAGCGAGTGGACGCCGCGGAAGTCGACGGCGGCACTGACACGATCGTCGCGACCGTCCGCGTGAACGGTGAGGACGTGGAGATCGTCGGCGCAGGCAACGGGCCCCTGGCGGCGTTCGTGGACGCGCTCGGTGCGGTCGGCATCGATGTCGCGGTGCTCGATTACAACGAGCACGCGATGTCGGCCGGCGAAGAAGCGCAGGCAGCAGCCTACGTTGAGGCGTCGGTCAACGGGCGCACGGTGTGGGGTGTGGGTATCGCCACGTCGATCACCACCGCATCGCTGAGCGCGGTCGTGTCCGCCGTCAACCGGGCAGCGGGCTAGCCGGCGTCGGGACGCGGGGGCAGCGCAGCGAGCCAGGAATCCGGCAGCAATTCAATCAACTGACCGTCCGGGTCGCGGATCATCGCAAACTGTTCTGTGACCGTCGCTTTCACGACTGATCCGCCGAATTCGTCGACCAGTGCCAGCACGCCGGGCAGGTCGGATACGGACAGCGACAGATGGGTGAGGCCGACTTCGTCCATGACGCGCTCGCCCCGCGTCTGTACCTCTCGCTGTGAGTAGTCGATGAATTCGAGCACGAGTCCGTCCCGAACCAGATATGTCGCCCGCACTCCGATCGGCCTCTCGAGCTGCAGAAGCTGCTGGGTGCCATCGTCGGGCAGCTCCAGATCCCACCAGAACTGGAACCCAAGCAACCCCTCATAGAAGCGGCGGGAGCACTCACGATCCGCGACGCACAACCCCACGTGATTGAACACCGTCCGATGACCGGTCACTACAGCCTCCCATCGCGCGTGAGCGCCCAAAGATGCAAAGATAGCGCAATAGGGTGTACAGCTAAGCGGCAACACCGCGCCGGGCCGCGCGCTTCTTCGCGGATCTGGTTGTGTTGAAGGGATTTTCGATGACGACACCTCCCAACGTCGAGCCCTCAGCGGTTGTCGATTTCGACCACCATTCCGACGCGTTCAACCTCAACGAGCGCGAGATCAACGCTGACCTGCGCCGCAGGTGTCCGGTGGCGTGGAACGAGAACTACGGCGGCTTCTGGTTCGCGACCAGCTACGAGGCGGTGGCCCAGGTCGCGCGCGACGGTGAGACGTTCGCGCACAAGTACGATCCCGACTCCCCTGACGGGGTGGACTACCAGGGCGAAATGGGGGTGCCGCGCCCGGAAGGTCAACCCGCTCTCGGAATCGGCGAGGTTGACGGCCCCTACCACGTGGCGTTGCGACGTGCGCTCGCGCCGTTCTTCTCGCCGCGCGCCGTCGACGCGATGAGACCGTTCATGGAGCAGTCCGTGCACTGGTTTCTCGATCAGCGGATCGGTGATGGCCAGATGGATCTCGTGCTCGACTACGCGAGCCCCGTTCCGGCGATTCTGACGATGAAGCTGATGGGTCTGCCGTACGACAACTGGCAGCTCTACGCCAACTTGTTCCACTCGGTCATGGCGGTTTCGCAGGACAGCGACGAGTACGCGCGGGCCATCGCGGAAGTCCCCGCGATGATGTCGGATCTGTTGGAATTCACGGCGCAACGTCGGCGCGATCCGGGCAACGACTTGACGAGTTTCCTCGTGCAGATCGAAATCGACGGCAAGCGCCTCGACCACACCCAGCTCATGGACATCCTCTGGAATCTCATCGGCGGCGGCGTGGACACCACCACCTCGCAGACCTCGCTGACCTTTCGTCATCTGGGCATGCACCCGGAGCTGAGGTGGCAACTCATCGAGAATCCGACCCTGTATGCCACTGCTACCGACGAATTTCTGCGCTACTTCTCCGTCAACCAGCAGTTGAGCAGGACCGTGACGCGCGACGTCGCCCTCTGCGGACAGCAGCTGCGCCGCAATGACCAGCTCGTCATCAGCTGGTTCGCGGCAAACCACGATGAGGAGGAATTCCAGCGGGCCGACCAAGTGCAGCTAGATCGCACGCCCAACCGGCACCTCGCGTTCGGTCTCGGGCCGCACCGCTGCATCGGGTCGCACCTCGCGCGGGTGATGTTCGAGGTGATGGTCAAGGCGGTTCTCGAACGCATTCCCGACTACGTGGTTGACGTCGACCGGGTCCACGAATATCTGGGCAACCCGAGCATGACGGGGCTGGGCCGGCTGCCGGTGACCTTCACTCCAGGGGAATCCCGCGCAACGGCGCGCCCGCACTGAGCTCGGGTCAGAACAACGCGAACTGGTCGCCGTCGGCGGTCGAATCCCTGAATTCCTCGATGCGCGCGCCACCGATGATGCCCTCGAGTTGGACAAGGAAGTCGGCATCCGTCATCAGCGATATGCGCAGCTCGTGGGCCTGGAAACCCTTGCCGTGTTCGGGGCTGGGCTCGTTGCAGAGCACCAGTGAGGTCTGGGGATCGACGGCGTCGGTGTAGGCGAGCCCGGCATGCAGAATCCGCTCGATCAGTTCCTCGTGCGTGCGAGTCACCTCGGCCGACAGCGCGACGCGCATGCCTTGCACGATCGGACGTCCGGAGACGAACGGACCGGGGTTGGCGTAGGGGCACGGCAACCGCGACGCCAGCATCTTGAGCGGCCGCAGTTCGTCGTGCGTGACGTGACCGGTCGGCCAGCGCCGCCGGGTCACCGGGCGCACCGGCAGCCACACCTTGCGTTCGCGGGCCCGCACCAGCGCCGGCTTGAGGATCTGGCCCAGCACGAGAGCGTCGTCGAGGGCATCGTGCGGGCGCAATTGGGTGATGCCCCAATGCGCCGCAAGCGTGTCCAGCCGGAAGTTGGCGACGTCGAGGTCCAGCCGGCGCGCCAGCTCCACGGTGCACATCACCGAGTCGATCGGCAGCTCCATCCCCGCCAGCTCGGCCTCGGCAGCCAGAAAGGCGTAGTCGAAGCCGACGTTGTGCGCGACCAGCGTGCGGCCTCGCAGCACGTCGGCGACGTCTCCGACGACGTCGGCGAATCGGGGCTGGCCGGCCAGCATCTCGGCGGTGAGGCCGTGCACGTGGGTGGGACCGGGATCGACACCGGGGTTCAGAAGGGTCGAGACGCTGTGCTCGACGTTGCCGTCGTCGCCGAGTGCCAGCGCTGCAATGCTGATGATGCGCGCATGCCCGGGCCGGAAGCCCGAGGTCTCGACGTCGACGACCGCCCAGCCGGCACCGTTTTCAACGGCCGGCCGACCCCAGGTGGCTGCCTCGAGGCCGCCCTTGTCGGGAGGAGCGGACACAAGCTCAGAATCCCACGGCACCCCGACAATCGACGGGAGCGTCGATCCGGGGGCGTCAGCGTGTCGCGCGTGCGAACGGCTTGTCAGAAGTCGAATCTGACCTGCGCGGTGCGGCTAGATTCAGGGCGATGTCGGACGTGTTCGTGTCGTACTCGCGCGACGATCGCGAATACGTAGCGCGCATCGTCGCGGCGCTGGAAGCCGCAGGTGAGAACGTGTGGGTCGATCTCGAGGACATCGCGCCGTCGGCGCTGTGGATGGACGAGATCAAGAGGGCGATCGCGGCGGCGGATTCAATGGTCTTCTTCCTGTCCCCGGACTCCGTTGCCTCAGCGGTGTGCCGTGAGGAACTCGACCACGCAGTCGAGCTGTCGAAGCGCATAGTGCCGGTCCTGATCCGGGACGTATCCGATGTGCACGTGCCGGCGCCGCTGCCCGACATCAATTGGGACTTCGTGCGGCCGGAGACCTTCGACCACGATGTCGCCCAGCTGGTCGAGGTGCTCAACACCGACATTGCGCGGGTCCATCAGCACACGCGGCTGCTCGTGCGGGCCACGGAATGGCAGAGCCGCGAGAGCGACGCCAGCCTGCTGCTGCACGGGTCACAGCTGGCTGAAGCGGAGAAATGGCTCGAGGGTCAGACCGACCAGAAGCCGACGACGACGCCGCTACAGGCCAGGTTCATCGCCGCCAGCCGCCGAGCGGCAACAGGCAGGCAGCGGGCGTGGTGGATTGCCACCGTTGCGATCGCCGCGGTCTTCGCCGTGATCGCGGGTTTCGCAATCATCGAGTGGCGCAATGCATCTCGCGAACGCGAAATCGCCATGAACGAGCGCAACGTAGCGGTGTCTCGCGAATTGATTGCTGAGTCCCAAGCCTCGGTGCAGCGAGATCCACAGCTGGCTCTGATCTTGGCGCTGCGGGCTTACGACACTTCATCGTCGTCGTTCGCGGAGGATGCCGTACGCGCGGCCCTGCGCGCATCGGCGGTCCGAGCCATCCTGCCAGAACAGCTGCTTCCGCCGTCAGGCTCGGGATACGTGCAAGTCGGTAGGCATGCATACGATTCGACGGGCGAGAACGTGGTCGTGGCCACCGATCACACTGTGGCCGTGTGGAATTGGTCAAACTCGACGGCGGACGCGCCGAGGGTGCCGGTGGCACTGCCGGTGGCAGCCGCGCTAGAGGACGTGATGGGAGCGGAGTTCCGCGCCGACAACCGCGTCGTGTTCGCGACCCGCAGCGGCGGAGTGTACGAGTGGGATTGGAAGGCCGGAACCTCCCCTGACTCGGTAAGGCAAGTCGCTCAGGTCGGCCGGAACCCAAAACTCGGCCCTGGTGGCACATTGACAGCCGTGGCCGAGACCACGCAATCGGACGTCGTGGTCACGACGGTCGGCACCGGCCGCGCGATGCACCTCGATGTCGGCAAGGGCGTCGACGAAGTCGGATTCAGCCCTGACGGCACCCTCGTGGGCACGAACAGCTCCGGTGAACTGGGTGTGTGGTCGGTGGCTACCGGCACGAGGACGATGACGATCCCGTTGGGACCAACCGTGGACGGTGAGATGAGTTTCAGCCCGGACAACCGCCGGGTGGCAATCGGCGCGTCGGGCGAGATCAAAGTCGTCAACCTGGAGAAACCCGACGAGGTGACTACCTTGAGTTTGGACACCCCTCCGGGACTGCCGGCGCACTGCTGCGACGTCAACGAACCGACCGCCCTGGTCTGGAACCCCTACGGCACCGCCCTCGTGGCCGCGACGAGTGATGCGACCGTCCGGATTTGGGTCGGCGGAGAGACGTCGCCCGTGTATCTGAACGGCGGCGACACCACGGCGGGCGGCGTCTCCTTCAGCGCCGACGGAATTCACCTGTTGTCAGGCGGCCGTCAGGCCGCGGTGTGGGACTGGGCGGCCGGCAGCCCGCTGTCCCTTGTGGGGGAGGGCTTCACACCGCCGGTGTTCGGCCAGCAAGGAAACATCGTCGCCGTGGCCGACGCCGGGGCAAACGCGTTGCTTGTCGACACCGACCGGTTATCCGTGCGGCGACTGACCCGCGGCACGCCGCTGGCGTTCAGTGCGGACGGACACCTCGCGCTGGAGGAACCCGGCGCCGTGACGGTCTGGGACATCGGAGCAGATGTCCAAGTCGCCCGGTTGCCCGTCGACAACTCGGGCTACGGCACCGGACCAGGGTCGGTGTATCCGAGGTTCACAGCCGAGTTCGATCAGGCCGGCACGTCGCTGGGGCTGCTCGATACCGCCACCCGTCCCGGCAAACTTGTTCGATGGCAATGGAATTCGAGCGGCACCACACAGCAATTGCGCGGTGACTACGGGCAGGACGGGGTGAAGGCCCTTGTCCTTCGGGCCCCCGACGGCACGATCCACTACATCGCTCGCGACAACCTCGAGTCGTGGAATGGCCGCGATCCCCCACGCATCCTGGCTACGCTAACCGACCCGACAGGCGACATCGATAAGGCCGAATACTTGTCGGAGGCGAGGATTCTTCTGACCTTCGGTGCGCAAACCCGTGTATGGGACCTCAATAAGAAGAGCATCGAAGCGCCTCTGCCCGACATCAATGTCGGCCAGTTCGCCCTCTCGGGCGACCGCCGGTTTCTCGCGGTTTCCGACGATGGCGGGTTCGTCCATCTGTGGGATATGCGCCCGGGCAATCCGCCGATCGAGGTCGGCAGGTACGAGGCTGCACCCCACGTTGCGTTGAATCACGACGGGTCGCGGATAGCCATTAGCGACGTCAAGGCCCTCCGACTTCTCAATATTGAGTTCGCCGGGCCCTTCTCAAACGTTCTCGACTTGGCGCGCAGGCACGTCGCGCGACATTTGACTCCTAAAGAAGAAGACCGCTTGCTGCCGAGGTGAGGTTGGTAGGCGCCGCACCTAAACTCTGCGGGGTGATCACGCCGCGGGGACGGGCAGCGCTGGCGGCCGGAGCCGCCGCGCGCTGGGCGTCACGGGTGACCGGCCGCGGAGCAGGGGCGATGATCGGCGGCCTGGTCGCGATGACGCTCGACCGCTCGCTTTTGCACCAACTGGGCCAGGGCCGCAGGACCGTCGTCGTCACCGGCACGAACGGCAAGTCCACCACCACCCGGATGACCGCGGCGGCGCTGAGCAGCCTGGGCGCGGTGGCCACCAACTCCGAAGGCGCGAACATGGATGCCGGGCTGATCGCCGCGCTGGCCGTCGCACGCGATGCGCCGCTGGCCGCGCTCGAGGTGGACGAGATGCACGTGCCGCACGTGGCCGACGCGGTGGATCCGCGGGTGATCGTGCTGCTGAACCTTTCGCGTGATCAGCTGGACCGGGTCGGTGAGATCAACGCGATCGAGCGCGCGCTGCGAACGGGGTTGGCTCGTCACCCTGACACTGTGGTCGTCGCCAACTGCGACGACGTGCTGATGACGTCCGCTGCGTACGACTGCCCGCACGTGGTGTGGGTGGCCGCGGGCGGCGGATGGGCCAACGACTCGGTGAGCTGCCCGCGATCCGGCGAGGTGATCGTGCGCGACGCCGGTCATTGGTACAGCACCGGCACCGATTTCAAACGCCCGACACCACAGTGGTGGTTCGACGATGAAAACCTCTACGGCCCAGATGGTTTGGTTTTGCCGATGAAGCTCGCCCTGCCGGGTGCAGTGAACCGGGGGAACGCGGCGCAGGCGGTGGCTGCGGCTGTGACCCTTGGCGTTGACCCCGCTGCGGCGGTGGCCGCAGTGGCGGGTGTCGACGAGGTAGCCGGCCGGTACCGCACTGTGGATGTGGGCTCGCACACCGCGCGACTTCTGTTGGCCAAGAACCCGGCCGGCTGGCAGGAGGCGCTGTCGATGATCGACAAGCACGGCGCAGGCGTCGTGATCGCAGTCAACGGCCAGGTGCCCGACGGTGAAGACCTGTCGTGGCTGTGGGACGTGCGTTTCGAGCACTTCGACGACACGGCCGTGGTGGCGGCCGGTGAGCGCGGTACCGACCTCGCGGTGCGTCTGGGGTACGCGGGCGTCGACCACACGCTGGTCCACGACACCGTCGGCGCGATCGAGTCGTGCCCGCCCGGGCACGTCGAGGTGATCGCGAACTACACGGCGTTCCTGCAACTGCAGCGGAGGCTCGCCCGATGAGCGCTCGCGCGAAGAGCAACGACCGGGCTGACTCCACGGTCCGGATCGGGCTGGTGCTGCCCGACGTGATGGGCACGTACGGCGACGGCGGCAACGCCGTGGTGCTGCGGCAGCGGCTGCGGCTGCGTGGCATTGCCGCGGAGATCGTCGAGGTCACGCTGGCCGACCCGGTGCCCGCCGAACTGGATCTGTACACGCTCGGTGGCGCCGAGGATTACGCGCAGCGGCTGGCCACCAAGCACTTGATCCGCTACCCGGGGCTGCAGCAGGCCGCGTCGCGGGGCGCACCGGTGCTGGCGATCTGCGCGGCGATCCAGGTGCTCGGGCACTGGTATGAGACGTCGGCCGGCGAGCGCGTCGACGGCGTCGGAATGCTCGATCTCGTCACCGCGCCCCAGCAGGTGCGAACGATCGGCGAGTTGGCTTGCCGGCCGTTGCTGGAAGGACTGTCAGAACCGCTGACCGGGTTCGAGAACCACCGCGGTGGAACCGTGCTGGGGGCGGCCGCGAAACCACTGGGCGCGGTGACCAAGGGCGCGGGCAATAAGGCGGGCGACGGGTTCGACGGCGCAGTGCAGCGCAGCGTGGTGGCGACGTACATGCACGGGCCGTGCCTTGCCCGCAATCCGCAGCTCGCCGACGTGTTGTTGGCACGGGTGGTCGGCGATCTGCCGCCGCTGGACCTCGACGAGGTCGCGCTGCTGCGCCGCGAACGCCTGGCCGCCCGCTGACGCTCGTCTCGCCCGTCGGCTAGCCAGCGCCGAAAGTCACGTTGCGTAGACGACACGCCGCGTGGGACCGCCGTAACGTTAATCTGGCGCAAAACCTGAGGGGCCTATAGCCCGAGGTCGCGGAGGAACTCCGGCTTGTACGCCTCGAGCATGACGTACGCCGGGTCGGGTGTGCCGATGGCGAGGTCGTCCGGAGGCGCGGCATCCGGCTCGTCGCCCTCGATGAACACCCACTCCTGCGTATCCGAATTCCATTGCAGCACACTGACATCGGCCTCGACGTGGTCCTCAGTCGCCAGTTCGGTCACCGTGCGCTCGGCTTCGCGGGCGTCGGCGATGCTGCGCGTGTACAAGAAGATCTGCTCGCCGTCGCGGGTCACCGTCACGCGACTGCCGAGCCGCTCGCGCGCGTCGTCATCCAGCCCGAGCGTCCGCAGCCGGTCCCACACGGACAACCGGTGTTCGTCGCCACCGAGCGTGACCTCGACCCTGAATTCCTCATCCGGCACGAGCCACACCCTACTCAGACCATGGCGCGCCGGCCGGAAAGTGCCCGGCCGAGGGTGAGCTCGTCGGCGAATTCGAGATCGCCGCCCATCGGCAAGCCGGATGCGATGCGCGTGACGGTGAGGCCCGGAATGTCGCGCAGCATCCGCACGAGGTACGTGGCTGTCGCCTCGCCTTCGGTATTGGGGTCCGTCGCGATGATCACCTCGCTGATCTCGACGTCATCTACCCGCTCACCGAGGCGGTTCAGCAACTCACGGATCCGTAACTGGTCGGGCCCGACACCGGACAAGGGGTCCAGCGCGCCGCCCAGCACGTGGTACCTGCCCCGGAATTCGCGGGTGCGCTCGACCGCTTGGATGTCCTTCGGCTCCTCGACAACGCACACGACCGAACTATCGCGGCGGGTGTCGGCGCAGATGCGGCAGCGCTCGCCGTCGGACACGTTGCCGCACACCTCACAGAACTGCACCCCGTCGCGCACCCTGCCCAACACCGCCGTCAGCCGGTCGATGTCCGGCGGCTCGACGGACAACAGGTGGAACGCGATCCGCTGCGCACTCTTCGGGCCAATCCCCGGAAGCTTGCCCAACTCGTCGATCAGGTCTTGGACCGGCCCCTCGAACAACTCAAAGCCCCAACCCGCCGGCCAGTGGACCCAGTTGGCTCTGCGCCAAATCGGTCACCTGTTCAGACGCGTCGGCGAGCGCCCCAACGATCAAGTCCTGCAGCGTCTCGACGTCCGAGGGGTCGACGACCTTCGGGTCGATGGTCACCCCGGTTACCTCGCCGCTGCCTTTCATCGTGACCTGTACCAGCCCACCGCCGGCCTGCCCGGTCACCTCCGCGGCGGCCATCTTCTCCTGCGCTTCCATCAGCTGCTGCTGCATCTGCTGCGCCTGCGCGAGCAGCGCGGACATGTCCGGTGTTTCTCCCGGTTGCATCACGGTCCTCTTGCCTGTTGATATCGACTTCGTTTCAGCTGGGCGCTGGACCTCCCAAGACTAGCCGTGAGCAGGCTACTTTGACGCAGTGCCCGACCCCCTGCGCCTGCGTGTCGGCGCCGCGATCGCCGCCACGGTAACGGTCGCTGCCGCGCTTGTGGCCGCTCCGCATGCCGCCGCGGCGCCCGCCAACATCGCGGGCATGATCGTGTTCATCGACCCGGGCCACAACGGCGCCAACGACGCGTCGATCAACAAGCAAGTGCCCACCGGGCGCGGCGGCACCAAGGAATGTCAGACGACGGGCACCAAAACCGACGACGGTTACCCGGAACACACATTCAACTGGGAAGTCGCGCTGCGGGTACGCGCGATGCTCAATCAACTCGGGGTGCGGACCGCGATGTCCCGCGGCAACGACAATGCAGTGGCGCCGTGCGTCGACGAACGCGCGGCGATGGCCAACGCACTGCACCCGAACGCGATCGTGTCCATCCACGCCGACGGCGGTCCCGCGTCGGGCCGAGGGTTCCATGTCAACTACTCGGCGCCGCCGCTCAACGCCGCGCAATCCGGTCCCGCGGTGCAGCTGGCACGCATCATGCGCGACCAGCTTCAGGCCAATGGCATCCCGCCGGCCAACTACATCGGCAGTGACGGACTCAACGGCCGTGCCGACCTTGCGGGTCTCAACCTGGCCCAGTACCCCGCTGTGCTCGTCGAGCTGGGAAACATGAAGAACCCCGCCGACGTCGCGCTGATCACCACGCCCGAGGGCAGGCAGAAATACGCTGCCGCGGTGGTGCAGGGTATCGCGGGCTACCTGGGCCAGAGCGCGCCTGTCGCCTAGGCCTTTGTCCCTGAGCCCTCGAGCTCTTGCTTGAGGTTGGCCAGCACGATGGTCTGGATCTTCTTCAAGCCCAACGGGGCGAAGATCTTCTCGAAGAAACCCTTGACGCCGCCGGCGCCGTCCCAGCTGGTCTTCGTGGTCACCGTCGATCCGGTGCCGGCAGGGGCGACGGTCCAGTTGGTCACCATCGACGAGTTGGCGTCCTTCTCGATCACGGTGTGACCCGCGACGTCCACGGTGGCCTGCACGTCACGCACGCGCTTCTCGGTGGCCTGCAGCTTCCACTTCGCCACCGTGCCCTGCCCTTGACCGCCTTGCAGCACCTGATAGTCGCTGTAGTGCGACGACAGGATCTTCGGGCGCACTGTCTGGTAGTCGGCGACCGCGGCGAGCACAGTTTCCGGTGCGGCGTTTATATCGACGCTGCTGGCCGCGCTGACCTTTCCCATCAGGCAAAACTCCTCTACATGTGACGCACGTTGTGGCGTGAGCGGTCGCATCGGCTGCGACCGCGGACTAGCGTATATGCGTGTCAGTTCCCTCCGCCTCCCAGCGAGCTGAGGCCTGGTCCGCACACGAATCGGGCGTCCGACGACTGCTCGCGAGCTTTCGCGACATCCCGCCGACCGCCACCGTCCGGCTGGCCAAGCCGACGTCCAACCTGTTTCGCGCGCGGGCCAAACGCGACGCCAAGGGGCTCGACACGTCGAAGCTGACGGGCGTGATCTCCGTCGACCCGCAGGCCCGTACCGCCGACGTCGCGGGCATGTGCACCTACGAGGACCTTGTCGCAGCGACGCTGCCGTACGGGTTGTCACCGCTGGTCGTCCCGCAGCTCAAGACGATCACCCTGGGCGGCGCGGTCACCGGCCTCGGCATCGAGTCGGCGTCGTTCCGCAACGGCCTGCCGCATGAGTCGGTGTTGGAAATGGACATCCTCACGGGCACCGGCGAGGTGGTCACGGCATCGCCGGACCAGCACCCGGAGTTGTATAGAGGATTCCCGAATTCCTATGGCACACTGGGCTATTCGGTCCGACTCAAGATCGAGCTGGAACCCGTGAAGCCGTTCGTCGCGCTGCGCCACCTACGGTTCCACTCGCTCGACGACCTCGTCGCCGAGATGGACCGGATCATCGATACCGGCGGCCATGACGGCGTCCCGGTGGACTACCTCGACGGAGTGGTGTTCAGCGCCGACGAAAGCTACCTCTGCGTCGGGGTGCAGACCGCGACGCCCGGCCCGGTGAGCGATTACACCGCCCAGAAGATCTACTACCGCTCGATTCAGCATGCCGACGGCGAGAAGGCTGACCGGCTGACGATCCACGACTACCTGTGGCGGTGGGACACCGACTGGTTCTGGTGCTCACGGGCGTTCGGCGCGCAGAACCCCAAGATCAGGAGATGGTGGCCGCGACGGCTGCGCCGCAGCAGTTTCTACTGGAAGCTCGTTGCCTACGACCAGCGGTTCAACATCGCCGACCGGATCGAGAAGCGCAACGGCAGGCCACCCCAGGAGCGCGTGGTACAGGACGTCGAGGTGCCGATCGAGCGCTGCACGCAGTTCCTGAAGTGGTTCCTCGAAAGCGTTCCCATCGAGCCGATTTGGTTGTGTCCGATACGTCTTCGCGACTCCGACGGCTGGCCGCTCTATCCGATCCGGCCGGGGCGCACCTACGTCAACGTCGGGTTTTGGTCATCGGTGCCGGTGGGTACTACAGAGGGCGAGACAAATAGGCTGATCGAGGCCAAGATCAGCGAGCTAGACGGCCACAAGTCGCTGTATTCGGACGCCTATTACGGCCGCGACGAGTTCGACGATCTCTACGGTGGCGAGACCTACAAAACGTTGAAGAAGACCTACGACCCTGATTTACGCTTCCTCGATCTGTATGCGAAGGCGGTGCAACGACGATGACGACATTCAAAGAGCGAACCACGACGGACACGGCGGCGAAGATGTCGTTGGCGGAGATCCTCTCGATTTTCGCCGAAGGCCGACTGCCACTGCGTTTCACCGCCTACGACGGGAGCAAGGCGGGACCCGACGATGCCGAGCTCGGCCTGGATCTGCGGACCCCGCGCGGCACGACATACCTGGCCACAGCTCCCGGTGAACTGGGGTTGGCGCGCGCCTACGTCTCGGGTGACCTGGAACCGTACGGGGTGCATCCGGGCGATCCGTACGAGCTGCTGAACACGCTCGCCGACAAGTTGGAGTTCAAGCGGCCGCCGGCGCGAGTGATGGCCAGGATCGTGCGGTCGATCAGCGTCGAACATCTGCTGCCGATCGCGCCGCCGCCCCAGGAGGCGCTGCCACGCTGGCGGCGAATCGCAGAGGGACTGCGGCACAGCAAGTCTCGCGATGCCGAGGCGATCCATCACCACTACGACGTTTCGAACACCTTCTACGAGTGGGTGCTTGGCCCGTCGATGACGTACACATGCGCGTGCTACCCCGACGCTGACGCGAGCCTGGAAGAGGCGCAGGAGAACAAGTACCGGCTGGTGTTCGAGAAGCTACGGCTTCAGCCAGGCGATCGTCTGCTGGACGTGGGTTGCGGCTGGGGCGGCATGGTGCGCTACGCGGCGCGCAACGGCGTCAAGGCCACGGGCGTCACGCTTTCGGCGAACCAGGCGGACTGGGCTCAGCGGGCGATTGCAGAGGAGGGACTGGCCGATCTCGCCGAGGTGCGCCACAGCGACTATCGCGACGTCGGCCAGACCAACTTCGACGCAGTGTCGTCGATCGGGTTGACCGAGCACATCGGCGTCGCGAACTACCCCGCGTATTTCGGGTTCCTTCTGTCGAAGCTTCGCGCCGGCGGGTTGCTGCTCAACCACTGCATCACCCGTCACGACAACAAGCACACCACCGACGCAGGCGGGTTCATCGACCGCTATGTCTTCCCCGACGGGGAGCTCACCGGATCGGGGCGGATCATCACCGCGATGCAGAACACCGGTTTCGAGGTTGTGCACGAGGAAAACCTGCGCCACCACTACGCAATGACGCTGCGGGACTGGTGTGCCAACCTCGTCGCGCATTGGGACGAGGCCGTCGACGAGGTCGGGCTGGCCACCGCCAAGGTGTGGGGGCTGTACATGGCCGGCTCACGGGTGGGGTTCGAGCACAATGCGATTCAGCTGCATCAGGTGCTCGGCGTCAAGCTCGACGAGCGTGGCGGCGACTGCGGTCTGCCGCTGCGGCCGTGGTGGAGGCCCTAGGCGCCGTCGATACGGCGCGCGCCTAGCTCGTTCTGCAACAGCTCAAGCGCCACTTCCTCGGGGTCGCGCCGAGGCGCGTCGGCGTTGTGGCTGGCCTCGGCAAGCATACTGTCCTCGTCGGGTTCGTTCTGCGGCGAATCCTGTTCTGCGGCAGCGACTTCGCAGCGGACCTTCCAGTCCACACCCAATGTGTCACGGAGGGCGTCGCGAATCACGTCGACGTTGCGTTGCTCGCACAGCCTCTTGACCAGCGTGACAGCGGGATGGCTGAGCACCAGTGTGTCACCGTCCAGCGAGCGCACGATCGCGTCGCTCAGCATGGCGTTGACGGACTTGCTGCGCTCGCTCACATGCTCGCGCACGGTCGACCACTGCCGACGGACGGCCGCGGCGTCGATGTCACCCAGCGCGGGCTCGGGTGCGGGTTGGGGCTCGGGTGGCGGCTTCGGCGCGGGCTCTGGCGCGGGCTTCGGCTCGGGTTCGGGCTTGGACTTGGGCGCGGACTTCGGCGCGGGTTGTGGTGCCGCAGCGGCCTTGGGTGCGGGTTCCCGTTTGGGTGGCGGAGCCTCGGGGACGGACATGTCCAGCCGGTTTTCGATGCGCTCGACGCGCTGCAGCACAGCCGCTTCCGAATCGCTGGCCGATGGCAGGAGCAGCCGCGCGCACACCACCTCGAGCAGCAGGCGTGGCGCGGTGGCGCCGCGCATCTCGCCCAATCCCGCGTGTACCACCTCGGCATAGCGCGTCAGCGTCGCGGTGCCCAGGCGCCCCGCCTGATCGCGCATCCGCTCGAGCACGTCGCCGGGCGCGTCAACCACCCCGCGGGCCGCTGCGTCCGGAACAGCCTGCAGCACAATAAGATCCCGGAATCTCTCTAGGAGATCGGTGGCGAACCGCCGCGGATCATGTCCGGCGTCGACCACTGACTCCACCGCGCTGAACAACGCAGCCGCATCGTTGGCCGCGAGCGCGTCGACCGCATCGTCGATCAGCGCGACGTCGGTGGCACCGAGCAACGCCAACGCTCGCGGGTACCGGACCTGGTTTCCCTCAGCACCGGCCAACAGCTGATCGAGCACCGACAGGGTGTCGCGGGGTGATCCGCCGCCGGCGCGGATCACCAGCGGGTACACGGTGTCCTCGACGTCGACGCCCTCTTGGGTGCAGATGCGTTCGATCAGGCCCCGCATGGTCCGCGGAGCCAGCAGGCGGAAGGGATAGTGATGCGTCCGAGACCGAATGGTGGGCAGCACCTTGTCCGGCTCGGTGGTGGCGAACACGAAGATCAGATGTTCGGGGGGTTCCTCGACGATCTTGAGCAGCGCGTTGAATCCTGCCGTGGTGACCATGTGGGCTTCGTCGATGATGAAGATGCGGTAGCGCGACTGCGCGGGAGCGTAGAAGGCCCGGTCACGCAGCTCTCGTGTGTCGTCGACGCCGCCGTGGCTGGCCGCGTCGAGCTCGACCACGTCGATGCTGCCGGGCCCGTTGGGCGCCAGCGCGAGGCAGGAGTCACACACTCCGCATGGCGTGGCGGTGGGGCCCTGGGCGCAATTGAGGGAGCGCGCGAGGATCCTGGCCGACGACGTCTTGCCGCAACCGCGAGGGCCGGAGAAGAGGTAGGCGTGGTTGATGCGGCCGGCCTGCAGTGCAGTGCACAGCGGTTCGGTAACGTGCTCCTGGCCTACCACCTCGGCGAAGGTTGCCGGTCGATATTTGCGGTACAGGGCCACGGTCAGCAGGCTACCGACGGCATCCGACGACGGCTCGCTCGCGGACAGCGCGGATGGCGCAAGTCGCTGAGACGCGCGCTCACCGGCGCAGCAGCAGCGACTCGGTCGCCGCCAACAACGCGCAGGTGGCCAGCCCGTCGACGGCCGTGGACAGGTCCTCCATCGACGGGAACGTCGGCGCCAACCGGATGTTGCGGTCGTCGGGGTCTTTTCGGTGCGGGAACGCCGCCCCCGCCTCCGTGAGAGCGATTCCCGCGTCCTTGGCCAGCCCGATCGTGCGCCGAGCCGTCCCGGGCAGCACGTCGAGGCTGATGAAGTAGCCCCCCTTGGGCTCCGTCCACGACGCGATCTTCGAATCGCCGAGCCGATCCTCGAGGATGTGCAGCGCCAGCGCGAATTTGGGCGCCAGCAGCTGCTGGTGACGACGCATGTGCAGCCGCACACCGTCGGCATCCCCGAGAAAACGCAGATGCCGCAGTTGGTTGACCTTGTCCGGGCCGATCGAGCGCTTGCCCGAGTACTGCAGGTACCACGCAATGTTGCCCAGCGAGCCGCCGAAGAAGCTGACGCCGGAACCGGCGAAGGTGATCTTGCTCGTCGACGCGAACACGTAGGGCCGGTTCGGATTTCCCGCCGCCGCCGCCAGACCGAGGACGTCGATCTGCCGCACGAAGTCGTGGGTGAGAGTGTGCACGCAATACGCGTTGTCCCAGAACAGCCGGAAGTCTGGCGCCGCCGTGCGCATCTGCACCAGCCGCCGCACGACTTCCCACGAATACGTCGTGCCCGTCGGGTTCGAGAACACCGGCACCGCCCACATGCCCTTGATCGCAGGGTCGGATGCCACCAACTCCTCGATGAGGTCGACGTCCGGGCCGTCCTCGCGCATCGGGACGGTGATCATCTCGATGCCGAGGGTCTCGGTGATCGCGAAGTGGCGGTCATACCCCGGCGACGGGCAGAGGAACTTGACGGCAGGCTCGCTGATCCACGGCTTCGGAGAGTCCGCACCGCCGTGCAGCATCGAAAACGTCACGATGTCGTGCATCAGCTCGAGGCTGGCGTTGTTGCCGGCGATCAGGTTGGGCACCGGGATGCCGAGCAGCTCGCCGAAGATCGCGCGCAGCTCGGGCAGACCGTGCAGGCCGCCGTAATTGCGGGTGTCTGTGCCTTCGCCGTCACGGAAGTCAGGACCGGGAAGCGACAGCAGAGCGTTGGAGAGATCCAGCTGCGCCGGCGACGGCTTTCCGCGGGTCAGGTCCAGCGCGAGCTTCTTGGCCCGCAGCGCCGCGTAGTTCTCTTGCTGAGCTTGGTGCTGCGCCATCAGCTCGTCATGGCCGAGGGAACTGAAGGAGGGCACGCGTTGTCACCTCCGGTTGCGCCACGGGGAATTACGAGGGGACCCCGCGCACCCGCCAGAGCCCATTGACCCTTGCTGCCTTCCGGCCCTGGGGGAGTTCACAGGATAGACGCCGCGCGGGGTCCACGGTGAGTCTAGTACGCGCGTCCCCCGCGACTGCCAGGCCGTCCAGACCGGTCGGCTACCATGACCGCGGAGGATTCGCCTAGTGGCCTATGGCGCTCGCCTGGAACGCGGGTTGGGTTAACAGCCCTCGCGGGTTCAAATCCCGCATCCTCCGCCAGTCGGGGTGGGGGCCATAGCCGGCGATCGGTTGCCCTGCATCCAGAACAGAATCGATTGAGCGCCCAGATGGCGCGCTGAGGAGGGGCATGAGCCGCACCGTCGCGGTGATTGTGCACGCGTTGATCTCGCTCGCTGCGGGCGCGATGTACTTTTTCTTCGTCCTTCCGCGCTGGTGGGAGCTGCAAGGCGACCTCTCCTCGACATGGGGCTTGGTCTTGCGGATCGTCACCGGCGTGCTGATCGGGCTCGCCGCGCTGCCGGTGTTGTTCACGTGGCTGCGCGTCCGCCGCCCCGAGTACGGCACACCCGAGCTGGCGTTGCGGTTGCTGATGTGCTCGATCGCGCTGCATGTGGTCAGCGCCGTCGTGATTATCGCGACGGCGATCGCCGAGATCTGGTTGAAGCTCGATGACGCCGGGCAGTGGATCTTCGGTGCCTACGGCGCCGCCGCTGCGATCGGCCTGCTCGGCATCTTCTCCTTCTACCTGGCATTCGTCGCCGAACGGCCGCCGCCACCGCCGCGGCCGCTGAACGAGACGGAACGCAAGAGCCGCTGGTGGCGCCGCAAGCGCGACCTCGACCGGGGCGAGCGAAGCGACGGGACAGCGTCAGAGCCGGAGTCCGCGGTTGCGGCCGAGGACGACGAAGACGTCAAGCCGGAGAAGACGTGGGGCGAACAGGTGCCCGACGACGACGCCGAGGAGCTGGAGAAGCCAGTCCCGGTGACGGAGGCAGAGGACGAGACCGTCGAGGTCAACACCCCGGCCGAGGACGTCTCTGGGACGACTGATGATGAGACGGCGCCGAGCGACGACGTAGCCGCGGACAGCAAGGCCGCCAAGAACGGGACCGCCGCTGACGACGCTCCCGCCGACGACGCTCCCGCCGACGACGAGGCGCCCGACGAGGACACCGTCGCTTCGGGCACTTCCCGCGGCGGCATTCGCAACCGACGGCCCGCGGGCAAGATCCGTCGATCGCGCAGGATCCGGAAATCCGATAGCGGAGTGGCCGTCGAGGACGACTAGCGGGAGTTTGTCGCAGGTCGTTTCGGCGATGAACGCACCCAGGCCGGTCGTCGTCGCAGTAACGGGTCGTTCTGTGCCGCGAAAGTCAGGATATGGGTGATGGTTCTGACCCATTTCGACAACAAGCGGACCGCAGGCCACTATTAAAAATGAGATTGTGTAGTCCGACCGAGCCGGAGAGGCAGCCGATGGACGCAGAGAAGACCCCGTGGACGCGTCCACTGGCCGCGTTCGCTGCGGTGATAGCGACGGTCCTCACGCTGTTCGCGCCCGTCTGGGGGTCGTCGGCACCCATCGTCGCGGCGCAACCCGGCGACGCCCAGGTCGCCGCGGACGCCGCCGAGCAGGCCATGGTGCAGATCACCACCACGGTCGATTACCAGGGCGTCGTCGGAAACGGCGCGGGCATCGTCATCAGCCCAGACGGAACGGTGCTGACGGCCAATCACGTGGTGGCGGGCGCAGACCGCATCTCGGCGACAAATGTAGGCAGCGGGCAGAAGTTCTCGGCGCAGTTGCTCGGGTACGACCGGACGAACGACGTCGCGCTGATCCAGCTGCTCGGGGCAGGGGGTCTGCCGACCGCCCCGTTAGGCGATTCGAATCAGGTGCCGGTGGGCGAACCTGTGGTCAGTCTCGGCAATGCCGGCGGGCGCGGCATGGTCAGCCGCGAAGAGGGCACCGTGTCGACCGTGAGTGCGGACATCGTCGCCGAGGACGATCTGACGGGCAGTTCAGAGAAACTGACGGGCCTGATCGGCGTCGCGGCGCCCGTGCGGCCGGGGGACTCAGGCGGACCGCTGGTCAATGGCTCCGGGCAGGTCATTGGGCTGACGGTGGCGGCGTCGGTGAAGTATCGGGTCGGCGCCCCCGGCGGGAAGGGATTCGCGATCCCGATCAACAGGGCGCTGTCCATCGCCAACCAGATCCAGTCCCGGTCCGGATCAGACACTGTGCACGTTGGGCCGCCCGCGATGCTCGGAATCGGTGTTCGCACTGGCCGCCAGTCGGGATCCGGCGTCCAGGTTCGCGAGATCCTGCCCGGGACGCCCGCCGAACAGGCCGGCCTTCGCCAAAACGACGTGATCATCTCGATCGGCGGAGTCACGCTGGAGGACGCGACCGCACTAACGTCCGTGCTCGACCGCCATTACCCGGGCGAGACAGTCGAGGTGAGATGGGTCGACACCGCGGGGCAGCAGCGCAGTGCCAACCTGACGCTGGGGACAGGGCCCCACGGCTAAAGACGTTGCGGCACTAGGTTATTCATCTGGCGGGTTTTCTGGTGGGTGGGCGCTGGGCGGCGGGGGCCGCTGCAGCCATTTGCGCAACCGGAAAAGCGCGTCCACCACAAGCCCGACGGCTACAAGCGCCAGGATCACGAAGATCGCGGTGGTCACTCACGCATTCTTGCAGGGCGTGTCGACCGAGCGTTGGAGGTTGTCCGCGAGTAGCGTCGCGCACACGTGAACTCCCATGGGCGGCCGGTCTTTTCCCGAGCAAGGATTGCGACGGCGATCGTTGCTGCGGTCGTCGTGGCGTCGCAGTGGGTCGCGGTACCGGCATCCGCAGACGCGTCCGTGCACACCGTGACCGCAACCGATCTCGGCGCGACATGGCGGCCGGGTTGCCCCGTCGGGCCGGAGCAGCTTCGCCGCGTCGACGTCACATACCTGGGTTTTGACAACCAACCACACCGGGGCGCGCTGGTTGTCCACAAAGACCTTGCGGCAGAGGTGATCACCATCTTCGAGCGGCTCTACGAGCTGCGATTTCCGGTCGAGAAGATCCGCGACTTGAACTCCTATCCGAACGCCGAGGACGAACTGTCGATGGAAGATGACAACACCTCGGCGTTCAACTGCCGCGGCATCCCCGGGAGCAGCCGGTGGTCCTTGCACGCCTACGGTCGGGCTATCGACATCAACCCGCTGCTGAACCCGTCGATCGACAGCGCGGGGACGTTGGAACCGAAAAACGCGGCGGTGTACCTGGACCGCAAGCGCATTGACCCTGGCTTACTGCACTCCGGCGACGATGCCGTGCGCGCCTTCACCGATCGCGGGTGGACGTGGGGCGGAAATTGGAAATCGCCCGTCGACTACCAGCACTTCGAGCGTCCGAGCTAAACCGGCGCCGGCCCCACCAGCAGCTGCCGAATGACAGGTGCCGCCCAGCGACTGAGCTCCTCTTTTGACAGGTTCGCGATCGGGGGATTGGCGAGGATGTATCGGGTGGTGGCCAGTCCGATCACGAATGCGCCCATCAGCCCGATGCGTTGCAGTGGATGGTCTGGCGTCGCGGCCATCAGTTTCGGTGCGACCTGCCTGGCGAACACCCCTCGCAATGTGTCGGCTGCCGCTTCGCTGTTCACCGCAGCTCGCAAGAGCGCAAGAAACATCTCGTCCTCTTCCCAGACCGCGAAGAACTTGGGCAGCAGCAAGCCGGCCACCTCGTCCGTGTCCACGCCGGTGAGGTCGGGGCTGGCGTTCGGCGCCGCGGAGCTCTTGGTGAAGTGCGTGGCGGCAGACAGGCCCGAGGACTACGACCGTCAATGGCGGAAGATGACCCGAAGCTATCGATTGCTGACTGCGGCTCTGCTGCAGGCGAGTTCGTGCGCGGCGCTGCGAAGGTGCATCGTGCCGTCGGCCTACGCGCTTCCCGGTGTGTTCCGTCGGGGGGTCAACCTGCTTGCGCAGTAGGGGTACAACGCAAACAGCCGAGCCGGGAGAGGCTCGGCTCGGCTGTTTGAGTATTGGTCAGGTCAGGGGTGCTTGTTATACCGCATCAGGAATGCGATTGCGCCGAAGCCTGCGGCCACCCCGATGACGCCCCAGAGGACGATCGTGAAGACCAGAGCGCCCGACGAGATGCCGTAGCTGGAGAGCACCGTCGCGGCGTACACGCCCCAGAAGATGCGGTAGAGCGAGAAGAGAGCGGTCAGGCCCAAGGTGATTCCGATCACCAGGCTGCGGGTGCGGTCGACGCCCTTGAGCTGCTCTTCGACCTTGGTGGGAACGAGGTTCATGCGGGTGGTCCTTTCGTTTGGCGTCGTTGCCGGCGCCGTGTCGTTTTGGTCGTGAGAAGACTGCGGGCGGCGTCTTGGAGGATTCTTGTGGGAATCTTGGGGCCGCGACCGGGCATACCTGTGCGGCGTCAGTCAAAGGGCTGAAAGGCGTACGGGAGTTGAGGCACAACCGCTTTGGCGAGCCGCCGGGGTCCTGGAATGATACGGTTCGGCGTCGTATCAGGATTCCGAAAAGGTGGAGCAGTGGGTCCTTCGCATACCAGCTACTCGAGTAATTCGCCCTGGGTTTTTGCTGCGGTGATAGGCGTCATCCTGATCGTCTTCACGATTTCCGCGGTATTCGCCATTCGGAGGTGGATACGCATCGCAAGGATCGCGCGCGAGGCCCTTACCGAGGGTCGTCGCGCGCACGACAGCGGCGAACCTGTGCGGCCACCCGGCTGGTACGAGGACCCGGTCGACACGACGCTGATGCGGTACTTCGACGGCAAATCGTGGACCCAAACGACCGCGCCGCGCCAATAGATTTCAGGTCCGCGGGTTGCCGTCGTCGCGGACACGGGTCACCTGTGCGTCTCCTGTATCTGCCAGTCGATCGTCGGCATCGTTTGTAGGCTGTCGGCTAACTGCGCAACCGAGGGTTCCCGCATGAAGGTATTTGTCAACTACGCATGACGGTTTTCATCAGCTACTCCAGCCGGGACAGGGACGCCGTCAAGAGCCTTACCCAGGATCTGCAAGACGCCGACGAGCAGGTGTGGATGGATCAGCGCCTCGCCGGGGGAGAAGCCTGGTGGCGCGCGATTCTGGAACAGGTCCGGGGCTGCGACGTGTTCATCTTCGCGTTGTCGCAAAACTCCATCGAGTCCAAGCCATGTCAGGCCGAGCTGCAATACGCGCAGGCCCTCGGGCTGCCGATTCTTCCGGTACAGGTCGGCGTGCTCGACAGCATGGCGCTCAATCCGCTCGCAACGGTGCAGGCGATTGACTACCGTCGTCAGACTTCCAACACCGGCATGCGACTCATCTCGGCGCTGCACCGTGAGCGGGCACGACGTCAGCCCCTACCTGTACCGCTACCCGCGGAACCATCGGTGCCCTTTGAATACCTGATTCGGCTCTACACGACCATCTCGAACCCGGACTATCTCACCCCGCGGGATCAGGCCGCCCTCGTCGCCCAACTAGAGGTGGGACTCGGAGAAGACGGCCAGCATGAAGCAGCCCGCAACGACATCGTGACGATGCTGACCAAGCTGCGTGACCGCGAAGATGCCACCCATCGGACACGCTCCGAGGTGGAGGCCATCTTGGCCTCCCTCGTCGCGGAGTCGCCCACGGCGCTGGGTCGCCGGACCGACGTCGAAAGCCCCACGGAGTCTGGCCATCCCCGGGTAGCCGCGGATTCTCCGACAGATGGACCGGCCTACACCCAGATGCCACCGCCACCGCCCGGTAGCCCCGAGTGGTCGCCCCCGCCGGGGCCGGTTACGGCAGCGCAGCCCCCTGCGGCGACCAATGTTCGGCGCACCCGGGGCAAACTAGGTCGTGTTCTAGCCGTTCTGGTTGTTTTGGGCCTACTCGCGGTCGCTGCGAGCTCGTACGCAAAGGGTCTAAAAGCAACCGAACCGTCGTCAGCAGCATGGATGATTGGGATTTGTTGGGTGCTGATCATCGCGGGTGTCACGGTCGTGGTCCGGTCGCATCAGTCACGGGATCGCAAAGTCGTGATCAGCACCCTTTTTGTCGTAATCGTTTGGGTCGCCGCGTACCTCGTCCCGGCGCACAACAAGTTGTTTTCTTCTACCTCTGGCGACGAGGCCGGGATCAAAGCGGTCACCCAGAAGGTGGTCGACGCGTACAACAACGCTGACGGCGCGGCATTTCAGTCACTGCTCTGCAAACAGGCGATGGCCGCGCCTGATCCATCCGGCTTCCTGAAGGCGTTCGCCGGGGGGATAACCAGTTCGGCGTTGCAAGCCGACGTCCTCGAGAACGGGACCCTCTCCATATCCGTCACTGCGATTCATGTCAACGGAGAACGCGCGACGGCCTCTCTCACGTTCAGCAGATCGAAGTCGCCGAGCCAAACCCAAACGGACACCGAGTCATACCTCAAGGAAAACGGAAACTGGACGATTTGTCCTACTGACAGCTGACGGCACGTGTGGATCTAATCCGCATCACCGAACAGGCCCCTCTAGCGCCGCTTACCCTCGTCGTCGCAGACCAATTCCATGTGGACAGTACCCGAGTCCGCATAGGTGGGATCTAGGTCGCAGCTGCTGTCCTGCTTCTCGACAGGAGTTATTACTGACGCCTCGTAATGATGGCAGTCAGCAAAGCTCTACCGTAGTCTCCGCGAGCAGCAATAACAGGACCTAGATACAAGGACCCGAAACCGTACTTCCCGAAATCACCCGGTATGAGAGACATCCCAGGTAGCGCATTATTTGAAAGTCCCTACAGGTAGTTGCGAGAAATGATCCAGGTTGGCGTAGTAGGGGCCGCCCCGGCACGCACTGCACAGCTTTCAAGGAGCCGGTGACGGTACGCACCGTCTAGATTGTTGGCCCGTCATCCCTCCGGGGTGGCGGCCCGACCCCGTTTACCAAACCCTTGCTGGGTAGCCGTTTTGGCAAGGCGATGGGGACAGGGGACTAACCCCGTCCCGCGTTCAGCAGCAGCGCAACCCGGTCCCCATCGTCGCTAAAACGCGCCGGAGCGCGTCTGAGTAGTTGTTCCGTCCATCGGCCCGCCTATCCGGATTTCCCGGACTCCAGAAACAACGCCTGAGACGCGTTCCGCCATCCAACCCCACGGGTGGGGGGGCGGCCCGAGCCGGCATCGAACGTTGCTGGCTCAGCGATCGGATTCGTACTTGAACGAGATCGCCAGCCGGACCCGGTAGCCGCTAACCTGGCCGTTCTCGATGGTGACGTCTTGGCGGGTCACTTCGGCAACGCGGATTTCGCGGACTGTCGCCGCGGCGGTCTCGACCGCGGTGCGAGCAGCATGCTCCCACGATTCGGTGCTCGTGCCGATGACCTCGGTCACGCGGTAGACACTCATGTTCTCTCCTTCTTTTGGGCGCCCCGGCGGGAGATCCGGGGACGGGTGCGGCTAGCTGGCCGGACTGGCGAGCTGCAGTGATCGATGGTCTCGGCCGGATTGGCGCACCAGTTGCACTGCCTCAGCCGCCGATCCGACGGCTGGCAGTAGCTTCTCGGGATCTCCCACGCGAAGTAGCCGGCTCGCCGCCCGGTCGACGATCAGCGTCCACTTTGTGTGCGCGCGAGCGCATCGACTGTGCAGCGCGAACAGCGCGCAAAGTCCCTCGATGGCGATCAAGTCGATCCCGGTCAGGTCGACGATCAACGCGCCGCCCTCGGGAACCAGCCCGAAACTGTGGCGGCTCACGTCGTCAACATTCGCCGCGTCGATCTCGCCGCTGACGGTGATCACGGTGAGATCGGTGTCGATGTCCGCCCGCACGCTCGCGCCCCCACAGTCGATGACCGCGGCGCCGTTGTGACGTGAACCAGGTTCAATCTCAGGCTGTGAAGAAGTCATGCGGCCAGCCCTCGCTCGGGTGTTGCGCTGTGTGGCGGAACGCCGGGGAGCCGGACAGGGGCCCACAGGGGCGCCTCAGAGAACGCGACGCTTCTTAGGCTGATCAGTCAACCTAGGACTGAACCTACCCCAGACCTGCCGGGGTCGTCATCTAATCGTCGGTGCCCACGGATACGGTGCCGCTCGTGGGCGACGCAGCGGCTTGGGCATCAACGGCGAGTAACA
>NZ_JAVHWM010000136.1:0-63316 GCF_032159765.1 Mycobacterium sp. | reverse complement strand
CCTATCCCTTGATGATTCGGCAGGGCCACGGACACATCATCAACACCGCGTCGCTGGCGGGCCTTGTGCCCGGGGGGCGTCTGGTCAGCTACTCCATGACCAAACACGCCGTGGTCGGGCTGTCGCTCGGGTTGAGGGCCGAGGCTTTACGCCACGGCGTCAACGTGCTCGTGGTGTGCCCCGGTGCCGTCGAGACACCGATCCTCGACAAGGGCGGAGTCGGCGATTTCGAAGGCAGGAGCTTCTTTCTCACTGGGCAGGGCTCCGCCTACAACGCGGACGAATTGGCCCGCGACGTGCTGCGGGCCGTCGAGCGAAAACGGGCCATGCTCGTCGAGCCTCGGGTTGCCCGGCTGGGGTGGAGGTTCGCGCGGTTGTCTCCAAGTCTGTTGCAGCGGTCGATGGCGCGAATGATCGTGAAGGGAAAGCAGCGGCGATGATTCCCTCTCGTCCAGCAGATGTCAGCGGCGAGTGGCTGTCGGCTGTGCTGGGTGCTGACGTCGAGCACGTCGACGTCGTCCCGGTGGGCACCGGTCAAACTGGCGCGACGTACCGGATCACGGCGACGTACGGCGCGAATCCTGCAGGGCTGCCTGGAACATTCGTCATCAAGATGCCCGCCCAAGACGACGCGGTGCGGGGCGGGGTCACGCTCGGATACCTCAGCGAAGTCGCTTTCTACGCAAAGGTTGTCGCCGCACTGGCGGTGCCGACGCCACGCTGCTTTTACTCCGACATCACCGGGGACGGAAGCGAATTCGCGTTGCTGCTCGCCGACATGTCGCCGGCCGTGCAGGGCGATCAGATCGCGGGTTCGAGTCTTGAGGAGGCGCAGCTGGCGGTGGTCGCGCTGGCCGGCCTGCACGGACCGAGTTGGTGCGACTCGCAATGGTTGGACCTCAGCGAGATCGCGATGCCGATGCCGGGCAACGTCGACGGCTTCAAAGGGCTCGGGGATGTCGCCCGGATGGCCGTCGACATGACGCTGGAAAAGCTCGGCGACCGCGTCCGAGCGCAGGATCGCGAAACTGCAACGCAGGCAATGAGCGTGGTCTATCCGTGGCTGATGGCCGAGCCAGGCCGATACTCGTTGATGCACGGTGACTACCGCTTGGACAACCTGCTGTTCGATCCCGACAAGAACCGCGTCACTGTCGTCGACTGGCAGACGCTGGGTGTGGGCCTGCCCGCCAGAGACCTGTCGTATTTCACCGCGACCAGCCTGTCGCCCGAACTGCGCGCCGCGTCCGAGGACGAGCTTGTCGACTCCTACTATGACGCGCTACTGCGTTATGGCGTAACGGGTTACGACCGCGACACCTGCTGGCGGGATTATCGCCTCGGCATGCTGCAGGCGCCGCTCATCACCACGTTGGGATGCGCGTTCGCGGCGTCCACCGAGCGCGGCAACGAGATGATGGCGGTGATGCTCAGCCGCGGCTGCCAGGCGATCCGCGAATTGGGCGTTCTGGAGTTGATCGACGAGATCGCCACTGCTCGAGGTCTTTAGCGCTTCAGTATCGCGTGGAGCCCTGGTCGACCGAGATCTCGGTCGCCGTCACGTTCCGCGCTTCGTCGCTGGCCAGCCATAGCGCGGCGTTGGCGATATCTTCAGGCTCTGCAACCCAATTCGGCAGGAATGGCGTGAGCATATGTGCTAGATGCGGATTCGTCTCGTTGGCTGTCATGGTGGCAGCGACCATCTCGCCGGCGCCCATCGCGGTGTTCACCGGCCCGGGGTGGACGCTGTTCACGCGTATGCGGTGCCGCCCGAGTTCGGCGGCGAAGGCACGGGCCATCCCGACCACCGCGTTCTTGCTCGCGACGTAATGCAGCATGAACGGCTGAACTTTGATCCCAGCCGCGGACCCGATGAGGATGATCGATCCGCCCCGTCCGCCGTCGATGATCTTCTGCGCTCCGGCCATCACCGTGTTCCACGTACCGGTCACGTTGACGTCGAGCACGTCGCGGAACGCCTCGGGCGTAATCTCGTTCCACACTGCCGGCGGAGCGATGCCGGCGTTTGCGACGATGATGTCGAGACGTCCGAACGCATCGACGCCGGCCTCGACGGCTTCCCGGAGTCCGTCGGCGTCACGGGTGTCGACGGCCGACGCGTAGATGCGCTGTCCTGCTTTCTCGACCAGTCGGGCCGTCTCGTCGAGGTCGTCCTGGGTCGCTGGCGGGTACGGTACGCAGGCCGGCAGTTTTCCGGCGATGTCAACGGCGATGATGTCGGCGCCCTCGGAGGCCATCCGGACGGCGTGCGCGCGGCCCTGCCCGCGAGCCGCGCCGGTGATGAATGCCACCTTGCCTTCGATCCGGCCGGTCATAGGTGCCGAGCCTACGACAGCCGGCGCTGCGCCGACTTCACCAGTCCGCCGCCGATGATCAGGCGCTGAATTTCGCTGGTGCCCTCGTAAAGCCGGAGCAGACGGACCTCGCGGTAGATCCGCTCGACCGGCACGCCGCGCATGTAGCCGGTGCCGCCGTGGATCTGCACCGCGAGATCGGCGACCTGGCCTGCCATCTCGGTGCAGAACAGCTTCGCGGCCGACGGGGCGATGCGGCGGTCTTCGTCGGTGACCCACAGGCGCGCGGCCTCGCGGACCAGCGCGCGGCCGGCCATCACTTGAGTCTGCTGGTCGGCGATCATCGCCTGCACGAGCTGAAATTCGCCGATCGGGGTGCCGCCCTGCGTGGCGGATGCGGCGTAGGTGACGGACTCGTCGAGCGCACGCTGGGCAGCGCCGACGGCCAGCGCGGCGATGTGCACCCGTCCGCGCGCCAGCGAGATCATCGCCGCGCGGTACCCCACGTCCTCGGTGCCGCCTATCAGCGCCTCGTCGGGAACGCGGACGTCGTCGAAGCTGACGTCGGCCGTCCATGCGCCTTCCTGACCCATCTTGGCGTCCTTGGCGCCGACGTCAACGCCGGGGGTGTCGGCGGGGACGAGGAAAACGGCGATGCCCGCGCCCTTGTCGTCGGCGGGCCTGCTGCGGGCGAATACGACGAACAAATCCGCCGTCGGGGCGTTGGTGATGAAGCGCTTCTGCCCGGAGATCAGCCAGTCGGCACCGTCACGAATTGCCTTGGTGCGCAGGCCTGAAGGGTTTGAGCCTGCGCCTGGTTCGGTGAGCGCGAACGAGGCGACGACCTCACCGGAGGCCATCCCCTCCAGCCAGCGGGCCTTCTGATCGTCGGTGCCGAAGCCCACGAGCACCTGCCCGGCGATCCCGTTGTTGGTACCGAACATCGACCTCAGCGCCAGCGACGTATAGCCCAATTCCATTGCCAGCTCGACATCTTGGGCGAGGCTGAGGCCGAGGCCTCCCCATTCCTGGGGGATCGCGTATCCGAACAAGCCCATCTTCTTGGCTTGGTCACGAAGGTCGTCGGGAACCTTGTCCTCGTCGAGAATCTCCTGCTCGCGCGGAACCACGGCGCTGCGGACGAACTGCCGAGTCTGGGCAAGGATGTCGGCGAAATCCTCATCGCTGACGACTTCGGGTGTGGCCATGTGTGTCTCCTCTCCCGCCCTCTCCATCGCGAGCAGACGCAAACTCGCACAAATTCGGCTCGAATCGTGCGATTTTGTGTCTGCTCGCGGTGCCGGTCGGCGGGCGAAATCATATATGAAATATGATGCGCCTCGACGAGTGGGGTCAAAACAGAAGGGGTGACAGGTGGCGATGCTGAGCGGTCAAACCGCGGTGATCACCGGCGGTGCGCAGGGCCTGGGATTCGCAATTGCAGAACGCTTCGTCGCCGAGGGCGCGCGGGTTGTTCTCGGCGATCTCGACCTCGGCGCCACCGAGGCGGCGGCCGAAAAGCTCGGCGGCCCTTCGGTAGCGGCCGCAATCCGGTGCGACGTGACGCAGGCGGCAGACGTCGACGCACTGGTGGCCGCCGCGATCGAGCGCTTCGGCGGCCTCGACATCATGGTCAACAACGCCGGCATCACCCGCGACGCGACCATCCGCAAGATGACCGAGGACCAGTTCGACCAGGTGATCGCGGTCCACCTTAAGGGCACCTGGAACGGAACCAAGGCCGCCGCGGCGATCATGCGGGAGAACAAGCGCGGCGCGATCGTGAACATGTCGTCGATCTCGGGCAAGGTCGGACTCGTCGGCCAGACCAACTACTCGGCGGCCAAGGCGGGCATCGTCGGGCTCACCAAGGCCGCGGCAAAGGAACTCGCCCACCTCGGTGTGCGGGTCAACGCGATCCAGCCGGGATTGATCCGCTCGGCGATGACCGAGGCCATGCCCCAACGGATTTGGGACGAGAAGCTGGCTGAGGTGCCGATGGGCCGCGCCGGCGAGCCCGACGAAGTGGCCAAGGTTGCCTTGTTTCTCGCCAGTGATCTGTCGTCATACATGACCGGCACAGTCCTCGAGGTCACCGGCGGGAGGCACATATGAGCACGTGCGAGGCCGTGATCTGCGAGCCCGTACGGACGCCGATCGGCCGCTACGGAGGAATGTTCAAGGCGCTCAGCGCGGTTGAGCTCGGTGTCGCGGCGCTGAAGGGATTGTTGGACAGGACCGGGCTCGCCCCCGACGCGGTGCAGGACGTGATCCTCGGACACTGCTACCCGAACAGCGAGGCGCCGGCGATCGGGCGTGTGGTGGCCCTCGATGCCGGTTTGCCGGTAACGGTGCCGGGAATGCAGGTGGATCGCCGTTGCGGATCGGGGCTTCAGGCGGTGATCCAGGCATGCATGCAAGTTCTCAACGGCGACAACGACATTGTGATCGCCGGTGGGGCCGAAAGCATGAGCAACGTCGCGTTCTATTCGACGGACATGCGCTGGGGACCCCCCCGTGGCGGCGTGAAGGTGCACGACGGGCTCGCCCGCGGCCGGAGCACCGCGGGTGGCCGCCATTACCCGGTCCCTGGCGGCATGCTGGAGACCGCCGAGAACCTGCGACGGCAGTACTCCATCCCTCGCGAGGAGCAGGACGAGCTCGCGGTGATGTCGCATCAGCGTGCCGTGGCCGCGCAGAAGGACGGCATCCTCGCTGAGGAGATCATCCCCGTCTCCGTGCGTACCCGCCAGGGCGACGAGCTCGTCGACACCGACGAACATCCGCGCGCCGATACATCGGTCGAGGCGCTTGGCAAACTGAAACCTGTTCTGCTGAAAGAGGATCCGGACGCCACCGTCACAGCGGGGAACTCGAGCGGGCAGAACGACGCGGCGTCGATGTGCATCGTCACGACGCCGGAGAAGGCCAGCGATCTGGGCCTCACGCCGCTGGTGCGCCTGGTGTCCTGGGGTGTCGCCGGTGTCGCCCCGAACGTGATGGGCATCGGACCGGTGCCTGCGACCGAGGTTGCGCTCGCCAAGGCCGGCCTGCAGTTGGCCGATATCGACCTCATCGAACTCAACGAGGCCTTCGCCGCGCAGGCACTGGCGGTGATGCGGGAATGGAAGTTCACCTCCGCCGACCACGAGCGCACCAACGTCCACGGGTCCGGGATCTCGCTTGGGCACCCCGTGGGCGCCACCGGTGGCCGCATGCTGGCGACGCTTGCGCGGGAACTGAATCGGCGCTCCGGCCGGTACGGGTTGGAGACCATGTGCATCGGCGGCGGTCAGGGTCTGGCCGCGATCTTCGAGCGGCACCGCCAGTGAGTTTACCGCTGGACGGCGTCACCGTCGTCGAGGTGTCCAGCTTCGTCGCTGCGCCACTGTGCGGGGTCACCCTCGCTCAGCTCGGTGCCGAGGTGATCCGCGTCGACCCGATCGGGGGGGCCGCCGATTACCGCCGCTGGCCCCTTGCCGAGAGCGGCACGTCGATCTACTGGACGGGTCTCAACAAGGGAAAGCGCTCGGCGGCAATCGATCTGCGTTCACCCGAAGGGCAGAAGCTGATCCAGCGGCTCATCGTCGAAGGCGATGGCATCGTCGTCACCAACACGACGTTCGACTGGCTGTCACACGACACGCTCGCCACGCTGCGCTCGGACGTCATCCACGTCCAGCTGCTCGGCCGCACGGACGGGTCCACGGGTGTCGACTACACGGTCAACGCGGCCATCGGGTTCCCATTCGTCACCGGCCCTGCCGATCACGCCGGTCCGATCAACCACGTACTTCCGGCCTGGGATGTCTGCTGCGGCCTGTACGCGGCGCTCGCGGTCACCGCGGCCGTCCTGCGCCGTGACGGCAGCGGAGACGGCGCCAAGGTGACCCTGCCGCTGGAGGACGTCGCGCTTGCGATCGGCGGGCACCTCGGGTTCCTCAGCGAGCCGCAGATCCTCGGCACCGAGCGACCGCGGCTGGGCAACGCGATCTACGGACAGTACGGCCAGGATTTCACGAGCGGCGACGGCGCCCGATTCATGGTTGTCGCGTTGACGGGCAGGCACTTTCGCGATCTCATGGAAGTCACGGGGACGGCGGCGGCGGTGGCTGCCATGGGCGAGGCGCTCGGCGTCGACTTCAGCGACGAGGGTCAGCGGTACACGTACCGCGACGCGCTCTCCGGACTGTTCGCCACCTGGTTCCGCCGGCATACCGCCGCCGAGGTCACCGAGGCGTTGTCCGCCAAGTCCGTGTTGTTCGAGCGGTACCGGACATTCGCAGAGGTCGCATCGGATGACCGCGTGACACGAAATCCGTTGTTCAGCAGGCTCGATCAGCCTGGGGTCGGCGAATACTTAGCGCCGGGCATGCCCGCTGCATTCGACGGCGCCCACCCGTCGACGGGTCCCGCGCCGACCCTGGGGCAGCACACGTCCACGCTGCTCACCGACCGGCTCGGGCTGAGTCCCGACGAGATCGCGCGCCTGACCGACGCGGGAACAATCTGAGGACAAGAGGAGAACGCCTTGACCAAACTCGCTCAGACACTGGGCCTCACCGACTTTCAGACCGAGATCATCGCCACCGTCCGCCAGTTCGTGGACAAGGAAGTGATCCCCAACGCGCCCGAGCTGGAACGCACCGACACCTATCCGACCGAAATCGTCGACCAGATGAAGGAGATGGGTCTGTTCGGGATGATGATTCCCGAAGAGTACGGCGGACTCGGCGAGTCGCTGCTGACCTATGCGCTGTGCGTGGAGGAACTGGCCCGCGGATGGATGAGCATCTCGGGCGTCATCAATACGCATTTCATCGTCGCCTACATGCTGCGCCAGCACGGCACCGATGCACAGAAGCAGCATTACCTGCCCCGGATGGCCGCCGGTGACGCGCGCGGCGCGTTCTCGATGTCCGAACCGGAGCTCGGCTCCGACGTCGCCGCGATCCGTACCCGAGCGACGCGAAACGCCAACGGCGACTACACGATCAACGGCCAGAAGATGTGGCTGACCAACGGCGGCAGCTCGACGCTGATTGCCGTGCTGGTGCGCACCGACGAAGGTGCGGACAAGCCGCATCGCAACCTGACGGCGTTTCTCGTCGAGAAGCCAACGGGTTTCGGCGAAGTCAAGCCGGGCCTGACGATCCCCGGCAAGATCGACAAGCTCGGCTACAAGGGCATCGACACCACGGAGCTGATCTTCGACGGGTATGCCGCCAGCGCCGACGACGTTCTGGGCGGTGCACCCGGCCAGGGGTTCTTCCAGATGATGGACGGGATCGAGGTCGGCCGCGTCAACGTGTCCGCCCGGGCCTGCGGGGTGGGAATCCGCGCGTTCGAGCTCGCGGTCCGTTATGCGCAACAGCGGTCGACATTCGGCAAGCCCATTGCGGAGCATCAGGCCATCGCGTTCCAGCTCGCCGAGATGGCCACGAAGATCGAGGCCGCGCACCTGATGATGGTCAATGCCGCACGACTCAAAGACTCGGGCGAACGCAACGATGTGGCAGCGGGCATGGCCAAGTACCTGGCAAGCGAATTCTGTTCTGAGGTAACCCAACAGAGCTTCCGCATCCATGGCGGATACGGCTACTCCAAGGAATACGAGATCGAGCGGCTGATGCGTGACGCCCCGTTCCTGCTCATCGGCGAAGGGACCAGCGAGATTCAGAAGCAGATCATCAGCAAGCGGCTGCTGGCGGAATACGCCCTATGAGCCGCTTGCGCGAAGAGGAGATAGCGCAGTGACGGCGGCCGATTTCGCGGCACGCCCGCAGCTGTCGGAAGACGTTGCGCGCCACGTGCGGCAGCGGATCTTCGAGGGCAGATACGCGGCGGGGGAGTACATCAGGCTCGAGCAGCTCGCGGCCGAATTGGGCATCAGCGTGACGCCGGTTCGTGAGGCGCTGCTGGGGCTTCGCGCCGAGGGCCTGCTCGTTCAGCGGCCGCACCGCGGCTTCATGGTGCTGCCGGTGACCGACCGCGACATCGCCGACGTCTCCAGCGTGCAGGCGCACATTGGGGGCGAGCTGGCCGCGCGGGCGGCGTCGAACATCACCGACGCCCAGCTCGCGGAGCTCAAAGAGATTCAAAAGCAGCTCGAGCAGGCCTATGGGACCGAAGACCACGAGAGCGCGGTGCGGCTCAACCACGAATGGCATCGCGCCGTCAACGTGGCTGCCGAATCGCCCAAGCTCTCCCAGCTCATGGGCCAGATCACTCGGTACGCACCGGAATCGGTGTTTCCCGCGGTCGAGGGCTGGCCGGCTCGGTCCATCAAGGACCACCGACGGGTAATCGCCGCGCTCGCCGCGCGGGACGGAGAACGCGCGCGGGCGGCGATGTCGGAGCATTTCACCGCCGGAGTCGCACCGATGGTGAAGCACCTGGCGCGAATCCGCGACAACGGCGCCCGCTGATGCGTCGGCAGTTTCGCCGAGACGTGTAGAGCGTTACAGTAAGTGCGACGGTAGACACAGAGGAGTGTTGATGGCCACGCGAGTGATCGACGAAGCCGCGAATGTGTTCGCGGATCCGAAGGCTTACGCCGACGAACCACGGCTGCACGCGGCGTTGACCCACCTGCGTGCCAATGCGCCAGTGTCGTGGGTCGAGGTGCCCAAGTACCGGCCGTTCTGGGCGATCACCAAGTACACGGACATCATGGAAATCGAGCGCGCCAATACGATTTTCACGAACTGGCCGCGACCGGTGCTGGCGACCATCGAGGGCGACGAGTTCCAGGCATCGGCGGGCGTGCGCACTCTGATCCACATGGACGACCCCCAGCACAGGGACGTGCGTGCGATCGGCGCGGACTGGTTCCGGCCGAAAGCGATGCGCGCGTTGAAGACGCGAACCGACGAACTCGCGAAGATCTACGTCGACAAGATGGCCGGCCTGGGCTCCGAATGCGACTTCGTCCAGGAAGTCGCCGTCAACTACCCGCTGTACGTCATCTTGTCGTTGCTCGGTCTGCCGGAGTCGGACTTCCCGTTCATGCTCAAGCTCACCCAGGAGCTTTTCGGTGCCGAAGACGACGAGTTCAAACGCGGCGCTGACGTCGAGTCTCAGTTGCCTGCGTTGATGGAGATGTTCGAATACTTCCAGCGGGTCACGTCGTCGCGCCGCGAGAGTCCGACGGAGGATCTGGCGTCGGCGATCGCTAATGCCCGCATCGACGGCGAGCTGCTGTCCGACATCGACACGCTGTCCTACTACTTGATCATCGCGACGGCCGGCCACGACACCACCAGCGCCACGATCTCCGGTGGGCTGCTGGGCCTTGTCGAAAACCCTGACCAGCGAACGCGTTTGAGAGATGAGCTGTCCTTGATGCCGAAGGCGACCGAAGAGATGATCCGCTGGGTCACCCCGGTCAAGTCATTCATGCGAACCGCGACCGAGGACACCACCGTTCGCGGGGTGCCGATTGCCGCGGGCGAGTCGGTGCTGCTGTCCTATGCGTCGGGCAACCGCGACGAAGACGTGTTCGCCGACCCATTCCGATTCGATGTCGGCCGCGAGCCCAACAAGCACGTCGCCTTCGGCTACGGTGTGCACTTCTGCCTCGGTGCGGCGCTGGCCCGGATGGAGGTCAACAGCTTCTTCAGCGAGCTGCTGCCCCGACTCGACGCGATCGAGCTCACTGACGCACCTCAACACATGGCAACGACGTTCGTCGGCGGGCTCAAGCATCTGCCGATCCGCTACTCGCTGGTCTGAGCGTTGACTCTGCGTCTGTGGCGCAGAAGTGCGAGTAGGACCCGCCCTGAGCGCAGAGTCAACGCGGTTTACCGACTAGGTCGGGCATAGGCATGATGGCGGCATGGATACCAGAGTTGGGGTAGCCGCGACGGGACTGCTCGTCGCCGCGATGCGGGCCGAAGAATCACAGCAGGAGGATCGGCTGTTCACCGATCCGTTCGCCGAGCGGCTAGCCGGCAAGGAGGGCATCGCGCTGCTGGCGGAAGCCGAAGCGATCACGGGCAAGCAGTCGGCGCAGATCATCATCCGCACACGGTTCTGGGACGAAACGCTGCTGGGCATCAACGCCGCGGGTGTGTCGCAGGTTGTCATTCTGGCCGCCGGGATGGACTCGCGTGCGTACCGCCTTGACTGGCAAGCCGGAACCACCGTGTATGAAATCGACCAACCCGCGGTCATGGGTCTCAAGGCCGACCGGCTCGCCGGTGAGTCACCGCGGTGCCAGAGGGTCTCCGTAGGTGTCGACCTGGCCGACGACTGGCCAACGGAGTTGCAAGCACACGGCTTTGACGCCTCTGCGACGACGGTGTGGCTCGTGGAGGGACTTCTGCAGTACCTTGATGCACCCGCCGTCGACACATTGTTCGCGCGCATCGACGCGCTGTCGTCGCCGGGGTCGATCCTGTTGTACGAGACCGTTGGTGAGACCTTGCTGCACGCCGACTTTCTGAAGCCCACGCTGGGTTTCATGAAACAGATCGGCGCGCCTTGGCTTTTCGCCACCGACCGCCCTGCCGAGCTCATCGAGGGCCGGGGTTGGTCGGCGAAGGTCACCGACGTCGCCGAACCCGGGAATGCATGGCACAGGTGGGACCACCCCGTGGTGCCGCTCGACGTACCCGGGGTGCCGCGCGGCTACTTCATTAAGGCGACGAAGGACTGACCCCCGCCGAGCGTGGCGAGCAGACACTAAATCGCACGATTACCCCTCCGGTAATGCGATTCCGCGTCTGCTCGCGGTCGAGAGGAGTTCGCGCAGCTGCCGCACGTCGACCTTGCCCGTGGCTTTCCGGGGGATCGCCTCGTCGGAGTCCACCAACAGCCACACCGACGGAATCTTGAAGGAACTCAGCACCTTTCGCGCCGACAAACGCAGGTCGTCGGCGGTCGTCTCGGCGCCGCACACCACGACGGCTCCGACCACGCCGTCGACATCGGTGACGAACGCGCCGTCAACGCCCTCGATCGTCCGCAGTGCCTGCTCGACCTCACTCGGATAGACCGTCGCGCCGCTGACCTTGAACATGTCGTCGGACCGCCCGTGATAGAACATGAAGCCGTCGTCGTCGAGGTGTCCCAGGTCGCCTGTCGGATAGAACCCGTCGGTGGTGAACAAGTCTTCGCGGCTGCGCCGGCAGACACCGCGCAGCGTGTGGGGTCCACGGATCTGGATCATCCCCACCGAGCCAGTTGGCACGGGCGCGCCGCTTTCAGGGTCGACGACCCGAACTTCCATCCCGTCGAACGGCCTGCCGCAACTGCCCCACGCGGACCGAGGCATGTCGGTATCGGCGCGGTAACCGCAGTACGGCCCGAACGACTCGGTCATCCCGAACAGCTTTGCCCGCGCTCCCGGTGCGCCCCGTTGCTCGGGTGGCAGCAGGGCTTCCAGACTGCCGCCTCGCAGCGCCGACAGATCCGCACCCACCGAATCAGCTTGACGTGCAAGCGCTTCAGCCTGATCGGGCCAGCCGCGGAAGAGCGTGACACGTTCGCGCTCCAGCAGCCGCAGCGTGGTCTCCGGTTGCGGCACCTCTTCGGTGATCAGCGTGGCCCCGGCCAGCAGCGCAGAAATCACGCCGCCCGCCAGTCCGCCCACCCAGAAGAACGGCATCGGGATGTAGAGGCAGGTGTTCGAGTCGATGCAGCGCGCTTGTTGACCCGAACTGACCGCACCGAGCGCGCTGCCGTGTGAATGCACAACGCCTTTCGGCGGTCCGCTGCTGCCCGAGGTGAACATGATGGCCAACGGGTCACTCGGGCACGCCGATGCGGTCATGGCGTCGACGACGCGAGCGGCTCCCTCGCCCGGGGGTCCCCGAACAACGAGATCAGGGGTCCAGACATGGCGCAGCGCAGGCAGTTTCGGATGCCGCACCGGATCACCCAGCTCGGCAGTGCCCAGCTCAGAGCGGAGCTCGTCGAGATACCGGTGCCCCCGGAACTCTTCCACCGAGAGCAGGGATTGCACCGATGCGGCGCCCAGCAGCGCCATCAACTCCCTGGCCTGCAGCAGCGTGCTCAGCGGCACCAGCACGCCACCGATGCGCATGATTGCGATGGCGAACTGCACCCAGCGCACTCCGTTCGGCATCATCAAGCCGACCCGGGTTCCCTTGCCGACGCCCGCCTCGACGAACACCGCGGCAAGTTCGCGCGTGGACGAATCCAGTTCGGCGTAAGTGATCCGGCCGGCGGTGTCGATTACCGCGTCATGCGGGCCACGCCGCGCCGCTTGAGTTCTCACGATCTCGTCGATGGTCGATTGCTCAGGCATCGAACATCTTTCGTAGCGCGGGTAGGTCGACCTTGCCACTCGACATGAGAGGAACGTCGGCTCCCGTCAGTGCGATGAACCGCCGCGGGACCTTGTACGCCGAGAGCTCCGACCGCAGCCCGTCGCGCAGCGCCGCCTCGTCGAATTTCTCGACGTCGCTGACCACCACCGCTGCGGCAACGATCTGCCCGCGTTCGGAGTCAGGCAGGCCGATGACATGCGCGACGGCCCCGCCCGTCACCCTGGCAATGGCCTTCTCGACCTCCGGCGGTGACACGTTGGCGCCTGCTGTCTTGATCATCGCGCCGCGTCTGCCGATGAAGTAGTGGAAGCCCTCCGCGTCTGTGTGCACGAGATCGCCTGTGGGAAACCACCCATCGGCGTCAAAGCACTCCTCGCGGCTGTGGCGGTGATATCGCTGCATCACGTAGGGGCCACGGACCCAGAGTTCTCCAACCTCCCCGACGTCCGCCGGCTCGCCGGTGTCGACCGCGATCACCCTGGTCTCGAAGCCTGGTGCCGGCTTGCCGAACGACCCGCGCCGGTGCTCGGGCTGGTCGGACGTGTCGCGGCTGAGCAGGTTCACGCTGCCTGTCTCGGTCATCCCGAGCATGTTGTGCCGCAAGTCAGGATCGGTGGGACGCACGTCCGGCGGCATGATCGGGTACAGGTTGCCAGCCCGCATCGACGACAGGTCGCGGCTGGGAAAACTGGGATGACGGGCCAGATGTGCAACACCCGCAGCGAAACCATTGGTCATTGTGGGCTTTTCGGCCTCGAGAAAGTCGAGCACCTCGTCCGGATCAGCCGCATTCGAGCACAACAGCGTCGCACCCGCGAGAAGAGTTGCCAATACTGAGAACCCGATTCCGCCGATCCAGAAGAACGGCGAGTTGCAGAACAGCCGCACATCGGCGGTCAAGCCGCGAAGGTCATCGAGATTGCGCTGATGTCCAAGCAATCCCGCGTGAGTGTGCATCACGCCCTTCGGCTTGCTGGTCGACCCCGAGGTGTACACGATCGCCAGCAGATCGCTGCCGTCGACGTCGTCTTCCATGGCCGGCAAGAGGGCGGCATCGACCGTCTCTGCCAACCCCACGATCTCCTCGAAGCCGACGAACACCCTGCGCAGCGCAGGCACGGCAGCGGTGAAAAGCCTTTCGCCAGAGACGAGATCGACATCTGGCATCACCTCGGCGAGCCGCTGCACGTAATCGTGGGAACGGTAGGACGCGGACGTCAGCAGAAGCGCCACGTCGCTGTCGAGAAGCTGCTCGTGAAGTTCGCGCGCCGTCGCGAACGTGGAGAACGGCACCACCACCGCACCGATCCGCGCAGCAGCAAGCATGCCGACGACGACGTCCGGCCCGTTGGGGTAGAGCAGACCCACGTGCGTGCCTTTGCCGATGTCGAGCGCGATCATCCCGCGGGCCAGCAGCGCCGAACGGCGTTCGGCCTCCGCGTAGCTGATCGTGTCGGCGTCGCAGATCAGCAGCGGGTGCTCACCCCGCTCGCGTGCCTGGTCCCGCAGGACGCCGGCGACCGTTAACGCGCTAGCGGGCATGCTCGCCGGTGAAGAATCGCTTCACTGCGCTCAAATCAGCCTTGCCGGAGGGAGTTCTCGGGATCGTGTCGACGATCGCGATCTCGACGGGAACCTCGTAGCGCGCCAGCCGGGTGCCGACGAACTCGGCGATCGCTGAAGCATCCACGGACGCCCCATGACGCAATTCGACCATCGCAATGGGTATTTCACCGAGACGCCCGTCGGGCCGGCCGACCACGGCCGCTCCGCGCACCGCAGGGTGGCTCTCAAGCGCACTGCGGACGTCCTCGGGCATGATCTTGAACCCGCCGCGGATGATGGCCTGGTCCGCGCGTCCGACGATCCACAGGAAGCCATCGGCGTCGATGCGGGCGATGTCGGTAGTCCGGATCCACTCGGTCGTCGGACCCAACTGGCCGGGCTTGACCTCCAGCAGACCAGGTTCGTCAGGACCGAGCGGGCGGCCGTCATCGCTGACCACCCGCAGCTGTGCCCCCAGGGTGGAGCGCCCGACGCTGCCTCGCTTCTTGTGCCAGAACGTCTGGTAATCAGCAAGCGTCCAACCGGCCACGCCGCCACCGAATTCCGTTGCCGCATAGGATGTTAATACCGGGATGCCGAACTTCGCGGTGAACGCGTCGGCGTCGTCGGCTGATAGCGGCGCGGTGCCCGAGGTGACCGCACGGATGCTGGCCAGGTCATCGCGGGTGAGATCGGAATGCAGCACCATGCGCAATGCCGCGGGCACGAGCGATACGGCCTTGGGCTGGTGCCGGCGGACGGCGTCCGTCCAGAGGTCGAGGTCGAATTTTTCCAGCAGCGCGAAAGACCTCGCCTCGCAGACGCATTGCAGCACGCGGAACACGCCCCCGATGTGAACGAGTGGTGCGTTCACGATGGCGACGCCGCTGCGCAGTCGCGTCGGCGCCGGGGTGTCGTCGGCGCCCATCACGCTGAGGGCCAACATGTCGTAGGTGAGGTCGATGCGCTTGGGCGGCCCGGTGGTTCCGCTGGTCAGCATCCGCACCGCCACGCCGGGACGGCCGCCGTCCGCCGCACCACCACCCGCGACGACTGGGTCGTCGTCGAGGCGCGTGATCGTTGCCACACTCGTCTGGGCGGACGGCGTGACGAGTGCGGCCACGTCGTCGGGCGCGCCGACGATCAGAGGCAGCCCGAGTCCGTCGATGTCGGCTCTGATGCGGTCGTCGCCGCGTCCCGGGTTGATGACGACGGCGCATGCGCCCCTCTGCAGCACGCCAAGAAGTGCTGCCACGTGGACGGGTCGATTTCGCAGCAGGATTCCGACCTGCATGCCGCCTGTGGTGAGTGCGCCGATCCGGTGCGCTGCGTCGCCGACGCTACTCCACGAACTCCATTGCCCCTCATACTCAATCGCCGTTGCGTCGGGCTGCAGCCCCAACACATGCGCGATTCGCCGGCTGAGCCGATGCTCGGTCATCGGACCCTCGGGTCGACGGGACGCGCGGTCTGCGAAGCCAATTCGGTCTTCGCGATCGGATTGCCGAGCCGCGTGTAGATGAGCCCCTGTTCCATCGCCGCGCGGTAGGGCTTGTCGAGGGATTCCCAGATCGCCTTGACCGTGCCCTGGGTCGCCGTCGGAGGGCAGCCGGCAATGGTCGCCGCGATCTCATGAGCCCGCTGCCACAGCTGTTCGGGTGCAACGACTTCCGTCACCAAACCGATGCGAAGAGCAGTGTCGGCGCTGACGCGCTCGCTGTTGCCCATCAGCGCGATGCGCAACGCTTCACCCAGGCCGACGCGACGCATCAGCCCGATGGGCTCCAGTGCGCAGACCAGGCCTGCGCTCACGTGCGAGTCGAAGAACGAGGCGTCGGTGGAGCAGATGACGACGTCGGATTCGTTGACGAAATAGAACGCGCCCGCGGTGCACATGCCCTGGACAGCGCATACGACCGGCTTGAACATCTTCTGCCATTTCGGGCTGAGCGGTTCGCCGGGATCCTCGTGATTCCATACGTTGGCCGGCTGGCCAAAGGGCGTCTTGATATCCAAACCCGTACTGAAAGCGCGTGTTCCGGCTGCACGCAGCACGACGGCGTTCACCGCGTCATCCAGCTTGACGGCGCGCCACGCCTCGGCCATCTCTTCGCACATCGCCCTGTTGAACGCGTTGAGTGTCTCGGGCCGGTTCAACGTAATCGTCGCGACGTGGTCGGCGGCATCGATCTCGAGCAGGATGGTCTCGAAGAGGCTGTTGCCTCTTCGCCCGAGAGGCTCATCGGTGCTCATCGGCATTGCCAGTTCGGAGTGCGCTTCTCCATGAAAGCCTTTGGGCCCTCCAACGAATCCTCGGTGTGCAAGTTGCGCTCACGGAACGACTCGGCGAGCATCTCTGCTTCATGCAGGGGCAGGTCGAGGCCTTTCACGATGGCCAGCCGGGTGCCCCGGACCGCGAGAGGCGCGTTCGAGTTCACGATGTCTGCGATCTCGTGGATGCGCTCGAGAAGCCGTTCGTGCTGGACGATCTCGCTGATCAGACCCAGCTCGTACGCGCGCTGCGCGCTCATCCGCTCGTGCCTGCCCATCAACGCCGCGCGCAATGCGATCGATCGTGGCAGCACGCGCGCCAGCCGGACCACCTCGCGACCCGCGACAAGGCCGATGCTGACGTGCGGGTCGAAGAAGGTGGCCTTCTCGGACGCGATCACGATGTCACCCGTGGTGACCCAGTCGAGTCCTGCGCCGCAGCAGATTCCGTTGACGGCGACGAGAACCGGCTTCGCCATCGTGCGAAACGGTGGCGTGCCTTCCTGCGGTGCCTCCCACTGTTCGTACGTCGACAGGAATGGACGCTCGTTGAGCACCTTGCCGTCTTCGCGGATCTCGCTGACGTCGGCGCCGGTGCAGAACCCGCTGCCGGTGGCGGTGACGATCAGCAGCCAGACATTGTCGTCGTTCTCCGCTTCGCGATACGCGGAGCGCAGCTCGGTGATCATGTGCGGGCTGAGCGCGTTGAGTGCGTTCGGCCGGTTCAGCGTGATCGTCGCCTTGCGTCCATCGACTTCGTACTTGATGTCCTGAAACGAGTGGTCTGCCACGGAATTTCCCTTCGTACGCTTATCGGCCGTCGAAACGCGGCGTTCGTCGTTCCTTGAACGCGGACATGCCCTCCTTGAAGTCGCCCGTGCGACTGGAGAGCTCGACGTTGAAGAGCTCTTGTGACATCGCCTGGCTCAGCGTCGCGTGCTGGGCGGATGCGATGGCCTGTTTGGTCAGCCCGATCGCCACCGTGGGGCCATTGGCCAGCCGATCCAGCAGCTCGGCAGCGGTCGCGTCCAGCTGCCCGTCGGCAACGCAGCGGTGGATCAGGCCCCACTCCGCCGCATCCGCCGCGGTCACTTTGTCGCCGAGCAACAGCATCTCCTTGGCCCTCGTCAACCCGACGAGCCGGGGCAGCAGCCAGGTCGCTCCCGAGTCGGGGGTAAACCCGCGCGCCATGAACGGCTCCCAGAAGACCGCGCCGGCGTCGGCCACGGTGAAATCGGCGGCCAGCGCGAGGTTGCATCCCAGGCCCACCGCGTAGCCGCGCACGCTGCACACAACCGGCAGGTGGATCGTGTGGATCAGCTCGATGACGCGATGCGCGGTGTGCGGTATGCGCCGAACGATGTCGCCGGCGCGTGGCCGTGGGCCGTCGCGGTTCGGGGCACCCAGATCGGCGCCGGCGCAGAAGTCGCCGCCCGCGCCGGTGATGTGGACGGCGCGGAGCGAACCGTCGAGTGCGGCGTCGGTGAGGATGGCCACCAGCGCGTCGACCATCGTGTGGCTCAGCGAATTGCGTTGTGCCGGACGGTCGAGCGTGATACGCAGCACCGATGCATCGCGCTGCGCCGTCACCGAGCCGTCGTCAGCCACCGCCAACCCTTCTCACCTTTACGGTTGCTCATACAGTACGCTATAACAGTACTATCTTGTATAAGTTAGCAAGGATAGGTCCCGGGGCGCGAGGAGCAATGTGGCGAGTGAGAACGAGGACCGCCGGTTCGGGGAACTGCCGCTTGCGCAGACGGTCGCCGCGGCCGCAGCGATCCGGCGTCTGACAAGCCTGCTTCTCGCGCTGGAGCATCCGCACCCGACGGTCGACGCCATGCTCGTCCAGTTCGCAGACTGGGAACGTGAACTCGGCGCAGCGATTCCGCCTGACAGCGCGCCGAGGATGCGTACAGATGATGAGACGAAGCGCATCTACCTTGCGCACGCGTTCGACATCGGCGCGTTCAATCCCTGCTTTCCCGAGTACAGCTTCGACCATCTGGACGCCGAGACGGCGTCGGGAACGGTGACGTTCCCTCTGGTGTTCGAGGGTCCGCCTGGGTACGTGCATGGCGGCTTTCTCGGCGTGTTCTTCGACTGCGTTACCCAGCACCAGAACTGCGCTGAAGCCTTGTCGGGCAGGACGCGCACACTGACGGTGACGTACCGGCGGCCGACGCCTGTGCTGACGGAACTGCGTTTCGACGTCGTGCGCAGCGAGGTGGAACGTGCGATCACGTCAACGGCTCGTCTTCTGGACCGCGAAGAGGTGTTGTGCATCGGCGAGATGAAGGCGGTGGCCATGCCGCCCGAGAAGCTGAGCGTGGCGCTGTTCGCCACGCGAGGTGGCTCCGCGTGAGTCGTTCTGCGCCGCAACGCATCCGCCAGCCGCGGGTCGCTGAGCTTGTTGCGTCGCAGCTGCGCGAGGAAATCTTGTCCGGTCGTCTGAAGGAAGGCGACGTGCTGCCGTCGCAGGAGACATTGTTCTCGGAGTTCGGTGTGAGCCCGCCGGCCCTGCGCGAGGCGATTCGGATCCTGGAAACCGACGGACTGATCTCGGTGCGGCGGGGCAATGTCGGCGGCGCTGTGGTGCACGTCCCGTCTGCCGAGCGAACCGCGCAGATGATCAGCATGGTGCTGCAGGCGCGCTCGGCGACGCCAGCCGATGTCAGCGGAGCGCTGCTGTACCTCGAGCCCGTTTGCGCGGGTATGTGCGCCGCCCGCGACGACCGGTCGACCGAGGTCGTGCCGTATCTGGAGGCCGAGATCACGCGGCAGACAGAGCAATTCGACGACGCTTCGCAATACGTGCCGAACGCCCGTCGGTTCCATGAGGCGATCGTGTCGCGCTGCGGCAATGAGCCGATGATCCTTTTGATCGGATCGCTGTCGTTGATCTGGTCTGCGCACGAATCGGCGGTGTGGGGCGACGACTCGTTGATGACCGCCAAAACGATGCGCGCCGCGCTGCGTGACCATCAACGGCTTGTTGATGCGATCCGTGATGGCCAGCCGGATCGGGCCACGCGGCTCGCACAGGACCACCTCGCCGTCGCGCGCCGCAACACGCTGGCTGTCGGTCGGGACAAGACGATTGAGGCCAAACGGATTTCGACGAACGGAGCCCACGCATGAGCGATGACCGCGTTCTCTTTGACGTGGACCCAGACAATCGGATCGCCACGATCACCCTGAACAACCCCAAGCAGCGCAATTCCTACGACGCCGCGATGCGCGACGCGCTTGCCCGCTGCCTGGACCGCGTTGCCGAGGACGACGACCTGACCGTGGTGCTGCTGCGGGGCGTCGACGGCGTGTTCTCCACCGGTGCGGATATGAACAACGCGTACGGCTGGTATGGCGATACAGCTCCGGACGCGCGGGAGAAAAAGAGCCGGCCCAGCCAGCGTCGGCGACTGACGGTGGACCGCAAGTCGTTCAGCTTCTATCACAATCTGATGGGCTTCCCGAAGGTCACGGTGGGGGAGATCGCCGGCTACGCGCTGGGCGGCGGGTTCGAGATCGCGCTGATGACGGACATCTCGGTGATCGCCCGCGATACCAGGATCGGCATGCCGGCGACGCGCTTCCTCGGTCCTGCGCTGGGCAGCCTGCACATGTTCTTCCACCGGCTCGGCCCGGTGCTGGCCCGGCGTCTGCTGTTGACGGGCGACATTATCGAGGCGGGCGAGGTCGAGCAGCTGGGGATTTTCACCGAGACCTGCGAGCCCGGCTCAGTGACCGCGCGGGCGCGCTACTGGGCGGAAAAGGCGGCGAAGATGCCCGCCGACGGCGTCGTCATCGCGAAGGAAGCATTCCGGCTCGTCGAGCAGAGCCAGGCGTATCAGGGCGAGGAAGTCGCGAGCTACCTGTTTCACGCCTTCGGCACAAACCTGCAGTTCGCGCCTGGCGAGTTCAACTTCGTCAAGACCCGCGCGCAGGTCGGGACCAAGGAGGCGTTTCGGCTGCGCGACGAGCACTTCTCCGTTCCCGAACCGGAGTGACACAGCCCACCTCCCGAAAGCGCTACAGTATCTGCTACTTTTGTAACGCTACGTTTGAAAAGTCCTTGATACCGAACCCGAGGTTGAAGCCATGTCCACACCTGTCATCGTCGCTGCTGCCAGGACCGCGATCGGCCGTTCGTTCAAGGGAACGCTGGTAAACACAACACCCGAGACGCTTCTCACCACCGTCCTTCCCGAGGTCGTGCGCCGCTCGGGCGTCGATCCTGCCGCATTCGACGACATCATCATTGCCGAATCTCATTACGGCGGTGGCGATCTCGCCCGGTATGCCGCAGCGGCGACCGGTATGGAGGACATCCCCGGCCAGTCCGTGAACCGGCACTGCGCGGGCAGCCTCACCGCCATCGGCAACGCGTCGGCACAGATTGGCTCCGGAATGGAGCGCGCGCTGATCGCAGGCGGCGTCCAGTCGCTGTCGATGACGCCGCTGATGAACCAGCGCATCCCCGGACCCGAGCTGAAGTTCGAGGAGCGGTGGATGCCGCCGACGCATCCGGAGACGCCCGATGCGCCGTGCAAGGACATGTCGATCACGGTCGGGTGGAATACCGCGCAGAAGGTCGGCATCAGCCGCGAGGAAATGGACGCGTGGGCGGCGCGGTCACATCATCGCGCGACCGCCGCGATCGACGAGGGCAAGTTCGTCGACGAGATCATTGCGATGAAGATCCAGCAGTTCGACGGGTCGGTCGTCGACTTCAGTGTCGACGAATTCCCGCGCCGCGACACCACCGTCGAAAAGCTTGCCGGGCTGAAGGTCCTGCATCCAGAGATCGATGGATTCTCGATCACCGCCGGCAACAGCAGCGGCACCAACGATGCGGCGGCGGCGGTGGCGGTCGTTGACAGTGCTTATGCCGACGCCGAGAAGCTGACGAAGATGGCGACTGTACGGGCTTGGGCCGCAGCCGGTGTCGCGCCGCGCGACTGTGGTATGGGCGCGGTCAAGGTGATCGGCAAGGTGCTGCAGCGTGCGGGTCTGAAGCCATCCGATGTCGCGCTGTGGGAGATCAACGAGGCCTTCGCGTCGGTGCCGATCGCGGCGTGCCGCGAGTACGGCCTTGACGAGGAACTGGTGAACTTCTCTGGAAGTGGTTGCAGCCTTGGGCATCCGATCGCCGCGTCCGGTGCGCGGATGGTGACGACGCTCGTCTACGAACTTCAGCGCCGCGGTGGCGGAATCGGTGTTGCGGCGATGTGTGCCGGCGGCGGTCAGGGCGGCGCAGTCGTCATCGAGGTCTAGCGTCGGTTGCCCGCGTCACTGGCCGTTCGCGAGATCTGCACCAGGGCTGTGATTTTCGCGGATCGACAACCCTGGTGCAGATCTCGGCGGTGGCACTCGCCGAAACACGGCTCTTACGACTGTGACGACGGCCGCGGACGCCGACGGTCTAGCGCTTCGGTGATATCTTGCGCGCGCGAGCGCCCTTCTGCCCCTCCTCGATCAGCCGTTCGGCGTGGTCGAGGATGCAGTTGAGTCCGTATTCGAAGTTCTTCTCGTCAGCCACGGCCAGCCGATGGCCCTTGGCGGACAGCTTGGCGATCAGCGGTGCGACCTCCGGGTCGATCGCCCGAGGTTCGAAGCCGCTCGGCTCGGAGCCTTCCAGTTCGCGGGTCTTTTCCTGCAGTCGTTCTAACACGACCGTCCCGCGGACATGAAGTGACACCGCCGAATACGTGTCGTACGCGTCCTCGGGCGACAGGCCTGCTTCCACCAGCGACTGGATCGCCTTCTCCATCTGCTCCACACTCAACCGCCGCACCTTCGCGCTGAGCGCGCCGCGGATCAGAATCAGGTCGGTCAGGATCGGACTGCTCAAGAACGTCTTGCGCATCGACCGCGCATGGTTGCGCAGCGACTCGCGCCAGTTGCCCGCCTCGACGTACGGTGTCGCGAACGTGAACCTGCGAAGCGCGCGGTCCGTCATCGCGTTGAGAAGATCGTCCTTCTTGCGGAAATACCAGTAGATGCTCGTGACGCCGACGCCGAGATGCTTACCCAATAGCGGCATGCTCAGGTTGTCGATGGACACCTCGTCGGCAAGCTCGAACGCGCCGTGGATGATGTCCTCGGGATTGATCGAACCGCGCTCGCGCCGCTGGCGTTTCTCGGCGGTTGCCTTGCTTGCCACGGTGCGTTGCCTCCCGTCGTATGAACCGGCCAACCGTACCGGCGATCTACTACCGTAACACCTATAGTAAGCTTTTCTGGGAATCACCGTGGATCGCATGGACGGAGCGCGGAGGCCGCAATGGATCTCGGTTTCACAGACGCAACCGCCGTCGTGGTCGGCGGCGGCCGCGGGATGGGTTTGGCCACCGCGCGTTGCCTGGCCGATGACGGCGCGAAGCTAGCGATCGTCGGCCGGACGCCCGCGGTCCTCGACGAAGCCGTTGCGGATCTGACGCGCCGCGGCAGCCCGGACGCCGTGGCGCTGGTCGCCGACGTCACCGACGCCGCACAGGTTGATGCTGTGTTCGCCGAGCTCGGTGCACGGTGGGACGGGAAACTCAACGCGCTGATCAACACCGTCGGGCCGGGAGCTGTCGGCAACTTCGAGGATCTGACCGACGACCAGTGGCGCCAAGCCGTCGACGAGGGCGTGCTGGGCATGGTGCATTGTGTGCGGTCGGCACTTCCATTGCTACGCAACGCGGAATGGGCGCGGATCGTGAACTTCTCGGCCCATTCCACGCAGCGCCAGAGCGTGATCCTGCCGGCCTACACGGCCGCGAAGGCGATGGTGAACAGCGTCTCGAAGAACTTGTCGCTGGCGCTGGCCCCCGACGAGATCCTTGTCAACGTGCTGTCGCCCGGCAGTGTGGCGTCGGAATCTCTGGTCGGGTGGGCGTCGACAGTGGGCGTCGACGGAAACGATCCGTACGCGCTGATGGCCGCGATCGACAAACACTTCGGCCATCCCGCCCACCTGCCGCGCGCCGGGCTGCCCGACGAGATCGGTCCCGTCGCAGCATTTTTGGCCTCAAAGCGCAACTCATACATGACCGGCGCAAACGTCAACGTCGACGGTGGTAGCGATTTCACTTAAGGAGTGATCAATGGCAACGGCACGTGACGCACGAGCATGGGCCCACACCACATTGCGGGGAATCGGGAACTCGCTGTACACGCCGTTCTCCGGCGCTGACGGCGACGAGATCGACTGGGACGCATACCGAACACTGGTTCGCTACTGCGTCGGCGACCTCGCCCACCCGATGCTCTGGGTGACGAGCGGGGTCGCCGAGTTCTGGTCGCTGACGATCCCGGAGCGAAAACGCTTGCTGGAGATCGCAATCGAGGAGAGTCGGGCAATCAACCCCGACGTCGTCGTCCAGTCGTGCACGGCCGCGCTGTCGGCGAAGGACTGCCTGGAATTGACCCAGCACGCGCAGGATTCTGGTGCCGACATCGTCTACATCCAGACACCGATGATGGAGCTGCACGGCGGCGAAGGTGCGCTGAACTTCTTCCGCTACATCGCCGATCGCACAGACATCCCGCTGGGGATGTTCAACTCGCCGTCGTCGGGTTACGTCCTGAACGCCGCCGAGAGCGCACGCATCGTCGACGAGATTCCGGCCGTCTGCGCGACGAAGGAGGGCGCCTTCCGGCCGGGCAACAGCAGAGTGCTTCACAACCTCGCGCCCGAACTCGTGATCTGGGAGTGCGATACGACGGTCTACCGCGCGGGCTGGCTGCGCGAGGGCGTCGTCGGGCCAGGGCAACTGGGGACGACCGGCTACCTGCACGAGACGCCGCAGCGGCGCGTCTTCACGGAGTACTGGGAACTGATCTGGAACGACAAGTTGGTCGAGGCGATGGACTACGCCGCCGCGACGGGACTCGACCAACTGACGGTCGACATCGCGGGGTGGTTCACGCGCTATCCGGGTCGCCCGGACTACTTCACACACTGGGGCGGCGCGTTCAAGTACGCGGCCTCGATCCTCGGTTTGCCGATCGGCGACTATCCGGAGTCCCGGCCGCCGCAGGCCACCCTGCCGGACGAGGCAAAGACGCAGATCCGGGCGGCATATCAGCGGTTCGGGCTGATCGAAGCATGATTGCGGAAGGCACTACCGATAGGTGTACAGTATGAGACTACAGCCAGTTCAGAGCCCTTTGTGAGGAGGCCGGCCAGGTGACTTCTGCGTACGCGAGGAGCACATGACCGTGGCGGACGCCGAGGCTGCCCTGCGAGAAGACGAGAAAGTCCTCTACGAGCTGCTCGACACCGGCGTCGTCGTGCTGACGTTGAACCGGCCCGAACGCATGAACGGGTGGGGCGGCGGCATGGCGGGCGCCTTCTGGTCGTGTCTCGACCGCGCCGAGGCCGATCCGAACGTGCGCGCGATCGTCCTCACGGGCGCGGGGCGCGCGTTCTGCGCCGGCGCGGACATGGGCGACTTGTCGACGATCAGCAACACCACGGTCGACAGCGCCGGCGGCACCGATGTGGACAAGCTTGTCGGCGAACGTCATCCGCATTTCGTGACCACACTTCGTAAACCGATCATCGCGGCGATCAACGGCGCGTGCGCAGGCATCGGGCTCACCCAGGCGCTGATGTGCGACGTCCGGTTCGCCGCGGCAGGCGCCAAATTCACCACGTCGTTCGCGCGCCGCGGCCTGATCGCCGAGTACGGCATCTCGTGGATACTTCCGCGCATCGTCGGTTGGAGCGCGGCGCTCGATCTGTTGTTGACGGGGCGCGTGTTTCTCGCGGAGGAGGCGGCAGAACTCGGGCTGGTGAAGGAGGTGCTGGCTGGAGAGGAGTTGATGCAGCGTGCGATCGCCTACGCGGAGGACATCGCCGCGAATTGCGCACCCAGTTCTCTGGCGGTGATCAAGCAGCAGGTGTACGCAGACACTATGCGGGATGTGTTCGAAGCGAGCGCGATCGCGGAGAAGCTGATGCACCAGTCGATGCAGCGCCCGGATTTCATCGAGGGCATCACGAGCTTCTTCGAGAAGCGGCCGCCGAACTTCCCGCCGCTTAGTGATTGAGAGGACGGACACCATGACGCTCGACTACAAAGCGATCGATGTCGACAACCACTACTACGAGCCGCTCGACTCCTTCACTCGATATCTGCCAAAGGAGTTCAAGCGCCGCGGTGTGCAGATGCTCGTGGATGGCAAGCGGACGTTCGCGGTGATGGGAGGCGTGGTCAACCAATTCATCCCGAACCCGACCTTCGACCCGATCATCGAACCTGGCTGCCTCGATCTGCTGTTCCGCGGCACGATCCCCGAGGGCGTCGACCCGGCGTCACTGATGAAGGTCGACCGCATGGCGAACCATCCCGAGTATCAGAACCGTGATGCGCGGGTGGCGGTGATGGACCGCCAGAACCTCGAGACGGTGTTCATGCTGCCGACTTTCGCGTGCGGCGTCGAGGAGGCGCTCAAACACGATATTGAGGCGACGATGGCCTCGGTGCACGCGTTCAACCTCTGGCTCGACGACGACTGGGGCTTCGACCGTCCGGACCACCGCATCGTGGCGGCACCGATCGTCTCGCTGGCCGATCCCGAAAAGGCCGTCGAGGAAGTCGATTTCGTGCTGGGCCGCGGCGCCCGGATGGTGCTGGTGCGCCCGGCGCCCGTGCCGGGTCTGGTCAAACCGCGTTCTCTGGGCGATCCCGTGCATGATCCGGTGTGGGCACGGCTGGCCGAGGCCGGTGTCCCGGTGGGCTTCCACCTGTCCGACAGCGGTTATCTGGCGATCGCGGCGTTGTGGGGCGGCCAGGCGACGTTCGAAGGATTCGGCAAGAAGGACCCACTGGATCAGCTGCTGCTCGACGACCGCGCGATCCACGACACGATGGCCTCGATGATCGTGCACCAGGTGTTCACGCGTCATCCCAAGCTGAAGGCCGCCAGCATCGAGAACGGCTCCTACTTCGTCTACCGCCTGATCAAGCGCTTGAAGAAGGCCGCCAACAGCGCGCCGTATCACTTCAAGGAAGACCCCGTCGAGCAGCTGCGCAACAACGTCTGGATCGCGCCCTATTACGAGGACGATGTGAAGCTGCTCGCCGAGACCATCGGCGTGGACAAGATCATGTTCGGGTCGGACTGGCCGCATGGCGAGGGGCTTGCTGATCCGATGTCCTTCACCGCCGACATCCCGCAATTCCCTGAATTCAGCGCTGAGGACACGCGAAAGGTCATGCGCGACAATGCGTTAGACCTGCTCGGTGTCAAAGCGGGACTAGCGGCGTAGGCGACCTTCTTATGCCGAGCAGACACAAACTCGCACGCTTGGGACCCTTTTTGTGCGATTCCGCGTCTGCTCGCGGGGGTGAGGCGTGAGCGAATGGACGCTGGGCGCGGTGCTCGACGCGATCGCGGACGCTGTTCCCGACCGTGTGATGACGGCATGCGGAGACCGCGAGAGCACCTATGCGGAATCGGCGGAGCGCACTCGCAGACTCGGAAACTTCCTCGCGGCCAGTGGCTTCGGTGCTCAGCGCGAGCGCTCCGAGTTGCGCCCATGGGAGTGCGGGCAGGACCGGGTCGCGCTGATCATGCATAACGACCTGTATCCGGACATGGTCATCGGCTGCCTGAAGGGGCGCGTCGTGCCGGTGAACATCAACCACTACTACACGCCCCGCGAGGTCGGCGAACTCCTTGACTACGTCAAGCCGCGAGGAGTCATCTATCACCGCTCGCTCGGTGCGAAATTCGCCGACGTGCTCGGTGATGTCGAGTTGCGGGTGTCGGTCGACGACGCGACTGACGCTGCCGACCTCCCGGGAGCTGTCACACTGGAAGACGCTCTTGCACAAGGAAATACCGATCACGACGCGACGCCCTCGCCCGACGATCTGATCATGATCTGCACTGGTGGTACCACGGGCCGTCCCAAGGGTGTGCTCTGGCGGCAAGCCGACATGTACGTGTTGTCGATGAACGGCGTCGACCACGACTCCGTCGACGAGATCAAACAGAAGGTGCAGCACGCCGGCCAGCCCTGGTACGCGGTATCGCCGCTGATGCACGCCGCCGGCATGTGGACGGCGTTCGCCGCGACGATGAACGGCCAGACGGCGATCCTCTACGACAGCAGGACCAAGTACGACCCCGTCACCGTCCTGAAGACCGTCGAGCGGGAGAAGGTTGGCATGATGACGATGGTCGGCGACGCCTACGCCGGTCCGCTCGTCGACGAACTCCGCCGCGGCGCCTACGATCTGTCCTCTCTGTACGCGATCGGGACGGGCGGTGCGGCCACCAACCCGAAGTACCAGCACGCGCTGCTGGAGGCCATGCCACAGATCACGTTGATCAACGGCTACGGCTCGTCGGAGACAGGGAACATGGCGTTCGCGCACAGCAAGCGCGGCAGCGCGAACGACACCTTCCTCTTCCGGGAGGGTGGCCTGGTGCTGTCCGACGACTACAGCCGGTTCCTGCAACCCGGTGAGGACGAGATCGGCTGGGTGGCCCGGATAGGCCGAATTCCGTTGGGCTACTTCGATGATGAACCTGCCACGCGCAAAACGTTCCCGGAGGTCGAAGGGCAGCGCGTGGTGATCTCCGGTGACCGGGCGTCCGTAGAGCCCGACGGCATGCTGCGGCTGTTCGGCCGCGACTCGCTGGTGGTCAACACCGGCGGGGAGAAGGTGTTCGTCGAGGAGGTCGAGGAAGTGCTGCGTGCCCATCCCGGTATTGCCGACGCTCTCGTCGTAGGTGCACCGAGTGACCGCTGGGGCGAGGAACTGGTCGCGCTTGTGGCATTGCACGACGACGTGTTGATCGACGACGAGACGCTGCACACACATTGCACCACCCACCTCGCTCGGTTCAAGGCGCCGAAGCGATACGTCGTCGTCGAGCAGGTCCGGCGACTCGGCAACGGCAAGGCGGACTACCGCTGGGCGAAGAGTATTGCCGCACAACAGGAGACACCCGCGTGACGCAGCGAGTTATCGATTGTCTGGTGAACGTGCACTTCGGCGAGACCGAGGTACAACCCTCGTGGATGCTCAAGGTGCGCGACGACTATTTCAAAGGGCCGCAGTCGATGTTCGCCCCAGTCGAGATGTCCGAGCTGATCGACGAGATGGACGAGCAGGGCGTGCAGAAGGCGATCCTGATGGATAATCTCACCAAGCCGTCGGTCACCGCGCGCAAGTTCGTAGAGGCCAAGCCGGAGCGGTTCGCGCTCGCGATGGGTGGGGTCAATCTGCTGAAGCCGGTGCAGCCGCTGCGGGAGCTGACGGCAATTGTCAAGGAGTTGCCGGTCGCCTATACCTGCGTCGGCCCGAGCTTCTGGGGCGACGGTCAGTACCCGGCGACCGACGCCGTCTACTACCCGCTGTACGCGAAGTGCGCGGAACTCCAACTGCCGCTGTGCATGAACACCGGAATCCCCGGACCACCCATTCCGGGCGAGGTGCAGAACCCGATTTACCTCGACCGGGTGTGTGTGCGGTTCCCCGAGCTCAAGCTGTGCATGATTCACGGGGCGGATCCGTGGTGGGACATAGCTATTCGCTTGATGATCAAGTACGAGAACCTGCATTTGATGACCTCAGCGTGGTCGCCGAAGCGGTTGCCGGAAAGCCTGCTGCACTCCATGCGTACCCGCGGCCCGAACAAGGTGATGTTCGCGTCGGACTGGCCGGTGCTGCGTCAGCGCCGCGTGGTCCCCGAGGCGTTGGCGCTCGACCTGCCCGACGACGTCCGGGATAACTACCTGTACAACAATGCACAGCGATTCTTCTTCGAAGGCCGAAAGGACTGAGATGGACCGTTACGAACTCCGGCGGATCGACTACAGCCTGTCCGACGACCACCAGGCTGTTCAGTCGGCCTACCGGGACTTCTTCAAGACCTCCTGTCCGATCGAAACAGTCCGTGCGGCGGAGGAATCCGGCTTCGACAAGAGCCTCTGGGAGCGGTTGTGCGCGATGGGCGCCACGACGATGGCGCTGCCCGAGTCCGTCGGCGGCGACGGCGCGACACTGGTCGACCTCACGCTGGTCGCCGAGGAGGCCGGTCGCTCGCTTGCGCCGGTGCCCTGGATCGACCATGTCTGTGCGGCACGCCTTCTGGGACGCTTGGGTGCGTTGAGCGACCTGCCCGACGTGGTCACCGGCAAACAGATTGCGACGCTGGATCCTGCGCAGGACAACGTGACCGGCACCAGGTTGATCGGCACCGGGTCGATCGCCGACCACATCATCATCCGCGACGGCGACGACGTCGTCAGGTTGACCTTCGACACCCGCCCTACCCGAGTCGACAACATCGGCAGGTTGCCGATGGCGTGGGTGGACCCGGCGTCCGCTGCCAGCCGCACCGTGGTCGCCAGCGGCACCGACGCGCTAGCCGAATACCAACGGGCGCTTGACGAGTGGCGGGTGCTGAGCGCTGCCGCACTGGTGGGCCTCATCGACGAGGCGTTGCAGATTGCCGCTGAGTTCTCGAAGACGCGCTACACGCTGGGCGTACCGATCTCCACCCTGCAGGGCATCTCTCACCCGCTGGCGAACATCGCGATCACTGTGCAGGGCGGCCGCAACCTGTCGCGCCGCGCGGCGTGGTTCCTCGACAACGAGCCCGACGAGCGGCCCGAATTGCCGGCATGCGCGTTCGTGTTCATGGCCGAGGAAGCGTCAAAGGCTGCGACGATGGCGGTGCACGTCCAAGGCGGACTTGGGGTTTCGGCAGAGGCCGCAGCGACGGCGTACCTGGTGCGCGCGCGAGGCTGGCCGTTGGCAGGCGGTGATCCAGGGGCCAGCGCCAAGTACATCGCCGAGCTTGTGGCGGCACGTGAGAGCCGGAGCTGACCAGTGGATTTTTCACGAGTCGAACTGTCGGACGAGGATCAGGCGTTTCTCGACGACGCCCGAGCCTTCCTGCGCGAACACGTGACGGAAGACGTCATCCGGCGCGACCGCGAGACCGGCGACAACTTCGATGAAGGTGTTCACCTCGCCCTCGGCGCGGCGGGTTACCTTGCGGGTGAGTGGAAGCCCTCGTCCGATGGTGGGTTCAGCCGTGTCCGCCAGCGCATCTGGGTGCAGGAGAAGCGACGCGCACATGTCCCGTGGGTGACGTGGGGCACCAGCGCGATGATCGCGCATTCCGTTCAGAAGTTCGGATCGTCCGAGCTTGTCGACGAAGTGATGCCCGGGTTTTTCAGCGGGCATGTCCGGATGTGCCTGGGCTATACGGAACCCGAAGGCGGCTCGGACGTCGCGACCTGCAAAACGCGGGCGGTGCGCGATGGCGACGAATGGGTGATCAACGGGTCGAAGATGTTCACCACCGGCGCGCACAACTGCCAGTACGTCTATCTCATCACCAACACCGACCCCGAAGCGCCAAAGCACAAGAGCCTGACCATGTTTCTGGTTCCGCTGGACACCCCGGGTATCGAGATCCAAGGCATCCGCACTGTCGACGGCGACAGGACGAACATCGTCTACTACACCGACGTCCGGGTCGCCGACAAGTACCGGCTCGGCGAGGTCAACGGCGGCTGGGCAGTGGTTCGTGAGCCGCTCAACGTCGAGCACGGTGCGGTCGCGGCCGCCCCGGACGGACTGCAGGATGTGTCGATCATGGCGCATCAGGCCGGGTTCATGGCCGATGCCCTGGACAAGGCCGCGGCAAAGGTCGCGCAGAAAGGCCCCAATGGGCGGCGGTTGATCGATGACGGATCGGTGGCATATCGGTTGGGCCGCAGCGCCGCCCGGATGGAAGCGGCGCTAAGCGCACCGAGCATTTTCGGCCGCGTCGCGCTCGCGCAGACGATGCGGGACGTCGCGCCGGAGTTGATGGACATCCTCGGCGCGGCTTCGTCGTTGCCGGCCGGTACCGACGGTGCGGCCGACGACGGTGGATCCGAATACGTCTACCGCTTCGCTCCGCTGGTCGGCATTTACGGCGGCACACTGGAGGTGTTCCGAAACATGATCGCGCAATACACGCTCGGCCTCGGCAAGCCGAACTACTCACCGCCGGCAGCGAACAAGGCGTCCTGAGGACGGCGCGTTAACCTCAAACTGCCTCAACAGGGCTGAGCGCGTCACCCCTGCTGGTGGGCGCCAGACCGGGACGTATTGCCGAGCGGCCCGCTTCCTTGGCCAGCATCACGCCGACAATCCGTCGAGCGCGCAAGGCGGCCGCGTCCGCCTGAAATTCCACTCCGCCGCGCCACCCGTCGTAGCCAGAGTGCTTGGACGCCATCTCGAGAATGGAGACGTCACGTTGCGCAACCCCAGATAGGAATGACCTCAGACCCGAAGTCACGACGTCACTGTCCAGTGCGTAGTTACGCGACCCTTGCATGAAAACGTGAGTCGATGTTTCCGTCTCGGGCGTGATGCCATGGCTCCGAGTGGTGGTGTACACCTTGCCATCCGGAGCTTCGATTGCCCAATACTGGCGGTGCATCGCCGGCGAGGCGAACGTGCCGCTCTCGCGACGCTTGTACGTGACGCTACGGTCGAGTCCGGTGGCGTCGGCCTCCCAGTCAGTGAGCCGGGCGTCCGGCAGAAGCCGCGTGTAGGACACGGTGGTTTCGGTGACTTCGACATCGTTGAAGGCAGGCATACTGGCGATTTCCTCAGGCACATCGCGCCTGTGGAGGATGGGAGCGTAGCTGAAGTCCAGATAGTGCTCGTGGACCATCATGTAGTTGGCGCTTACTTGCCAGGCATTCCCGAATGTCGACCACGCCGGGTCATTGATCCACGGCATCCGGGGCCGTTGGACGCCAGCCGCAGCGGCTGGCTGTCCCGGCCAGATCCAGATGAACGGTGGTTCCTCGAGGACGGGGAACACCGGCACCCTCATACCTGTGGGGACTTGGGGTTGAGACGGAATGTGCACGCACTTGCCGTTGATGTCGTAGGTGCATCCGTGGTAACCGCAAACCAATTGATCTCCGTCGACAGTGCTGTGCGACAGCGGGAATGCCCGGTGCGCGCAACGGTTTTGGAATGCGTTTACCTGTCCGCTTGCACCGCGCCATAGCACGACGTCCTTGCCGAGCAGGCGTCGACCGAGTGGCGATTCGGCGATCTCGTCGCAGGTGGCTGCGACGTACCAGCACTTCTTCGGGAAGTTGGCTTTCACAGGTCCAGCACCAGCCTTTCGGTGCGCGAGCGCGACACGCAGACCAACATTACTTCGCCGGCGTCTTTTTCAGCCTGGCTGAGCACCGAATCACGGTGATCCGGGATTCCCTCCAACACCCTCGCTTCGCAGGTGCCGCAGACGCCCTCATAGCAGCTGGCCATGATCGGAACATCGGCTTCCTCAAGGACTTCCAGGATCGACGTGTCCGACGATATTTCCAACGCAACCCCGGTGCGGTGGCATACGACCTCGAAACTCTCCAGTGCTTCAGCGGCTTCCTCGGCCGTTGGTGCCTTCGCCGCGAACCGTTCGATGTGCAGCGTCCCTGCCGGCCAATCGGCACATTGGCTCTCGACCGCCGTGAGCAATCCCTCGGGCCCACAGCAGTACACCAACGTGTCGGCCTCGGGGTCCTTCAGAAGCGCTGCCAGGTCGAGAAAGCCCCGTTCGTCCTGCGGCCATACGGTGACGCGCTCGGGGTAGCATTCGGCCAGTTCGTCGGCGAACGCCATCGACGCCCTGGTCCGTCCGCCATAGAGAAGCGTCCATTCGTTGCCCGCCCGCTGTACCTCGTCGAGCATCGCAAAGATCGGGGTAATGCCGATACCGCCCGCGATGAACCGGTAGCGCGGCGCGTCGACGAGTGGAAAGTGGTTTCGGGGGCCGCGCACTCGTAGGGTGACTCCCTCTTCCAGCTTGTCGTGGACGTACTGCGAACCACCTCGACTATTGGGATCGCGCAAGACCCCAACGCGCCACACACTCGAATCACCGGAATCACCGCACAGCGAGTATTGGCGCGTGAGGCCATCGCTGAGAAGCATGTCGATATGAGCTCCCGGTTCCCAGCGGGGCAGCTCTTCGCCATATGGATGAGCAAGGTCCAGCACCACCACACCCTCTGCCGGTGTGTGCCGGCGCCGCACAATCAGTTCAGTCGTGAACTCGTGAACGTTGGCGCTGGCTTTCGTGGCGGCGGGCGTAGACATTGGTTACTTGCTCCGATCCGTCGGATAACACGAAATCAGTTGGATGCCAGTGGCTTTGACATCAATCCAGCCGTGCTACAGCGGCGTCTCCGGTAGTGGACCGTCTGCAGGGGGCGGCAGGTAGATGGTCTTGTAGACCTGGAACGCGTGCAGCCCCTCCGGACCGAGTTCGCGCCCCATGCCGCTTTGCTTGATGCCGCCGAACGGGGCGACGGGATCGTTGACGTAGTGATTGACGCCAACAGTGCCCGAGCGGACGCGGCGGGCGACGTTGGTGGCTCGCTCTGGATCCGATGACCACACGCTGCCGCCCAGGCCATAGACACTGTCGTTGGCGAGCGTGATCGCTTCCTGCACGTTGGAGTACGGAATCACCGAGAGGACTGGGCCGAAGATCTCTTCGCGTGCCACCGTCGCGTTGTTGTCCAAGTCGGCGAAGATGGTGGGTTCGAGGAACCAGCCTCGGTCGAATGGCCGCTTACCGCCGGTGGTCATTCGGGCGCCTTCACTCTTGCCCTTGGCGATGTAGCCTTCGACCCGCTCGCGCTGGCGCTTTGATACCAGCGGGCCGACCTTGGTCTGCGGATCGAGCGGATCGCCCACGGTCAGCGAGCGCGCCAAATCGGTAATGGTGTCGACGATCTCGTCGTATCGGCTGCGGGGAGCCAGCACCCGGGTGTTGAGCCAGCAGATTTGACCGTTGTTGAGCAGGGTGCACCCGAAGAAGGACTCGATCGAGGCAGCCAGATCGGCGTCGTCGAGGACGATCGCCGCGGACTTGCCGCCGAGTTCGAGGGTGACCGGCCGAAGCAGCCGCCCGCACGCTTCGGCGATCCAGCGGCCGGCGGCGGTGGAGCCGGTGAACGAGACCTTGTCGACGCCCGGATGTTCGACCAGGTAGGCACCCACTTCACGGCCGCCGGGAACCACGTTGAGCACACCGTCGGGTAGGCCGGCTGCGGCGGCGGCCTCGGCCATCAGGAACGCGTCGAGCACAGTCTCCTCGGCCGGTTTGAGGACGACGGAGCAGCCGGCGGCCAACGCGGGTGCGACCTTGAGGAACGAAATCCCTTGCGGGACATTCCAGGGCACGATCGCGCCGACGACACCGACGGGGTGCTTCGACACCAGCGATGTGCCGCCAAACATGCCGGCACGCGATTCCTCCACTGGTGCACTGGTCATCAGGTCGCTGTAGTAACGCACCAGCAGCGGCGGAAAAACGGCCTCGAATTGGTGGGCGAGCCAGATCGGCATCCCGTTCTGCATCGACACCCGTCGCGCCGTTTCGGCGCCGCGGGCTTCCAGTTCCACGGCGAACCGTTCGAGGGCGTCCGCGCGGTCCTTCGGTTCCCAGGTCGCCCATCCGTCGGCGGGGTCTAACGCTGTCCTGGCCGCAGCGACAGCGGCGTCGATATCGGCCTCGGTGCCCCGGGGCACCGAGCCGATCTGCTCCTCGGTCGCCGGCGAATGGACCTCGATGGTGTCGTGGCCGGCAGGCGCGGTCCACGTGCCGCCGATGTAGAGCTGGGGGTAATCAATCGTCGTCATTGGATATTCAGCCGTTCAGGAGACGGTAATTTTCGCGGGCAAGTGCTTCAGGCCGCCGACGAAATTCGTCTGCGTCACACTGCCGGGTCCAAGCACCTCGATCGACTCCAGGCGCGGCAGCAGCTCTTCGAACATCACCCTCAGTTCGAGCTTGGCGAGGTGTTGGCCGATGCAGGTGTGCGCTCCGAACCCGAACCCGAGGTGGGGGTTCGGGTTGCGGTCGATGTTGAACTCGTCAGGGTTGTCGAAGACCTCCTCGTCGCGGCAGCCGGACTGGAACAGCGGCATCACGCGGTCACCGGCTCTGATGGTCTGCCCGCGCATCGTGTAATCCTGCTCGGCGTGGCGCATGAAGTGCTTGACCGGTGCGATGTACCGCAGACCCTCCTGGATGAGGTGGGGCACCAGACGCGGGTCGGCTTTGACCCGGGCCAGCGCATCGGGGTTTTCAGCCAGCGCTTTGAGCGTGCCGGCCAGGGTTGCCGAGGTCGTGTCGTGACCGGCGGTAAAGATGGCCGTATACCACCCGTAGACGAAGGATTTGGGCCAGTACTCACCGTCTGGCAGCTTGGCGCAGGCGACCACCGTGGCGAGGTCGTCGCGGGGATTGGCGCGGCGGTCTTCGACGAGCGTGTCGAAGTAGGCGAAGAAGTCTTGGATGGTGTTCGAGAATTGCTGGGCCATTGCTTCTGGGGTCAGCGCTTCGACGTCCTCGCGCTGATGTTCCGGATCGGCGGTGCCGAAAAACTCCTGGGTGAGCGCCATCATCCGTGGCTCGTCCTCCGGTGGAACTCCCACCAGCGTCATCATCACGTGCAGCGGGAAGCCCAGGGCCCAGTCATCCAGCAGGTCGATCTCTCCACGTTGCGAGAGTTGCTTGAGGTGATCGATGGACTCCTTGGCCAGCTCGCGGATCTGGTCTTCCCATTTCTTGAGCTGTGGAGGCTTGAACCAGTTGAACGCCATGTTCTTCATAGCGGTGTGCTCGGGCGGGTCTACGTACGGCAGGGCATCGAGGATGCGCAGGCTGCCGCCGAGCAGACTCTTGGTGAACTCGTCGCCGGCGATGTTCTGGAGGATCGGGTTTTGCGAGCCGGGGTGCTCCGGGCCGCCGCCCGCGCTGAAGATCTCCGGCTGACCCTCGACCTCTTGGATGTCGGCGTGCTTGCTAACCAGCCAGATCGGCGGGTAGCCCTCCACGACGGCTTTCGCAAGCGGCATGTTGATGCGCATCCACTTGTAGGCGTCATGCAGCGCGGCGAGGTCGGAGTGACCCTCGGGGAGCACGATCTGCCGCGCTATGTCATCAGGAAGAACCGCTGGTTCGGTGTGCTGGGTGGTCGTCACGGATGTCCTCTTTCTCCATTGAGTCACCTACGTAGCGTGTCCACGAGAATTCGCGGGCAGTGCTGGTGAGTCAAGTCTCATCGCGGGAGGGTTCCTGGTGCGTCACCATGACGGGGGGTCATCCCTCCCGCGTTGGGGGTAATGGTCGTTGACGGCACGAAAAACTCGACGCGCCGCCTCGGTCATTCCGGGCAGCCGTCGTTTATCCAGCGCTCGATATCGCTGATCGACTCTGCCGGCACGGGATCGAGGTACGCCGGCATGCGGGGCGCCACGGAGCCTGCCGGGGGGTCGTCCAGGTCCGAGCCAAATGGTGCGTCACCCCTCAACGACAACACCAGATTTGAGTGCGCGCCGTCGCCCAGCGTCACAAGTTTCCTTCCGCCGACCTTCATTTCGACGAATCGGTCTCGCGTGACTCCTCGCCAGAACGGGCCGTGGGAAACCACGTCGGCGTCTGGCCCGCCGACCGACTTGTCAAGGATTTCGACGACGTCATCAAAGTTCATGATCTCGTTCCTCCCGCCCTCTGTGGTTGATCTCTTATGCGATTGGGCCGAACTCAGTCGGTGCCGGCAAGCGCGGTCACTTCCGCAAAACCTTTACGAAGGCAGGTCGAGAACGCCGGGGCATCGGCGATGGCGTCGGGGTCGAAGTTGACTGCGATACAACAGGTTCCGTCGTAGGTCAACATCGCCACCATGGCCGGGATGCCGGGTCGGGGACCCATGGGGTAGATACGCGTCACCCGCGCGCCCGCCAGATACATCTCACGGCCGATCGCCCCGAGGTTGGAGGCCTGCAGGTCGGACAGGCCGGTCATCTGTCCGGCGATGCGGCTGAGCACAATCTCCGGCAGGCGGCTCAGCACCGGTGCAAGGAGGTCGAGAAATCCCAGCGCCGGTTCCATGCGCGCGTCCGTGATGAATTCGTGGATGGCGGCGATGCGCGCCTTCGGATCCGGTTCACCGACCGGCGCGACGAACCGCGCACCGGCGAACTTGTTGGCGCCCATCGGGTCGGCGTCGGTGCGGAGGCTGACCGGTATCGCCACCGGTATGGAATCGACTGTGAGGGAGAGCTTTTCGTGGTAACGCCGGACCCCGCCGAGCACACCGGCCAGGAATGCGTCGTTGACCGAGCCGCCGGCGGCCTTTCCCGCGGCTTTCAGGTCTTTGAATGCCACATCGAAGGTGTCCAGCCGATAACCTGATCCGCTCCCGGTCAGCGCCGGGGAGTGAGGTGTATCCGGCGGCGTCATCACGCGCCGCAGTGACATCGCAAACCGAACGGCGTCGGTGGTCGTTCCGATCGGGTCGCCCGCAAAGCGGCCTGCGGCGGAGAGCGCTTCGCGCACCACGCCCGCGGGTGCGGTGACGGCCCGGGCGGCGAGCCGATTTACCAGCAGACCCTCGGGAGACTCTCGTCGTCGCGGCCCGGGCGGCGGCTTATCGTCGGCGGGTCCGGGTTCCCGACTGTGCCCGTGAGCCAGGTCCAGCAATTGCAGCAGGCCGATCCCGTCACTCAGACTGTGATGTGGTTTGAACAGGTAGGCGGCCTGGCCGCCGGCGACGCCGAGCACGAGCAGGGCCTCCCACGCGGGACGCTCGGGATCCAGCGGACGCGCAGCGAACTGGGCCGCCAGGGCGTGCAGCTCGGCCATCGATCCGTCACCCGGTAGCCGCACCCGTTGCAGGTGATACTCCAGGTCGAAGTGCGGGTCCGGAGACCATGCCGGCGGAACGATGGGGAGAGGTGGCTCGACAACGCGTTCCCGCAGCCGCGGGACCAGCTGGGTGAACCGGTCGTGGGCGGCCACCAAGCGATCCCAGTCTGGCTCGGTGTCGAGCAACTCGATCATTACCCCGGTCGAGCGGGTGCGGTGGTCGCCATCTGTGCGCCACATGAGCGCTTCCCACGCACTCAGGTCGGGCCCCCCACCCCATGAGGCGAGCGCGTCAGGGCCGGTGCTAGACATCGTGTTCGGCTCTCGCGGTCAACACCGCCGCGCCGTCCACGGCAGCGGTTACCTGAAGGATAAGTCTCGCTACGCCGGCCGGGTCGTCGGACATCGGGACGTGCCCGACGTCCTGAAGCCGGATCAGCTCGGACCCGGGCAGCCGTTCGTGCATCGCCGCACCGAAGCCGTCGAATGGCAGCACCCGGTCCCGCTCGCCCCACACCAACCGGACGGGGTAGTCGCGGGCGACAGCGAGGGGTTCCACTTGGCGAAGGGGAAGGTCCTGCAGCAGCGGCGCGACGACGGGCGCCTCAGCGCCGGCCCGGAGGTAGGTCGCCAGCGCCTCGGGTGGGACGCGGTTGGGGTGGGCGACCTGCGCGGCCAACAGAGACCACCGCAACAAAGAGTTGGCGGCGATGGCGTCGGCGCGGGACGCGTAACGGCCGATCGCGTTGAGCGAGAGTCGTATCCCGGTTGCCCGCAAATTTATGGCGCGCTGTGACCGCCATGCCCCTGCCGGGCTGAACAGCACCAGTGACTGGGCCCGGCCGCGGCGCGCGAGCTCGATTCCGATCCACCCGCCGAGGGAGTTACCCGCGATGTGCACTTTCTGCAGGCCCAGCCGGTCGAGCTCGTCCTCGATGTTGTCAGTCAAGGCCTGAATCGACGGCGCAATCTGCGCATCCAGTGCTGGCCCGCCGCCGTGGCCCGCCAGGGTCGGCACGATGACGTCGTGGTGCGGCTCGAGGTAGGGCAGAACTGGTGACCAGGCCCGCCAGATGGCGCCGACTCCGTGCAGGAGCAGCAGCGGCGTCCCCGTTCCGGCGCGGTGAAGCGGTGTCAGCTCCAGCGGGGCGATGACCGCGCGCGGCCCGCGGGAGTTGCGCCGCGCGAGCACAGCCACCGCGGCCACGGCGCTGCCGGCCAGGAGCGCCATGGCTACGGTGGTCGTCCAGCGGCGCGACTTATTAGCCATGGCATGTTGTCCGAATTCGGATCACGGCGTCAGCACCGCCTTGAGGATCTCGCCACGGTGCTGAGCCTCCACCGCCTCGTTGATCTGGTCCAGCGGCATGGTGGTGATCAGCTTGTCGAACGGGAACTTGCCCTGTCCATGCAGATCGAGCAGGTAGGGGATGAACGCCTTGGGATCGGCGTCGCCTTCGATGATTCCCCGGATGGTCAGGCCGAGGAGGGGCGGATTGAACAGTCCGACCGAAAAGGCGGCCTGCGGATCGGCAGGCACGCCGAGCAACCCCAGCATCCCCCGCATGCCAAGTGAGGCAAGAAGCTGTTCCACGACGGTGGTCACTGCGGTGGTGTCGACGGCGTAATCGGCGCCCTCTGGCGAGATTTCCCGGATCTGCTCGGAGAGCGGGCCGGCCTTCGGGTCGACGGCGTGGGTGGCCCCGAGTTCGGTCGCCAGCGACCGTCTGCTCTCGTGTAGATCGACAGCGATGATCGACGCGGCCTCGCGCACCACGGCGGCGAGCACCGCGGACAGGCCCACCGGTCCCGCGCCCGCGATGACCACCGTCGATCCGGGCTGGACGTCGAGTGAGTTCATCACCGCGCCGGCCCCGGTCTGGATGCCGCAGCCAAGCGGCCCCGCCAGCTCCACCGGGGTGCCTGGCGGTAGCTTGACCACGTTGCGTACGTGAGCCAGAGCGTATGTCGCCAACGATGACTGGCCGAAGAAGTTGGCCCCCAATTTGGTTCCGGAGGCGGCTAACCCGGAGGATCCGTCGCGGCGCACCCCGCCGAAGTTGTATTCGAGGAAACCGTGGCAGTACGCCGGTTCACCCTTCGCGCACTGCTTGCACTCAGCACAGCTGTTGAAACTGATCGCCACTTGATCGCCGACCGCGACCGTCGTCACGTCGGCCCCGACCTCTACCACGGTTCCGCTGCCCTCATGTCCGAGAACGCCGGGCAGCGGAAAAGGCAGGTGCCCTTGCTGGACAGCGATGTCGGTATGGCAGATCCCGGCTCCGGCGATCTGCACCACTACTTCGCCGGGTGCGGGGTCTTGAAGCTCGACCTCGGTGAGCTTGAAGGGCGCGCCCACCTCCTGCACCACCGCAGCTGTGATTTGCATCCGTTGGCTCCCCTATCTAATCGGCGGTGCGGCTTCCGGGACGACTGGGCAGACCGGAGACAATCCGGTGCCACGGTCGGCTCAGCTGTCTGCTCTTCGCGCACGCGGCTCATCGCCGCTGTCTGCGCTCCGGGTCGCTGACCGCTGTGTTGCGAGTGTGACCGACCCACTAGTGCCGCCGCGTCACCACATCGGGCGGTTCTCCCTCCCGCAGCAGAGGTATCTCTGTGCGGACCCTCTTGGCCCAGCCAGGTCGACTCTTCATAGTGGGATGGCCGGGGCCAAGGCGACTGCTCGTAAGCCACCGGTCCCGGCACCGCACGGGTGCGCGCCTAGTCCGGACCTGATGTGCGTGTCTGCCAGAGGCGGGGTATGAGATGAGCGGTGCGACATCATCACCGACGGTGATTGCCGTCGAAAACGTCATCGCCAACATCAAGTCCGGACCCAGCGGCCCAGAGATCGCGGCGTTCTTCGACTTTGACGGAACGATGATCCAGGGGTATTCGGCCAACGCGCTCATTGCGCACCGCGCACGCAACTTCGAATTGGGTCCCGACGAGTTTGTGCGCACAATGCGCGCGGCGCTCGGCGGCACGCTCGACGAAGGTGGGTTCAAAGATCTGATGCAGCAAGGAATCCGGGGCTGGGTCGGCCGTACCGATGACGAGCTGATGGAACTCGGGGAGCAACTGTTCGCGCAGGAAATCGCCGGTGCGCTCTTCCATGGGACGTGGCGGCTGGTGCGCGCCCATCAAAACCAAGGCCACACCGTTGTCATCGCGACATCCGCGACACGGATGCAGGTGGAGCCCATGGCCCGCGAATTGGGTATCGGCCATATTCTGTGCACAGAACTCGAGACCGAGCATGGTGTGCTCACCGGTGGCATAACGGGCCGCCCGCCGTGGGGGGAAGGCAAGCTGGCCGCGGTCCGTGATTTCGCCAAACGCGAACGAATCCCCCTGAAGACATGCCACGGGTACGCCAACGGCAATGAGGATGTGCCGTTCCTCAGCGGCGTCGGCTTCCCGCACCCAGTCAATCCGGGGGCGGACCTGGCCCGCCATGCCGGCGAGCACGGATGGCCAATCGTGCGGTTCCGGAGCAAGCGAAGCCAATTCCATCCGATGTCGCTGGTCCGGACGACGGGCTTGATCGGTGGTTTCGCCGCGGCGGTGGGGGCGGGCACGGTCGTCGGGGTGTTGACGAACGACAGACGGGGTGGGGTCGACCTGGCCACGTCCCTGTTCGGCCGCCTTGCAGGGCAACTCGGCAATATCAAGGTCGACGTGATTGGCGAGGAGCACACGGCGCACCGGCCCGCGGTGTTCTTCATCAATCATCAGAGCACACTGGTCGACGCGCTGGTGACCTCACGAGTCGTGCAACGGGGATTTACCGTGGTGGCCAAGGCCGAGGTGAAGCAAATACCCGTACTCGGGCAGCTGCTCAGCCTGGCCGACGTCGCCTTCGTGGACCGGTCAAGCACCTCGAAGGCCGTCTCGGCGTTGCAGCCCGCGGTGGACAGATTGCGGGCGGGCGTTTCGGTCGCAATCTCGCCCGAAGGCACCCGGTCGATGAGCCCGAAGGTCGGGGCGTTCAAGAAAGGCGGCTTTCACATGGCCCGCGACGCGGGGGTTCCGATCGTTCCGATTGTCATCCGCAATGCCGGCGAAATCATGTGGCGCAACGCACGGGTGGCCCAGGAAGGCACGCTCGAAGTCGTTGTTCACGAACCGGTTCCGACCGCGACCTGGACTAAGGCCGATCTCGATGAGTGGGTGCCGCGGATGCGCCAGCTCTACGTCGACACCCTCGACGATTGGCCGGGCGTCGACGCCGGGAAGAAGTGGTCTGCGGCAATTGCCGCGGGATCCGGTGCGGCGGAGCGGATATGACGATGCTGGCGGATCGCATCGCCCGTCTGCTGCGACCGAACGGGTCCTCCGATACGCTGTCGCGGCCGGGCGACCTCCCGGAGATCGCTGCGCTACTGAACTCAGACGAATTTCTCACCGCCACAGCACAATTAGCGTCGCAGTTGGATCGCGATGTGGCCGACGTGCGGGCCGAGGCCGCGGTCTACGTGCGCGAGATGGCGGCCTCGCACGTAGCCCCCGTGGTACGCGCGTGGCACGCGATGTCCGCGTGGATGGTCCGCGGTTTCCAGGTCGTCATCGACGACGACGACCTCGCCAAGCTGCGGGCACTCGACCGCGACCACGCCCTGATCTTCCTGATCTCGCACCGCTCCTACCTGGATCAGTTCTCGTTTCCGCCACGCCTTGCCCAGGGCGGAGTCGCGCCGACGTTCGGGCTGGCTGGTGCCAACCTCAACTTCTTTCCGTTGGGCACCCTGGCCCGGCGTAACGGATTCATCCCGGTGCGGCGCGCGACGGGGGACTTGCCCGCCTACCGGCTGGCCCTGCGCGCCGTCGTGGGCTGGATGGTGTCCAGCGGCTGCAACCTGGTGTGGTCGATCGAGGGTGGACGGACGCGCACCGGCAAACTGCGGCCACCGCGGTACGGGTTGCTGCGGTATGTAACCGACGCGGTCGAATCCGTCCGCTCGGAGCAGACCCTCGCCGTCCCGGTCTCGATCCTCTTCGACCAGTTGCCGCTGCACGAGGTCAAGCTGATGGTCGAGGAGTCGCGCGGACTTCCCAAGAGGCCGGAGAACGCTCGCTGGTTGTTCAGTTACGCACGTGGCCTGCGGCATCGCCTGGGACGCATCTACATCAACTTTGGGGCGCCAGTGCCGCTGTACGAGCGGCTGGCCGCGTTACGCGCCGAAGGCCTGAATGACCGGCAGGTGGTCGAGCGCGTCGCGCTGGACATCTGCCACCGTCTGAACCAGGCAACGCCGGTGTCTGCGACGGCCGCCGTGTGCGTCGCGATGCTCGGCGAGGACCGTTCGCTCACCCTTGACGAAGTGTCCGCCACCGTCGCGCCGCTGGCCCGTTACCTGCGCGCCCGCGGATGGGCCGTCGCCGGGGGTGCCGACCTCACCGACCGTGCCACTGTGTCGCAGACGCTGCACGACTTAGTCGGCTCCGGTGTGTTGACCTGCTACTCGGAGGGGCCGGAAACGGTGTGGGGGATCGGTGACGATCAGCACCTGATCGTTGCGGTCTACCGCAACAGCGCGATTCACGTCTTGGTGATGAGAGCGATCGCCGAATTGGCCTTGCTGGCGATCGTGGCCATTCCGGGAGCAACCAAGCGGACAGGGTGGGAGAAGGCGCTGGCGGTTCGCGAACTGCTGAAATTCGATTTCTTCTTCGCCGGCCGCGACGAGTTCGCGGACGAGTTGTGGCGTGAGTTCGCAATCATGACTGGACGTGACCATGACCCGAGCGCGCCGTTCGACACCGAAGAGGCCGCCCGGAGCGTGAATGAAAGCGACCTGTTGGTGGCTCATCTCGTGCTCAGACCCTTCGTCGACGCATACCGGGTGGTGGCGGAGGAACTGGTCAAGCTCGGGTCGGATCCCAGCGTCGACGAACGGGAACTGCTTACGAGGTGTCTTCGCCTCGGCCGGCAATGGTCGTTACAGCACCGCATCACCGAAGAGTCGGTGTCGGGTGAGATGTTCAGTACCGCGTTGAAGATGGCCCGGCACCGCGGTCTGCTTGACAGCGAGGGCCCAGCGGACGACATTGCCGATCGTCGAACAGCGCTCGTTACTGAGCTCGACGATCTACAGGCGTCGATCGGTGAGCTGGCCCGAATGCGCAAGGATTTCGTCCCGGTGTGACGCTTTGGTAATATGGTAAGACCATAATTGGCCATGACTTAGTTTCAACGGAGAGGCGAAGATGACCGAGTTCACCGACATCACCTACGAGGTCGACAACGGCCTGGCCTGGATCACGATCAATAGACCCGATCGGTACAACGCATTTCGGGCGCGTACTCTCGACGAGCTGATTCGGGCGTTCAAGTTGGCGTGGGGGAGCTCGGAGGTCGGCGTGATCTGCCTGACGGGGGCCGGCGAGAAGGCTTTTTGTACCGGCGGGGACCAGAAGCAACGGGCAGAGACCGGCGACTACGGACCTTCCGAAACCGGTCTGTTCGAAGTGGATTCACTACATCGAGTCATTCGTGACGTGCCCAAGCCGGTGATCGCCGCGGTCAACGGGTTTGCGATCGGCGGCGGTCATGTTCTGCACGTGCTGTGCGATCTGACGATCGCCGCCGACACTGCGGTGTTCGGGCAGAACGGTCCGCGAGTCGGATCGTTTGACGCCGGTTTCGGCACCGGCTACCTGGCGCGAATAGTGGGAGAGAAGCGCGCTCGCGAGATCTGGTTCTTGTGCCGTCGATACTCTGCGCAGCAGGCAGCCGAGTGGGGGCTGGTGAACAAAGTGGTACCGGCCGATCAACTCAAGTCAGAGGTCCGAGCGTGGGCGGACGAGATTCTGCAGCTCTCGCCGACGGCCTTGAGGATTCTGAAGCAGTCGTTCAATACCGACACCGAACAGTTTGCGTCAATGGGTCAGATGGCTTATTCCAGCCTGAGACTTTTCGGCGACACACCCGAGGCCAAGGAAGGCGTGAGCGCGTTCAACGAGAAGCGTGCGCCTGAATTCGCCGCGTACCGCGGCAACTGAGCGGGACGTCGACAGCGATGGTCCCCGCCAAACAGCCAGCGTTAGGGGCCGACGAGCGCGAAACTGCCCTGCGGCCCCTCCTCGTCTCGCTGATCGCTACGCTAGCCGGAATATCCTCTGGCGCAGTGGGTTTGGTGGTGGACAACATTGCGATGATCGTCACGGGATTGGTGCTCGCTGGGATGGGTTGGGTCCTGGTCAACCGAATAGCCAAGGCGACCAATCTTCCGTCCACCGGTACAAGAAAGGCGAATGGTGCGAGTCATTTCATCGATGGACGAGGCTGTTGAGGCCGTGGGGCAACTCCTCGGTGTCTCCGACTGGATCGCCATTGACCAGGGACTCATCAATGCGTTCGCCGACGCGACCGGCGATCACCAGTGGATCCACGTAGACGTGGATCGGGCCCGCACTGAAAGCCCCTATCGCACAACGATTGCGCACGGCTTCTTGACGCTGTCCCTCATTCCGGCGTTGAGCAAGGACATCTACCGCCTCGACAACGCGAAGATGGGCATCAACTACGGGCTCAACAAGGTTCGGTTTCTCGCGCCGGTTCCGGCGGGCACCCGCATCCGTCTCCGATCCGACCTTGTCGACGCCAAGGAGGTCAACGAGACGACGGTCGACCTGACCGTGCGGCAGACGGTAGAGCTTCACGGGTCGGAGAAACCGGCCGCGGTGGCCGAGGTTATCGCCAGGATGATCTTTTGAAAGTTAGTCCGCAAAGGCGCTGAACTGCGAAGTAGACTCGGCTTCTGGGCGGCACACGCGGCGAGGGAGGGGCGAACGATGTTGGTCATTGTCGCAATCCTGCTAATCGTGAGCATCATGGGATTAATCACCGCGGTGGTCGTTGGTACTCCCCCACCTGGCTATCCCAGACACGGCACTTTCGGTGTTGAAGGATTTGATAGCGGTTTCATCGCCTGGTCCTGCCTAGCCTTGTGCGCGGTAGGCCTGATCCTGCTGTTCATCGAGTCGAAGCGGCCGAAGTCTAAACCGGCCGAGCCTGGGGAACATCATCACACGGCAGGTGACGAGCTGTTCGGCGAGGCCGACGTTGAACGGGAGCTAGAACGAGAAGAGCACACGTGAACCAGGGCATGCGTCGATTGCGCATACCGTCCGAACAAGCGCTCCCGTCTGCGTAGTCATAGTCTCGACACCGCGCTGACCCCCTTGTTGGCGGCCGGGTAATGCTTGACCGGTAAATTAGGTCTGACCGTTACACCGAAGCTGAAAGCGGGAGCGCCCATGGAGCCAGTCGCAGCGGCGGCGCTGACACGATCGACTGTCATGCTCAAACCGGTGGATGTGCCCAAGGCATCCGACGTGCTGGCGCGCGAGCTTCGCGAGCGGATTCTCAGCGGCGAGCTGACCGAGGGAACGGCGTTGCCAGCAGAACGCGAACTCGTCAAGCAGACACAGATGAGCCGGGCCACGGTGCGAGAGGCATTACGCATTCTCGAGGTGCAAAACCTGATTCGGGTCAGGCCGGGCCGGGCCGGCGGCGCGTTCGTCCAGCGCCCTACAACAAAGTCGATGGCCAGCTCAGTGAGCACGCTGATCCGCGGCCAGAAGATTCGGCTGGCTGATCTGATGGAAACGCGCGAGGCGCTCGAGCCTTCTTGCGCCGAGCTGGCTGCGCGCAAGCGCACCAATGAGGACCTGGACGTTCTCGACCGGGCTAACGACGAAATCGCCAACCCCGACGCTGATTTGACGGCGTTTCTGCAGGCCAATCTCGACTGGCATGTCGGTGTGGCGATGGCCAGTCACAACGAGTTGTTGATCGGCTTAATGATGGCGCTGTCGCATGCCATCTATATGGGAACCGACAACGCGGCGTTCGTCGACGACAACGTACGCACTGTCACTCAACGTGCACACCGGTCAATCACCAACGCGATCCGAAGCGGCGATCCTGACGTGGCCGGTCGACGCATGCGTAATCACGTGCACAGCTACGCGAAGGCGGCGCTGGCCATGGACAAGCGCGACGTAATCAGTGTCGACGACTGAGCCGGGCAAGTGGGTCACCTAGACGTCGACAGGTGTCTCCTTGTCGGAAACGAGTCGCCGAATCTTCTCGACGGCGTCGGGGTTTTCGGCGCCCGACAGGTCCCCGGGATCAACGCCGAGCGCGGCGGCCCGGATGGCTCTACGCATGATCTTGGCCGATCGCGTCTTGGGCAGTGCCTCCACCCGCCACACCCGTGACGGGGTGAATGGTTTGCCCAGTTCTCGTCCGACTAGTGCTGCGAGGTCGGCGCCCACCTGCTCGTCGTTCGGATCGGGCGCACGGTCGGATCTTGCGACCCAAAATGCCCACACTGCTTCACCTTTGACGGTATCTGGTACACCAACGACAGCCGCCTCGGCAACGTGTGGGTGGGTGATCATCACCGATTCCACCTCGGCGGGTGCCAGCCGCTTGCCCGCCACGTTCATGACGTCGTCGGAGCGTCCGAGGATGAACCACTGGCCGTCACCGTCGACGATTGCGAAGTCCCCGTGCGTCCACATGCCCGGGAAGCGCGACCAATACGCCTGAAGGTAGCGCTTCTCGTCGTTCCAGATGCCTCGCGTCATCGAGGGCCACGGCTGACGGCAGACCAGCTCGCCCACTTGGCCGCGCACGGATCGGCCGCTTTCGTCGACAACATCAACGGCCATCCCCAGCGACGGACCACCAAGCGAGCAGCTGCGGATCGGTTCGACCGGATAGGGCGCCAGGAACGATCCCCCGACCTCGGTGCCTCCGGAGAAGTTGATCACCGGGACACGTCCGCCGAACATGTCGCGGGCGAGCCATTCGTAGGACTCGGGATCCCAGGGTTCACCGGTCGAGCCCAGCACATGCACCGATGACAGATCGGGTGTTGAGCCGAAGCCGGGCTCAGCGGAATGCAACGCTCGCGCCAGCGTGGGTGACACACCGAGCATGGTCACCCGGTGGCGCTCGACGAGCTGCCACAGACGCGTGCTGTCGGGTCTGTCGGGTGAGCCCTCGTACAGCAGCAGGGTTGCGCCATTCGCGTGCGAGCCGAACACCGATAGCGGGCCCATGATCCAGCCCATGTCGGTGACCCAGCTAAAGACTCCACCGGGGTTGACATCGAACGAGTAGGCGACCTCGGTGGCCGTCTTCACCAAGAATCCCGCATGGGTGTGCACCGCCCCCTTGGGTTTACCGGTGGTACCCGACGTGTATGCCAGCAGCAGCGGATGCATGGCGTCAAGTTCGACGGCCGCAAACGGTGCATCGCGATAGGTTAGCTGGGACCACAAAACCATCTGCGCGCCAACGTATTCGGGGGGCCCATCGGCGCCGTTGGGCACGACGACCACGTGCCGCACGGTGGGGCAGTGGGCCAGCGCAGCACCGACCTGCGGCAGAAGCGGTACTGCGCGCCCGCGCCGGATGGTCACGTCGGCCACGATCACCGCCTTAGCCTCGGCATCGGCGAGCCGAGAGGCGATCGCCGCCGAGGCGAAACCAGAGAACAGCGGCACCAGGACCGCTCCGAGCGAGGCCACCGCGTAGCACGCGACGACCGCCTCCGGGATCATCGGCAGGTAGATCGCGACAGCGTCGCCGGGCCCGATCCCCAGCGCCCTCAGTCCCTCCGCGGCGCGGGCGACCTCGGCGGCCAGTTGGCTGAACGAGAGCTGTCGGGTCCGACCGGCTTCGTCCTCATGGGCCACAGCGATGCGGTCGGGCGCTTCGTCGCGCCAGCGCAGCAGGCAGGAATCGATGATGTTCATCGTGGCGTCGATGAACCAGTCGGGATGTTCAATTCCGTTGTGCAGATCCAACACCCGGCTGTATGGGGTGCGGAACCGCAGACCGAGGTCGGTGACAGCGGCGTTCCAGTACCACGCGGTATCGGCGACAGAGCGCGCCCGCAATTCGTCGATGCCGGCCATGCCGTGCGTGCGGGCCAGACGTGTCACGTTGGCCCGCTCGATGTAGTCGGCCGTCGGATTCCATTGATAGCGCGTCACATCATCCTCTTCGGATCTCAGCCTTTTGGCATGCCGAGAATGCGCTCGGCGACGATGTTCCGTTGGATGTACGTCGACCCACCGGCGATGGCAGTGCCGCGAGCCTGATATGCCAACCGCAGCCACCGCTGGTCGTCGGCCGAGGGCGCGTCCGCTGCCTTCTCGGCGAGGGCAAACTGCCCTCCCATCTCGTCGAGCTGCAGCCCGAAGTCTGCGATGTCCTCCACCAGCGGGCAGAAGAACAGCTTCCCGATCGAGGTCACCGGGCCCGGCGGTCCGTCGCCGGCCGCCCCGGTGATCACCCTCTGCCCGATGAGGTAGTGCACGAGTGCGCGGCCGTACAGGTCGGCGATCCGTTGCCGGACAAGCGGATCGGCGCCGAGCGGCGCGCCGTCATCGGTTGTGAGGCTCTCGATCTGTCGGATCAGATCGTTGACTGCGCCGGTGGTGTTCACCCGTCCGGTGGCAATGGCAACGCGCTCGAACGCCAAGGTGCCCATCGCGACCCGCCAGCCGCCATCGACTTCGCCGAGCACGCCGTCGTCGGGGATGAACACCCCGTCGAGGAACACTTCGTTGAACTCGGACTCGCCCAGCATGTGTGCCAATGGACGAGTCTCGACGCCCGGGCTGTCCATGGCGAGCAGAAAGTAGGTGATCCCACGATGCCGCTCTCCGCCGGCCGTGCGGGCCAGCAAGATTGCGTGTGCTGCGAGTTGGGCTCGGCTGGTCCAGATCTTCTGGCCCTGGATGCGCCACCCGCCATCCACCTTGGTGGCAGTGGTACGCAATGAGGCCAGGTCCGAGCCCGCCTCCGGCTCGGAGAACAACTGGCACCAAATCTCTTCGCCGGTGAGGATCGGCCGAAGGTACCGCTCCTGTTGCTCGGGGGTGCCGAACTCGATGATCGTTGGGCCGGCGAAGTCCTCGCCGACAATGTTGAGCCGCTCCGGAGCGCCGGCGCGGTCGAGTTCCTCGTTGAAGATGGCACGCAGTTTGGGGTCCGCGCCGCCGCCGCCGTACTCCTTCGGCCACGACAGCCCCGCATACCCGGCGTAGTAGAGCAGCCGCTGCCAATTGCGCCAGTAGTCGAGCTTGTCCTCGAGGCGTGCGGGTTCGGATCCGCCGAGCCGCGGCAGCGTATCCCGCAGCCACGCGCGCGCTTTCGCGCGAAACTCGGCCTCGGCTTGACTGTCTTTCAGCTCCATCAGGGGGTGCCCGCAACTTCACTGGCGCGCGCAGCTTCCTCGTTGACGCGCCGTTCGATGTCTTTGCGCAACTTGTGTTTGAGTACCTTGCCGGTTGCGGTCATTGGCAGGTCGTCGACGGCGACGACGCGCTCTGGTGTCTTCTGGATCGGCATGCCTCGTTCGAGCAGGAACTCGCGCATTTCCTCGACGGTCGGGATGTCGTGTCCGGACGCGGTGACAACGTAGCAGCACACCCGCTCACCAAGCCGCTCGTCGGGCATGCCGACCACCGAGAACGCCTGCAACGCGGGATGATGGGCCAGATGCTCTTCGATCTCACGAACACTGATGTTCATCCCACCGCGAATGACGATGTCTTTGGTCCGGCCGGTTACCCGCACGTATCCGTCCTCGGTCATTTTCCCTAGATCGCCGGACTTGGAAAAGCCATCCTTGGTGAACAGGCCCGCGGTTTCCTCGGGGTTGGCGAGGTATTCAATCATGTGGGCGGGCCCGCGGTAGGCGATGTCGCCCTCAGCGCCGCGAGGCAACTCCTTCCCGTCCTCGCCGACGATTTTGACCTCGGCACCCGGCGTCGCCGTGCCATCCGAGGTCAGGGCGCGCGACACAGCATCTGTGACCGAACATGTTGTGGTGACCAGATTTTCGCTGCGCCCGTAGAGGCTGAGCACCCTGATGTTGGGCAGTGTTGCGCCGGCCCGCTCCACGACCGCGCCCGGGATCGGCGCGCCCGCACACGTCCACAACCGCAACCGGGACAGGTCGTGGCGCTGGGGGTCGTATTCGGCCAACAGTGTGTGCAGGAAGGTTGGTGCCGTCACCGCGGCCGTGCAACCGAAGCGTTGAATCTCCTCGATGCCGTGGACCGGATCCCACTTGGCCATGATGTGTGTGGCGGCCCCGGTCAGCATGGGCAGCAACACGCTGGTGACCAGGCCGGTGGTGTGGGCGATCGGGGATGGGCCGAACTGGACATCCGCCTCCGTGTAGCCGAACGGGCCGACCAGCGCACGAGAGCCCGCGCAGTAGGTGTTGAAGGTGTGCACGCATCCCTTTGGCCGCGAGGTGGTTCCAGACGTGTAAACGATGACGAAAGGCTCGTCTGGCCCCGGCGGGTCGCCGATCTCCTGTCTGGCGCTGTCGTCGTCGGTATCGGCTTCGAGATCCTGCAGTGTGAACACGTCGGCGTCGGTGTCAGCGACATCTTGGGCGGCGCTGTCGGGCCGGGCGACGACAATCGTCAGGTCCGGATGCTCCTGACGTAGACCCAGATACATGTCCAGATAGCCGAATTTGCTGAAATGTGCTGGTGTGAATACCGCCCGTACCTCGGCGTTGGACACCACGTAGCTGACGTCTTCGCGCCGATAGATCGGCATGATCGGGATCATGATGACGCCGAGGCGCGACAATGCGGCCAGCACCTGAATGAACTCAACCCAGTTGGGCAGCTGCACGGCGGCGGTGTCTCCGCGTCGCAAGCCCAGCCGGTGCAGTCCAACGGCCAGCCGTTGGCCGGCGTCGAAGAGCTGGCGGAACGTCAGTGATCGCGTTCCATCGGTCGCGAACACCTTGTCGGGGTTTTCCTGGACCCGGCCGACCAGAAGGTCGTGGAACGTCTCCGTGGACCACAGCCCTGAACCGTAGTAATGCTCGATTTCCTGTTGACTGTAGCGGTCGGTGTGGGGGCTCGGCTTCATCGCGCTATTCCTCGGTTACTCGGGATCCGTCTCCGGGGACGTGCCACGGAGGCCACAATCATACGAATCATAGAATGGTCAGACCGAAACGGCAAGGACCATCCGACGCGAGCCATCGAGCTTCACGAGTTGCGCCACCGCGGGGAGCGCTTCTCCTTGAACGCCCGCACTCCTTCGCCCAGATCGTGGGTGGTGAAGGCCAAGGCAAGCTGACCTTGCAGGTAGTCCAGCGCCGAATCCAGTGGCATGTCTTGGGTCGCCGCCAACGCCCGCTTGCCCATCCCGAGTAACAGGGGTGATTTGCCGGCGATGTCGGCGACCCACTGACGCAGGGCGTCGTCGAACTCCGTATCCGGAACCACCTTGTTGACCAGTCCGGCGGCCGCCGCCTCGGTCGCACTGATCAGCCGGCCGGTCATCATCAACTCGTTCGCGATCAGTCGTCCGGTGGCCCGGAAGATCAATGCCGAAATCATGAACGGAAAGGCGCCGACGTTGATCTCGGGGCAGCCCAGCCGGATCGACTCCTTCGCGATGACGAGGTCACAGGCCAACGCGATACCAAGTGCACCCGCGAGCACGTCGCCGTTCGCAGCGCAGACGACCGGCTTGTCGATTCCCGTGAGGGTGCGATAGAGGATGGGGAATCGCGCAAGGGCGGCGTACTTGTCGATGATCGGCCGACTGTCGGCGAACGCGTCGAGGTTGCCGCCGGAGGAGAAAACCCGTGGGTGCGACGACGTCAGCACGATAACCCTCACGCGCGCTTCGGATGCCGCACGTTGCAGCAGTTCGCTCAGCTGGTCCAGAAGTGCGTCGGATAAGGCGTTGCGCCGCGCGGGGTCGTTCAGAGTGAGGTAGGCCGCAAAGGCGTCGGAGTCGACGGTTTCTAGCCGGTAGGTGACCAGTTCAGGTGACTCTGCCAAAGCGTATCTCCTAGTCGTGCTTCAGGACGCATTTGCCGAATGTGCGTCCGTCCTCGAGGTATTCGTGCGCTTCGGCAGCCCGATCCAATGGGAACTCGCTGTCGATTACGGGGGCCCGCACTGAACAACGATCGATCATGTTGAGCAGGCCGGCGAAGTCCCTGTTACTGCCCATGGTGGTGCCGAGCAGATCGAACTGGCCGAAATAGAAGCTGCGGATGTCCATTGGTGCGGTCTCCGCCGCGTTGGCGCCGAGGACGACGAGTCGCCCGCCGGGCCGCAGTGCTCGGACAGACTCCGTCCAGCGGCCGACGGGGTCGAGGACAAGGTCGAACCCCATGTTGTTTGGTGTCGTCTCACGGGCGAGTTCGGGCCACCCCGCTTCGTTGTGCAGCACGCCGCTGCGGGCGCCCGCCGAGACCGCGCGGTCGATTGTGTCAGGCGAGGAGGAGGTGACCGTGATGGCCACTCCGGCGGCGACCGCCAGGGCGACCGCCATGGTGGCGATCCCTCCGCCGGCGCCGACCACCAGCATCGACTCACCCGACCTCAGCCGTCCGCGGACGAACAGCGCCCGGTACGTCGTCACCCCCACCAAGGGAAGTGCCGCAGCCTCGGCCCAGCTCAGCCCAGCCGGCTTGGCGGCCAGGCAGTCAGCCGGCACGCTCACCAACTCGGCATACGTGCCGGCGGTGCGGTCGCCCAAGATCTCCCAGTTGCCGCTCGGTGCATCGTCGCGTTCGCCCCAGTGCAGCGACGGCAGCACCACCACTTCTTCCCCGGTGTCGGTGCGAACGCCGGCGCCGTCGGCGCCGATGATGTGTGGCAGAGGCGAACGGTACCGACCTTGGCGCACTAGGACGTCATGCCAATTCAGCGCGCTGGCCCGGACGGCCACAGTGACCCAGCCAGGCCGTACGGGGGGATCCGGACATTCTTCCGGCCGCAACACCGCAGGGCCGCCGAACTCGCGCATCACTACAGCCTGCACACTGACCTCCTTACGGACTGACCATTAGACCATTCCGTGAGAACGCGATACAAGGTACTAGGTGCGACAAGGACCGAACAAATTGACGCTGGCGTGGAGATTTTCTCCGCCCATTGTGACCTACGTAACTTCCAGGTTATAGTTCGACGTAATGGTATGACCATTCGATAGGTTAGCCGAAGCGGGGAAGGAGTGGTGATGGTTCAGCGAGCAGCCCTAGCCACCAGCGCAGAAGATCTGACCTTGGTTGAGCGGGCCACGGCAGCTGTTGCCGCCGCCGTCGACCATCTGGGCTTGCCGCCTCCCGAGTTTCCACAGACCGGACTGCGGTGCCGGCTGGACGACCTGAGGCATCGCCTCGAGGAGCGGCTGATGCTATCACCTGATTCGACGGATGAGGCAGCGAAAACTGCCGAGCTGTTGATCTCGATCCTGCGGGTGCAATGTGAACTGCTCGATCACGACCTGTGCCGCCGGGCGAGGTGTCTGGCGGAGGTCCGTAACGGGCTGGGCAGCCTACGGGGCTTGTCGCCGCGGGAGATGATCCACGCCGCCCCCGCGGTACTCAGCCGCGAGTTTGGTTTCGCGCGGACCATGATCTCCACCGTGCGAGGTTCAGTGTGGCTGCCCAAACACCTGTATATCGAAGACGAAGCGGGCGATCCCCAATCGCGGCCGTTCCGCGAATTCGTGGCCGGCGCCCAGATCCAACTGGCGGACGCTCCGCTCGAGACAGAACTCATTCGCAAGCGGTGCGGGGCACTCGTGCCATCCCCGAAGGAAGATAAACGCACGTTCAAGGGAATCGTCGACGCCTCCGGCTGCGTCGGCTACATCGCGGCCCCGATCATCGTTCAGGGCAGGGCGATTGGGATGTTGCACGCCGACCGCCCGGAACCCGACGGAATCGTGACGACCGACCACCTCGATCAGTTGGAGGCCTTCGCCGAGTGTCTTGCCGTGGCGTTCGAGAGCGCGGTGTTGGAAGAGAGGGCCGCCCAACAACAGGTCGCAATCGGCAACCTCTGCGCCAACGTGGAGGAACTGCTCAAGCGGTCCGCCCGATCGGCGTGGCGGTCGCTTTCAGGTGTCACCGTCGGTCAGCGGCATGACGTTTACCACCGCGGCGATCAACCTGCCGTGCCGTCGCTGACCGCCCGCGAACGAGAAATCATGTCGTATGTGGCGACTGGGGCCACCAATAGCCAGATCGCCCGGTGCCTGGTGATCTCGGAAGGGACCGTGAAGTCCCATCTCAAACACATCGCGAGGAAACTCAAAACGTCGAGCAGAGCGGCAGCGGTCGCGGTCTACGCCGGCATCGCAGTCGCCCAAGCCGGTCAGTCGCGATGAACACCCGCGAGATGGTCGCCACGCTCAATATTCTCGACGAAAAGCTGTGTGGCACATTCGGTGTGGTCCGCGTGGGCGATGCGGCAGATCTCGATGAGGCCATTAGGATGTCCGCCGCCACCACCGATCGACTGTTGGTTGGCGAACGTGCCTTGCGCGACTACACCGTGCCACTGATCGCGCCGAGTACTGTGGCGGCATTCCTTCAGGCGCAGTTAGAAGCGCGTGAGATGAAAGCCACCGAAAGCGCGGAGATGGTGCGGTCGTTAACCGAGGGCATCCGTCGTATGAAGAAGGCCGGCTCGCTACAGGGGCTTGGCCGCCAAGCCTGTACGGAATTGTGTGATGCGTTCGGTTTCGACCACGCGGTGCTGTCTCTCGTCGTCGACGACGGATTCGTCGTCGAGGAATCCGGCCATGGCGTTGGCGGCCCCACCATGGTCCCGCGTCGCGAATGCACGGCCGAACGGGACTGTATTCGTCGGCGCGAGACGATCCGGGCAAATGAGTCAGACGTACCCGCGTCGCCTGGCTACCGGCGGCTGCTCGGTTCGGGACATTACGTGGTCGGCCCGGTCATCGCGGAATCGCGGGTGGTCGCCCTTCTTCACGCCAGTCGCGGCGGCGAAAGCATCTCCTGCCGTGACATCGCGGTGGTGGACACCTTCGCCTCCGCCTACTCGTTGCTTCATGAGCGGATGCTGAATACCGAACGGGTGCAGCAGCAGCGGACTTCCATTGCGCGGGCGGCCGCGACACTCACCGATCAAGCAGACCGCATCGCCGCAGCAGCGATCAGCCTTGATGTGGAATACCAGGATCGAGTCGAGCCCCCGACGATAGCGCCGGACTCAGCATTGGCCGCCACGCTGTCGGACCGTGAACGCCAGGTTTTCGAAAGGATGGTAGTTGGCGCCTCGAACGCGGAGATTGCCGACGACCTCGTCATCACCGTCGAAACAGTCAAAACACACGTGAAAAGGATCCTTCGCAAGATCGGCGCGATCAACCGCTCGGAGGCGATCGCCCTCTATATGGAGGCCAGAACCGGGTTTCTCCCGTACGGTGGGTGACATTTTGCGGAGTCGATGCCGAAATCAGGTTACCCGCAGGCGTTTTGGCCGATTGGCGTGACGGTAATGTTATGCCGCGGAGATTCCGCCGTTGACGCTGATTGCCTGACCGGTCAACCGCGCGGCGGCCGGGCTGCACAGGAAGACTGTCAGCGCGGCGATGTCGTCGGCGGTCGGCACACCGAGTTGAGCTTGTTTGGCGGCGCGTGCAAACAGTTTGGCGCTGAACCCGTCCGCCGTGATGCGTTCGGTTGAAGCCGTGCCGTGGACCAGCGACGGTGTTAGGGCGTTGGCGCGGATACCGTAGCGCTTCTCTTCGATCGCGATCGTCCGCGTGAACATCACGATGGCGGCCTTCGCGGCGCCGATGACCGCTTCGCCCGGCGTGGCGGTCTTGGCCGCGTCGGAAGCGACGTTGACGATGACGCCGCCTCGGCGGCTGCGCATACCAGGCAGCACCGCGCTGGCCATGTGCATCGACGGCACCGCCAATTGAGTGAGTATGCGGCTGACGTCGGTCGTTGGAATGTCGACGAACAGGTCTGGCCGGACATCGGCGGCGGTGCTGCACATCAGAATGTCGGTACCGGAAAGAATCCGATCCGCCTCTGCCGCAACGGCGATCGCAGCATTGGGATCGGAGGCGTCACCGGCGATGAAGTGTGCGGCTGCACCGAGCTCGGCGATCGTCTTCGCCGCCAGTCGGCCACGATCGGCACTACGTCCGACGATCGCGATGCGGGGTACGCCGGAGGCGGCGAGTGCCCGGGCCGAGGCAAGCCCGATGCCGGCGGTGCCGCCCACGATCAGAGCGGAGCACGCGTTGAGTTCCTTCGGGGCGGGCAGGTCGGCCCCGGTCACGTCAGTCATGCGTTCGTCCGCGGCGCGGGATGGGCTGACACCCGCAGTAGCCATTGGAGAAGATCCTTGATCACCTCTGCCCGATTGGTCTCATTGAGAATCTCATGCCGGCCGTCGTCGTATACGCGGACGGTCACGTCACCGAGACCGGCAGCGCGGTAACGGTCAACCAGTGCCCACAGCAGAGTAAGGTCGCCGTTGATGGGATCCTTCGATCCGACTGCCATGTAGAGCGGCAGGTCGCGCGGCATGTGTGCGACCTCGGAGGGATCGGCCAGTCGGCGGGCGCCAGCGAACATGCCTTTCACCGACGCGGCGTCGATGCCGAAGCCGCACAACGGATCAGCAAGATACGCGTTGACGATCGATTCGTCGCGGGAGAGCCAGTCGAAATCCGTCCGCGCCGGCTGGAAAGGCGCATTGAAGGTCGAGAGGTCCAATTCGGCCGACAGGTCCAAGGCCGGTTCGAGAAGATCGAGCGCCGCCGTCCCGGTGAGGGCAACCGCGTCCACGTCGGCGCCGTGATCCAGCAGAAACTGTTGCGTCGCAAACGAACCCATGCTGTGGGCGACAATCACGACGGGGACGCCAGGATGTTCCGATTTCGCCCGGGCAATCACTAGATTCAGATCGTCTACCAATGCCGCCCAGCCGTTGTCTCCGAGCTGGCCTGGCTCATCGTTGGCGGCCAGCGAGGCACCGTGTCCTCGGTGGTCATGTCCGTACACGACGAAACCCGCTGAGGCCAGCGTGTCGGCCACGTGGTCGTATCGGCGCATGTGCTCGCCCATGCCGTGCACGACCACGACGATGCCCGCGCATGTCGTGCCGTCAGGGGCGGCCCAGCAATAGCCGGTGAGTTGCGTGCCGTCCGCGGAGCGGTATGTGAACGTCTCAGGAGCCATCACTTGGCTCCACGGTTCGCATCCATATCGAGAACATTAAAATGGTCAGACCGAATGAGTCAAGCCGGTAAGGCACATATGTCAAGATGTGCGTCTGGATCTGTGTCCAGACACGCGTGTAGTGTCATCGCGTGGCTGAGTCCAACGTTCAAGCACGCAGCTGAGCGGCCACCGCACCGTAGAGAGATAGCCGAATGATTTCGTTCGAGTTCAGTTCCGATCAGACCGCATTTCAAAAAACCCTCGCGGACTTCTCTCGCAAGGTCTTGTTGCCGGGCTACCGGGATCGCGCGGCGTCCGCCGAGTTTCCGTTCGACGTCCTGCGCCAGCTCGGCGAGCTCGGCGTGCTGGGAGTCGGACTGCCGGAGGAGTACGGCGGCACTGGTGCCGAGGAACCGGTCATGCTCGGGCTTGCCACCGAGACTCTCGCCTATGGAGATGTGAACGTCGCCGCCGCGCCCGTGCAGGTAGGACTGATCGGCTCGCAGCTGATGCATGGGACTGAGGAAGTCCGTCAGCGGTATCTGCCCGCGATGATCGAGGGGCGGGAAAACGTCGCAATCGCCCTGACCGAACCGGGCTCGGGTTCCGACGCCGGGGGACTGACCACCGTGGCGCGACCCGTCAAGGACGGTTGGACACTGACGGGGGAGAAGACCGCCATCTCCTGGGCCATGCATTCCTCCGCCGCACTGGTGTATGCGCGCGAGCCCGGCACCAGCCGCTCGTCCGGAGTCAGTTGTTACCTGGTGCCACTCGATGCGGACAAGGTCACTGTGCGCCACATGCCCGGCATGGGCTGCCTGCCGTTGGGCTGGGGTTCCATCCACCTCGACGACGTGTTCGTCCCGACCTCACATCTGATCGGCGAACCGGGCCGAGGGTTCCACGCCGTGATGAGTCACTTCGACTTCAGCCGCGCCGCACTCGGGCTGCTGTGTCTTGGTGCCGCTCAGGCCAGCCTGGATGAAGCCGCTGTCTACGCGACGCAGCGGCACGCATTCGGTAAGCCGATCGCCGAGAACCAAGGCGTCGCCTTCCCGCTCGCCGAGCACGCCACGTACTTGGAAGCGGCCCGCTGGCTCTGCTACCGCGCGTTGTGGCTGCGCGAACAGGGCAAGCCCCACACCTCACTCGCATCGATGAGCAAGTGGTGGCCACCCACGATCGCTAAAGACGCCATCGAAGCCGCGATGAGAATCCACGGCAACCTCGGCTACGCCACCGAATTCCCGCTGCAACAACGTTTCCGGGACGTCATGGCCTACCTCGTCGCCGACGGAACGGCGGAAATCCAGAAACGTGTGATCGCCAAGGACATTCTCGCCCGCCAGCGCACGTCCTTCTGACCGTAACGTGGGGGAATGACAACCGCGGAGTTCGCCCAGAAACACGGCCAGGCACGCCGCGATGCGCTGCGTGGGCAGGTGTTGGCGATTGTCGAACAGCAGCTCCGGTCAGGAGCGACATACGCGGACGTCAACGTCACCAGTGTGGTTGCCGGGGCGGGAATCTCGCGCTCGACGTTCTACGCCTACTTCGTAGACAAAACCACCCTGCTGCGTACCTGGTACGAAGAGTTCACTCAGGTCATCCTCGACGCGGCGCAGGCGTGGTGGTCGCTGGGCGGCACCGCAACCAAGGAAGACGTGCGCGCCGCGCTGGAACGGATCATGGGCGCCTACCGAGCCCACCCCGAGCTGATGGCCGCCACTCATGAAGCCATCGGTACCGACCACGGCGTGCGCGAGGCCGTCGATGCCGCGATGCGCCGCTACATCGACGGGCTGCGCGCGCACATCGAAGCCGGGCAGGCCGGTCGGTTCATCGACCCGTCGTTGCCGGCCGCCGAAACCGCGTACTGGCTGCAATGGATGGCCGAACGTGGCCTGCACCAGATGGCGCGCGCGGAGTCGGAAGCGGGCCAGGAGCGGTTGACCGACGCCTACACGGGCATCGTCTGGAACACCCTCTACGCACCAACCCGCGATCGCGGATAGCCTTCGGCGTTACAGGGCAGATGCTGTCGCGCCGGCCCGGCCGCGGTCTACGCGGCGTTGCACGCGCAGGCCTCCCTCATATTGCCGCCGGCGCTACAGGGGCGCCGCAGGTCAAGTCTTCCAGATGAATGACGTGACGTGGCCCGACCGCATCGCCGTGCAATTGTGCGATGTGCCGCGTACGTCAAATAGGCGATACTTTCAGTCGAGCACAGCACATTCGAAGTGTTTGCGAATTGGCGATGACTCTGACGAGGGACCGATAATCCCCCTTGGTGGTGCAGCCATTGCGCTGACACCTGGTTAGCGTTCCCGCCATGTCGCCGGCTGATGGTGAAGATCTACAGCTGCGGACCACCCGGGGCGTCCTCACGCTGCATATACGCCCCTGCGAATCAGTGCGTCCTTCGACCATATGGGGGCGAACGCCCTGATGGTTACTTATGCGAAGCCGGTCCGCGCGATGGGCGGTTTCTTCGCGATGTCCCTCGACACCTTCGTGGCCATGTTCAAGCCGCCGTTCGCCGGGAAGGAATACATCCTTCAGAGCTGGTTCGTTGCACGAGTGTCCGTGTTGCCGGCGCTGATGCTGACGATGCCGTACTCGGTGTTGCTGGTATTCACGTTCAACATTTTGCTGACCGAATTCGGTGCATCGGATTTCTCTGGCACCGGCGCCGCGATCGGCACGGTGAACCAGATCGGCCCGATTGTCACGGTCCTGGTGGTCTCGGGCGCGGGCGCCACCGCCATGTGCGCGGACCTGGGGGCGCGGACCATTCGCGACGAGATCGACGCACTACGGGTGATGGGCATCAACCCCATCCAAACACTGGTCGTCCCTCGCGTCCTGGCGGCCACCACAGTGGCCTTGGCGTTGTCCGCGACGGTGATCATCGTGGGGCTCACCGGCGCGTTCTTCTTCTGCGTGTTCGTCCAGCACGTGGCGGCGGGCGCGTTCGTGCAGGGCCTGACGACGCTCACCGGCACCGCCGATGTCATTGTGTCGCTGGTCAAGGCGACGCTATTCGGCATGGCCGCAGGTCTGATCGCCTGCTACAAGGGCCTCTCGGTCGGCGGAGGGCCGGCCGGCGTCGGCAATGCGGTCAACGAAACCGTGGTCTTCACCTTCATGGTGCTGTTCGCGATCAACGTCATCGTGACCGCCGTCGGCATCCAGTTCACAGTGCAGTGAGGTGAAACCGATGACGGAAGCCGTTCCCAGCAAGCCATATATGCGCCTCCGCCGTGCGCGGGACAGCGTGGTCGGGGAGTGGCTGCGGGTGGGATCGCAGACGCAGTTCTATACCAAGACGCTCGTAGCGATCCCCGATGCCCTCATCCACTACAGGAAGGAGGTGTACCGGCTGATCGCGACTATGGGGTTGGGGTCCGGGGCCCTCGCGATCGTCGGCGGAACCGTCGCAATCGTCGGCTTCCTCACGCTCACCACCGGCGCATTGGTCGCGGTTCAGGGCTACAACCAGTTGGCGTCTGTCGGGGTGGAAGCCCTCACGGGGTTCGCGTCGGCATTCTTCAACGTCCGGCTTATCGTGCCTGGCACCACCTCCGTCGCCTTGTCCGCGACCATCGGCGCCGGCGCGACTGCTCAGCTGGGTGCGATGCGGATCAACGAGGAGATCGACGCGCTCGAGGTGATTGGTATCCGCAGCATCACCTACCTTGCGTCCACCCGGGTGATCGCCGGGGTGATCGTTGTGATCCCGCTGTATTGCATCGCCGTCATGATGGCCTTCCTGGCCGCCCGCGCCGGCACCACCGCCATCTACGGCCAGGGATCCGGAGTCTATGACCACTACTTCAACACCTTCCTCAATCCCACAGATCTGATCTGGTCGTTCATCCAATGCGTAGCAATGACGCTTGTCATCATGCTCGTGCACACCTTCTACGGGTTCACCGCGAGCGGTGGGCCGGCCGGGGTCGGCGAGGCAGTTGGTCGGGCGGTGCGTACGTCGATGGTGATCGCGGCGGTTGAGATCGCGATGATTTCGCTCGCGGTATACGGGCAATCCGGCCACTTCAACCTGGCGGGGTAGCGGTATGGAAGCCAGGCCAGGAGAAAACCGCATCCACCCCGCGTGGTGGACCCTGATCCTGTTCGTGACGGTCGGCTTGTTCCTCTACGTGACGTCGGCGCTGTTCGCCGGCACGTTCGATTCGTCCGTGCCGGTGACGCTGACATCGGAACGTTCCGGGTTGGTGCTGGAAACCAACGCCAAGGTCAAGATGCGTGGCGTACAGGTCGGCCGGGTCAGTCAGATCAACGGTGGCAAGAACGCGGTGAGCCTGGAGCTCGAGATCGACCCCGACCAGATCCGTTACATCCCAGCCAACGTGCGGGCACAGATCCAGGCCACCACGGCCTTCGGCGCCAAGTTCGTCGACCTGGTGTATCCGGAACACCCGAGTACTGCGCGGCTGGCGGCCGGCGCAGTGTTGCATTCGACGAATGTCAGCACAGAGGTCAACACAGTCTTCGAAAATCTCGTGGATCTGCTTAAGCAGGTGGACCCGCTCAAGCTGAACGCGGTACTGACCGCAGTGGCCGACGCACTGCGGGGGCAAGGTGAACGGATCGGCCAGGCAACCACTGATCTCAACGAGGTGTTGCTGGCGCTCAACGCCCGCAGCGACACCATCCGCCAGGACTGGCGCTCGTTCAAGAACTTCAACGACACCTACAGCGCGGCCGCCCAGGACATTCTGAAGGTTCTGAATGCCGCCAGCACCACCAGTACCACCGTCGTCAATCAGTCGACCGGGCTTGACAACTTGCTGCTCAACGTAATTGGCCTCTCGAGGGCAGGGACCAATCTGCTTGCCTCGAGCAGTGAAAGTCTCGTCGCATCCGTCAACGTCCTTGAGCCGACGACGAACCTGCTGCTCAAGTACAACCCCGAGTACACCTGCTTCTTACAAGGCGTCACCTGGTATCTCAACAACGGGGGCTATTCGGCGTGGGGCGGCGCCGACGGCCGAACGCTTCAACTCGACGTCGCGCTGTTGCTGGGCAACGACCCGTACATCTATCCCGACAACCTGCCCATTGCCGAGGCCAAGGGCGGGCCCGGCGGAAAGCCGGGGTGCGGGTCGCTGCCGGACTCCACGAAGAACTTCCCGGTGCGCCAGCT
>NZ_JAVHWM010000101.1:0-4082 GCF_032159765.1 Mycobacterium sp. | reverse complement strand
ACCCAGCGGTTTCCACTGTTGCTGGTGTCGTTGCTTTGATGACGTTCGTAGGAAGTTTGCACCTCGTGGTGTCTGGCGACAGAAGAATTTCCAGCTCTTAGGCGCGTACCGCGATCATCGATAGGAGCTCGGCGAGCCGCTCGGGCTGGTCGAGCATCGAGAACGTCCGCGCCCCCGCGATCAGCTCGAGGCGCGCGTGAGGAATCGTCGCCGCCAGGCGTCGTCCGTCTTCCTGTTCGAAGAACACGTCGTCGGCGGACCAGGCAATCAACGCTGGCTTGTCGAACTCGGCCAGCCGGGCGGCGGCGTCGACAGTAACTTCCGTACGCATTGACAAGGTCAACTGCCGAAGATCTTCCGCCACAGCCGGATTCGATAGTGCCGAACGCACCCACTGCTGGGTCAAGGCATCGATATCCGAGTGCGCGAGCCCGGCGTAGGCACGTCGGCGCGCTGCAGGCACTCGCATGGTTTGCATCGCGACCCGGAAAGACGCCTTCGACTTCGCCGCGACGATCACCGGTTTGAGGATCGGCGGTGGGAAGTGCTCGAACGCGTCGCAGCTCGTCAACACAAGCGCCCCGAGCCGCTCCGGGTACCCCACTGCAACGAGTTGAGTCACCACTCCGCCGGTGTCGTTTCCGACCAGCACGACGTCGTTAAGGTCAAGCGCGGCAAGAACGTCGGCGACGATGCCGGCGACGCCGGTTATCGTCTGGTCAGCGCCTGGCTTCAGCGGTTCGACGTGCGCGCCCAGTGGCCAGGTGGGTGCGATGCACCGCAGTCCGCGTGCGGCGAGCCGTTGGCTCACCTCGCGCCAGAGCTCGCCTCCCATCATGTAGCCGTGCACGAAGACGACAGGCCTACCGTTCTCCGGGCCGTATGCTTCGTAATGGATAGTTCCGGCGTTAATCTCGATTGTCGACATGAATGGCCCCTGCTTCGCTTACATTTACAAACACTCTGCCTGTAAGTTAGCAACACACTGTATGGAAATCAAGAGACGCACCCAAGAAGAGCGTTCCGCGGCCACCCGGCACGCGCTGATCACCGCCGCGCGGCGACTGTGGGGCGAGCGCGGGTACGCCGAGGTGGGCACGCCGGAGATCGCTACCGCCGCAGGCGTCACACGAGGGGCGATGTATCACCAATACGCTGACAAGGCAGCGCTTTTCCTCGATGTTGTCGAAGCGGTCGAAGAAGATGTGATGTCGCGAATGGCCGCCTACGTGGCTGCGTCCGGGACGTCCAGTGCGGCAGATGCCATCCGCGCCGCAGTCGATGCATGGCTGGAGGTTTCCGCCGATCCAGAGGTGCGCCAACTTGTGCTGTTGGACGCGCCGAGTGTCCTGGGCTGGGCCGGCTTCCGCGACGTCGCTCAGCGATACAGCCTGGGCATGACCGAGCAATTGCTCAAACAGGCGATCAAGGCGGGCCAGCTGGCCCGCCAACCCGTGCGACCGCTGGCCCACGTGCTGATCGGCGCACTCGATGAGGCGGCGATGGCCATCGCCACCTCCCCCGACCAAAAACGCGCGCGCCGCGAGACCACACAAGTGCTGCACAGACTGATCGACGCGATGCTGGACGGCTGATCCCGTCCGCCGCCGTTTTGGGAAACGGTGTGTTGGGTAACAGCCTGGGATGAGCACGCCTGATCACGCAGAAAACACCGGCGACAATCTTCGCTGGGCTGCAGAGCAACAAGCCAAACAACAGGAAGGCGATCAGCAGCAGTTTGATCTCCCGCCAGAGGATTCGGGCTTCGCCACTCCCCCGCTCGAAGCGCCTCGGGGCAATCCTCAGAAGTAGTGGCGTCGTCCTCCGACGCCCCGCCCGGTGGCGCCCGCAATGGCAAGGACCGCACCGATAACGAGAATGATGATGCCAATCGTCCACAGGATCGACAGCTTGGTGATGAATCCCACGATCAGCAGGATGATGCCGAGAACAATCATGATGGTTCTTTCCTTCGAGTGATGACTGGAGTGGTCGGCTCGGTTGAACCGACCCATGACGTCAGTCGACCACCCCTAAGGGGGGTGGCAATACACCCCTAGGGGTGTAATCTCCCCGGCATGCCGCCGTCTTCGGGTCCCCCCGCACCGATCACGGTGGCGCTCGTCGACGACTACGACGTCGTCGTCAAGGGCGTGGCGAACATGCTCGACCCGTACCGCGACCGCGTCGTGATCGCCGAGCTGGACTCCACCATGCCCGTCGACGACGCCGTCGACATCGTCTTGTATGACTCGTTTGCGCAACCCGAGTCCGACCACGAAGAGATCGGACACCTTGTGGCCAACCCTCGCGCGAGCCGAGTTGTGGTGTACACCTGGAACTTTCACCCCGACCTCGTCGCCAGCGCCCGCCAGCACGGAGCCCATGGATATCTGTCGAAGACGCTGCCGGCACGTGAACTGGTTGCCGCCTTGGAAGCCGTGCACGCCGGTGAGATCGTGGTCAGCGACGCACCGCCACGGGCACGCAGGGCGCCCGGGTTGGATTGGCCGGGCCGCGGCGAAGGGCTCAGCGACCGCGAAGCCGAGATCCTGGCACTGATCACCCAGGGCAAGAGCAACGCCGACGTGGCGCGCCTGACCTACCTGAGCCCGAACACCGTTAAGTCCTACATCCGCACCATTTACCGCAAGCTCGGCGTCGCCAGCCGCACCCAGGCCGTGCTGTGGGGCGTCAGCCACGGCTTCACCCCCGATCACCACCGCATCGAACACTGGCGCGGCGGGCCCTGAAACGCTTTCGTTGACACCAGTCATTGACAGATGCCAACGAGATTGCGTACGGTGCCTGCATGCCGTCGATAGCGTCTACCGCCGAACGCGGTTCGTCGGATGTAGGTGGTAGGGAGGCACAGCGCCTCGAGACACGGGCGCGGGTATTTGACGCCGCGATCGCCGAATTCAGACGGTCCGGACTCGCCGGTGCTGACGTCAGCACCATCTCGAAAGCGGCCGGGGTGGTGCGGGGCACGTTCTATTTCCACTTCCCCACCAAAGAGCACGTGCTGGTCGAGCTGGTGCGAGCCGAAGAAGCCAAAATCGTGGCAAAGCTCAATACCAGCACGACTCCACGCCATGATCTGACCTCGATGCTCGGGGGACTCGTGCGTCAGGTGCTCGCCGCAGAACGCCGGTTGGGCCCCTTGATATTTCGAGACATGTTGGCGCTGTACTTCTCCCCAACGCGGCCAGCCGAAGACGCAGTGGGTGAGCACCCGCTAGCCGAGTTCGTCATCAAGGCAATCGCCGAAGCGCACTCTGCGGGACATGTGCGTCGGGACGCCGACCCGGCCCAGCTCGGGGTCATCTTTATGACCGGCTTGTTCGCATTGCTCGTAACTGCCGGGGCGGCGTCTCGCGCGCGAACGGCGCTATTGGACCGCTACGTGACAACGATCGTTGAGGGGATGGAAACACGATGAACAACACAGGTATCGACGGCTACCGGACCTACCTAGAGAAGCGCGATGGCGATGCCGATCTTCTCAACCGGCGCCTCGCCAGCCGAGAGGACTTCTTCCAATCGCTGGAGAGCGACCCTGTGCGCTCGATCCGTTCTATCGACCGGCAGGTGTTCATGCGGAACCTACGCCGCCGCCGACCCGAGCCCGGAGTCGACCGGCCCACGCTCTTTTTGCTGGCCACCGCCAAGCTGAACCAGGCGGAGCGGTTCGGGGTCGGCCTCGGGGAGACGTACGGAAATAACAGCGGCGACGACGTTCCTCCCGAACGCGTGTACATGGAGCTTGAAGAGCACTATCACACCCGCCTGCTCGCATACGTTTTGGACGTTGTTGGACTGCCCTTCCAGGTGGTCGCGCCACCGTTCGTCATGCGCCAGTTCGTAAAGTTGGCGGTATTCCTGCCCGAGCGAATGGGATTCGCATTCGTGGGCGCATCGGAAATGGCGGGCTGCATCATGTTCGACGAGCTCCGCCGCGTCGGCGTCGAGCTGTTCGCCGACGAGCCGGACGTGGCCGCGCGCATCGACCGGCTCTACAGCGAGATCCTCACCGACGAGATAGGCCATGTTGGCTACTGCGCCGCGCGCTGCACAGCCGG
>NZ_JAVHWM010000061.1:0-36312 GCF_032159765.1 Mycobacterium sp. | reverse complement strand
TCGATCGGACTGCACCAGCGCGACAATCGTCGACTGATCGAAACACTTTTGCGGCTAAGGGATTTGGGCAACACACTGATCGTGGTCGAGCACGACCTCGACACCATCGCGCATGCCGACTGGGTGGTGGACATCGGCCCGGCGGCAGGCGAGCACGGCGGGCAGATCGTGCACAGCGGCACCTACGACGACCTGCTGCGGAACAAGAACTCGATCACCGGCGCGTATCTGTCCGGCAAGGAGAGCATCGAGGTGCCGGTGATTCGCCGTCCGCGGGACAGGCGCCGGCAGTTGAGCGTGATCGGCGCGCGGGAGCACAACCTTCGCGAGATCGACGTGTCGTTTCCGTTGGGTGTGCTGACGTCCGTCACCGGGGTCTCGGGGTCGGGCAAGTCCACCCTGGTCAACGACATCCTCGCGTCGGTGCTGGCCAACAAGCTCAACGGCGCGCGGCAGGTTCCGGGCAGGCACACCCGGGTCACCGGCCTGGACAAGGTGGACAAACTGGTTCGAGTCGATCAATCGCCGATCGGCCGCACGCCGCGGTCGAATCCGGCCACCTATACCGGGGTGTTCGACAAGATCCGCACGTTGTTCGCCGCCACCACGGAGGCGAAAGTCCGTGGCTACCAACCGGGCCGGTTCTCATTCAACGTGAAGGGCGGCCGCTGCGAAGCGTGCTCGGGGGACGGCACCATCAAGATCGAGATGAACTTCCTGCCTGACGTCTACGTCCCGTGCGAGGTGTGCCACGGCGCCCGGTACAACAGGGAGACGCTCGAGGTCCATTACAAGGGCAAGACGATCGCCGAGGTCCTCGACATGTCGATCGAGGAAGCCGCTGAGTTCTTCGAGCCCATCACGTCGATCCACCGGTATTTGCAGACACTGGTTGATGTGGGGCTCGGCTATGTACGGCTCGGGCAGCCCGCGCCGACGTTGTCCGGAGGTGAGGCGCAACGGGTCAAGCTGGCGTCGGAGTTGCAGAAGCGCTCAACGGGCCGCACCGTGTACATCCTCGACGAGCCCACCACCGGCCTGCATTTCGAGGACATCCGCAAGCTGTTGGGCGTCATCAACGGCCTGGTGGACAAGGGCAACACGGTCATCGTCATCGAGCACAACCTGGACGTCATCAAGACCTCCGACTGGATCATCGACATGGGCCCCGAAGGCGGTGCCGGCGGAGGCGAGGTGATCACGCAGGGCACACCGGAGGACGTCGCGGCGATGCCGGAGAGCTACACCGGACAGTTCCTTGCCGACACGCTCGGCCTACCGCGGCCGTCGGTGTCGCGGCGGCGCGGCAAGGTCAGTGCCTAGCAGGCGATTCGCCACCGAGACTAATCGTGTCCCGGAAAAAGCTGGACGCAGGTCGGATCGAATTCCGGATCCTGCACACGCGTGTGTTGCGGCTGACGATCGATGCGGCCGCCGCAGTTGAAGGCCCACCACCACAGCGGACCGTGCCATGCGGGGCGGTTGTCGTACAACTCGGTGAGCCAGTCGCACGCGGACATCGATCCGTCGTAGCAAGCGATCGTGTATCGGTCGTAGTCTCTGCCGTCAAGTTCAATTTGAGTGGGCGGCGGGAGCTCCCCGCCGTTAGGGGATCCGCCAGAGTCAGAGGTTGGGCCGTCGCGCCGGTCTGTGGATCGCCCGTCACCCTCGGATCCGCACCCGACCAATACGCCGACCGCCACCGCGAGAGCGAATCCGAACGTGACCGCACGATTCCCGACCCCTGGCTGCGTGATCACTTTCATTTCGCATCCTGTCGCGATCGTGAACGCAAGTCCCGCGAAAGAAATCGTCGGTCTCAGCACATCACAGCACACGATGGACCGGCGCGAGGCAGATGACGCAGATTGAGCCCCCTTTGTCCGCGCAGCACCCGATAGCGATAGGTTCCCACCGAAAGCCATACCGTTGCGAGATCGACTGGTGAGGGGATATGTCAAAAACAGTAGTAATCGGAGCATCGAGCGGGCTTGGGCGCTGCATCGCTCTAGGCCTGGCCGAGCGCGGCGAACGGGTGGCACTCCTCGCGCGGCGCCGTGAGCGTATCGAGGCGGCCGCGAAAGAGGCGGGCCCCGACGCGGTTGCGGTCGAGTGCGACGTCACCGACGAGGCCTCTGTTGGTTCAGCCATCAGCTCAGCCGCGGAGGCGCTGGGCGGTATCGACAACCTGGTCTACACGCCGGCGATCGGGCCGCTTAAGCGACTCGTGGAAACCGACGCCGAAACGTGGCGGCGGGTGTTCGACACCAACGTCATGGGGGCTGCCCTCACGACCGCTGCGGCAATCCCGCACCTGACAGCTTCGGCGGGCAAGGTGGTGTACCTCTCGTCTGACGCCGGCACCTATGGGCCGCCGTGGCCGGGGCTGGGAGCCTATGGGGTGACCAAGGCTGCGCTTGAACGGCTCATCGAGGCGTGGCGCGCCGAACACCCGGATATCGGTTTCACGAACCTCATCGTCGGGGAATGCGCAGGCGGAGAAGGCGACTCGCAAACTGGATTCAACGCCGGCTGGGACCGCGAGCTGACCATGGAGAACTACCCGCTGTGGCTCTCACGGGGGTGCATGCCGGGAGAGCTGATGCCGGTCAAAGACCTGATCTCGGTGGTACACACGATCCTTCAAACCGACGCGTGTACGTCCATGCCCGTCGTAGTGGCAAGGGGGGCACCGACTCGTGCTGTCGCTGTGCCGGTGGCCGACCACGCCTAACGCGCTCAGGGCACTTTCGACAGCGGCGACGGGAATCTCGGGGCTACTCGCACACCGTTGAGCCAGGTCGAGAGTTCGTCGGCGCGCTGCCGTAACGCTCGCTTGGCCTCGCTTCCTGGATTCTCGAGCAGCTGCACCTCGACCCGTCCGTCGCTGTTCTGACGCCACCCGCCGACAATGCGCCCGTTCCACCACGCGGTCGGGCCGGCGTTGCCATTTCCGTCGAAAATGCTTGTGCGATATGGGCCGAGATACCACCGACGATCGGCCCAGCCCATGGTTGTCACGTCCAGTCCGGGCAGCAGGGCGGCCCACGGTTCCACGTCGGGCTCGTCGTCCAGATCATCGGGCAGCACGTATCCGATAACGCCGTCGAGGTCGACCTCCACTGCGTCACAGTCGCGCAGGGCCTGGCGCGCGGCCGTCAGCGTCGAGCCGAACCACCATTTGATGTCCGCGACCGTGGCCGGGCCAAACGCGCGAACCCACCGCCGGAGCAATTCCGCCCTGGCTGGCTCGGCGGCCGTCGCTTCGCCGGCGGCGCCGAGCCAATCCTGATGTCTGACCCATCGGTGGCGCGAAAGCGTCCACCCCCCGTCGTTGGGCCCGCGCACAATGTGGCCCCGGACTGAGAGCACTGTTAATACCCTTGGTGCTAAATGTGTTTCGCCGCCCCAACTTTTCCCGGGCGCGGGATCGTACTTGCCGTCCAGCTCGGGCAACGCCTTACGTAGGTCTGTTGCGCTCGCCGGGCCGTTCTCGGCGAGGTGGCGCATTACCGCCTCGCCTGCGCGGTCCAGCCATCTGCCGCCATCGGTCGCGACGCCGGCCTTTTCCACGTCGGCGACGAGCCGCCGCCACTCGTTGTCCGCGACGCGATCGCTCGCACCGGACTGAATCGCAGGCAGGTCTTCTTCCCGCACCAGCCACAACGTGCGTCGCATTGCGAGATGCTTTATCACAGAACGTGTTTCGTATAGTTGCCGATCGAGATCCGCGACAGTGAAGCCGGGTACCCGCGCCCATAAGGATAGGTACGGCGTCGCAGGATCGGTGGCGTGCAGGCCCACCAGGGCTGCGGTGACGGCCGCGACGGGGCTACGGCCTGGTTCTGTTGCGAGAAAGTGGCGACGGGCCAGGCGCGCGCGGCGCTCATCGACGGAGAATCTGCGCACCGAGCTAGCTGTCGTCGTGCCCTGGCTTCATCGACTCGCGGATCTGGGCAAGGCGTTCAGCCGCCGCGCGCTGGCGCGCCTCGTACTGCTCTTCGACCGTGCGGCCTTCGGGTGTTTCCGCATCCAGCTCCGCCGACCCCAGCGAGGTGGTGTAGCGGCCTTCGATCTTGTCGCGGACCGATTCGTACGTCGGCACCCCCGACGAGCTGTATCCGGGGTCGACGTCGGGCGCTGGCACCGGCGCCGCGGAGGTCGGCGCTGGCGTCGCAGTCTCCGAAACTGGTTGCTCGTCGGGCATGTCGCAACGGTACCCCGGGTCTAACCGCACTTTCGATGACGATCCAGGTAGCGCGCCATCAACTCCCAATAGACGAGTGTGAACGCCATCTGTGCGGCGACGCCCACCGCGGCGTGTCGGAGTTGCCGCCGGTGGGCGGCGACGAGTGCGTAGACGGCGGCTGCCGATCCGGCGGCGCTGACGGCTAAGGCGGCGTCCCGAGGGCGGTGCGTGATCCACAGTTCCTGGCCCAAGATCGCCCGCGTTGCCCAATTGTCCGCGTAGGCAGGTTCCGGAAAGACCACGGGGTTGGCCACAAGCCACGCGCCCACGAGCACGGCATGGCAGCGTCGAAGTGTCCACACAGGCACGAGAACCAATGGGGCGCTTGCCAGTCGGGTCCAGGCGCTCCACGGGTTGGAATGCCGGGCGAACAGAGCCCGGCGCAACCGCGACATGGAACCCATTGTGCGCCGAATCGGCGCCGACTCAGCGAGGCTTAGCCAACGGGAACGGCAGTGTCTCGCGGATGCTGCGGCCCGTGATCATCATCACCACCCGGTCGACGCCCATTCCGAGGCCGCCGGTCGGCGGCATCGCATATTCCATGGCGCGCAGGAAGTCCTCGTCCAGCTCCATCGCCTCGGGGTTGCCGCCTGCGGCCAGCAACGACTGCTCCTGCAGCCGCCGCCGCTGCTCCACCGGATCGGTCAGCTCGCTGTAGGCGGTGCCGAGCTCGACCCCCCACGCCACGAGGTCCCACCGCTCAGCAAGACCAGGGCGGCTGCGGTGGGGGCGGGTCAGCGGCGACACCGACGTCGGGAAGTCCTTGTAGAACGTCGGCGCCTGCGTGCGGTGCTCGACGAGCCTCTCGTACAGCTCGAGAACGACCGCACCGGCATCCCAGTGCATCGCGTATGGGATCTGTGCGCCGTCGCAGAGCCGCCGGAGGACTGGGAGTTCGGTGTGCTCGTCGATCTGCTCGCCGAGCGCTTCGGACACCGCGTCGTGCACGGACATCACGTGCCAGCCGCCGGAGATGTCGACGGGCGCCAAGGTGCCGTCGTCGCGCGGTCGCATGATTACCTGCTCGCCGTTGGCCGCGAACGCCGCGTTCTGGATCAGCTCGCGGCAACCGTCGACCCACGTCATGTAGTCCGCGTGCGCCTGGTAGGCCTCCAGGAGAGTGAACTCAGGATTGTGGCTGAAGTCCACGCCCTCGTTGCGAAATGCGCGTCCCAGCTCGAAGACTCTCTCGACGCCGCCGACGCAGAGCCGTTTCAGGTAGAGCTCGGGCGCGATACGCAGATACAGGTCGAGGTCGTAGGCGTTGATGTGGGTGTGGAACGGGCGTGCGTTGGCACCGCCGTGGATCTGTTGCAATATCGGCGTCTCGACTTCGATGAAACCGTTGCCCAGCAACGTCTCTCGAATTGCTTGCAACACCTGACTGCGGGCCGTGATCAATCGGCGCGCATCGGAATTGACTGCGAGGTCGACGTAGCGGGCACGCACACGTGCCTCGGGGTCCGCGAGCCCCTTCCACTTGTCGGGCAGCGGATGCAGGCACTTGCCGATGAGGCGCCAGCTGCGGGCGATCAGAGACCGGGTGCCGTTCTTGCTGAATCCCATCGTGCCGGTGACTTCGATCAGGTCGCCCAGATCGATGGCCGCGGTGAAGTCTGCGGTCGACCCGCTGGCGAGGTCCGAATTGCTCAACAGCAGCTGCACATCCGCGGACCAGTCACGCAGGTCGGCGAACAGGACACCGCCGTAGTCGCGGATTCGCAGCACCCGGCCAGACACGGTGACGGCGACGTCGTCGACTTCATCAAGAGCTTTTGCGATCGTGTGGCTGGGGGATTTGCCGACGGGGTAGGGATCGACCCCGCCCGATACCAGCGTCCTCAGCTTTGCCATTCGGACGCGAACCTGGTCGGGCACCCTCGCCGCGGGGGTGTCGATCGCGACGGCGCCTTCGGTTAACCGGCTGAGGTCGGGAGCGGTGCCGTCATGATGCAAGACGCCACTGGCCATGACAGCTTCTGGCACCGCTGGATGCACGCCGGTGTGTTGCTCGCTGCGCCGCGAAAACGGCAGCACGAGAAAGCCTTCGGCGATCACGGACGCCACGCCCACCCGGGGAATCAGCCGCGCATCCTCGTAGCACGCAAACCGTGGTACCCATTCGGGCTGATATTTCATGTTGGACCGGTACAACGTCTCCAGCTGCCACCAGCGTGAGAAAAAGACCAGCAGACCCCGCCAGAGCCGGGCAACCGGGCCGGCACCTAGCCGGGCGCCGGCCTCGAACGCGGCGCGGAACATCGCAAAGTTCAGCGAAATACGCGACACCCCAAAGCTTTCCGCTTGCATAGTGAGCTCGCTGACCATGAGTTCGATGGTCCCGTTGGGCGAGTTCGGCGCGCGGCGCATGAGGTCCAACGACGCGCCCGTGCCGCCCCACGGGACCAGCGACAGCATCGCGACGACGTCGGTCTCGTTCTTCACGGCCTCGACGAGCAGGCAGTCGCCGTCCGCGCTATCTCCCAGGCGACCAAGCGCCATCGAAAACCCGCGCTCGGCACCGGTGTCGCGCCAAGCGTCTGCACGCTGGATCACCAGCGCCATCTCGTCGGCCGAAACGTCGCGGTGGCGCCGGACGCGTACGGTCAAGCCGGCCCGCCGCGCGCGGGTGACGGCCTGACGGACCCCCCGCATGCTCGGCCCGGACAGCCGGAACCGGTCGGGGTACAGGATCGCCTCGTCGCCAAGCTGCAGTGCGTTGAGCCCAGCCGCGCGAAACGCCTCGGTACCAACAGCACTGGCCCCCATCACGCCCGGCGCCCATCCGTACGCCGAGCACAGCCGCAGCCACGTGCCGATCGCTTGAGGCCATGCCCGCGGGTCCCCGATCGGGTCGCCGCTGGCAAGGCAGACGCCGACCTCGACCCGGTAGGTGATCGCGGCGCGCCCGCTGTCGGCGAACACGACGGCCTTGTCTCGGCGCGTCGCGAAGTATCCGAGAGAGTCGTTCTTCCCGTATACCTCGAGCAGGCCGCGGATCGCGGACTCATCCTCGCCCGTCAGAGCATTTTCGGCGCGCTGGGACATGAACAGCACGACCGCGGCGGTTACCAGCGCGACGGCGCCGAACAAGCCGAACAAGGTGTTGAGCACAAACCCTGGGTGGCCCGTGAACAGCGCGGGGTCGGCAAGGGCGAATCCGCTCACCCGGTTCAGCGCATACGGGAGCCGTTCGTCGGCAGGCAGGCTGTCCGGGAACGCAGTGAGCAACCCCCACGCCAGCAGTGTGCCAATGGCCATGCCCGCGACTAGCACACCGGCCGCCCTCAGCAACGCGCCGCGTCGAACCCGGGCGTAGAACTCGCGATAGGCCACTGCGAGGACCACGACCGCAGCGAGGTGCAGTACCAGCCCCAACGTGTCACCGAACTGCTCGGCGGGGCTGTCCTCACCGGACGCGAGATCCCCGACGTTCCAGCCCGCGGCGAAGATGAGGTTGAGCAGGAGGATCCACCACGCGATCCGCTTGCGGGCTGCCAGCGCGGCGGCGAGCAGGGCGAGCACCAACGACCACGCGAAGCTGGTGTCCGGGAAGTTGAAGATGTAGTTGTCGATGAACTCCCGCGGCATTTTGATCACGTTGCGCAGGAACGGGGACAGGCTGGCGAGCAGCGAGAGCGTCGCGATGACGCCGACGATCCAGCCGGCCGCCGCCGGGACCCAGGAGAGCCGTGTGGACGGCCGTGTGTCGATCGCGGTCATTAGCCGCGAGGATATTCGCTCACCCTTGGACACGGGTTAGCCCACTGGGCCGGTGTACTTCTCGCCTGGGCCAGCGCCGACGTCGTCGGGGGTGGAGCTGTAGTCGCGGAACGCACGTTGGAGGGAGGTCAAACCGTCACGCAGGGGACCGGCGTGCGGTCCGAGATATTCGGCCGACGCGGTCACCAGGCCGGCCAGTCCGGTGATCAACCGACGAGCCTCGTCCATGTCGCGGTAGGGACTTGTCGCCGGGTCAGGTGAGGACAGTCCGAGTTTCTCGGCCGCGGCGCTCATGATCATTACCGCGGCCCGGGTGATCACCTCGACGGCCGGGATCTCTGCCAGCTCTCGCGTGCGATTCCCGTCGGTCATGCCTGCTAGACTGGCACGGCGACCGTTCCTGAGTGTGTCAGGGACAGCAAGTGGAGTCCCGCTCCCACCGTTGGCCACATCGGCTCAGCGGTCCGGTCATCGGCCCCCTCGAGGGTTGTTTCCGCGTTACGCGCGGGCGGCGTTGGCCGCGATCGGTCGGTATCGGGCCCCGCGCTACGCGGGGCCTTTTTGCTGATGGAGTGCCCTGGGCCTGCCGTTGCTGTCCTGCGACTCGTGAACGCCTCGCAGCACTATTACCAACCCAGGGAGGCCCCATCACCACTGAGACCCGCGTCAACGAGCGCATTCGAGTCCCCGAGGTCCGACTGATCGGACCCGGCGGTGAGCAAGTAGGGATCGTGCGCATCGAAGACGCCCTTCGCGTCGCCGCTGACGCCGATCTCGATCTTGTCGAAGTCGCTCCGAACGCCAGACCGCCGGTCTGCAAAATCATGGATTACGGCAAGTTCAAGTACGAGACGGCTCTGAAGGAGCGCGAGTCTCGCAAGAACCAGCAGCAGACCGTCGTCAAGGAACAGAAGTTACGTCCGAAGATCGACGACCACGACTATCAGACCAAGAAGGGACACGTTGTGCGTTTCCTCGAAGCTGGGTCGAAGGTCAAGGTCACGATCATGTTCCGCGGACGCGAGCAGTCCCGCCCGGAACTGGGCTACCGGCTTCTGCAGCGGCTGGGCGCCGACGTCGCCGACTACGGCTTCGTCGAGACGTCGGCCAAGCAGGACGGACGCAACATGACGATGGTGCTGGCGCCACACCGCGGCGCGAAGACTCGGGCGAAGGCGGCGCAGCAAGCCAGTGGCGGCGATGAGCCGCTTGCGCGAAGAGCAAACAGCAGCGATGAGCCGCTTACGCGAAGGGCAGAAGCGGACAGCGCCGCTGGCAATCCCGAGACCACCAGCCCTGAACAGAACTGAGAACTGAGGAAATAACATGCCGAAGGCCAAGTCGCACAGTGGTGCGTCAAAACGGTTCCGGCTCACCGGAACCGGCAAGGTGGTACGCCAACGGGCGAACCGCCGCCACCTGCTTGAGCACAAGCCCACAAAGAGGATGCGTCGCCTCGAAGGCCGAGTGACGGTGTCGGGCAAGGACACCAAGCGCATCAAGAAGTTGCTCAACGGCTGAGCCGACTCACTACTGCACGAACGAGATAAGGAATAACAAGCCATGGCACGCGTAAAGCGGGCGGTCAACGCCCACAAGAAGCGGCGCACCGTCCTTGAGGCTTCCAAGGGCTACCGCGGCCAGCGGTCACGCCTGTACCGCAAAGCCAAAGAGCAACAACTTCATTCGCTGAACTACGCCTACCGTGACCGGCGAGCCCGCAAGGGCGAGTTCCGCAAGCTGTGGATCTCTCGGATCAACGCTGCCGCACGGTCCAACGACATCACCTACAACCGCCTGATTCAGGGCCTCAAGGCCGCCGGTGTAGACGTCGACCGGAAGAACCTCGCGGAGATCGCGGTCACCGACCCGGGCGCCTTCGGCGCACTCGTCGCTGTCGCGAAGGCAGCGTTGCCGGAGGACGTCAATGCGCCGTCGAATCCCGATTCGGGAGAGGCCGCGTAAGACTGGCCACCAGCCCGGGACTCCTCACCGAGAGTTCGTCACGGGTCGCGGCCGCGGCCAAGCTGCACCGGCACGTTGCCCGCGAGCGGGCCGGCCAGTTCCTCGCCGAGGGGCCGAATCTGGTCGAGGCTGCACTGCGCCACGGCGCAGTCCGCGAGGTTTTCGTCACCGAGCCTGCGGTCGCGCGGTTCGCTGCGTTGCTGGCCGGTGCCGACGTCCCCGTGCATCGTGTGACGGAGCGGGCGGCGAAACGGTTGTCGGACACAGTGACTCCGGTCGGTCTCGTCGCGGTGTGCGAGGCGGTCGCGGTGGCGTGGCGTGACGTCGTCGCCACCCGCCCGCGCCTGGCCGTGGCCGCCGTCGACCTGTCAGAACCCGGCAACGCCGGCACGGTGATCCGCCTGTCGCACGCGATGGGAGCAGAAGCGGTGATCCTGGCGGGCCACAGCGTCGATCCGTACAACGCCAAGTGTCTGCGCGCTTCGGCCGGCAGCGTGTTCGCTGTTCCGCTCGTCGTCGAATCGGATGCCGTGGCAGCCGTCACGGCGTTGTCTGAAGCGGGCTTGCGAATACTGGCCACCACAGCCGACGGTGAGGTGTCCCTGGACGTCGCTGACGTGTCGGGTTGCGTCGCATGGTTGTTCGGGTCCGAGGCCCACGGGTTGAGACCCGATGTCGCCGCGATGGCAGACGCGCGTGTGCGCATCCCGATGCCCGGTGGAGCCGAGAGCCTCAATGTGGCCGCCGCGGCCGCCATCTGCCTGTATCAAAGCGCCCGGGCGCAGCGAGATGCCTAGCGTGGTCACCGTGCGAGCATCGTCAGTGCGGCATTGATCGCGGTCGCCGGGTTCACCGTGCCGATAGCAAAGGCAGATCCCAGACCGTTTCCGGATCTGAGCGGGTTCACTGAGGCGAACTACAAGGACTACACAACGTATTCCGCGTACTCGACGACCGGCGTTCAATTCGTCACGCCCGCCGGCTATCGGTGCCGGATGACCTACACCTTCAAAGCATCTGTCGCCGCGACGGCATGCTGGGGCGTGCTGCCCGGCACGACCAATGTCGAATCCTGGAACGTAGGCAAACAGCACGGGTTCGTGCTGAGCCCCGAGGGCAGTTGGACGTTCTAGCGCCTGCCGTCTAGGCGGCCCGGCCGCGCCCACCTGCCGGCCGCAGCCCGGCTAGCGAGAACGTGGTGTGCACAAGAGCACCGGCGCGCTCAGCGAGCGTCTTGCGCCGCGGGAAATAGTGCATGGGCATCCCGCGCCGGTCGCGCGGGGGCGCCATCAATGCCGGCGCTTCGACGAGCGGCCCATCGGGAGGGAGCTTGCCCGCAGCCCGCCGGTAGGCGGTCAACGCACGTGGGTGCAGACGGATCTCGTCGGGCACTGCCCAGAACGCGATCTCGACAGCCTTGCCGAACAGCCGCAGCAACACTTCGTCGCCGGCCGTCCAGCGCATGCCTGCTTTTTCGCGCACGACCGGATCGAAGAGCCCGGCGGCGAGCCAGCGCTGACTGGCAACCAGCGGCCTGAAGAGCTGGTCCCACAAAGGCGTGGGCACCAGCACGAATTTTGGTTTGGGAATCCGGATTTGGAAGATGTCGATGGCCGCCTGGTTGAGCTCCAGCTCGTCGCGGCACATGCGGTCCCAGTATGCCTGGAACTCCTCCCAGGTTTTCGGCACCGGCCGCATGCTCATGCCATACATGGCGTACCACTGCACGTGTTCGTCGAACAGCTGACGTTTGTCAGCCTCGGTGAGGCCCCCACAGAAGTACTCGGCGGTCTTGAGGACCAGCATGAAGAAGGTCGCATGCGCCCAGTAGAACGTCTCGGGGTTCAGCGCGTGGTAGCGGCGACCGGCCGCGTCGACACCCTTGATGGTCCTGTGGAAACCCCGTATCTGATCGCCGGTTTGAGACGCGCGATCGCCGTCGTACACCACGCCCATGATCGGGTAGACGGATCGGGCGACTCTCTGCAGAGGCTCGCGCAGCAGAATCGAATGCTCCTCAACGCCGGCCCCGAGCTCCGGGTGCATGTTCTGTAACGCACCTATCCAGACGCCCATCATTCCGGTCCGCAGATCGCCGAAGTACTTCCACGTCAGCGAATCCGGTCCGAGCGGCGCGCCGGCCTGTTGCCGCAGTGGTCGCTGTGCGGCGGTGGTCGTCGATGGCCGGCTCACGCTTCCTCCCTCGGTGGCAGTGCACTGAGAATAATGTTGACAACACCCGTTGTCTACAACTGTCGAGCGTGTCGGGGGAGGGTGTTACCTGCCGGCGACCGCTCCGCTGCAGCGCTGTGATCAGCGGGTTTAGCGGGGCACACCGGGCGATGAGGTCCACGCAACATTGCCCGCTCTCAGACGGGGCCTCTACTGTGGCGATTGTGAAGGTCGAGCCGTCCGGCGATGGATCCGGCGAGCTCGGGGATGTCGACGGCGCGTCTGATGCACCGCCCGCCAATGCGCAGAAGCGTGGCTGGTTCGACGAGGCGAACCACCGCCCCGGAGTGATCGCCGCGATTCGCCGGGCGCGCAAGGCGCTGCCCGGCGACCCGCATTTCGGTGACCGGCTGTCCGCCAGCGGCTTCGGCGGTCCGGCTGCGGCCGCCCGCGCAGCCGACCGCCTGCTGGGCGATCGCGACGCAGCATCGCGCGAAATCAGTCTCGGCGCGCTGCAGGTGTGGGACGCCCTGCGCCACAGAATGGGCCGTCAGCCCCCGGACGATGAGCTGACACTCGTCTTCACCGATCTCGTGGGTTTTTCGTCGTGGTCGCTGAGCGTGGGTGACGACGCGACGCTCAAGCTGCTCAGGAAGGTCGCCCAGACGATCGAGCCGCCGATGTTGCAGGCCGGCGGGCAGGTGGTCAAACGGATGGGCGACGGGATCATGGCGGTGTTCCCGGATCCGGTCGCCGCTGTCGCCGCCGTCGTCGTGGCACGTGAGGCACTGAAAGACGTTGCGGTGGAAGGATATATACCCGAGATGCGGGTGGGCATCCACACTGGCCGCCCCCAGCGGATCGGGTCGGACTGGCTTGGGGTGGACGTCAACGTCGCCGCGCGGGTGATGGAGAACGCCGGCAGAGGCGGTGTGCTCGTCACCGATGCCACGCTGGATCGTCTGTCTGAAGAAGAGCTCGAGACTTTCGGCGTGTCACCGAAACGGTTGCGCCGGCCGGTGTTTTCGCACCGCATGAGCGGGGTACCACCCGATATCACTATGTACCGCCTGGAAACTCGCAGGGACTTGCCAGCCACCGGTACGACAGATGAAAGCCCGCCACAGGAATAGTGGAGTCAATGCTTGCGCGAACGTGGTCAACCGTGCGCCGCCTCCAGGTCACGCTAGGGTACGCGGCGACTCTGCTGACCATCGGCACCACCTTGCTGCTCATGGGCCCGCGGGTGCAGGACCACGTCATCCGGCACATGAGCACGAACCTGCACAACCTCGCCCATGGCCGGCTCGGCACACTGATCGGGAGCGCGTTCGTCACCTCGAGTGGTCCGATGTGGTTTTGGCTACCCGGGCTTGTGTGTTTGCTCGCACTCGCCGAGCTGTTCTGGCGCAGCGGACGCGTGCTGATCACATTCGCAATCGGTCATGTCGGAGCCACGTTGATCGTCGCCATGGGCCTGGTGGCCGCCGTCGATTTCGGGTGGCTGCCAGTATCGGTTGTCCGGGCCACCGACGTCGGGATCAGCTATGGCGCCGCAGCCGTGCTCGGCGCGCTCACCGCAGCCATCCCCACCCGCTGGCGACCCGCGTGGATCGGCTGGTGGGCCGCGATCGGCGCGCTGATCGTCTGCACCAGCATCGTGGGGTTATCTCCCGATAGCGGGTTCACCGACGCCGGCCATGTTGTCGCACTCGCCCTCGGGATGGCAGTGTCCCTGCGTTTCGGCGGGCCCGCCCGCTGGACGAAAGTGCGCGTCGCGTTGTTCGTCATCGGTGTCGGATTCGGCTACCTGGTCCTGGTGAACACGGGACTGCCGGTGGTCATCGCGCCGATCGTCGGAACCGTGGGCGCGTTGACCGCACGCCGGCTGGCCGAGGGTGTGCGCGCCGGACGGGTCGAGCCCGTGCCGGTCAGCGCCGCGCCTGACGCTGTGCCGGTATAGCGATCGACCTGGCGTCACCTAGAATCGCCGGGTGGCTGATCAGCCCGACCTGTCCGAAGAATCGCTGGCCAAAGCGGTCAGTGCGGCTCGTCATGCGTTCGATCTCGCCTCAGATCTCGACGCTCTGGCGCGCGCGAAGACCGAGCACCTCGGTGACCGGTCACCCGTCGCGCTGGCGCGGCAGGCACTGGGCACGCTTGCGAAGGACCAACGCGCTGACGCTGGGCGCCGCGTCAACGTCGCGCGCACAGAGGTGCAGCAGGGGTACGACGACCGGCTGGCAGCCTTGCGAGCCGAGCGCGATGCCGCGGTGCTGGTGGCCGAACGTATCGACGTCACACTGCCGTCCACCAGGCAGCCGATTGGGGCACGCCATCCGATCACCATCCTCGCGGAGCACGTCGCGGACACCTTCGTCGCGATGGGATGGGAGCTGGCCGAGGGACCCGAGGTCGAGACTGAGCAATTCAATTTCGACGCGCTGAACTTCGGTCCCGACCATCCGGCGCGAAGCGAGCAGGACACGTTTCACGTCGCGCCCGAAGGCTCCCGGCAGGTCCTGCGCACTCACACGTCGCCGGTGCAGATCCGCGCGCTGCTCGAACGCGACCTGCCCGTCTACATCGTCTCCATCGGCCGGACGTTTCGCACCGACGAACTCGACGCCACGCATACGCCGGTGTTCCACCAGGTAGAAGGGCTCGCGGTGGATCGCGGCCTGACCATGGCACATCTACGGGGCACGCTGGATGCGTTCGCCCGCGCGGAGTTCGGTTCACAGGGCCGGACCCGTTTTCGCCCGCACTTCTTCCCCTTCACCGAACCGTCCGCCGAGGTCGATGTCTGGTTCGAGAACAAGAAGGGCGGTGCCGGCTGGGTGGAATGGGGCGGCTGCGGCATGGTCCATCCGAATGTCCTGCGCGCCTGCGGAATTGACCCCAACGTGTACTCCGGATTCGCGTTCGGGATGGGATTGGAGCGCACGCTGCAGTTTCGCAACGGGATCCCGGACATGCGCGACATGGTGGAAGGCGACGTCCGCTTCTCACTGCCGTTCGGGGTTGGGACCTGATGCGGGTTCCGTACAGCTGGCTGCGTGACGTGGTCGGCGTCGGTGCGCCGGGCTGGGACGTGTCGCCCGACGAGCTCGAGCAGACCCTGATCCGGATCGGCCACGAGGTCGAGGAAGTGATCCCGGTCGGACCTGTCTCGGGGCCGTTGACGATCGGCCGGGTGTCCGAGATCGAGGAGCTGACGGAGTTCAAGAAGCCGATTCGTGCGGTGAAGGTTGACGTCGGTGAGTCTGCGCCCCGCGACATCGTTTGCGGGGCAACGAACTTCGTGGTCGGCGACCTCGTGGCGGTGGCGCTGCCCGGCACGACGCTGCCCGGTGACTTCACGATCGCGACGCGCTCGACGTACGGACGCACGTCCGACGGGATGATCTGCTCGGCGGCCGAACTGAACTTCGGAGCCGATCACGCAGGAATTCTGGTGCTGCCCGCGGGCACGGCTTCACCCGGTGACGACGCCGCGCGCGTGCTTGGCTTGGACGACTACGTCTTTCATCTCGCGATCACCCCGGACCGCGGTTATTGCCTGTCAGTACGAGGCCTGGCCCGCGAAATCGCATGCGCGTACAACCTCGACTTCGTCGACCCCGCCGAGGTGCCGCCGCTGGCCGCCGAGGGGGAGGCCTGGCCGTTGACCATCGATGCCGGCACCGGCGTGCGCCGGTTCGCCCTGCGCGCGGTCAGCGGGATCGATCCCGGCGCGGTCTCGCCGTGGTGGATGCAGCGTCGACTGCTGCTGTCGGGCATTCGCGCCATCTCCCCGGCGGTCGACGTCACGAACTACGTGATGCTCGAGCTCGGGCATCCGATGCACGCCCACGACCTGAGTCGGATCACCGGGGGCTTCCGGGTGCGGTTTGCCCGGACTGGCGAGACGGTCGTCACGCTCGACGACGTTACGAGACAGCTCAACGACGCCGATGTGCTGATCGTCGACGACGCGGCGACCGCGGCGATCGGGGGCGTGATGGGCGCCGGTACCACCGAGATGCGTGAGGACACCCGCGACGTGTTGCTCGAAGCCGCGGTCTGGGACCCGGCGGCGGTCTCGCGCACCCAGCGGCGGCTGCATCTGAGCAGTGAGGCCGGTCGGCGCTACGAGCGAGCGGTCGACCCGGCCATCTCAGTGGCCGCACTCGACCGAGCATCAACGTTCTTAAGTGAAATCGCGAGCGGCACAGTCGAACCCACGCTGACAGACTGGCGGGGCGACCCGCCCAGGGACGACTGGTCGATGCCGACGATCGAGTTCACCACCGACCTGCCCGACCGGACCGCTGGCGTCGGCTATCCGGCGGGCACAGCACTGCGCCGCCTCGGACAGGTGGGCGCGACTGTCGCCGATCATGGGCCGACACTGGCCGTCACACCGCCGAGCTGGCGGCCCGACCTGGTGCAGCCGGCCGATCTGGTCGAGGAAGTGCTGCGCTTGGAGGGCCTCGACATCATCCCGTCGGTGCTGCCCCAGGCGCCGGCGGGTCGCGGCCTCAGCGCAGTTCAGCAGCGGCGCAGGGCGATCGGGAAGTCGCTGGCGTTGTCCGGCTACGTGGAAGTGAAGCCGTCGCCGTTTCTGCCCCCTGGCGTGTTCGACAAGTGGGGCCTGCTGGCCGACGATCCGCGGCGAAACACGTTGCGCGTGCTCAACCCGCTGGAAGCGGATCGCCCCGAACTGGCCACCACGCTCCTTCCGGGACTGTTGGAGGCGCTGGGCCGCAACGTCTCTCGCGGTGCGGTGGACGCTGCGCTGTTCGCGATCGAGCAGGTGGTGCTTCCGACCGCACGCACCCGCCCTGTCGAGCCGTTGCCCGTCGACCGCAGGCCGACCGAGCAGGAGATCGAAATCCTGGACGACTCGTTGCCGGATCAGCCCCAGCATGTCGCCGTCGTGCTGACCGGTCTGCGCGAACCACGCGGGCCGTGGGGTCCTGGCCGGTCCGTCGACGCCGCTGATGCCTTCGAGGTGGTGAGGACTGTCGCGCGAGCCTGTGCGGTGGAGCTGACGCTGCGCCCTGCGGACGATCTGCCGTGGCATCCCGGCCGCTGCGCCGAGGTTCTCGCCGGCAACGTCGTGGTCGGGCATGCGGGGCAGTTGCATCCCGCGGTCGTCGAGCGCAGTGGGTTGCCGAAAGGCACCTGTGCCGTGGAACTCGACCTCGACGCGATTCCGCTCTCCTTGACGCTGCCGGCGCCCAGGGTGTCGCCGTTCCCGGCGGTGTTTCAGGACGTCAGCCTCGTGGTGTCTGACGATGTCGCCGCGCAGGCGGTGATCGACGCGCTCCGCGAGGGCGCCGGCGAGCTGCTGGAAGACATCCGCCTCTTCGACGTCTACACGGGTCCTCAAATCGGCGAAGGCAACAAGTCCCTCGCCATGGCGCTGCGGTTCCGAGCAGCCGACCGCACCCTGACGGAGGACGAGGCCAGTGCCGCGCGCGACGCCGGAATACGGAAGGCTGCGGCCGCCGTCGGCGCAGTGCAGCGCGCCTAACCCCTCCAGCGGCTGGAATTGATTTGCACCCAATTGCATAATAATGCAGACTTTGTCATATGACGACGGTCGCGGTCGCGGGCGCCAGCGGCTACGCGGGCGGGGAGATTCTGCGCCTTCTGCTCGGACATCCAGCCTATGCCGACGGGCGCCTGACGATCGGCGCCCTGACTGCGGCCACCAACGCCGGCACGACCGTGGCCGATCATCATCCGCACTTGCCGCCGCTGGCCTCGCGTGTGCTGGAGGCCACCGATGCGCGGGTGCTGTCGGGTCATGACGTCGTGTTCCTCGCGCTTCCCCACGGCCACTCGGCAGAGCTGGCTGAGCGGCTGGCCCCGGACACGCTGATCATCGACTGCGGGGCCGACTTCCGGCTGACCGACGCCGATGCCTGGGAGCGGTTCTACGGCTCGGCACATGCCGGGGCGTGGCCGTACGGGCTTCCCGAACTGCCCGGCAACCGCGACCACCTTCGCGGGGCGCGGCGGATAGCGGTGCCGGGCTGCTATCCGACCGCCGCGCTGCTCGCCCTGGTTCCGGCGATTGCCGAGAACCTGATCGAACCCGTGGTCACGGTGGTGGCGGTGAGCGGCACGTCAGGGGCCGGCCGCACGGCGAAACCGGACCTGCTCGCCACGGAGGTGATCGGCTCGGCGCGGGCCTACAACATCGCCGGCGCCCATAGGCACACTCCGGAGATCGCGCAGGGACTGCAGGCGCTGACCGATCGGGCGGTATCGGTCTCATTCACGCCGGTGTTGGTGCCGATGTCGCGAGGCATTCTCGCCACCTGTACCGCTCGCACCGCCTCGACGGTCCCGCGGTTGCGCGAAGCATATGAAAAAGCCTATACCTCTGAGCCTTTCGTCTATCTGATGCCCGAAGGGCAGCTACCCCGCACCGGAGCAGTAGTCGGGGGCAACGCCGCGCACATCTCGATCGCCGTCGACGAGGACGCGAGGATGTTCGTCGCAGTCTGCGCTATCGACAACCTGGTCAAGGGCACTGGCGGAGCGGCGATTCAGTCGATGAACCTCGCGCTCGGCTGGCTCGAAACCGAAGGGCTGTCGGTGGTCGGATTGGCGCCGTGACCGACTCCCGCGGGAGCGGGCAGTGCGCCCCTGCCGCGCAGACGCGGCTCGTCCGCACACAGGGTGTGACCGCGCCCGCGGGCTTCCGCGCCGCGGGAATCGCCGCTGGTATCAAAGCCTCCGGTGCATTGGACCTGGCTCTGGTGGTCAACGAGGGACCGGACTTGACGGCAGCGGGGGTGTTCACCCGCAATCAGTTCAAGGCCGCGCCGGTTCTGTGGACGCGTCGGGTGTTGACCACGGGGCGGCTGCGAGCCGTCATTCTCAATTCCGGTGGCGCCAACGCCTGCACGGGTCCGCCCGGGTTCCAGGACACCCACGCCACCGCGGAAGCCCTCGCCGAGGCCCTGTCCGACTGGGGCACCGAGACCGGAGCGCTCGAAATCGGCGTCTGCTCCACCGGATTGATCGGTGACCGGCTACCCATGGACAAGGTGTTGGCAGGCGTGCGTGCCGTTGTCCACGAGCTGGCCGGCGGCATCACGGGCGGAGAGGACGCCGCGCGGTCGATCATGACAACGGACACCGTTCCGAAGCAGGCGGCGTTGCATCATTCCGGAAACTGGACGGTCGGCGGAATGGCCAAGGGGGCAGGGATGTTGGCACCGTCGCTGGCCACGATGCTGTGCGTGATCACCACTGACGCTGTCGCCGACTCGACCGCGCTCGAGTCCGCGTTGCGCCGAGCCACCGCAATGACATTCGACCGGCTCGACATCGACGGGAGCTGCTCGACCAATGACACCGTCCTGGTCCTTGCCTCCGGTGCCAGTGAGATCGAGCCCGGCCAAGACGAGCTCGACGACGCGCTGCTTCATATCTGCGACGACCTCGTCGCGCAACTGCAGGCCGACGCGGAGGGCGTGACCAAGCACGTCACCGTCACGGTCACCGGCGCCGAAACCGAGGACGACGCGCTGACTGTCGCGCGCGTCATCGCCCGCGACAGCCTGGTCAAGACCGCCTTGTTCGGCTCCGACGCGAACTGGGGCAGAGTTGTCGCGGCCGTCGGGATGGCACCTGTCCCATTGAATCCGGATCGGATCACGGTGTCGTTCAACGGGTTTGCTGTCTTTGCGCACGGCATCGGAGCGCCTCGCGCGCGCGAAGTCGATCTCAGCGGGACCGACATCGACCTGACCGTCGACCTGGGCGCGGGGAGTGCAGTCGCGGCCATCCGCACCACGGACCTGTCACACGGGTACGTCGAAGAGAACTCGGCCTACAGCTCATGAGTGCGCCCGCCGTCACCGCCGACGTGAAAGCCCAGGTGCTGGCCGAGGCACTGCCATGGTTGAAAGCGCTGCACGACAAGATCGTCGTGGTCAAGTACGGCGGCAACGCGATGACCGAGGATCATCTGCGCGCGGCGTTCGCCGCCGACATGGTGTTCTTGCGCAATTGCGGTATCCACCCGGTGGTCGTGCATGGCGGTGGTCCGCAGATCAGCGCAATGCTGAAACGGCTCGGGATCGCTGGCGACTTCAAGGCCGGATTCCGGGTCACCACGCCTGAAGTGCTCGACGTCGCCCGCATGGTGCTGTTCGGGCAGGTCGGCAGGGAACTAGTGAACCACATCAACGCGCACGGGCCGTACGCCGTGGGCATCACCGGCGAGGACGCACACTTGTTCACTGCTGTGCGCCGCAGCGTCACCGTCGACGGGATCGCCACCGACATCGGCCTAGTTGGCGATGTGGCAACAGTCAACACCGCCGCCGTGTTGGATCTCGTTGCAGCGGGGCGTATTCCGGTGGTATCGACGATCGCCCCCGACGTCGACGGGGTGGTGCACAACATCAACGCCGACACTGCCGCGGCCGCCCTCGCGGAGGCGCTGTCAGCGGAAAAGCTGTTGATGCTCACCGATGTGGAAGGGCTGTATACCCGCTGGCCCGACCGCGACTCCTTCGTCAGCGAAATCGACACGGGCACACTGGCTCAACTGCTGCCGTCGCTGGACACCGGGATGCTCCCGAAGGTCGAGGCGTGCCTGCGGGCCGTCGCCTCCGGCGTACCCAGCGCACACATCATCGACGGTCGTGTCGAACACTGTGTGCTGGTCGAGTTGTTCACCGACGCGGGGACCGGAACCAAGGTGGTGAGGGCATGAGCGCCCAGGGGGTCGAGCGAAGCTCGGGGGGGAACACCCTCGAAACCCGTTGGCAGGCCGTGATGATGGACAACTACGGGACGCCGCCGCTTGCGCTGGCCAGCGGCGACGGCGCCGTCGTCACCGACGTCGACGGCAATCGCTATCTCGACCTGCTCGGCGGGATCGCGGTGAATGTGCTCGGGCACCGCCACCCGGCGGTGATCGAGGCCGTGACCCGGCAAATGAACACGCTCGGCCACACCTCGAATCTGTACATGCACGAACCGGGAATCGCGTTGGCGGAGGCCCTCGCCGGGCTGCTGGGCATCGACGCCGACACGAAGGTGTTCTTCTGCAACTCGGGGGCAGAGGCCAACGAAGTCGCGTTCAAGCTGTCGCGGCTCACGGGCCGCACGAAACTCGTTGCGGCGCAGGATGCTTTCCACGGCCGCACCATGGGTTCACTTGCGCTGACCGGTCAACCCGCCAAGCGGGCGCCGTTCATGCCCCTGCCGGGCGACGTCAGCCATGTGCCGTACGGCGACATCCAAGCGCTGGCCGCCGCCGTCTCCGACGAGACCGCCGCGGTATTTCTCGAACCGATCATGGGGGAGGGCGGCGTCGTCGTCCCGCCGGCGGGATATCTCGTTGCGGCAAGGGAGATCACCTCGCGCCATAGCGCATTGCTGGTGCTCGACGAGGTGCAGACGGGTATCGGCCGCACCGGCGCGTTCTACGCCCACCAGCACGACGGGATCACCCCGGACGTGATCACGTTGGCCAAGGGCCTCGGCGGCGGCTTGCCGATCGGTGCCTGCCTTGCGGTGGGACCGGCAGCACGGCTGATGGAGCCCGGGATGCACGGAAGCACATTCGGCGGCAACCCGGTGTGCGCAGCGGCGGCCCTGGCGGTGCTTCAGACCCTCACCGAGCAGGACCTGGTCGGTCGCGCCGACGTGTTGGGCAAGGTACTCAGTCACGGGATCGAATCGTTGAATCATCCACTGGTCGACCACGTTCGGGGCCGAGGACTGCTTCGCGGCGTGGTGTTGACCGCGCCTGCGTCCAAGCGGGTGGAATCCGCAGCCCGAGATGCCGGGTTCCTGGTCAACGCGCCGGTGCCGGACATCGTCCGGCTGGCGCCGCCTCTCATCATCACCGAAACGCAGATCGACGAGTTCGTCAGCGCGTTGCCGGGAATCCTCGACAAGGCGTCGACATGAGCGGCATCAGGCACTTTCTACGCGACGACGATCTGACGCCGGCCGATCAGGCCGAGGTGCTCGAGCTGGCGGCCGCACTCAAGAAAGACCCCTTCAGCCATCGCCCGCTGGACGGGCCGCGCGGAGTCGCGGTGATCTTCGACAAGAACTCGACGCGAACCCGGTTCTCCTTCGAGGTCGGCGTGGCCCAACTCGGCGGCCACGCCGTCGTCGTCGACGGGAGCAACACCCAACTCGGCCGCGACGAGACGCTGGAGGACACCGCGCGGGTGCTGTCGCGCTACGTGGAGGCGATCGTCTGGCGGACGTACGGGCAGAACCGGCTGACCGCAATGGCATCGGCGGCAACCGTGCCGGTGATCAACGCGCTGTCCGACGAGTTTCACCCCTGCCAGGTGCTGGCCGACTTGCAGACGGTCGCAGAACACAAGGGCCGCTTGAAAGGACTGCGGCTGGCCTACTTCGGCGACGGCGCCAACAACATGGCGCACTCGCTGCTGCTCGGCGGGGTGACCGCGGGCATGCACGTCACGATCGCCGCGCCGCCGGGATTCGAGCCCGACCCCGGCATCGTCGACGCCGCGGAGGGACGTGCGCACGACACCGGTGGCAGTGTCCACGTGACCGCCGAACCGGCGGCCGCCTCCGAGGGCGCGGACGTTCTGGTGACCGACACCTGGACTTCCATGGGCCAGGAGACCGATGGACTGGATCGCGTCGGGCCGTTCGAGCCGTTCCGGATCGACAGCAGGCTGCTCGCCATAGCGGATGCGAATGCCGTTGTCCTGCACTGCCTTCCCGCACACCGGGGCTATGAGATCACCGACGAAGTGATCGACGGGCCCCAGAGCCTGGTGTGGGACGAAGCCGAGAACCGGCTGCACGCCCAGAAAGCGCTGCTCGTCTGGCTGCTGGAGCGCTGCTCATGAATGCACCGGAGATCAGCAGCACCCGCGCGGGTCGGCAGGCGCGCATCGTCGCGATTCTCTCGTCCCGTGCCGTCAGCAGCCAAGGCGAGCTGGCCGCGGCACTGGCGGCCGAGGGTATCGAGGCCACGCAGGCGACGTTGTCGCGCGACCTCGAGGAGCTGGGCGCGGTCAAGCTGCGTGGTGCCGACGGCGGCGCCGGCGCGTACGTGATCCCCGAGGACGGCAGCCCGGTGCGTGGTGTTTCCGGTGGCACAGAACGGCTTTCCCGCCTGCTGGGTGAGCTGCTGGTGTCCAGCGACGCCAGCGGCAACCTCGCAGTGCTACGCACGCCTCCAGGCGCTGCGCACTACCTTGCGGTGGCCATCGACCGCGCCGCCCTCCCGCATGTCGTCGGCACGATCGCCGGCGACGACACCATCTTGGTCGTCGCGCGCGAACCTTTGACCGGTGCCGAACTCGCGGCCCGATTCGACGAGCTGCAGTAACCGATGATCATGATGAAGAGGAGGTAGCTGGTGTCCGAGCGCGTCATCCTCGCGTATTCCGGCGGCTTGGACACGTCGGTGGCGATCAGCTGGATCGGCAAGGAGACCGGGCGTGAAGTCGTCGCCGTGGCTATCGATCTCGGCCAGGGCGGCGAGGATATGGAGGTCGTCCGGCAACGAGCACTGGACTGCGGCGCCATCGAGGCCGTGGTCGTCGATGCCCGTGACGAGTTCGCCAACGAGTACTGCCTGCCCACCCTGCAGTCCAACGCGCTCTACATGGACCGCTACCCGCTGGTCTCGGCGATCAGCCGCCCGCTGATTGTCAAGCACCTCGTCGAGGCCGCACGCGAACACGGGGGCGGTATCGTCGCGCACGGCTGCACCGGCAAAGGCAACGACCAGGTGAGGTTCGAAGTCGGATTCGCCTCGCTCGCACCGCATCTCGAAGTGTTAGCCCCGGTCCGGGACTATGCGTGGACGCGCGAGAAGGCGATCTCATTCGCCGAGGAGAACGCGATCCCGATCGCGGTGACCAAACGATCGCCGTTCTCGGTCGATCAGAACGTCTGGGGTAGAGCCGTCGAAACCGGTTTCCTCGAACACCTCTGGAATGCGCCCACCAAGGACGTCTACGACTACACAGAGGATCCCACACTTAACTGGTCCACTCCCGACGAGGTGATCGTCGGGTTCGACCGTGGAATCCCGGTCTCTGTCGACGGACACGACGTCACCGTCCTGCAGGCGATCGAGGAACTCAATCGACGGGCAGGCGCCCAGGGCGTGGGCAGGCTCGACGTCGTCGAGGACCGCCTGGTCGGCATCAAGAGCCGCGAAATATACGAGGCACCAGGCGCGATGGTGCTTATCACCGCGCACACGGAGCTCGAGCACGTCACGCTCGAACGCGACCTGGGCCGGTTCAAGCGCACCACCGATCAGCGCTGGGCGGAATTGGTGTACGACGGGCTGTGGTACTCACCGCTGAAAACGGCGCTGGAGGCGTTCGTCGCCAAGACCCAGGAGCATGTCTCCGGCGAGATCCGAATGCTGTTGCACGGCGGGCACATCACGGTGAACGGGCGGAGAAGCGACGAATCCCTCTACGACTTCAACCTCGCCACCTACGACGAGGGTGACACGTTCGACCAGTCGAGCGCCAAGGGTTTCGTGCATGTGCACGGCCTGTCGTCGCGGATCGCCGCGCGGCGTGATCTGCCGACATGACCACCAACGAGGGCGCGCTGTGGGGTGGCAGGTTCGCGTCCGGCCCGTCACCGGAACTGGCCACGCTGAGCAAGTCGACGCACTTCGACTGGGTGCTCGCGCCGTACGACATCGCGGCGTCGAAGGCGCACGCCGGCGTGCTGTTCAGGGCCGGCCTGCTCACCGAGGAGCAGCGCGACGGGCTGCTGGCGGGGTTGGACAGTCTCGGCGAGGACGTCGCTTCGGGCAGTTTCGGCCCGATCGTCTCCGACGAGGACGTGCACGGCGCGTTGGAACGCGGGCTCATTGACCGCGTCGGCGACGATCTCGGCGGGCGGCTGCGCGCGGGACGATCGCGCAACGACCAGGTCGCCACGCTGTTCCGGATGTGGTTGCGCGACGCACTGGTTCGAGTGGGGTCCGGTGTCCTGGACGTGGTGGGCGCGCTGATGACGCAGGCGGCCGCGCATCCGTCGGCGATCATGCCCGGAAAGACTCACCTGCAGTCGGCCCAGCCGGTGCTGCTCGCGCACCACCTGTTGGCCCATGCGCATCCGCTGGTGCGCGACGTCGAGCGGATCATCGACTGCGACACGCGCACTGCGGTGTCGCCGTATGGTTCCGGAGCGCTGGCGGGTTCGTCGTTGGGCCTCGATCCCGATACGATCGCGCAGGAGTTGGGATTCATTGCCGCAGTGGAGAATTCGATCGACGGCACCGCGGCTCGTGACTTCGCGGCCGAGGCGGCGTTTGTGCTGGCGATGATCGGTGTCGATCTCTCTCGGCTCGCTGAGGACATCATCCTCTGGAGCACAACCGAATTCGGATACGTCACGCTCTCCGATTCGTGGTCCACCGGGAGTTCGATCATGCCGCAGAAAAAGAACCCCGATATCGCCGAGCTCGCGCGGGGTAAGTCCGGGCGTTTGATTGGCAACCTAACCGGGCTGCTCGCCACGCTGAAGGCTCAGCCGCTGGCCTACAACCGCGATCTCCAGGAAGACAAGGAACCAGTTTTCGATTCCGTCGCGCAGCTGGAGATGCTGCTGCCGGCAATGGCCGGCCTGGTTTCCACCCTCACGTTCGACGTCGATCGGCTAGCCGCCCTCGCACCGGCCGGATACACGCTGGCCACCGACGTCGCCGAATGGATGGTGCGTCAAGGCATCCCGTTCCGCATCGCCCACGAAGCGGCGGGTGCGGCGGTACGCACTGCTGAGGCTCGCGGCCTGCAGCTCCAGGATCTCAGCGACGCCGATCTCGCCGAGGCCCATCCGGCACTGACGGCTGAGGTCCGCGAAGTGCTGACGGTGGAGGGGTCGGTGGCTGCCCGCGACGCACGCGGCGGCACCGCACCGGCCCAGGTTGCGCGCCAACTCGCCGCGCTGCGTGACGCCGGTGAGGCGTTGCGGGCCCGCCTGTCCAGCAATGGTTCCCGTTAGCTCAACCGTCGACCGCCGCTAACCACGCCTCCTCGAGCGCGTCCTTGCGGCGCTGCGCATCGAGAAACTCAGAATTCAGTTCGCCCAGCCGCACATGGTCGTTGGCAGCATCCGACATTGCCTCGTGCAGCTCGGCGATCCGCTGCTCGACTTTGCCCAGCTGACTTTCGATGCGCGCCAACTCCTTTCCCGCACGGCGCGCCCGCGCCGACGCGGACTCGGCCGCGCCGGAATCGTCGCGCACCGATGACGCCGACGTCTCTTGCCGGACCGCCAGATATTGATCGACGCCGCCGGGCAGCAACTCGCATCGCCCGTCGCCGGACAGCGCATAGGTGACGTCGCTGACGCGTTCGAGAAAGTAGCGGTCGTGGGTGACCACGATCAGCGTGCCTGGCCAGCCGTCGAGGTAGTCCTCGATCACGGTCAGCGTGTCGATGTCCAGGTCGTTGGTCGGCTCGTCGAGCAGCAGCACATTGGGCTCGTCGAGTAACAGCCGTAAGAACTGCAACCGGCGGCGCTCGCCCCCCGACAAGTCATCAACGCGGGCGACGAGCTTGTCGCCGGTGAACCCGAAGTCCTCGAGCATCGTCGCCGCGCTGACCTCGTTTCCGCCCGCCAGGCGCGCCACCCGGCGTTGGTCCTCGACGGCGTCGAGCACACGCTCGCCGCCGGCCATCTCGCCGAGGCCCTGACTCAGGACGCCAAGACGTAAGGTCTTGCCGCGCTTGATCGTTCCCGCGGCCGGCGTCAACTCTCCGGACAAGAGCCGCAGCACCGAGGTTTTGCCTGCACCGTTGACGCCGACGAGCCCGATACGCGCACCCGGCCCGATCGACCAGTTGATGCCGTCCAACACGGTCCGATCGCCCACGTCCAGCCGGACGTTGTGCAGATCGAACACGTCCTTGCCCAGCCGGCTCGTCGCAAAGCGTTGCAGCGCAAGTGAATCGCGCGGGGGAGGCTCGTCGGCGATCAGTGCGTTGGCCGCTTGAATCCGAAATTTCGGCTTCGACGTCCGCGCAGGCGGCCCCCGGCGCAGCCATGCCAGCTCTTTGCGCATCAGGTTGCGGCGCCGGCTCTCGGTGCCCGCTGCGATCCGCATCCGTTCAGCGCGGGCCAGCACGTACGCGGCGTACCCGCCGTCGTAGCCGTCAACGGCGCCGTCGTGCACCTCCCAGGTCCGCGTGCACACCGCGTCGAGGAACCAGCGGTCGTGGCTGACCACCACGAGCGCCGCGGGGCGCCGTGCCGACAAATGATCGGCCAGCCAGCTGATCGCCTCGACGTCGAGATGGTTCGTCGGCTCGTCGAGCATCAGCACGTCGTGGCCCGCCAACAACACGGCCACCAGCGCCACCCTGCGCCGCTCGCCTCCGCTGAGTGTTCCTACCGCAGCATCGAGATCGACATCGGCCAAGAGGTGCTCGACCACAGACCGCGTCTCCGGGTCCCGCGCCCACGCATGATCGGGTCGGCCGCCGACGATGAGCTGGCGCACCGTTTCCGTTGCTGCGAAATCGTCTGCCTGGCGTAGATAGCCGACCGACAAGCCGGCGGTGTGAGTGATCCGGCCGTCATCCGGGGCGCGCACCCGTGCCAGCGTCTGAAGCAGTGTCGTCTTGCCGTCTCCGTTGCGGCCGACCACCCCGATCGCGTCGCCGTCGTCGATGCCCAGGCTGACCGCGCGCAACAACGTCCGTGTGCCGTACGAGACCGTGACGCGCTCGGCGTTGATCAGGTTGGCCATCGCTCGCCGATGATATTCGCCGGCGTACGGCGATCACGTCGGCAAGGAGCTGTAGGGCCCCCGGCCCCACCCGCGGCGCCGAAAGTGACGCTATGTAGAAGAAGTGCGAGGCATTGTCAAGTGGTTAGTGCAACATTAGGCGGCTTGGCGGCTGAACTCGAAGCCTACGGTTGACATCGCCTGCGGGTCGATTTCGGCGACGTGCCAGAATGACCACGGCAAACCGGGGGGAGAGCGGGGCTGACGAGCGCCCGCAGACAACCCGGAACGGGAGGGTTGATGGTGGACTTCTCGGCGATCACCAGGCCGGTCGAGCGCCTGATCGCGACCGCACAGAACGGCCTGGAAGTCATCAGGTTCGGCGGCCTGGAAACCGGCACCGTGCCCTCGCCTTTCCAGATTGTCGAAAGCGTGCCGATGTATCGCCTGCGGCGGTATTTCCCGCCCGACAACCGCAACGGCCAGACGCCGGTCGGGCCGCCTGTGCTGATGGTGCACCCGATGATGATGTCGGCCAACATGTGGGACGTCACTCGTGACGAAGGCGCCGTCGGCATCCTGCATCGGGCCGGCATCGACCCGTGGGTGATCGACTTCGGGTCACCCGATCGCGTCGAGGGCGGCTTGGAACGCACGCTCGCCGATCACATCGTGGCCGTCAGCGAAGCAATCGACACGGTCAAGAAGGCCACCGGGCAAGACGTCCATCTTGTCGGCTACTCCCAGGGCGGCATGTGGGCCTATCAGACCGCGGGCTATCGGCGTTCCCGTGACCTGGCCAGCATCATCGCGTTCGGTTCCCCCGTGGACACGCTCGCGGCACTGCCGATGGGCCTTCCGCCCAACCTTGCCCCAGCCGCGGCTGAATTCATGGCTGAGCATGTGTTCAATCGCATCGACATCCCAAGCTGGTTGGCGCGCATGGGCTTCCAGATGCTGGACCCGTTGAAGACCGCCAAAGCGCGGATCGACTTCCTGCGTCAACTGCACGACCGAGAAGCGCTCCTGCCGCGTGAGCAGCAGCGCCGGTTCTTAGAACGCGAAGGCTGGATCGCGTGGGGTGGCCCCGCGATCTCGGAGCTGCTCACGCAGTTCATCTCCCACAACCGGATGATGACCGGCGGCTTCTCGATCCACGGCGAACTGGTCACGCTCAACGACATCGACGTTCCGATTCTCGCGTTCATCGGCGAGGTCGACGACATCGGCCAGCCCGCGGCTGTGCGAGGCATCCAGCGGGCGGCACCCAACGCGGATGTCTACGAATACCTAATTCGCACAGGGCATTTCGGCCTCGTCGTGGGCGGCAAGGCCGCGACGCAGTCATGGCCGACGGTGGCCGAGTGGATCAAGTGGCTCTCCGGCGAGGGAGACATGCCCGAGGGGATCTCCCGGATGGCCCCGCAGCCGGCGGAGCACAAGGAAAGTGGCGTACCGCTGGCTTCCCGCATCGCGCACGGCGCAGGTGTGGCCTCCGAAGTGGTGTTCGACCTGGCCAAGTCGGCGGGCACCGCGGTGGTCGCGGCCAACAAGTCGCTGCGCTCGCTGGCCGTCGAGACGGCCCGCACGCTGCCGCGGCTTGCCCGCCTGGGTCAAATCAACGAGCACACCCGGATCTCACTCGGTCGGATCATGTCGGAGCAGGCGGCCGAGAACCCCAGGGGTGAGTTTCTGCTGTTCGACGGCCGAGTGCACACCTACGAGGCCGTCGACACCCGCATCAACAACGTCGTGCGCGGCCTGATCGAGGTCGGTGTTCGGCAGGGCGACCGGGTCGGTGTGCTGATGGAAACCCGGCCGAGCGCGTTGGTGGCCATCGCCGCGCTGTCCAGACTCGGTGCGATCGCGGTGCTGATGCCGCCCGACGCGGACCTGGCCTCCGCAGCACGTCTGGGCGGGGTCCGCGAGATCATCACGGACCCAACCAATCTGAGAGCCGCCCGACGGTTGTCGTTGCAGGTTCTGGTGCTCGGTGGTGGAGAGACACGCGATCTCCATTTGCTGCCCACCGACGAGGACGTGCTCGACATGGAGCAGATCGACCCGGACGAGGTCGAACTCCCGGGCTGGTATCGACCGAACCCTGGGCTGGCCAAGGACATCGCGTTCGTGGCGTTCACCACCGTCAACAGCGAGTTGGTGGCACGCCAGATCACCAACTACCGGTGGGCGGTGTCCGCATTCGGCACCGCGTCCACGGCCGCACTGAGCCACCGCGACACGGTCTACTGCCTCACGCCGCTTCACCATCCATCGGGCCTGCTGGTCAGCCTCGGCGGCGCGGTCGTCGGTGGTTCCCGGATCGCGTTGTCGCGCAAGCTGCGTCCCGATCATTTCGTTCACGAGATGCGTCAGTACGGGGTTTCGGTCGTGACGTACACGTGGGCGATGTTGCGCGAGGTGATGGACGACCCGGCGTTCGACCTCAAGGGCAATCACCCGGTGCGGTTGTTCATCGGTTCGGGCATGCCGACGGGACTGTGGCAGCGCGTGATCGACGCATTCTCGCCCGCGCACGTCGTCGAGTTCTTCGCCACGACCGACGGCCAGGCCGTCCTGGCGAATGTCGCAGGAGTCAAGATCGGCAGCAAGGGCCGGCCGTTGCCTGGGGCAGCGCAGGTGGAATTGGCCGCCTACGACCCGGTCGACGACCTCATCCTCGAGGACGACCGCGGGTTCGTGCGGCGCGCAGCCACCGACGAGGCAGGCGTGCTGCTGGCCCACCAGCGGGGCCCGGTCGACCCCCAAGCGGCGGTCAAGCGCGGCGTGTTCGCGCAGGGTGACACCTGGGTTTCCACGGAGTACTTGTTCCGGCGCGACGGCGACGGCGATTTCTGGCTGATGGGCACGCGCGGATCGGTGATCAGGACAGAACGCGGCGCGATCTATGACGCACCGATCACAGACACTGTCAACCGAATGCCCGCCGTCGATCTGACCGTGACGTACGGGGTGGACGCCAACGGACATCAGGTCGCGGTCACGGCCGTGACGATGTGTGAAGGCGCGGCGATCTCCGCGGCCGATCTGAACGAGGCGATGGCGGGCCTGGGCGACGACCGGCCCGACTTCGTACACGTGGTCAGCGAGCTGACGCTCAGCGCGTCGTACCGCCCCACGGTGGGTGTGTTGCGCAACGCGGGGATCCCGAAGGCCGGCCGCCACGCCTGGTACCTGGACCCCGAGACGAATCGATACAAGCGGCTGACCGCGCCCGCCCGGGCGGAATTCGTGCAGGCGTCGCCGTGAGGGCTGCCATCGCCTGGCTGCACTGTTAAGCTCCCGCTGGCGGCATCCGCCCGCCATGCAGCAGCCTGGGGAGGATTTGCATGACGCTCGAGAGCCCGCTGACGGGCTGGAAGCGCACGCTTGCCGGTGCGCTTGCAAGCACCGGGCTGGCCGTCGCACTCACGCTGGGCTCAACACCCGCGACCGCCCACGCCGACGTGCTCGACGACCTCGCCAACGAGTTCACCACCGCTCAGGGCGCCGGCCAGATACCCGCCTTGCTGAACCAATCGCTGAAGCTTCGCGGAGCCGGCTACAACCTGACCAACGGTGAAACGGCAGCAATCCAGGACGCCTTGACCCGGCGCCCGAACCAGACACCGCTGATCAACGCGCTCAAGGATGCCATTTCCGGACAGACCAAGCGCATGAAGCAAAACAAGATCGCGCAGTCCGGCGGCCAGCAGGGCCCGTTCTCCGTCGGCATCAACCAGTACGACCCCAACAGCCCCGGCGGGATTACGGCGGGCCCCGGCGGCATCAATTTCGGCGGCGGCGGTTGGCAGATCGGCGGGCAGCCCGGCACGCAGGTCGGTCCGCCCGGCTGATTGCTTCGATGCTCGACGCCAAGCTGTTGACACTTCTGGTGTGTCCCGCTGATCGTGGACCGCTCGTCTACGTCGACGACATGCTGGTCAACCCGCGGCTGCGCCGCGTGTACCGGATCGAGGACGGCATTCCGGTGCTCCTGATCCACGAAGCGGTCGACCTGTCCGACGACGAACTGGCCGCTCTTATGGCGAAAGCAGAGCAGGCAGATCGCCAGTGAGGTAGCGCTGCACGTTTGGCCCCGCCGTCGCGGCGATCTGCTCGACCGACAGTGACTTGAACGGATCGAGCTCGAGGATGTATCGAGCCATCACCACGCCGACCAACTGCGACGCGACGAATTGGACGCGCAGGCGTCCGGATCCGGGCGGATCGTCCACGCGGGAGCCGACTTCGACGGCGATGACCTCTTGAAGGAATGACCGGAAGAGGCTGACTTCCGTCGTACCCGCGAGCAGCGAGCGGATCGCCGCGATGAACCCCTTGCCCAGCTCGGAATCCCACAGCGTGACCAACAGGGTCAGCAGGGTGTGGCCGATCTCTTCGACGGGCGTACTCCGCAGGGGACCCAAAATCGCCTGCGGATCGATGGGGATGCGGATCACTGCCGCGAAGAGTTGTTGTTTTGTGCCGTAGTAGTGGTGCACCAACGCTGGGTCGACGCCCGCATCGGCCGCGATCGAGCGTATGGAAGTCTTGTCAATACCGTTGCGGGAAAACAGATCCCGTGCGCTGGCAAGTATCCGCTCACGGGTGTCCGACGAGCCGGCCGGTCGGCCGGGCCGTCGTCTTTCGATCTCAGTCGTCATGTCAGGGAGTCCGTCGTCGTAGTGTCGCAGCGGCTAGGCACAACGCAATGATCGCGCAGCCCACCACCACGGCGATGTCGCGAACCGCCGTCGCGGTGAGCTCCGGGTGAGCGCCGACCTCCCGTAGCGCCTCCAGCGCATAGCTCGCGGGCATGACATTGGAAATCCATTGCAGCCATTCTGGCATCGCGGCCCGCGGAACGATGATGCCTGCCAGAAACAGCTGCGGCGCCATGACGAGCGGGATGAACTGCACCGCCTGAAACTCAGTGCGTGCGAACGCACTACACAACAGCCCGAGCCCGACGCCGAGCATGGCGTTGACGATCGCGATCACGAAGACCCACACCGGGCTGCCGACGGTATCGAAGCCCAACAGCCAAAACGCCACGAGGCACGCCAATGTCGCTTGCAATGCTGCGGCGATCGAAAACGCGGTACCGTAGGCGGCAAGCAGATCCATGCGGCGCAACGGGGTGGTCAGAATGCGCTCCAGCGTTCCCGAGGCGCGTTCGCGCTGCATGGTGATCGCCGTGATCACGAACATCACGAACAGCGGGAACAGGCCGAGCAGCACCAGGCATGCCGTGTTGAATCCCGAAGGGGCGCCAGGGCGCGTCGGCACGTTCTGGAACATGAAGTACATCAGCGTGATGATCAGGATCGGCACCATCACGATCATCGCGATGCTGCGGTGGTCAGCAGCCAGCTGACGCAGGATGCGTGTCGTGGTAGCGGTGTAGCCCCTGAGCCCTATCCGGCTTGGCGCGCGGTGTTGCGCCGGATGATTGACAGAAACGCTTCCTCCAGCGATTGACATCCTGTGTCCTCTCGTAGCTGAGTCGGGGTGGTGTGAGCGACCAAATGGCCTTCGCGCATCAGTAGCAGGTCGCCGCAATGGTCGGCCTCGTCCATCACGTGGCTCGAAACCAGCAGTGTGGAACCGGCTTTCGCAAGATCATGGAACTGCTCCCAGAGATCTGCCCGTAGCACGGGGTCGAGGCCCACCGTGGGCTCGTCCAGGACGAGAACATCGGGTCTGCATACGAGCGCACACGCCAGTGAGACCCGCGTGCGCTGACCGCCAGACAGATTGCCGCAGGATGCCGTTCGGTGATCCTGCAGTCCCACCGCATCGATGGCGGCATCGGCCGCGTCGGCATCCATGCCGTAGAGCGACGCGAAATAGCGCACATTGTCGACGATGCGTAAATCGCCATAAATCGTGGCGTCCTGTGGCATGTACGCCACCCGTCGACGAAGCGACGCCGAGCCAGCGGGCTGGCCAAGTACCGTGACGCTGCCGGCCGTAATGATCTGGGTGCCGACGACCGCGCGCATCAGCGTGGTCTTGCCGCATCCCGACGGTCCGAGCAGGCCGGTGATCGTGCCGCGGGCGATCTGCACAGACAAATCGTGGATCGCGGTCCGCTTGCCGCGGACAACCCGCAGGTGGTCAACCGAGACAGCGGGCTCGACACCGTGCCGCAGTAATTCACCGCTCGATGAAGTCATCATGTGATGAATATTCCTCCCAGTGCGCACGACTGTCAACGCCGCAGGCAGAATTCGTCCGGTGAAGGCCCAGACCTTGAGCGTCGATCCGCTGACGGCGGCCCGCCGGCTGCTCGGCGCCCAGTTGAGTGCGGGCGGAGCGACCGCAACGATCGTCGAAGTCGAGGCGTACGGCGGCCCGCCCGAGGGGCCGTGGCCTGACCCCGCGTCGCATTCGTTTCGTGGCCCCAATGCCCGCAACGCGGTGATGTTCGGTGAAGCCGGCCGGCTGTACACGTACCTCAGCCACGGCATTCACGTCTGTGCCAACGTGGTCTGCGGTCCGGATGGCACTGCGGCGGCGGTCCTGCTGCGAGCGGCGATCGTCGACGACGGACTCGACGTTGCGCGCGATCGTCGCGGTCTGGCAGTACGCGATCGCGCACTCGCGCGGGGGCCGGGGAATCTGTGCTCTGCCCTCGCGATCACGATGGATCATTACGGGGCAGACCTTTTCGATCCCTCGAGCCCGGTGCGGCTGCAACTCGGCCGCGCGGCGGTCGCGGCAAGCGGGCCTCGAGTTGGCGTGAGCCAGGCAGCCGATCGGCCGTGGCGATTCTGGCTCGCAGCTCGCCCCGAGGTCTCTGCCTACCGGCGAAGTCCTCGCGCACCGGCGCCGGGCGAGAGCGACTAGATGACCGATGCGGAAAGATCGACGCAATGAGCATCCTCGATGAGCTCAGCTGGCGTGGGCTGATCGCGCAGACCACCGAGGTCGAGACCCTCGCGGTCGCGACCCGCGAGCCGATCACGGCGTACGCGGGATTCGACCCGACGGCGCCGAGCCTGCATGCCGGCAACCTGGTCACGTTGCTGTCGCTGCGCCGGTTCCAGCTTTTCGGCCATCGGCCGATCGTCTTGGCCGGCGGAGCCACAGGGCTGATCGGTGATCCCCGCGATACCGGCGAGCGGACGCTCAACACGGCCGACATCGTCGCCGACTGGGCCGATCGCATTCGCGGTCAACTCGAGCGCTTCTTCGTTTTCGACGACTCTGCCTCCGGTGCGATCGTCGAGAACAACCTGGCCTGGACGGCGCCGCTCTCCGCGATCGACTTTCTCCGCGACCTTGGCAAGCACTTCTCGGTCAACGTGATGCTGGAGCGAGACACCATCAAGCGCCGGCTTGACGGAGAAGGCATCTCCTACACCGAATTCAGCTACATGCTGTTGCAGGCCAACGACTATCTCGAACTCCACCAGCGGTACGACTGCAGTCTGCAGATCGGCGGGTCGGACCAGTGGGGCAACATCGTCGCCGGTGTGCGCCTGATCCGCCAGAAGCTGGGCAACACCGTGCACGCGCTGACGATCCCGCTGTTGACGACGGCCGACGGCACCAAGTTCGGCAAGTCCACTGGCGGCGGGAGCCTCTGGCTGGACCCGGAGATGACCAGCCCGTACGCCTGGTACCAGTACTTCATCAACACGGCCGACGCTGACGTCGTCCGCTACCTGCGCTGGTTCACCTTCTTGTCGGCCGAGGAGATCGCCGAGCTCGAGGAAGCGACGACGACGCGCCCACACGAGCGCGCTGCGCAGCGCCGGCTCGCCGCTGAACTCACCACGCTCGTACACGGACAGGCGGCGACGAACGCCGTGGAGCACGCGAGCCAGGCCCTGTTCGGGCGGGGCGAACTGTCGCGGCTCGACGAGCCGACGCTCGCCGCGGCGCTGCAGGAGGCGAATGTCGCGGAGCTGTCGGCGCAGGGCGCGAATTCGATCGTCGACCTCTTGCTTGCGACCGAGCTTTCCCCTTCCAAGGGTGCCGCCCGCCGCACCATCGCCGAGGGCGGGGTGTCGGTGAACAACCAACGGATCGACGACGAGCTCTGGTCGCCTGCACCGACGGACTTCCTGCACGGCCGGTGGCTGGTGTTGCGTCGCGGGAAGCGGAATATTGCTGGCGTCAAGCGTGTTGACTAGTTGTGTCGGGGTGAAGAGCGCGCACTAGCAGCCTGTTTGACTCCCGGATATGCCTCACGTAACTTAGTGAAGCCGTCGCGACGCGGGGCAGCTCGCAGAGCGCGATGGCATCCCAGGAGGGGACCACTTCGGTGGCCTCTTCGTTGTCCGAACTACTAGCTCGTGGCTTGAAGCCGCGGGCTTTTGGCGCGGTCGGCGTGGGTGTGTTGTTTGAGAACTCAATAGTGTGTTTGGTGGTTTTTGTTTGTTGTTGTTTTTTGCCATGCCCTGGTTTTCCTCGTTTGTGGGGTGTGGTGTTGTTTTTTGCCAGATGTTTCTGGTTGCTT
>NZ_JAVHWM010000043.1:0-27596 GCF_032159765.1 Mycobacterium sp. | reverse complement strand
TCAACCCGGACACCGGCAAGGCCTACATGCACGTCGACGAGTGCTGGTACTGCGGGCCGTGCGCGGCTCGATGCCCCACCGGCGCGGTCACCGTCAACATGCCCTATCTCATCCGCTAAAGGACCCCCGACATGAAAAGACCACTCTTTCGTCTCGCCGCTAGTGCGGCCGTGATCGCCCTGGCCGCAACCGGTTGCTCCCTTGATTCACAGTCGAATTCATCAGACGCCGTGAACGTCGTCATCGGCTACCAGTCGAAGACCATCAACACCGTCACCGCTGGCACACTGCTCAAGGCACAGGGTTATCTGGAGAAGCGGCTCGCCGACATCACCGCACGCACGGGAACCAAGTACAACGTGCAATGGCAGGATTACGACACCGGCGCACCGATCACCGCGCAGATGGTCGCCGAGAAGATCGACATCGGCTCGATGGGTGACTATCCGCTGCTCATCAACGGCTCGAAGACGCAGGCCAACGAAAAAGCCAAGACCGAACTGGTCTCGGTCACCGGCTACAACGCCAAGGGCGGGTTGAACGGCGTTGTCGTCAAGCCTGATTCAACCGCAGCGGTGCTGGCGGATCTCAAGGGCCAGAAGATCTCGGCCAGTGTCGGTTCGGCGGGCCACGGCATGTTGGTTCAGGCTCTGCAGCGAGCCGGTGTCGACCCCAGGACCGGTGTCGAGGTGCTCAACCAGCAGCCGCAGGTCGGTGGGTCCGCACTGGAAGCCGGTCAAGTGCAGGCACTTTCGCAGTTCGTCGCTTGGCCCGGGCTATTGGTCTATCAGAACAAGGCCAAACTGCTCTATGACGGGGCCGAGCTGAACGTGCCCACGTTCCACGGCGTCGTCGTCCGTCGCGACTACGCCAAGCAACATCCCGAAGTGCTCGACGCGTTCCTGCAAGCGCAGCTCGATGCCACGGACTTCATCCGCCAGCAGCCGCTGAAGGCAGCCGAGATCGTCGCGCAGGGTGCCGGGCTTCAGCAGGAGGTCGTGTACCTGTACAACGGGCCCGGCGGCACGTCGTCGTTCGACACGACGCTCAAGCCGTCGCTCGTCGCAGCGTTGAAAGACGACGTGACGTACCTGAAGTCGATCGGCGACTTCGCAGATCTCGACATCGATCAGTTCGTCCAGGAAGGTCCGCTGCAGGCCGCATTCAAGGCGCGGAACGTGGACTACAACACGGCGAAGGCGGCGACTGCCAACCCGTCGGCGGTCGGCGGAACAGACCCGGTGTGCAACACGCCCGTCACCGATCCGGCACTGGCCAGCGAGGTTTGGGTGAGCGGTTCGGACAAGACGCAGCCGGCGGCGAACCCGACGTGCTTGCTGCGGGCGGTCCGTGACGCGACCGGCCGTGGTGCGACAGTGAGAGCGGCATACGTGCCCGACACCGAGTTGGGCACCAGGTGGTTCGCCGACCACGCCGCCTGGGTCCGTGACGGCCAGAACTATTTGCCGTTCAGCACGACTGCCGCAGCGAAGCGCTACCTCGCGGCACACCCGAGTAGTACGTCGGTCGATTACCAGCAAGCGGTCGCAGGCGTCGTATGACGACCATCGACGCGACCGTCCCCGCCTCGGTGGAGGCGTACGTGCCGGTGGAGCGGCCGCCTGTTCGGCATCGGTCGGGAACAGTGTGGTCGCGCCGGTTGCTCCGGCTCGCGTCGATCGTGCCCGCGGTCGGCGTCTGGCAACTCCTGACGGCCAACCACGTTCGACTCTGGGTCCGGTTCGACACGCTGCCGACCGTCACCGAGATCGCGTCTGCCTTAGCCAAAAAGGTTGGCACCGATGACTACTGGCTGGACCTCGGGCAATCGCTGATCAGGATCCTCACGGGCTTCGGGTTGGCTGCGGTCGTCGGGGTCGTGACCGGGATCATGCTCGGCCGGTCGACGCTGTTCGCCGACACGTTCGGGCCGCTCACCGAGCTGGCACGACCCATTCCCGCGATCGCCCTTGTGCCGGTGGCGATCCTGATGTTTCCCACCGATGAGGCCGGCATCGTCTTCATCACTTGCCTGGCCGCCTACTTCCCGATCATGGTGAGTACACGCCACGCCGTCCGTGCGCTGCCGACGATCTGGGAGGACTCGGTGCGCACGCTCGGCGGCGGTCGGTGGGATGTGTTGCGCCAGGTGGTGCTGCCAGGCATCCTTCCCGGCCTGTTCGGCGGTCTGTCGGTGGGGATGGGCGTCGCGTGGATCTGTGTCGTTTCCGCGGAGATGATCTCGGGACGCCTAGGCGTGGGGTATCGCACCTGGCAGGCGTACACGGTGCTCGCATACCCGGCTGTGTTCGTCGGGATCATCACGATCGGCGTGCTTGGCTTCACCACCGCCGCGGCCGTAGAGGTGCTCGGACGGCGCGCGACGCGATGGCTGCCCAGAGGCGAGGAGACGGTCCGATGACCGCAACGGTCGCCGTCGGCATGCGTCTGGAACTCGACGGTGTGCAGTTGTCGTACAACGGATCTCCGGTGGTCGACGGTCTGAGTCTGGCGGTCGAGCCCGGTGAGATCCTGGTCCTGACCGGCCCATCGGGCTGCGGGAAGTCGACGGTGCTGCGGGCGTTCGCCGGGCTATTGTCGCCTGCGACCGGTCGCGTGCTGGCCGACGGCGCCGAGGTCGTCACGACATCGCGCGACCGCGGAATGATATTCCAGGACAGCGCTCTGTTGCCGTGGCGCAGCGTCAGGTCCAACATCGAGCTCGCGTTGAGGCTGCGCGGTGAGCCCCGTGCCAGCCGCCGGGCGCGTGCGGATCGGTGGATCGCCGAAGTCGGCCTCGACGGGTTCGCCGATTACCTCCCGAAAAGGCTCTCGGGCGGCATGCGCCAGCGTGTGCAACTGGCCCGCGGATTGGCGGGCGCTCCTCGCGCTGTGCTGATGGACGAGCCGTTCGGAGCACTCGACAGCCAGACCCGCCAAGCAATGCAACGACTGCTGATCGCGACGTGGGAGGCGCACCCGACGACGATCGTGTTCGTCACCCACGATGTCGACGAAGCCGTGGCGCTCGGCGACCGGGTCGCCGTGATGGATCGCGACGGCGCGCTGCGAACACTGATCGACGTGCCGAACCCGCGTACCGGTGAGCTCGCGCAGCGCGAGGAGCTCAAGCCCAGAATTCTTGCAGCTTTAGATCACTCGGCCATCTGATGCACCCTCCTGACCCTTCCGATCCGACCCGGCTCGACTGCGACGTTCTCGTGATCGGCGGCGGAACCGCCGGAATCATGGCGGCGCTGACGGCCGCGGAACATGGCGCGCAGGTGCTGTTGCTCGACAAGGCGCACGTGCGCCACTCCGGTGCGCTGGCGATGGGCATGGACGGCGTCAACAATGCGGTGATCCCAGGCAAGGCGAACCCGGAGGACTACGTCGCGGAAATCACCCGGGCCAACGACGGAATCGTCAACCAGCGCACCGTGTACCAGACCGCGACCCGAGGATTCGCGATGGTGCAGCGTCTCGAGCGCTACGGCGTGAAATTCGAGAAGGACGAGCACGGCGAGTACGCGGTCCGGCGGGTGCATCGATCCGGTTCGTACGTGCTTCCGATGCCGGAGGGCAAGGACATCAAGAAGGCCCTCTACCGCGTGCTGCGGCAACGCACGATGCGCGAGAAGATCCGCATCGAAAACCGCGTGATGCCAGTGAGGGTGCTGACGGACTGCCAGGGCGAGCGAAGCGACGGGAAAGGCTTTGGTCGAGCTGTTGGAGCCGCCGGGTTCAACACGCGGACAGGTGAATTCGTCGCAGTAGCCGCGAAGGCGGTGGTTCTCGCGGCGGGCGCGTGCGGACGCCTCGGCCTGCCGGCGTCGGGATATCTCTATGGCACCTACGAGAATCCCACCAACGCAGGCGATGGCTACTCGATGGCGTACCACGCGGGTGCGGAGCTCTCGGGCATCGAGTGCTTCCAGGTCAATCCGTTGATCAAGGACTACAACGGCCCGGCTTGCGCGTACGTGGCCAATCCCTTCGGCGGGTATCAAGTGAACGCGCAGGGGGAGCGGTTCGTCGACTCGGACTACTGGTCGGGTCAGATGATGGCCGAGGTCAAGGAGGAGATCGAATCCGCGCGCGGCCCAATCTATCTGAAGTTATCTCATCTGCCGGATGAGACGCTGACCGCGCTGGAGAACATCTTGCACACCACCGAGCGGCCGACGCGGGGCACCTTCCATGCGAACCGCGGGCACGACTACCGCACCCATGACGTCGAGATGCACATCTCCGAAATCGGTTTGTGCAGTGGCCATTCTGCGTCAGGAGTGTGGGTCGACGAGCACGCGCGCACGACAGTGCCCGGGCTGTATGCGGCGGGCGATATGGCCTGCGTGCCGCACAACTACATGATCGGCGCATTTGTGTACGGGGATCTCGCCGGAGAGCATGCGGCGTCAACATTATCTGAGGTCGACGCGCCCGGGTCCTTGCCAACCGATCAGCTGCGGGATGCGCATGAGCTGATCTACCGGGCGCTGCGCCATCCCGACGGCCCGCCACAGCCGCAGGTCGAGTACAAGTTACGTAGGTTTGTCAACGACTATGTGGCGCCGCCGAAAACAGCTGCGAAGCTGTCGATAGCGGTGCAGACGTTCGAGCGCATGCGCGACGAGGTCGCAGAGATCGGGGCGCGGACACCCCACGAGCTGATGCGGGCAGTCGAGGTGGCGTTCATTCGCGATTGCGCCGAGATGGCCGCGCGGGCGTCGCTGACCCGCAGTGAATCTCGATGGGGTCTCTACCACGAGCGCGCCGATCTACCTGACCGCGACGACGAGCGGTGGAACTACCACCTGAACCTGCGTAAGGGCGGCGACGGGTCCATGGAGTTCGTCAAACGCCCGGTCGCGCCGTACTTCGTGCCAGTGCCAGGCTTCGATCACGTGCCGTCGTCTCACCCGCCGGTGCGGGTCGAGCAGCCACCACTTGCCAGCGGCCAGGCGCCCGGCTCCCAACGGTCCCGGGTGCCCCAGGACTCGACCGCGCCGCCCCCCTCTCCGCGGATCGCCGAAGTGCTGGCGTTGGAGTCACCCGCCCTTGATGAACTGACGCAATACCTGGCGGATCCAGACAACGGCGTGCGCCGTACGGCCGTCGCGACGCTCGTCGAAAATCTGCCCGACGGATACGAGCCGGCGCTGCTGACCGCGCTCGCTGATCGCGACGCCGGTGTTCGGCGCGCTGCCGCCGACGGCTTCCGCGAGCTCGTCGAGGTGCTATCCCGGCCGGAAGGCATTGCGGCACAACTATCGTCGGCCGATGCCTGGGTCCGGGCCGCTGCCGTTTACGTGGTGAGCTCACGACGAGTGGGGGGTGCCAAGGCGTTCCGGCGTGCCTTGGCCGACGACGACCATCGGGTGCGAACCGAAGCGGTTCGCGCGCTGGTGTCGGTCGATGATTCTCACGGCGTCGCACTCGCGGCCGCCGACGAGAACCGGGAAGTCCGGATCGCCGCGGCGAACGGATTGGCGACGCTGCAGGCGGGTGTGCAGGTGGTTCGACGCCTCGTCGGCGACGGGGATCCGTTGGTGCGTGCGGCCGCGCTGGCGGCGCTCGGTTCAGTCGGTTTCGACGATGGCGACGTTCCCGCGGTCGAGAAGGCATTGTCGGAACCGGCGTGGCAGATCCGCGAGGGCGCGGCACGCGCACTGTCCGGCGCGACGCCGGAGGTGGCGGTGCCCGCGTTGACCCGAGCGCTGAATGACCCACACCTCGATGTGCGCAAAGCTGCCGTCCTGAGCCTGACCCGTTGGGCGGCAACCGAAGACGATGCGCAGCGCGCCCTGAGTACCGCGCTCGACGACCGCGACGCGGATGTCCGCGCTTACGCCCGTCGGGCGATGGCATCCGCGTGCTGAGGGCGCCGACCAACCCCTACGTTCGCCGCGCGGTGAACGCGCTGCCGGTGCCCTCGACGGCAAATCCGCGGCGGCCGAGTCGCTGCCGAAAGAACTCCGCGGACAGCGTGCTCTTCAGCCGCGTTCCGTAATCGCGTGAGAAAACCCGCATTTGGGGCAGCACCGCCGGCGCAACTGCGGTGTCCGGCACCGGGGTGAACGTGATCGTCGTACCGTTCGCTGCGGATGTGGCGAACTCGTACTCGAGCAATGGGGTCCACGTGTTCGCGTGCTTCACCGACACCGAGCCGTCAGGCTCCTCCCGCCATACCTCGCCGCGGTTGAAGAACGGAATGAGGTTGTACCACAGCAGAAGCAGGCCCGGGACCAGCAACAGAAAAAGTGCGTACGCGTGGGTTTTTTCGAGCTCGGCGTCATACGTGCCGCGGGTGAAGATCTCGACAAACCAGCCGACGATGAAGCGGCCGATGTCGTGCACCACCTCACCGAATGTCGCTCTCCCCGTCGACAAGTCGTAGACGATCGGCCCTGTTGCCGCGACGCCGCCGACCGTCAGGATCGCCCCGAATATCACCAGGCCCCAACTGGTTTGGGAGGAGAACTCACCGCGAACGTGAACCGGCTCGGTCAGCTCGTACTTGGGTGGTCCCAGCGGTTTTGCCATACACCAGATGCTGATCCCGATGGCGGCGGCCAGCGCAAGCCACTCCAACCCGGAAAACGAGGTTCGCTGGGAGTTCACGATCGCCGGCCCGAGGAAGGTCAGCCACGCTATCCAGCGCAGCGCACGCTGCCAGCCCGTGAGCCGGCGTTCGGAGGTCTCCTCCGGTCCGACCTGCCCGGGGACGTCCTCGTGCTGCGGTTCGCGCAATTCCTCTGTCACTCAAGATTCCAGGGCATCGTAGGTGCGCCGCACGAACTTGGGCAGTGCAGCCGTTAGCCTCGCCTGCGACGTGTTCCCGGCGACCGCTGCGGCCGCGTCGGTCTCCATCGTCGGATGGTTCTGCACCAGATAGATCAGGATCCGCTCGACCGTCGGGTCGGCCTGCCACCACGTGCCGAACGCGCCCGGCCAACCGAAGGTGCCAACACCGCCCGGTCCGAACAGCGGCCGCGACTTCGCAGGATCCGTCACGACCGACAGCCCCAACCCGAATCCTCGGCCCACCCAGTAAGGCGAGCCGAGGAACGGCTGCCGCATCTGTTCGTCGGTCAGCCGGTTGGTCCGCATCAGGCGCACGGAATCGCTCGACAGCATCCGCGTTCCGTCGACCTCACCGTCGGCCAGCAGCATTCTCGCGAATACCAGGTAGTCGTCGACGGTGGAGAACAGTCCACCGCCGCCCTGGCAGAAAGGCGGTGGGGTGATCCGCGGCGGCCCGATCTTGTCGTGGCTGAGCTGGCCGTCTTGATCCAGCGTGTACATCGTTGCCGTCCGGCGCCGACCCTCGGGAGTGACGAAGAACCCGGTGTCGCGCATCCCCAGCGGTTCGAAGATTCGCTCAGCCAGCACCTCGTGAAGGTCCTTGCCGTCGATCCGCGACAGGATGATGCCCAGCACTTCGGTGGCGTGGCTGTAGGTCATCCGCTCGCCGGGCTGGCTGACCAGAGGCAATTCCGCAAGCTCGGCGAGCCACCGATCCGGATGCTGGCGCAGCGGAAGACGCAGGTAGGCCTGGGCCAGCGGCCCGGTGACCGAGAACGCATAGGCCAGGCCGCTGCGGTGGGTGAGCAGATCGTCGACGGTGATCGGCCGCTGCGCCGGGCTCGTCTTGTCCAGCCGGCCACGGTGATCGTCGAGAACCCGCATCTCGGCGAACTCGGGCAGCCACCGGGTGACCGGATCATCGAGCGCCACCTTGCCCTCGTCGACGAGCATCATCGCCGCGGCGGTAGTGATCGGCTTGCTCATCGACGCGATCCGGAAAATCGTGTCGCGCTGCATCGGTGTCCGGGCTTCGACGTCGCGATATCCTAACTCGTTGAGCTGCAGCACTTCTCCGCGCTGCCAGACCATGGTCACCGCACCGGAGAGCGCACCGCCGTCGACCGCTTCGCGGATCGAGGCCTGGTTGCTGTCGAGGTGCATCGCCCCGACGTTATCAGCGCCGCCGCGCGCCCGGCTGTGACCTGTCAGCGACAGTCCAAACTCGGGTGATATTGCCCCGTGGTGCCACCCTGACGGCGGACGCCAACCAGAAGGATCCGGCCACGTTCGCGAAGGTGTGCACCACCCGAGAGCGTGTGTTCACGGCGTGCTGATGTCCGCTCCCCGACACGCTCGGTGGTAGGCTCCCGTGAGTTTGGCGTCCTTTAACGATCCGTCCCGAGAGGCGGAGAAGGAGGTCCAGGTCGCATATGGGCGATACCGCCGACCGGGAGCTGATGTCCGCTGCGGACGTCGGTAGGACCGTTTCCCGCATCGCTCATCAGATCATCGAGAAGACCGCGCTCGACGGCGCCGATGCGCCTCGCGTGATCCTGCTCGGCATTCCCACCCGCGGGGTCGCGCTGGCCGCGCGGCTCGCGGAGAAGATCCAGGAGTTCTCCGGGATGACGGTGCCGCACGGCGCCCTGGACATCACGCTGTATCGGGACGACCTCAACTTCAAACCCCCACGCGCGCTGGCTGAGACGACCATTCCGGACGGCGGCGTGGACGACACGGTCGTGGTGCTCGTCGACGACGTCCTGTACTCGGGGCGCACGGTGCGCGCCGCACTCGACGCCCTGCGCGACGTCGGCAGGCCGCGAGCAGTGCAGCTCGCCGTGTTCGTCGACCGCGGCCACCGCGAATTGCCGCTGCGCGCCGACTATGTCGGCAAGAATGTGCCCACCTCCCGCAGTGACAACGTCAAGGTGCGGCTGACTGAACACGACGGGTACGACGGCGTGAAGATTGCATCCCACGGAGGTCCAGTGCGATGACTCCCCGACACCTCCTTTCCGCGGGCGACCTGAGCCGCGACGACGCGACGGCCATCCTCGACGACGCCGATCACTTCGCCCAGGCGCTGCTCGGCCGCGAGGTCAAGAAGCTCCCAACGCTGCGCGGCCGCACGATCATCACGATGTTCTACGAGAACTCCACCCGCACCCGGGTGTCGTTCGAAGTGGCCGGCAAGTGGATGAGTGCCGACGTGATCAACGTCAGCGCGACGGGTTCGTCGGTGAGTAAGGGAGAGTCGCTGCGCGACACCGCCTTGACATTGCGGGCCGCCGGCGCCGACGCGCTGATCATCCGGCACTCGGCTTCGGGGGCGGCGCAGCAGCTCGCCGACTGGACGGCCACCGATGACGGGGGCGGTCCTGCTGTCATCAACGCCGGCGACGGCACCCACGAGCATCCGACGCAGGCGCTGCTGGATGCGCTGACCCTGCGGCAGCGGCTCGGCGGCATCGAGGGCAGGCGCGTGGTGATCGTCGGCGATGTTCTGCACAGTCGCGTGGCACGGTCCAACGTGCTGCTGCTGCACACGCTCGGAGCCGAAGTCGTGCTCGTAGCACCACCCACGCTTCTGCCGGTCGGTGTGAGCGGCTGGCCGGTGACGGTTTCCCACGACCTCGATGCCGAATTGCCGGCCGCCGACGCGGTGTTGATGCTTCGCGTGCAGGCCGAGCGGATGACTGGCGGCTTCTTCCCGTCCGCGCGGGAGTACTCGATCCTTTACGGCCTTTCCGAGCGGCGGCAGGCGCTGCTTCCCGGTCATGCAGTGGTGCTGCATCCAGGTCCCATGGTGCGCGGCATGGAGATCTCCTTCTCGGTGGCGGATTCGCCGCAATCCGCTGTGCTGCAGCAGGTTTCCAACGGCGTGCACGTGCGGATGGCGGTGCTGTTCCACCTGCTGGTCGGCTCGGACGTGGCGGTCACCGCATGAGCGTGCTGATTCGCGCCGTGCGGCGCTACGGCGAAGGCGACCAGGTCGACGTGCTCGTCGATGACGGCCAGATCGCCGAGATCGGTTCTCGCCTCGAGGTACCCGAAGACGCCGACGTGATCGACGCGACCGGGCAGGTGCTGCTGCCGGGGTTCGTCGACCTGCACACACATCTGCGCGAGCCTGGCCGCGAGTATGCGGAAGACATCGAAACCGGTTCGGCAGCAGCGGCATTGGGCGGCTACACCGCGGTCTTCGCGATGGCGAACACCAATCCGGTCGCCGACAGCCCCGTCGTCACCGACCATGTGTGGCAGCGCGGGCAGCAGGTCGGGCTCGTCGACGTCCACCCGGTCGGCGCCGTCACTGTGGGGCTGGAGGGTAGGCAGCTCACCGAGATGGGACTGATGAATGCCGGTGCGGGCCAGGTGCGGATCTTCTCCGACGACGGCGTGTGTGTGCACGATCCGATGGTCATGCGCCGGGCGCTGGAATATGCAACCGGGCTCGGGGTGCTCATCGCCCAGCATGCCGAGGAGCCGCGGCTGACCGTAGGCGCCATCGCACACGAGGGGCCCAACGCTGCGCTGCTGGGGCTATCCGGTTGGCCGCGTGCCGCCGAGGAGTCGATCGTGGCTCGCGACGCACTGCTGGCGCGCGACGCGGGAGCGCGGGTACACATCTGCCACGCATCCACAGCCGGCACCGTCGAGATCCTCAGATGGGCCAAGGCGCAGGGTATTTCGATCACCGCCGAGGTGACCCCGCACCACCTACTGCTCGACGACACCCGACTGACGTCATACGACGGCCGCAACCGGGTGAACCCGCCGCTGCGTGAAGCCTCCGATGCCGAGGCGTTGCGGCAGGCCCTCGTCGACGGCGTGATCGACTGCGTGGCCACCGACCACGCGCCGCATGCGGAGCACGAGAAGGTCTGCGAGTTCGCGAACGCACGCCCTGGCATGCTCGGACTGCAGACGGCGCTCTCGGTGGTGGTGCGGACGATGCTCGAGCCGGGGCTTCTGACGTGGCGCGACGTGGCCCGGATACTGAGCGAGAACCCAGCGCGCATCGCCGGTTTGCCCGACCAGGGGCGTCCGCTCGAGGTCGGCGAGCCCGCCAACCTGATCGTCGTCGATCCCGACGCGACGTGGACGGTGCGCGGCTCCGACCTTGCGAGCCGATCGGACAACACTCCTTACGAGTCGATGACACTGCCGGCCACCGTCACGGCGACGATGTTGCGTGGCAAGGTGACTGCGCGGGACGGGAAATGTCCCGCATGAACACTCCTACGCTCATCGCCTCCCTAGCCGTGGCGGCACTGCTTGCGCTCGTGGCAGGTCTGGCGATTCGCGGGGTATTTCGAGGCATGCTGCGCCGGGCGCGGCAGCAGGCGGAGCTGATTGGACGTCTACCGGCGCTGCCCGACACCGTCGGGCCGCCGATCGTCGCGCCGACCTCCGGCCTGTATGTCGGCAGCACGCTGGCGCCGCGCTGGCTGGATCGAATCATGGTGGGGGATCTCGGATCCCGCAGCAAGGCCGTCCTGACCCGCCATCCCGAAGGCATCGTGGTGAAACGCAGCGGTGCCGACCCGATCTGGATCCCGCAGGAATCCATCTCTGCGATCCGAACCGAGCCCGGTCTCGCCGGCAAGGTCGTCCCGCCGGACGGCATCCTTGCGATCCGGTGGCGGCTGCCCTCGGGAACGGAGATCGACACGGGGTTCCGCGGCGACGACCGAGGCAGATACACGGAGTGGCTGAAGAAGGACGCGGACGCGAGGAGCGACAACGACGCGGACGCGAGGAGCGACAACACGGGAGAGACGACGTGAGCAAGGCGGCGCTGGTCTTAGAAGACGGCCGGGTATTCACCGGGACACCGTTCGGCGCAGTCGGCGAAACGCTCGGCGAGGCAGTGTTTTCGACCGGGATGTCCGGGTACCAGGAGACACTCACCGACCCGAGCTATCACCGCCAGATCGTCGTCGCGACCGCGCCGCAGATCGGCAACACCGGCTGGAACCACGAGGACGCCGAAAGCCGCGGCGACAGAATCTGGGTCGCGGGCTACGCGGTGCGCGACCCGTCACCGCGAGCGTCGAACTGGCGCGCCACCGGCACTCTCGACGACGAACTCGTCCGCCAGGGGATCGTCGGCATCGCGGGGATCGACACCCGCGCGGTGGTCCGCCACCTGCGCACGCGCGGCTCGATGAAGGCGGGCATCTTCTCAGGTGATGTTCTCCCCGACGCCGACACCCTGCTGCAGCGGGTCCGCGGACAGGCACCCATGCTCGGCGCCGATCTGGCTGGCGAGGTGAGCACCGACGACGGCTATATCGTTGAACCCGAAGGTGCGCATAGGTTTACGGTCGCCGCACTCGATCTCGGTATCAAGACGAACACGCCGCGCAACTTCGCCCGCCGCGGTATCCGCAGTCACGTGCTGCCGTCATCGGTGACGTTCGAACAGATCGCCGACCTGAAGCCTGACGGCGTGTTCCTGTCGAACGGTCCGGGCGATCCCGCCACCGCCGACCATGTCGTCGGCGTCACCCGCGAGGTGATCGGAGCCGGAATTCCGTTGTTCGGCATCTGTTTCGGCAACCAGATCCTCGGCCGCGCGCTGGGCCGGTCGACCTACAAGATGACGTTCGGGCATCGGGGCATCAACATCCCGGTGATCGACCACGCCACCGGCCGCGTGGCGGTCACGGCCCAAAATCACGGGTTCGCGCTCGAGGGTGAGGCGGGGGAGAGGTTCGACACGGAATTCGGGGCCGCCGTCGTCAGCCACACCTGCGCCAATGACGGCGTCGTCGAGGGCATCAAACTCATTGACGGACAGGCATTCTCAGTGCAATACCATCCGGAGGCGGCCGCTGGGCCCCACGATGCGAACTACCTGTTCGACCAGTTCGTCGACCTGATGTCGGGAGAGCGCTAATGCCGCGGCGCACTGACCTCAACCACGTGCTGGTCATCGGGTCGGGGCCGATCGTCATCGGGCAGGCCTGTGAATTCGACTACTCGGGAACGCAGGCCTGCCGGGTGTTGCGCGCCGAGGGGCTGCAGGTCAGCCTCGTCAACTCCAACCCGGCGACGATCATGACCGACCCGGAGTTCGCCGACCATACCTACATTGAGCCGATCACCCCGGCGTTCGTCGAGCGCGTCATCAAGCAGCAAGCCGAGCGCGGCAACAAGATCGACGCGTTGTTGGCCACGCTGGGCGGGCAGACCGCGCTGAACACCGCTGTCGCTCTCTACGAGAACGGCGCGCTCGAGCGCTACGGGGTGGAGCTGATCGGCGCCGACTTCGACGCGATCCAGCGCGGCGAGGACCGCCAGCGGTTCAAGGACATCGTCGCCAAAGTCGGCGGCGAATCAGCGCGCTCCCGGGTGTGTTTCACGATGGAGGAAGTCACCGAAACGGTCGAGGAACTGGGCCTGCCGGTCGTGGTCAGGCCGTCCTTCACGATGGGCGGTCTCGGCTCGGGGATGGCCCATAGCGTCGAGGAGGTCCGCCGGATGGCCGGCGACGGGCTCGCCGCGTCGCCGAGCGCCAACGTGCTGATCGAGGAATCGATATTCGGCTGGAAGGAATTCGAACTCGAGCTGATGCGCGACGGCCACGACAACGTCGTCGTCGTCTGTTCGATCGAGAACCTCGACCCGATGGGCGTACACACCGGCGACTCCGTCACGGTCGCGCCGGCGATGACGCTGACCGACCGCGAGTACCAGAAGATGCGCGATCTGGGCATCGCGATCCTGCGCGAAGTCGGCGTCGACACAGGCGGGTGCAACATCCAGTTCGCAGTCGACCCCACCGACGGCCGGCTGATCGTGATCGAGATGAATCCGCGCGTGTCGCGGTCGAGTGCGCTGGCGTCGAAGGCCACCGGCTTCCCGATCGCGAAGATCGCAGCGAAGCTGGCGATCGGCTACACGCTCGACGAGATTCTCAACGACATCACCAAAGAGACCCCTGCCTGCTTCGAGCCCACCCTCGACTACGTCGTGGTGAAGGCGCCGCGGTTCGCTTTCGAGAAGTTCCCAGGCGCGGACCCCACGTTGACCACCACGATGAAGTCAGTTGGTGAGGCAATGTCGTTGGGCCGCAACTTCATCGAGGCCCTTGGCAAGGTGATGCGGTCCCTGGAAACCACCAAGGCCGGGTTCTGGACGGGCCCGGATCCAGACGGCGGCGTCGAGGGAGCTTTGGAACGCCTGAAGACGCCCGGCGAAGGCAGGCTTTACGACATCGAGTTGGCGCTGCGGCTCGGTGCGTCGGTGGAACAGGTGTCGGAAGCCTCGCGGGTCGACCCGTGGTTCGTCGAGCAGATCTCCGGCCTCACGTCACTGCGAACCGAACTGATCGACGCGCCGGTGCTCGACGCCGACCTGCTGCGCCACGCCAAGCACAGCGGGCTTTCGGATCGCCAGATCGCCTCTCTGCGGCCGGAATTGGCTGGCGAGGTCGGAGTGCGCGCACTGCGCAACCGGCTCGGCATCCATCCTGTGTACAAGACCGTCGACACCTGCGCCGCGGAGTTCGAGGCGACGACGCCGTACCACTACAGCAGCTACGAACTCGACGCCGCCGCCGAGACCGAAGTCGCACCGCAGACCACAAGGCCGAAGGTGCTCATTCTCGGGTCAGGGCCGAACAGGATCGGGCAGGGCATCGAGTTCGACTACAGCTGTGTGCACGCGGCAACCACATTGAGTCAGGCCGGCTTCGAGACCGTCATGGTCAACTGCAACCCCGAGACCGTCTCCACCGATTACGACACCGCCGACCGCCTGTATTTCGAGCCGCTGACGTTCGAGGATGTGCTCGAGGTGTATTACGCCGAATCCGCTTCGGGCGCAGGCGGTCCCGGTGTCCAGGGAGTGATCGTGCAACTCGGCGGCCAGACCCCGCTCGGCCTGGCGCAGCGGCTCGAGGACGCGGGAGTGCCGATCGTCGGCACCAGCCCGAAGGCCATCAACTCGGCCGAGGACCGCGGCGTGTTCGGCGAGGTGCTCAGCGACGCCGGGCTGCCCGCACCCAAGTACGGCACCGCCACCAGCTTCGAGCACGCCCGAAAGATCGCGGCAGAAATCGGCTATCCCGTGCTCGTGCGTCCGTCGTACGTCCTCGGCGGACGCGGCATGGAGATTGTCTACGACGACGAGACGCTGCACGGCTACATCACCCGCGCCACTGAGTTGTCGCCTGAACATCCGGTGCTGGTGGACCGGTTCCTGGAGGACGCGATCGAGATCGACGTCGACGCGCTGTGCGACGGCGCGGAGGTCTACATCGGCGGAATCATGGAGCACATCGAGGAAGCGGGCATTCACTCCGGCGACTCGGCCTGCGCGCTGCCGCCAGTGACGTTGGGCCGCAGTGACATCGAGAAGGTCCGCCATTCCACAGAAGCGATCGCCTTCGGGATCGGCGTCGTCGGCTTGCTGAACGTGCAGTACGCGCTGAAGGACGACGTCCTGTACGTCCTGGAGGCCAACCCGCGCGCGAGCCGGACCGTGCCGTTCGTCTCCAAAGCCACCGCTGTGCCACTGGCCAAGGCGTGCGCGCGGATCATGCTGGGCGCCAGCATCACCCAGCTCCGCGAAGAAGGTGTTCTGGCGCGCACCGGAGACGGCGCCACAGTGGCGGCAGATGCGCCCATCGCGGTCAAGGAGGCGGTGCTGCCGTTCAACCGATTCCGTCGGGCGGACGGATCGGGTGTGGACTCGCTGCTGGGACCGGAGATGAAATCCACTGGCGAGGTGATGGGCATCGATCACGACTTCGGCAGCGCGTTCGCCAAGAGCCAGACAGCGGCGTATGGCTCACTCCCCAGCCACGGCACGGTGTTCGTGTCGGTGGCCAACCGCGACAAGCGGTCGCTGGTGTTCCCCGTGAAGCGGCTGGCCGACCTGGGGTTCCGGGTGCTGGCGACGGCGGGCACCGCGGAGATGTTGCGGCGCAACGGAATTCCATGTGACGAGGTGCGCAAGCACTTCGAGCCGCCCAGTGAGGACCGGCCCAAGCTGTCGGCCGTCGACGCGATCAAGGCCGGGGAGGTGGACATGGTGATCAACACCCCGTACGGCAACTACGGACCACGCATCGACGGATACGAAATCCGTTCCGCGGCAGTGTCGATGAACATTCCGTGCGTGACAACGGTACAGGGTGCGTCGGCGGCCGTGCAGGGCATCGAGGCCGGCATCCGCGGTGACATCGGGGTGATGTCGCTGCAGGAGCTGCACAGCACGCTCAGCAATGGCAGGCACTAGACGGTGATGAGCGCTTGCGCGAAGAGCAAAGAGCGGTGATCAGCTTCGGCGCCCGGCTGGACGACGCGACGCGGCGGCGCGGGCCGCTGTGCCTGGGCATCGATGCCCACCCCGAGCTGCTGCGGTCGTGGGACCTGCCGGAAGACGCGTACGGACTCGCCCGGTTCAGCGACGCCTGCGTCGAGGCGTTCGCGGGCTTCGCTGTGGTCAAGCCGCAGGTGGCGTTCTTCGAGGCGTACGGGTCTGCTGGCTTCGCGGTCCTCGAGCGCACCATCGCCGGGCTGCGCGAGGCCGGCGTCCTGGTGCTCGCCGACGCGAAGCGCGGGGACATCGGGTCGACGATGTCGGCCTACGCCGCCGCATGGGTTGCGGACTCACCGCTGGCCGCGGACGCCGTGACCGTCTCGCCATACCTGGGGTTCGGCTCGCTGGGCCCACTGCTGGAGGTTGCGGCAGCGAACGGGCGGGGGGCGTTCGTGCTGGCCGCGACGTCGAACCCGGAGGGTGCCGACGTTCAGCGGGCCGACGCTGGTGGGCGGACAGTGGCGCAATCGATCGTCGACGCGGCGGCCGTCGTCAACCGCGACGCCCTGCCGGAGCCCGGGTCCGTCGGCGTCGTCGTCGGCGCCACGCTGCGCGACGTCCCGGAATTGGGCGGTCTCAACGGGCCCGTCCTGGTCCCGGGGATCGGCGCCCAGGGTGGACGGCCGGACGCGCTCGCCGGCCTGGGCGGCGCCAAGCCCGGCCAGCTGCTGCCGTCGGTGTCGCGGGAGGTGTTGCGTGCCGGACCACACGTCGCGAAGCTGCGCGCGGCGGCAGAGCAGATGCGCGACGCCGTCGCTTACTTGGGGCAATCGTGAACGCGTACGACGTCGCCGCCTGGTCCGATTTCGCCCAGACAGTCGGCGGCGGCGCCGCGGCGCTGGCCGGCCTGCTGTTTGTGGGGCTGTCAATGAACCTCACTGAAGTGCTCACGTACCCCGCGCTGCCGGCACGCGCTGCCGCGACACTCGCTCTGCTCATCGCAATCGTGCTCGTCACCCTCTTCTTGGCGACCCCAGGACAAACTGCCCAGGCTGTCGGCCTGGAAATCGGTGCCGTCGGCGTGCTCATGACCGCCGGTGCCGTAGTGGCCGCATTGCGCCAGCGGGGCGGACGTGGTTCCTCGAAAACGCTCTATTCGCTTGCGCTTCTGGGCATTCCGACGGCGTTGCTGATCGTCGGCGGCATCTCGTTGTGGTTCGAGCGCGGCGGCGGTCTGTACTGGATAACCGCGTCCGCGGCAACGAGCCTCGTGGCGTCGACCGCGAACGCCTGGGTGCTGCTGGTCGAAATCAAGCGCTGACGCAGTCGGTGCTTGCCGAAAGTGAACCCAGGGTCGTGCAACGCGCGGCGGATCACAGCCCAGATTTCACGCTCGGCGAAATCGCGACGGCCTGGGCTGCCACCCGCCTCCCCACCAGCACCATGAGCACCGGAAGCACCAGCTCGAGCCCGAGCATCGCGACGAAGAACGGGTGCGGCGGCCCCGACGACGACCAGCGAGATGAGCCGGCCGATCCCACCGACGAGGAATGCGCCGGCCAGCGCGTTGACGTACGCCTGTTTGCGCTCCACGTCGCGAGCACACCAGAGCAGGGCCGCACCAAATGCGGCGAAAATCCCTGCGTAGAACCTGTCCTCGCCGTCAGACGTCGCATTCGCCGGGCTGCCGCCGATGATCGCCTCGGGGCCCACAGCCAGGTGCACCAGCGCAATTCCGATCGAAATCACGCCGAACGCGACGAGGAAGCCCTGAAACGCCCGCCGAAGGCCCATGAACACAGTCTACTACGCGTTGTAGTTGATCGGAAGATCGCTTCCGACACGCCCAACATGCCGAAACTGCCAATTTCCTGGGGTTTTTCTTATGTGAAACATCACCGGCTGCCCGACAGCGCCTGAGCACAGCTGCATGACTGCCGGCGTCGCCGGCGAAAGTGCTTCCTACGCTGCGCTTTTACGCCGGATGGCACGCCGCAGCGCGGCTGTCGAGCGCTCGGTTCAGGCTCCCGGTGCGGTCATGCGCGGAGGCGACACGCTGGCGTTTTGCGCCCAGAAGCAGGGGGTGGGGTTCGCAATCGTCGGGCAGCGTGGGTACGGTCGTCGTCGCTGGCCGGTTTACCCCTGGCTAGAGAAATATTCGATGGTGATGAGACGGAGGAATCGTGGCCCTTCCCCAGTTGACTGACGAGCAGCGCGCGGCGGCGTTGGAGAAGGCTGCTGCCGCTCGTCGGGCCCGGGCCGAACTCAAGGATCGGCTCAAGCGAGGCGGCACCAACCTCACGCAGGTGCTCAAGGACGCCGAGACCAACGAGGTCCTCGGCAAGATGAAGGTTTCCGCGCTGCTTGAGGCGCTGCCCAAGGTCGGCAAGGTCAAGGCGCAGGAAATCATGACCGAGCTGGAAATCGCTCCCACCCGCCGCCTGCGCGGCCTGGGCGATCGCCAGCGCAAGGCCCTGCTGGAAAAGTTCAGCTGACCCCTGGCGAGGGGCCGGGCGGGCGATGAGCCTCTCGGGCGAAGAGCAGAGCGCCCGCGTTGTCGTGCTGTCCGGTCCCTCAGCCGTCGGGAAGTCTTCAGTTGTCCGCTGCCTGCGTGATCGCGTCGCTGACCTGTACTTCAGCGTCTCCGCGACGACGCGGGCGCCGCGGCCGGGCGAGACGGATGGCGTCGACTACCACTTCGTCAGCCCCGACGAGTTTCAGCAGCTGATCGACGACGGCGCCCTGCTCGAGTGGGCCGAGATCCACAGCGGTCTGCACCGCTCGGGCACACCAGCGCGGCCCGTGCACGACGCGACCCGTGCTGGTCGTCCGGTCCTGATCGAAGTCGACCTGGCCGGCGCGCGGGCCATCAAACGGGCGATGCCCGAGGTGTTCACGGTGTTCCTGGCCCCGCCGAGCTGGCAGGCTCTAGAGACCCGCCTGGCGGGCCGTGGCACCGAGAGCGCCGAGGTGATGGCGCGCCGGCTGGCCACGGCTCGCGAGGAACTCGAAGCTCAGCACGACTTCGACGCGGTCGTCGTGAACGCCGAATTGGAATCGGCGTGCACTGAATTGGTAGCCTTACTGGGGACGACCGCATTTGGTGAGGCAGCGCCGGACCTGGCGTGATCAACCCGGATAACCCCGAACTCTTTTCTAGGAGACAGTCTTCGTGAGCACTTCCCACGACGCCGCGCTGGGCTCGACACTGGTCGGCGTGCCCGACGTGTCCCCCGAAGCCGGCGCGTACGACACCCCGCTCGGTATCACCAATCCGCCGATCGACGAGTTGCTGGAGCGGGTGTCGAGCAAGTATGCGCTGGTCATCTACGCGGCCAAGCGGGCGCGGCAGATCAACGATTACTACAACCAGCTCGGCGAAGGCATCCTCGAGTACGTCGGGCCGCTCGTCGAGCCGGGCCTGCAGGAAAAGCCGCTCTCGATCGCGCTGCGCGAGATCCACGGCGACCTGCTCGAGCACACCGAGGGCGAGTAATCTCGACCCGCCATGAGCGCCAAGCGGATCGTCGTCGGAGTCTCCGGCGGAATCGCGGCCTACAAGGCCTGCTCACTCGTCCGTCAGCTCGTCGAGGCCGGTCACTCCGTCCGCGTCATTCCGACTCAGTCCGCGCTGCAATTCGTCGGCGCCGCCACGTTTGAGGCGCTGTCCGGCCAGCCCGTGCACACCGGTGTGTTCGAGGACGTGCCCGAGGTGCCCCATGTGCAGATCGGCAAGCAGGCCGATCTCGTTGTGGTCGCGCCGGCGACCGCCGATGTGATCGCCCGGGCCGCTCACGGCCGCGCCGATGATCTGCTAACCGCCACGCTGCTGACCGCGCGCTGCCCGGTGCTGTTCGCCCCGGCGATGCACACCGAGATGTGGTTGCACCCCGCGACGGTCGACAATGTCGCCACCCTGCGCCGCCGCGGCGCCGCCGTCCTCGAACCGGCGTCAGGACGTCTCACAGGAGCTGATTCGGGCGCCGGACGGCTGCCCGAGCCCGAGGAGATCACCACGCTCGCAGAGCTTCTGCTGGACCGTGGCGACGCCCTGCCATACGACATGGCGGGATGCAAGATGCTGGTGACGGCCGGCGGCACCCGCGAGGCGATCGACCCGGTGCGCTTCATCGGCAACCGCAGTTCAGGCAAGCAGGGCTACGCGGTGGCGCGGGTCGCGGCCCAGCGCGGTGCCGACGTCACGCTGATCGCGGCCCACACCGCAGGGCTCGCCGATCCGGCCGGCGTGCACGTCGTCCACGCCAGTTCGGCGGAGCAGCTGGGTGACGCCGTGTCCAAGCACGCGCCCGACGCGCACGTGCTGGTGATGGCCGCGGCCGTCGCCGACTTCCGGCCCGCGCAGATGTTCGCGAGCAAGATCAAGAAAAGCCCCGACGCCAGCGTGGATGCGCCGACGATTGACCTGGTCCGCACCGATGACGTGCTGGCAGGTGCCGTGCGGGCGAGGGCGGACGGACTGCTGCCCAACATGCGCGCGATCGTCGGCTTCGCCGCCGAGACCGGCGACGCGAACGGCACCGTGCTCGACTACGCCCGCGCCAAGCTGGCCCGCAAGGGCTGCGATTTGCTCGTGGTGAACGCGGTCGGCGACGGTCGCGCGTTCGAGGTCGACAGCAACGACGGCTGGTTGCTGACCTCCGACGGCACGGAGTCCGCTCTGGAGCACGGCACGAAGACGATGATGGCCAGCCGTATCGTGGACGCGATCGCGACGTTCCTGCACGGACGGGCTGACGCCTAGGACGTGGCAGCCGGCGGGCGCTGAGGGGCGGCCAGACGTCGGCGATATGATTCGCCTATCTAAGTATCTAGCATCGAGAGGAAAAGACCGTGAGCCAATCAGGTCGGCTGTTCACCAGTGAGTCGGTGACCGAGGGGCATCCCGACAAGATCTGCGATGCGATCAGCGACTCGGTGCTCGACGCCCTGATTGCTGACGACCCCCGCTCCCGGGTGGCAGTCGAGACCCTGGTGACGACGGGCCAGGTGCATGTCGTCGGCGAGGTCACGACCACGGCCAAGGAGGCTTTCGCGGACATCACCAAGACCGTGCGCGACCGCATCCTCGAGATCGGCTACGACTCGTCAGACAAGGGCTTCGACGGCGCCTCCTGCGGCGTGAACATCGGCATCGGCGCTCAGTCGCCCGATATCGCGCAGGGCGTCGACACCGCCTATGAGACGCGTGTCGAGGGCGAACAGGACCCGCTGGACGCGCAGGGGGCCGGCGACCAGGGCTTGATGTTCGGCTACGCGATCAAGGACACCCCGGAGCTGATGCCGCTGCCGATCGCGCTGGCCCATCGGCTGTCGCGCCGGCTCACGGAGGTCCGCAAGAGCGGAGTGCTCGACTACCTGCGCCCCGACGGCAAGACGCAGGTCACGGTGCAATACGACGGCAACACGCCGATGAGGCTCGACACGGTCGTGCTGTCCACCCAGCACGCCGACGGCGTCGACCTGGAAGCCACCCTCGCGCCCGATATCCGCGAGAAGGTCGTCAACACCGTCCTCGACGACCTGGCGCACGATTCCATGGACACCTCCGACTACCGGTTGCTGGTCAATCCGACCGGCAAGTTCGTGCTGGGCGGCCCGATGGGCGACGCCGGCCTGACCGGCCGCAAGATCATCGTCGACACGTACGGCGGCTGGGCCCGCCACGGTGGCGGAGCGTTCTCCGGCAAGGATCCGTCCAAGGTCGACCGCTCAGCGGCGTACGCGATGCGCTGGGTGGCAAAGAACGTGGTCGCAGCGGGGCTGGCGGAGCGCGTCGAGGTCCAGGTCGCCTACGCAATCGGCAAGGCGGCCCCGGTGGGCCTGTTCGTCGAGACGTTCGGCACCGAGACCGTCGACCCCGCCCGCATCGAGAAAGCCATCACCTCGGTCTTCGACCTGCGGCCGGGTGCCATCATCCGAGACCTGGACCTTCTGCGACCGATCTACGCGCAGACCGCCGCCTACGGGCACTTCGGGCGCACCGACATCGACCTGCCGTGGGAGCGGCTCGACAAGGTCGACGACCTCAAAGCCTCGGTCTAGATTTCCGCGCGAACGTCGATTACCCGTCGATTTCTGCGCGAAATCTCGACGGGTAATCGACGTTCGGCGGCCATGCCTAGGCGCTGAACTCGTAGTCCTCCAACGGGAACCGTCGGCTGCGCCAGATCGTCTCCAGTGTCGTCGCGCGTCGCAACGGCACGTCGCCGTGCGAGTCGAAATAGTAGCTGTTCGCCAGGCTGCAGGTGTCCTGCCAGAAGATCTGCGTGTGCCGCTTGCGCATGCACTCCGCGAAGTAACGCGCGTTGGCCTCCTCGGAGACCTCGACGCGTCTCTTAGCTTGGTGCACAGTGTGTTTCAGACAACGGACGATGTGGTGGGTCTGCGTCTCGATGAACGCGAAGAAGGACGCCCCGTTGAATCCGTACGGCCCGGCGACGGTGAAGAAGTTGGGGAAGCCCGGCAGGCTTACGCCCTCGTACGCCTGTAGGCGATTTTCCCTCCAGAACCGGCTCATCGTCAGGCCGTCGCGGCCGGTGATCTCGTAGGTGAGGCTGTCGACATCCATCACCTTGAACCCCGTCGCGAGAATCAGTACGTCGACCTCGTGCATGTCGCCCTGGACGGTGGCCACCCCGGAGGGGGTGATCTTGTCGATCGGATCGGTGACGAGGTCGACGTTGTCGCGGTTGTACGTCGCGAGGTAGGTGTTGTGGAATCCAGGACGCTTGCACCCCACGGCGTAGCGCGGCGTGAGTTTGTCCCGCACCACAGGATCGTGAACCTGCTTGCGCAGGAACGCCCTTCCCATCGCTTCGCCGCGCTTCGCGAGCTTCAACCTGGTGTGATATTGCGCCGTCAACGGGAACGTCAGCTCCACATAGGCCTGGCTGAGCCACCGCTGCAGCGCCATGCCGCCAGGCACCCGCATCGCCAACCGCGCAATCCTCGGCAGCGCCACGTCCATCTTGGGCAGACACCAGATCGGCGTGCGCTGAAAGACGGTCAAATGCTCGACGATAGGCGCGATTTCGGGAATCACCTGCACTGCGGACGCGCCCGTTCCGATGATCGCGACCCGCTTACCGGTGAGGTCCTGGCTGTGGTCCCAGCGGGCCGTGTGAATCGTCACGCCGTCGAAGCCGTCGACCCCCGCAATGTCCGGCAGCTTCGGCGTCGTCAGCACGCCGCCGGCGTTGATGACGAAACGTGCGGTGACGTCGTCGCCGGAATCCAGTCTCAGCCGCCACCAATCGTTTTCCTCGTCGAACGTGGCGTCGAGCACCTTCGTATTGAACCTGATCTTCGGGCGAACGCCGTACTTGTCAGCGAGCAATTCGGCGTATGCCCGCAGTTCGTTCCCATGGGCGTACGTCCGTGACCAGTCCGGCCGCTGTTCGAACGAGAACTGGTAAGAGAACGACGGGATATCAACGGCAACACCGGGATAGCGATTCCAGTGCCATGTGCCGCCGGGCCCGTCGCCGGCCTCGATGACGACGTACGAGTGCAAACCGGCCTCGTCGAGTTTGATCGCGGCCCCGATCCCGGAGAACCCGGCGCCGACGATCGCTGTCTGATAGTCCGGTGCGGTTGCGGTGCCCATGCCTCACTGTAAACAGCGCCCGGCGGTCGCCGAGTAGCTTCTTCAGGATGGCGGCCAACGGGGCGGGATCGGCGGAGGTCAAACCAGACGCGAGCACGACCAACACCCCGCGGTTAATGGCCGGGGTGTGGGTCGCGGCGGGCTGGGTCGGTATCGCCTACGGGGTGTTCTTGACGGTCGTGGCACTGCAATCCGCGCCCGGCGAGCCGCTGACGGGCATCTGGGTCGGGCAGCCAGTGACCAAGGCGCTGATGGCGGCTCTGTTGGCGTTCGCCGCGGCGGTGCACCCGATCGTGCGGGAGCGACGGTGGCTGATGCCCGCGCTGGCGTTCTCCGCCATCGGCGATTTCCTGCTTGCGATTCCATGGTGGGAGCCGTCGTTCGTCGGGGGCCTCGGCGCGTTTCTGATCGCCCATCTGTGCTACCTCGGCGCACTGGCGCCACTGGCAGCCCGATCCCGGTGGCGACTCGTCGCCGTCGCCGTAGTGTGCGCATTCTGCGTCGCGCTGCTCGTCTGGTTCTGGCCACACCTCCCGGCCCACCTGAAGGTGCCCGTCACGGTGTACATCGGCGTGCTGTGCGCGATGGTGTGCGCGGCCTTGCTGGCCCGGTTGCCCACGGTGTGGACCGCGGCGGGAGCGGTGTGTTTCGCCGTGTCCGACGCGATGATCGGCATCGATCAGTTCATCTTGGGATCCGACGCGCTCGCGGTGCCGATCTGGTGGGCTTACGCGATGTCTCAGCTGCTCATCACCGCAGGTTTTTATTTCGGGCGGTCTGTCGTCGCGCCCGGTTACCGTGGTGACACAGCCACCGATGAGGCATCAGAGCCGGCATCGGAGCGCCCAGGCCCCAAAGACGGGGACCTCAAGGAGGAGGACCAATGACCAATCCCGACCTGACACTCATCGCCGCGCTGCTCGACCGTTCCGGATCGATGCAGGTGATCGCGGACGACACCCGCGGTGGATTCGACGCGTTCATCGCCAAGCAACGCGGCGAGAGCGGTTCCACCGTGGTCACGCTGGCACAGTTCGATGACGAGTACGAGATGGTGTACCAGAACCAGGCCATCGCCGACGTGCCACCGCTCGCGCTTGACCCGCGGGGCAGCACCGCCCTGCTGGACGCGATCGGCCGGTTCATCTCCGACGTCGGAAGCGGCCTCGCCGCAGTGCCCGAAGACCAGCGGCCAGGCTCGGTGACGGTCGTGGTTCTCACCGACGGTCACGAGAATGCCAGCCACGAGTGGACCAAAGAGTCTGTCCAGCAGCTGATCTCGCAACAGGAAGAGAAGTACAGCTGGGATTTCGTGTTCCTGGGCGCCAACATGGACGCGGTGGATGTCGGCCGGCAGATGGGCTTCTCGGCCGACAGGTCGATGACGTACGCGGCGTCGTCCGCTGGCGTGTCAGGGTCGTGGGGTTCGATGTCGGATTGGATGAACAGGAAGCGCTCCAGCCCGAAGGGATCCAAGGTCAGCTTCACCGACTCTGAGCGGAAACGCTCAAGCGGCAACTGATAGCCATCCCGACCCGTCAGCCCGCCGAGCTGGAGCCCATCGCTCGGGTGCTGCCCATGCTGTCGGTGCCGCATCTCGACCGGGAGTTCGACTATCTCGTCACCGCCGAGCAATCCGACGACGCGCAGCCGGGAGTCCGGGCCCGGGTGCGCTTCCACGGCCGTTTGGTCGACGGGTTCGTGCTCGAACGACGGTCGGACACCGACCATGTCGGCGAGCTGGGCTGGATCGACAAGGTGGTGTCGCCGGAACCCGTGCTGACGCGCGACGTGTGGCGGCTGGCCGAAGCGGTCGCTTCCCGCTACGCGGGCACGCGCGCGGACGTGTTGCGGCTTGCGGTGCCGCCTCGGCACGCACGCGTGGAACGTGAAGTCCGGCAACCTCACCTGGCCACGGCCGCGGCCGCGGTCGACCGAGGGGGCTGGAACGAATACCAGCGCGGCGAGCCCTTCCTGAGCGCGGTAGCCGAATCCCGCGCTGCCCGCGCGGTGTGGCAGGCGCTGCCCGGCGAGCAGTGGCCGGCCCGGCTTGTCGAGGCAGCGGCTGTGGGCGTCGGAGCCGGGCGCGGGGTGTTGATGGTCGTGCCCGATCAAAGCGACGTCGACCGGCTGCTGGCGCAGAGTGTGCAGCTGGTCGATCCGCGTTCGGTGGTCGCGCTGTCCGCCGGCCTCGGGCCGGCTGAACGGTACCGGCGCTGGCTCGCTGTGCTGCGTGGCGATGCCCGTGTCGTCATCGGAACCCGCAGCGCAGTGTTCGCCCCTGTCGCCGACCTCGGGCTGGTGGTGGTCTGGGACGACGGTGACGACACGCTCGCCGAACCGCGCACGCCCTACCCGCACGCCCGCGAGGTCGCGATGCTGCGGGCTCATCAGCTTCGGTGCGCCGCGCTGATCGGTGGCTACGCCAGGACCGCGGAAGCACAGGCACTGGTGCGTAGCGGCTGGGCGCACGATCTGGTCGCACCCCGGCGAGTGATGCGCGCACGTGCGCCGCGCGTCGTCGCGCTCGACGACAGTGGCTACGCCGAGGCGCGCGATCCCGCCGCCCACACTGCGCGGTTGCCGTCTGTCGCTCTCGGAGCGGCGCGGACAGCGCTCGACGCGGGCTGCCCGGTGTTGGTCCAGGTTCCGCGCCGCGGATATGTGCCTGCGCTGGCGTGTTCGCGATGCCGCGCGATCGCGCGCTGCCGGCACTGCACCGGCCCGCTGTCGCTGCCCGACGCGAAATCCGCAGGGGCGGAGTGCCGGTGGTGCGGCCGCGGCGACGCCGCGCTGAAATGCGCCCGGTGCGGCGCGGAGTCGGTGCGCGCCGTCGTCGTCGGGGCCCGGCGCACCGCCGAGGAGCTGGGTCGCGCGTTTCCCGGCGCGTTGGTCATCACGTCGGGCGGCGACGACATCGTTCGCGAGGTCGACGGCGCGCCGGCGGTCGTCGTTGCGACTCCGGGCGCCGAGCCGTGCGCCCCACGCGGGTACGGCGCCGCGCTTCTCCTGGACAGCTGGGCGCTGCTCGGCCGTCAGGACCTGCGCGCGACCGAAGACACGCTGCGCCGGTGGATGGCCGCGTCGGCACTGGTCAAGAGTCGCAGCGACGGCGGGGTGGTCGTGGTCGTCGCCGATTCGGCGATCCCGACCGTGCAGGCGTTGATCCGCTGGGACCCGGTCGGCCACGCCGAAGCCGAGTTCGACGCACGCGCGGAGGTCGGGCTACCGCCGGCGGTGCACATCGCCGCCCTGGACGGACCGTCGCCTTCGGTGGCTGCGCTCCTTGACCAAGTCGCCCTGCCCGACGGCGCGGAGCTGCTCGGACCTGTCGACCTGCCAGCGGGCGCGCGGCGGCCCGCGGGCGCCAAGGACGGCGAGCGCGTGGCGAGAATGCTTGTGCGCGTTCGTCGCGACCAGGGCTTGGCGCTTGCAGCGGTCCTGCGCCGGGCCGTCGGCGTGATGTCCGCCCGGCATGATCCTGAGGCGGTTCGCATCCAGATCGACCCGTTGCACATCGGTTAGGCACGTAGGCGCGATCCGCGGTGGGCGCGCCAGCGCCGCCTTCCTAGACTGCTGCGGTGCGCATCGTCTTCGCCGGAACGCCGGAACCCGCGCTTCCGGCGCTTCGCCGGCTGATCGCGTCGCCGCGTCACGACGTGGTCGCGGTGGTGACCCGACCCGACGCTCCCTCGGGGCGGGGCGCGAAGCAAACATCGTCACCCGTCGCGCGGCTCGCGCGTGACGAGGGCATTCCGGTGCTCATGCCGCAGCGGCCGAATTCGGAGGAATTCGTCGCCGAGCTTGCCGCACTGTCGCCGGACTGCTGCCCGGTGGTTGCCTATGGCGCACTGCTGAAGGATGGCCTGATCGCCGTCCC
>NZ_JAVHWM010000041.1:0-5054 GCF_032159765.1 Mycobacterium sp. | reverse complement strand
TCGCCCGGTTATGGCAGTGGCGGGGGTCCGTGGCACAATTGACAGCGTGATTGCCGCCCGCTTCCCCCACCGCATCTCGCTGGTGGCTCGGCGGCACGTCGACTTCAAGCGCGTTTGTACCTGTTGTTGTCTGCCTTGATGCCGTAGACCCAAGGACCCAGCCCACCCCTTACTTTCAGCTGGCCGCCGGATCTGCGCCGCCGGACAGCCCCCGGTGACACGCGCGATCCGGCTCCACAAAGGAGCCAAAACACAATGACCACCGCCAAGCCGGTCAAACGTCCACGCGGCGAGGGCCAGTGGGCGCTCGGCTACCGCGAGCCGCTCAACCCGAACGAACAGTTCAAGAAGGACGACGACGCCCTCAACGTGCGGGCGCGCATCCTCGACATTTACTCCAAGCAGGGCTTCAACAGCATCGACAAGCAGGACCTGCGCGGCCGGATGCGCTGGATGGGTCTGTACACGCAGCGCGAGCAGGGTTACGACGGCACCTGGACCGGCGACGAGAACGCCGACATCCTCGAGGCCAAATACTTCATGATGCGGGTGCGCTGCGACGGCGGCGCGCTGACCACGGCCGCTCTGCGCACTCTTGGCGAGATCTCCACCGAGTTCGGCCGCGACACCGCCGACATCAGCGACCGCGAGAACGTGCAGTACCACTGGATCCGGATCGAGGACGTGCCCGAAATCTTCCAGCGCCTCGAAGCCGTCGGGCTGCAGACCACCGAGGCGTGTGGCGACTGCCCCCGCGTCGTGCTGGGTTCGCCGCTGGCCGGCGAGTCGCTCGACGAGGTCCTCGATCCGACGTGGGCGATCGACGAGATCGTCCGCCGCTACATCGGCAGCCCGGAGCTCTCCAATCTGCCGCGCAAGTTCAAGACCGCGATCTCGGGTCTGCAGGACGTCGCCCACGAGGTCAACGACGTCGCGTTCATCGGCGTCAACCACCCCGAGCACGGCCCGGGTCTTGACCTGTGGGTCGGTGGCGGCCTTTCGACGAACCCGATGCTGGCCCAGCGCGTCGGCGCCTGGATCCCGTTGGACGAGGTGCCCGATGTCTGGGAGGGCGTCACCTCGGTGTTCCGCGACTACGGCTACCGCAGGCTGCGGTCCAAGGCGAGGCTGAAGTTCCTGATCAAGGACTGGGGCATAGAAAAATTCCGCCAGGTTCTCGAGGACGAGTACCTGGGCCGCAAGCTCATCGACGGACCCGCACCGGAGCCCGTCAAGCACCCGATCGATCACGTCGGCATCCAGAAGCTCAAAAACGGGACGAACGCCGTTGGCGTCGCACCGATTGCGGGACGGGTTTCCGGCACCATCTTGTCCAAGGTCGCGGATCTCGCGGAGGCCGCCGGATCGAACCGCGTGCGCTTCACGCCGTATCAAAAGCTGGTCATCCTCGACATTGCCGATAAAAAGCTCGACGAGCTGGTCGCCGGTCTGGACGCGCTCGGGCTGCCATCACGGCCCTCCGCTTGGCGCAAGAACCTGATGGCCTGCACCGGGATCGAGTACTGCAAGCTGTCGTTCGCCGAGACCCGCAACCGGGCGCAGGTTCTGGTGCCCGAGCTGGAGAAGCGGCTCGACGACATCAACGCACAACTCGACGTGCCGATCACCGTCAACATCAACGGCTGCCCCAACTCGTGCGCCCGCATCCAGGTCGCCGACATCGGCTTCAAGGGCCAGATGATCGACGACGGTGACGGGCCGGTCGAGGGCTTCCAGGTGCATCTTGGCGGCAGCCTCGGCCTGGACAGTGGGTTCGGCCGCAAGTTGCGCCAGCACAAGGTGCTTTCCACCGAGCTGGGCGACTACATCGACCGGGTGGTTAGGAATTTCGTGAAACAACGCGAGCAGGGCGAGCGTTTCGCTACGTGGGCAGTACGAGCAGACGAGGCGGATTTGCGATGAGCGCTTGCGCGAAGAGCGGAGGACACCGATGACAGAAGTGATGACCGAGACAGAGCTTCGGCAGCTGGCAGAGCGCGGGGCGGCCGAACTCGACGGTGCCGGCGCTGACGAGCTTCTGCGCTGGACCGACCAGAACTTCGGCGGCAATTACATCGTGGCGTCCAACATGCAGGACGCGGTGCTTGTCGATCTCGCGGCGAAGGTCCGCCCCGGCGTCGACGTGCTGTTCCTGGACACCGGCTACCACTTCGTCGAGACGATCGGCACCCGTGACGCTGTCGAGGCCGTCTATGACATCAACGTCGTCAACGTCACCCCCGAGAACTCGGTTGCCAAGCAGGACGAGCTGTTCGGCAAGGACCTGTTCGCCCGCGAGCCCAACGAGTGCTGCCGGATGCGCAAGGTCGAGCCGCTTGGCAAGGCGCTACAGGGGTACTCGGCGTGGGTGACGGGTATCCGCCGCGTTGAGGCGCCGACGCGGGCCAACGCGCCACTGATCAGCTGGGACAAGGCGTTCAACCTGGTGAAGATCAACCCCATCGCCGCGTGGACCGACGAGGAGATGCAGGCCTATATCGACGGCAACGACGTGCTCGTCAATCCGCTTGTGTTCGAAGGCTATCCGTCGATCGGCTGCGCGCCGTGCACCGCGAAGCCCGTCGAGGGCGCCGATCCCCGCAGCGGTCGCTGGGCAGGCCTTTCGAAGACGGAATGCGGTCTGCACGCCTCGTGACACTTCTTTTGACGGCGCACGGCAGCGCCGATCCGCGATCGGCGGCATCGGCACACGAGGTGGCGCACACCATCCGCATGGTGCGACGCGATGTCGACGTGCGGGTGGCGTTCTGTGAGCAGAACACCCCCACTCTCCGCGATGTGCTCGCGGCATCTCCACGCGATGCAGTGGTGGTGCCGTTGCTTCTCGCGGATGCGTATCACGCCCGTGTCGACATCCCCACGATGATCGGCGAATCGGGTTCCGCTGCACGGCAAGCCGACGTTCTTGGCGAGGACGACAGGCTCGTTCACGTTCTGCGTCAGCGCCTCGCGCACGCCGGGGTGTCGCAACTCGATCCCGATGTGGGCGTTCTCGTCACCGCAGTGGGTTCTTCGCGGCCACAAGCCAATGCGCGAACGGCGTCGGTCGCCGACTACCTCGTGCAGAACACCCGTTGGACGGCGACCATCGCGTTCGCCACGGGACCCCAGCCTTCGCTCGCAGAGGCCGCCGATGGCCTGCGGGATCGCGGCGCCACCCGATTGGTCGTCGCACCCTGGTTCCTGGCGCACGGGCGGATCACCGATCGCGTCGCAAACTTCGCGCGCACCAACGGGATTGCGATGGCCGAACCGCTCGGACCGCACCGGCTGGTTGCCGACGCGGTGCTGGATCGTTTTGACGAGGCGGTCGCCGCCCGGATCGCAGCGTAACGCGGCAATCGCTTAGGCCTTCGTCAGCGCCTCATCATCATCGGCGTTGTCGGTCCTTGGGATTTCGGTGCCGCCGGGCAATGGCGGAACCCGGGTGGCACGCACGTACACCGTGTCGCCTTCCTTCAGCCCCAGCGCCTCGGCGTCGCCGCGGGTGATCTGCGCGGTGAACGGCGTGTGATCGGCCGCACTGGTCAGTTCCACGCGAACCTCGAAGCCCAGCACCACAATTCGGTCGATGGTCGCCCGCACGACGCCCGTGGCCTGGACAGAGTCGTCGTCATTGGCCGCGATCGCCATCTCGGGGTTGCGGCCAACGCGGATGTCGTGCGGTCGAACCAGCGAGCCGTTCAGCGACGACACCGCTCCAAGGAACGACATCACGAATGCGTTGGCGGGCGTGTCGTAGACGTCAGTCGGTGAGCCGACCTGCTCGATGCGGCCCTTGTTGAGCACCGCGATGCGGTCCGCGACGTCGAGGGCTTCTGCCTGATCGTGGGTGACCAGCACGGTGGTGACGTGCACCTCGTCATGGAGTCGACGCAGCCAGGCCCGCAGGTCCTCGCGGACCTTGGCGTCCAGCGCACCGAACGGCTCGTCAAGCAGCAGCACCTCGGGATCGACCGCCAACGCGCGCGCCAACGCCATGCGCTGGCGCTGGCCGCCGGAGAGTTGATTGGGGTAGCGGGTCTGAAACCCGGCGAGCCCAACCACTTCCAGAAGGTTGTCGACCTTCTCCTTGATCTCGGCCTTCGGCTTCTTGCGGATCTTCAGCCCGAAGGCGACATTGTCCCGCACCGTCAGATGCTTGAACGCCGCGTAATGCTGGAAGACGAAGCCGATACCGCGCCGCTGCGGCGGGATGTGCGTCACGTCGCGCCCGTTGATCGTGATTGTGCCGGTGTCGGGCAGGTCGAGTCCAGCGATGGCACGCAGCAGAGTGGACTTGCCCGATCCGCTGGGTCCCAGCAGCGCCGTGAGCGACCCGGACGGCACCACGAAGTCGACGTTGTCCAGCGCCGCGAAGTCGCCGTAGTGCTTGTTGGCGCCCCGCACGATTATTGCGTCGGTCATTTTCTCGCGTCTCTCCTTAGGCCTGCTTGCTCGCACGCGAGCGCCTGGCGTCGAGGACCACCTGAACGATCAGGACAATCACGGCGACCGTCATCAGCAGCGTGGAAACGGCGTATGCGCCGTATTCCGAGCCGCGGCTGTACCGGTCAGCCACCAACAATGTCAGGGTTTGTGACGTACCCGGCAGGTTGGACGACACCATGATGACCGCGCCGAACTCGCCGAGCGTGCGCGCGACCGTCAAGACGATGCCGTAGGTCAGGCCCCACCTGATCGACGGAAGAGTGACCCGCCAAAACGTCTGCCACCATTGCGATCCGAGTGTGGCGGCCGCCTCCTCCTGATCGGTGCCGATCTCATGCAGCACCGGCTCGACCTCGCGGATGACAAACGGCACGGTGACGAAGATGCTGGCCAACACGATGCCGGGGAATCCGAAGATGATCTTGAAGCCGAGGTTGTTCTCGACGAACCCGAAGAGCCCAGCCGAGCCCCATAGCAGGATCAGCGCGACACCGACCACCACAGGGGACACTGCGAACGGGAGGTCGATGACGGCCTGCAGTGCGCTCTTGCCGCGGAACCTGTTGCGCGCCAACACCAATGCCGTGGGTATGCCGAATAGG
>NZ_JAVHWM010000004.1:0-5661 GCF_032159765.1 Mycobacterium sp. | reverse complement strand
TCAGGCCGGCATCGGCGAGGGCGCGTCTGCTCGCCTGCGCGATCAACTCGTAAGGACCCTTGTCGTCCACTCGCCCGACGTCGGACAGGGCGACGCCTGCGATCGCGACAGCGCCGCTCACTGGGCGCGGTCCTGGGCCAGCAGTTCAGCGAGCACATCGGCCGGTTCACCGAAGAGGTGTCGAAACACGTGGGCACGCTTGAGATATAGGTGCATGTCGTTCTCGAACGTGTAGCCCATCCCGCCGAATACCTGGATACCCGCAGCAGCGTTGTTGACGGCCGCCGTACCGGCCACCGCCACGGCCGACAGCACCTGCAACGGCGCATCGGCGCGGCCGCTCGCCAGCGCGATCGCGGCGAACAGCGTCTGCGCCTGGGCGGCCTCGGCCGCGATCTCCATGTCGACGCAGGCGTGCTTGATGGCCTGGTGCACCCCGATCGGCTTGCCGAACTGCTCGCGGGTCTTCGCATGTTCCGTGGCCTGTGCCGCGGCGGCCGCGGCTAGGCCGGTGAGATAGGCTGCGGCCAGGACCGTGGCCCGCCCCCAGATCCAGTCCTGGTCAGCAGGAAGCCAGTGCAGCGGCTCGGCGGATTCTACTGTGGCCGAGGATATTCGGATGCCCGGGTCGGCGGCATCGACGGATGTGAGCGGGCCGAAGGACGCGATGTCGACCAGTGCGGCTCCCTCGCGGGCCACCACAAGTGCGTGTGAGGCGCCCGCGGGTTCGAAAAGGTCGAAGGTGCCCTTGATGGGCCTGACGTCGCCGTCACCCCGCGACACTGCCAGCCCGACCAGTGCATGCCCGGCGCCGATCCGCTCCGCCAGTGCGGCGTCCCCGCAGCGGGCGGCCACGCGGGCGGCCAGCGTGCAGCCCAGGAATGGGCCCGGCGCGAGCCGCTTGCCGAGCTCGATGAACAGCAGCGTCTCGTCGTCGAACGGACGGCCCGACCCGCCGGCGTCCTCGTCGAGGCCAAGGGTGAGCAGCCCCAGTTCGGCACCTTCACGCCAAAGCGCCTCGGAGACCGGCGCTTCCGCGTGGCGATTGGCGCGGATCTGCTCGACCGGCATCCGTTCGGCAAGGAATTCCCTTGCAGCCGCGACGATTTCGAGCTGCTCAGGTCCTGGCAGCAGGTCCACGCTCGCCTCCTCTCATCGAGGCAATCCCAAGACGCGTTCACCCACGATGTTGCGCTGAATCTCCGACGTACCCCCACCTATGGCCTGGGAGAAGCTGTAGTAGTAGTAACCGACCCAGCCGTCGACATCCCAGCGCGACGAATGCCGGATCGACGCGGGACCGAGCACGTCCATCGCCAATTTGCCGATTTCCTTGGCTAATTCGGCGTACATCAACTTGACGATCGACCCGCGGGGACCTGGCGTTTCGGTCTTCATGGCCTCGCAGATGTTGGTGTAGGTAAGCGCCCGCAACGACGCCACCGAGGCCCGCGCCCTGGCCAGCCGCCTCGCGATCTCGTCGTCGGCGATGGCAGGCCGTCGGCCGTCCGGACCGACATGGTCGCGCGCGTAGTCGATGAGGTCCTCGATGATCTTGGCCAACCGCACCTGGTTGGCGGTAAATGCGGTTCCGCGTTCGAAGGACAGGGTGGCCATCGCGACCGACCACCCCTCGCCGATTTCGCCGACCACGTTGGCCAGCGGGATGCGGACGTCGTCGTAGAACACCTCGCAGAACTCCGAACCGCCCTCGATGGTCTCGATCGGGCGCACATCGATGCCCGGCGTGCTCATGTCGCAGATCACCCAGGTGATGCCTTTGTGCTTGCTGCCGGTGGTGTCAGTGCGGACCAGCAGTTCCTGGTAGTCGGCCACGGTGGCGAAACTTGTCCACAGCTTCTGTCCCGACACCACGAGGTGCTCGCCGTCGATGACGGCCTTGGTACGCAACGACGCCAGGTCCGAACCGGCGTCAGGCTCAGAGAATCCCTGGCACCAGATCACCTCGCCGCGAAGGATTTTCGGCAGGTGGAAGGACTTGTGCTCGTCGGTGGCGCGAGTGATCAGGGTCGGTCCCGCGTGCGAGTTGCCGACGAAGCATGCGTCGATACCGGGGAAGCCCCTCGCCGCGTACTCCTCGTACCAGATCAGCTGTTGAATCAGCGTTAGGCCCTTGCCGCCGTACTCGGTGGGCCAGGCGATGCCCGCCCATCCGCCGTCCCACTGGGTGCGCTGCCAGGCCAGGTCGTATTCGCGGATGCCTGCGTCGTCGCGTGGGCGCGGTTCGCTCGGCTTGTTCTCGTCCAGCCACGTGCGGACCTGGTCGCGGAACTCCAGCTGGTCAGGCGTGAAGTCAAGGTCCATGATCCGAGAGTGTAGGTGACACGATAGTCAGAAACAATCCGTCAGTCATGCTGGTGATACCTGGCCGCGAGTTCTTCGGCGCCGCGCGCCAGGAGCGCGACGTCGGCGCCGACGAGCACGAAGCTCGCCCCGGCGCGGAGATAACGACGCGCCACCGACTCGTTGAATGCGTTGACTCCCGCACTCTTGCCGTGCTGCACGATCGTCGCCAGCGCATTCTCTATGGTGCTCACGACTTCTGGATGCTCTGGCTGGCCAAGCTTGCCCATCGACGCCGCGAGGTCGGCGGGTCCGATGAACACCGCGTCGGCGCCATCGACATCGACGATGGCGCCCAGCTGCGTCAGCCCCGCCACCGTCTCCACCTGAACGGTCAGAGAGACGGCCGCATCAGCGGTGACAAGATAGTCAGAAATACGGTTCCAGCGTGACGCCCGAGCCAGCGCGCTGCCCACGCCGCGAATGCCATCGGGCGGATAACGGGTGGCGCTAACCGCGGCTGACGCCTCACTGGGGCTATCGATCATCGGGACGATGATGTTCTGCACGCCGATGTCGAGCAGTTGCTTGATGAACACCGGGTCAGCCGAAGCCGGACGCACCAGCGTGTCGACGTCGGGGTAGCCCTCCAGCACCTGCAGTTGCTTGAGGGTGGTGCGCAGGTCGTTCGGCGCGTGCTCCTGATCCAGTAGCACCCAGTCGATTCCGGATCCCGCGCAGATCTCGGTGACATAGCCGCTGCCCGAGGCCAGCCACATGCCGAACCGCGGCCGCCCGTCCCCGATGCGCTCGGTCCAACGGTTCGTCACGACGCAGGCCCATCGAACGTGACCGATACCGTGCCCAACGGCCCGTAATCGGCGACGAACGTGTCGCCAGGCTCGGCGAACACCGGCTTCGTGAACGACCCGGACAGGATCACCTCCCCGCTCTCCAACCGAACACCATGGGGGGCAAGCCGATTCGCCAACCACGCGACGCCGTTTCCGGGATGGTTGAGCACCGCGGCGGCGACCCCGGACTCCTCGATGGTGCCGTTGCGCAGCAGCAGCGCCGCCACCCAGCGCAGATCGACGTCCAGTGGTCGCACGACTCTCCCACCGAGGACCATGCCCGCGTCGGCCGCATTGTCGGCGATGGTGTCGACGATGGTGCGCAAGTGACCGGTCTCGGGATCCGACATCTGCACCCTGGCGTCCAGGATCTCCAGTGCGGGGGTGACGAACTCGGTGGCCCGCAATACGTCGAACAACGTGACCCCCGGCCCCTCTAGCGACTCTCCCAGCACGAACGCCAACTCCACCTCGACGCGCGGACGGATGAAGCGGCCGAGCGGCACCCGGCCGCCGTCCTCGACGAACATGTCGTCGAAAATCGCGCCGTAGTCGGGTTCGTCGATCGACACCGATCGCTGCATCACCTTGGAGGTCAATCCGATCTTGCGGCCCTTGACCAGCCGGCCGTCGGCGACCTTCAGCGCGACGAGAGCACGTTGGACGGCGTAGGCGTCGTCGATGGTCATGTCCGGGTAGTCGAGCGACAGCTGCCGGATCGGCGTGCGCGTCTGCTCGGCGGCGTACAGCCGCTTGGCGATGTCCGCAAGCTCGTCCTCGGCCGGCCTCTTCATCGGCCCAGGAACTCGATCGCCGCCGCATTGAACGATTCTGGATCCTCGAAATGCGGCCAATGCCGCACCGAGGGCATCTCGAACACCTCGGAGTTCGGGATCAGGTCGGCGATGGTGCGCGCGGTGTCCTGATACACGCCGTGGTCCTTGCCCGAGGCCACGATCATCACGGGCGCCGCGATGCCACGCCACTTGTCATCCGGAATCAGGTTGCGGTGGCGCACTTTTTCGTCCTGCAGAATCAGCAGCCGGTCGATGGTATTGCGAGTGTCATCGCGTCGGTAAACCGCCTGGCGCAGACCGATCAGATCGGGCAACCGATTGGCCTCGTCGGCGATCAGGTGGGCGAACACGGCGTGCAACGACTCCCAGGTCGGCTCGTTGACCGCTTTGGTTCTTTCGGCCCGAATCCGTGCCATGTTCGACGCTGACGCCTCGCGTCCGGCCGGCGACATCAGGATCATCTTGTCCACCCGGTCGGGATGACCGACGGACATTGCGGATGCGACGAACGCGCCCAGCGACATCGCGACGAAGCTGGCCGACGCCATGCCGAAGTTGTCCATCACCCCGAGCACGTGCTCGACGTAGATCGCGATCTCGTAGTCGTAGTCCGGCTTGTCGGAGAACCCATTGCCGACCATGTCGATGGCCACGCAGTGAAAGTGCTCAGACAGCGCCGCAAGGTTCGGCGCGAATGTCTCCCAGTGGCCCCCGGTGCCGTGCAGCAGGATGGCGTGGGGTTTGTCCGGGCTGGAACTTTCTCTGCTCCTCGCGTCCGCGCCGGTCTCCGCATATCGCGTCCGGACGGTCGCACCGTTGACGGGGATGCCGACGAATCCCTGCCGGAACTCCACTTCCTTGAGGTACATCCAGATGCTGCGGTAGTCGTCGGTGTCCACCGTTGCCCCGACGACCTCGGCGGTCGGGGTGTGCGCTTGGCTCATCTCACCCTTCTCAAATCTCAATTTCTGACAGCACTGTCATCTATGGCCGACATCGCTGTGCACGCTCCTACATCGTCGCACAAAGACGTGTTCCCATGTAGAGAAAGTCTTACACGACCCATTCGGCCTCGGGCACGCACGCGGCCATTCCACAGATGCACATTGATTCTGACAGTTGTATGCGGTAGAACTAGGCGAGTGAACACTCCGGCCGGACGCCGCGTGTTGGCGGAACTCGTCAACGAGTTCGCCGCCGTGCGGTTGTCGTTGGACGTCAGCGGCAACGGCCCGCGCCTGCTCGTCGAAGACCTGGAGAGCAACGAGCACGTTTTCTTGTGTCCACTGGAGCTGGCGAGCTTCACGCAGGCAACGCCCGAAGACCGTGAGGACTGGCTGCGCGTGGGCAACTATCGCGGCGAACGCCGACCGAGGGAGCAGACGTGAGCACTCCCCACGTCGACCTGGTCGGTCTGGGTATGACCGCGATGTCGCTGCGGCCGGGCGCAACACCACTCGAACTGGCCGCCGCGGCGAGCAACGGCGCACTGACTGACGCCGGAATCGAGCGCACCGATCTCGATGGCCTCCTCGTCGGCTCCTCGCAGGGGGTTCGGCCCGCCCGGCTGGGGGTCGGTTTCGCCGCGCAAGGCGGCTTCTCGGACCTGCGCCTTTTGGAGCACGTCGAGATCAAGGGCGCCACGACCATCGCGATGATTCAGCGCGCACGCCACGCCATCACCACGGGTGAGGCGACCACCGTCA
>NZ_JAVHWM010000223.1:0-3498 GCF_032159765.1 Mycobacterium sp. | reverse complement strand
AGCCGGGGCGACGTGACGGTGCATGCGGAAACCGACGCGCTGCGGGCGGCGTTCGCGGAACACGGCCCCGATGCCGCGTTGGGCGCCACGCTCTACTGCACGATGGAGCCTTGCCCGATGTGCGCAGGCGCCCTGAAGCTGGCGGGCGTCGGCACCCTCGTGCTCGCCCTGCGGCACGCCCGCCTGCGCCGCACCGACCTGGGCGACTATTCGATCGAGGCGTTTTGCCGCATGACCGGCTTCCGGCTGGAACTGCGCGAAGGCGTGCTGGAAGAGGACTACCTGGCGCTGCGGCTGCGCTGGGGCGGCGACCGGGTGGCCGCCGCGGGCGACTGAAGCGAAGGGCGCGCGCATCACTTGAAGTGCCGCGAAATGCCGGCCACGCGTTCCATGACGACCATCAGCACCAGCGTGGCCGCGATCAGCACGCCGGACACTGCGGCCGCGCGAACGTCGAGGTTGGACTCGATGATGTGCCACATGCGGATCGGCAGCACCTCGCTGCGCGCGTCGGACAGGAACAGCGACACCGCCACGTTGTCGAACGAATACATGAAGCCGATGAAGGCGCCCGCAGCGATGCCGCGCGAAATCAGCGGCAGGGTGACCGTGCGGAAGGCGTGCACCGCCGAGGCGCCCAGCGAATGCGCGCTCTCCAGCAGGCTCGCGTCCAGCTGCAGCAGGCTGGCCGACGTGGTGCGCAGGATGTAGGGCGTGGTCAGCGCGACGTGGCCGATCACCAGCGTCCAGAACGACAGGCCCGTGCCCGCCAGGTTGAACAGCATCAGTAGCGACAGCCCGATCGCGAGCGCGGGCAGCATCAGCGGCGACAGGAACACCGCTTCCAGCGCGCGCGCCCAGGCTTCACGGCGGCGCGCCAGCGCGAGGGCGGCCGCGACCGCGAGCACGGCCGAGATCGCGGTCGCCAGGGCCGCCAGTTCGATCGAGAGCACGAAGGCGGAGATGAGTTCGGGCGAGTCGTTCCACAGCGCCTCGTACCAGCGCGCCGAATAGCCCGGCGGCGGGAACTTGAGCGAGTAGCCGCTGGTGAAGGAGGTGATCAGCACCACGAGTGTCGGCGCCAGCAGCAGCAGCCCGGCGAGCACGCCCAGCACGCCGAAGACGCTGCGGAAGGACAGCCGCTCCAGCGCTCCCGCGAGCGATTCCCTGGATCGGATGCCCGCGTCGGCGGGCGCGGGCAGCACCCGGCCGGAGACGAATTCCTCAGGCATGGACGAACCCCTTGCTGCGCCGGCCGAGCGCGTTGACGGCCACCACGACCGCGAGCACGCAGGCCAGCAGCACCATCGCGATCGCCGCCGCGAAGGGGTAGTTGTTGGCCTGGATCGCCTGCTGGTACATGTAGAACGGCATGTACATGTGCTGGCCGCCGCCCACCAGCGTCTGGGTGACGAAGGCGCTGACGCTGGACGCGAAGACCAGCAGGCAGCCCGCGAGCAGGCCGGGAATGGACAGCGGCAGGGTGATCCGCCAGAACGTGCGCCAGTGGCCCGCGCCCAGGGCGAGCGATGCCGGCCGCAGGTTGGGGTCGATGTTCATGAGGGCGGTGATCAGCGGCAGCACCATCAGCGGCAGCTCGATCTGCGCGAGGGCGACGGCCACCGCACCCGGCGTGTAGAGCAGCTTGAGCGGCGCCGCGGCCAGGCCCAGGTCGATCAGCGCGTTGTTGACGATGCCCTGGCGGCCCAGGATGACGACCCAGGCGAAGGTGCGCACCACCGAGCTGGTGAGCAGCGGCAGCACGATGAGCAGCATCAACGGCCCCTGCCAACGGCTTGGCGCCTGCGTGTACAGGTAGGCGAGCGGAAAGCCCATCACCAGGCTCAGCGCCGTGACTTGCAAACCGAGGGCCAGCGTGCTGCCCAGCACGCCGAGGTTGAAACCGTCGGTGAGGAACTTCGCGTACTGCGCGAAGCCCGGCTGCGCCAGCGTGTTGTCGTTGTGCAGGCTGACATAGGCGAGCAGCAGCATCGGCAGCAGCACGAAGGCCACGAAGAAAAGACCCAGCGGAACGCTGAGGGACAGCGGCGGTCCGGATCGCGCGAGCGTGGGGGACGTCACGGCGGCCTCAGTGCGTGAACACGCCGGCGGGCGACCCCGCGCGCAGGCTCAGGCCCACGCGGTCGCCGGCGGCATAGCGCGGCAGCTCCGCCGTGCGGGGCTGCGTCACCTTCACCGTGGTGCCATCGGGCAGCAGCAGCTCGTACACCAGCGACGGGCCCAGCGGCAGCACCATGCCCACGGTGGCGGCCAGGGCCTGCGGCGAGGACGGGGCGATCGCCAGGTGCTCGGGCCGCGCCGCGACCACCACGCTGCCCGCGCGCGAGCAGGGCCAGGCCTGCCCCAACTGAAGCGATCCGCCGCCCTCGCAGGACAGCAGGTAGCCAGCGCCATCCTGCGCGGACAAGCGTCCCGCGAGCAGGTTGGCGGTGCCTATGAAGGTGGCGACGAAGAGGGTCGCGGGCCGGTCGTAGATGGCTTCGGGCGTGCCGAACTGCTCGACCCGTCCCGCATTCATGACGGCGATGCGGTCCGCCATCGACATCGCCTCTTCCTGGTCGTGCGTCACCAGGATGGTGGTGATGCCGAGTTCGCGCTGGATGCGCTTGATCTCGATCTGCATGTCCAGGCGCAGGTTCTTGTCCAGCGCGGCGAAGGGTTCGTCCAGCAGCAGCACGCGCGGGCGCACGGCCAGCGTGCGCGCTAGCGCCACCCGCTGCTGCTGGCCGCCGGACAGCTCGCGCGGATAGCGCTTGCCGAAAGCCGGCATGTGCACCATCTCCAGCATCTGCAGCGCGGTGGCGCGCGCCTCGGCCGCCGCCACGCCGCGGGCGCGCAGGCCGTAGGCGACGTTGTCTTGCACCGTCATGTGAGGGAAGAGGGCGTAGTTCTGGAAGACGATGCCCGCGCCGCGTTCGTTGGTCGGCAAGGTGTCGACGGTTTCGCCGCCGATGCGGACGGCGCCGCCGCTCTGGCGCAGCAGGCCGGCGACGATGCGCAGCAAGGTGGTCTTGCCGCAGCCGCTGGGGCCGAGGAGGGCGACGAGCTCGCCCGCGGCGATGTCCAGCGACACCGATTCCACGGCGGTGGATGCGCCATAACGGTGACTGATCTCGTCCAGACGGACATCGACGCCGCGCGCGCGGGCAGGTGTTTGCATGCCCTTGGCGACTCAAGAATCGTGCCATCCGGCGGCGCACGCGAGTGACCGCAAAGCCGCCGCGGATTGGCCACAATTTCACGGTGAAGTGTGGACAGGTTGGTGCGCCGCGGCCCATGTTGGCGCGTGTGCGCACCTGTCTGGGCCGCGCGACGGCAGTTTGCGCATGCGCCTTGCTGCGGGCGCCGCCTGAAAGCGCGATGGCACGGAGATTGCGCCTGTGGCCTCGGCCTCAAGCTTCAGGCCGTCCGCAACGAAAGGAATCTCCATGAGCTCGTCCCTGTCCCGCCGCCAGCTGCTGCAAGGCGCTGCCACAT
>NZ_JAVHWM010000121.1:0-2542 GCF_032159765.1 Mycobacterium sp. | reverse complement strand
GTGCGGACCCGGAAGGTGATCCACATCAGCGGCTTGTCGCCCTTCGCGCAGCAGCGACTGGTCTGTCTAACCGGTTACGGCACGGCGTCGTCGGAATTTCTCTTCGGTCCTGCCGCCGATCCGAACGACGACCAAGATCCGCCGCCACAGCCATTCGAGTACTACGAGCACGAACAGCCAGTGGAAGATCCCGAGACGAGCGATTCGGGGCCGTCGACCCATGTCGTAGCGACTGCCGTCAACCTTTGGACCGATGCGGTTGAGGGCATGGCAAGCGATTACTTCGACATGGCCGAGAAGTGGATGGCCGGCGGTCTGCGATTGAGCGATGTTACGGACTTCAGCCAAAAGGTCACCGGGCGGCTGGTCAGCTCACCGCTGGAGTTCCTGGAGAGGGTGAACCAGCCCCGATACCCGCGTGGCCGACCGGGCCAGACACAGCAAGGCGATGCCCCATGACCGCTCCGAGGATGAGAATGCAGCGCACCGCCAACGTGATGCGTGGGGCGCTCCGCGATTTCAACATGATCACCGAGAACGCCTCGAAAACCGACAAAGCCGGAGAGTGGGGGCTGGACGCGTGGATTCGCGTGATCCACGAACTCGTCGATCTTCAGGTGAGGACGACCGCTACCGTTGTCCAGGCCGCCATCTCAGGACCGTGGTGGACACAGCCGGTCGACGACGAGCCACAACCGTCCGATCCAGTCAAAGTCAATTCGAAGAACTATCCGCGGACGTTGCAGGCCGCGTCGCCGTTCGTTCGGATCGGCTTACCACGGATGGCGATTCCTGCCCACAGCATCGGTTTCGTTCCAGAGGTGCTGCCCGCAGGAGCCACTGAATTCCAAGTTGTCCTAAAGGACTACCGCTTCGTGGGCGCGAACTATAAGGGAACGGTGCACTTGACGCCGGCGAACGACCCGAAGGCGGCACCTGAGGACAAGGACGTCACCGTCGGCCTGTGAGCGACGTGAACGCCGGGGGGCGACCGATGAATTTCGCGACCGAGACCACTACAAAGACTCTGTATTGGTCAGCGACACGACCGGGTCGGGCATGAGCGTCGAGTGTATTGAGGGGGCCATGACTTCGGCTCGACACCGCCCACGCATGGGTCACGTCAACCGGGGATTGACCACGTTGTGGCCGCGGTCACGGCCTTTCGGCGCAGGAGACTTCCGCCGTAGCTGGCCCAAGACGGCAAAACTTGCGACTACGCCAGCCACAATCGGACGGTGCGCACATCCGTGACCCAGCCCACGATCGATGAGCTGCTCGACCGCGCAGTGCAGGCAATCAACAGAGGCGATCGGGCGACTGCCGACGCTCTTGCCGGGCAGGTGCTAGCGGTCGACCGCAGCAACTCCGACGCAGAAGAACTGCTTGCAACCCCCGGAGACAGCGGGGAGATCCGTCGCCTGACCATCCTGTTCGCCGACCTGGTTGATTCCACCGCGCTGTCCACCCGCATCGAACCCGAGATCTATCGCACCGTTGTCGGGCGATACCGCCACCAGGTTCAGGAGGTCGTCGACCGTTACGAGGGACACATCGGCTCAACGCATGGCGACGGGCTACTGGCGGTGTTTGGTCACCCGAAAGCCCACGAGAATGACGTGCACCGCGCGGTGCAGGCTGGACTCGACATCGCGCGTCAGGTCAGCAGGCTCAGCGAGCGGGTGCAGAAAAGGTTCGGGGTCGACATCAGCGTGCGGGTCGGTATTCATCGGGGACTGGTCTACCTCGACACCGCCGTTGATGACGTCTTCGGTTTCGGGGCCAACCTCGCCGCCCGAATATGCGGCCTCGCTGAGCCAGGGACGGTCGTCATCTCGGACTCGGTTGAACGACTCGTCCGGGATGCGTTCGTGCTAGAAGCCCTGTCGCCGAAACCCGTGAAGGGCGTAGAAGGTTTGATCGCCCACTATCGCGCAGTTTCAGAACGCGACGTCGCAACAAGCATGCGCGGACCCTGGGTTGGCCGAGAGCCTGAGCTCGCCTCCCTCCAAAGAAGCTGGGCAGAGGCGACGGCAGGCACGCTGGCGACGCCGGGAATCGCGTTTCAGGGCGAGGGCGGCATTGGCAAGACGCGCCTTGCCCATGCCGCCGTCGACATGGCACAGCAGGCAGGCGCTGGCGTGCTGAGTTTGTTCGGATCGCCGTTTCACACCGATGTCGGTTTGCGCCCGGTACGGCGGATGCTGGAACGGCGATGTGGGATCAAGCGCGAATCGGATGCGGCGGACCGCATTCGCAGGCTGGAGGCAGAGGTCCGGAAGTGCTCATTGGAACCGGCCGCGGTCGTCCCGCTATTGGCGCCCGTCCTCGGCATCGGTCCAGAGAGCGGCTATGAACCCGTTCGCGCCGGCGGCGCCGGCGGCCCAACGCTGTACGAACAGATCGCCGAGGGCGTCCACGATTACGTCTTGGCCTGTCTGGGAACGGGACCCGGGCTCGTGCTGGTCGAAGACATGCACTGGTTCGATGCGGACACCAACGAGATAGTCCAGGCGCTGCTGCGCGAGGACAGCGGCCGGCT
>NZ_JAVHWM010000088.1:0-11731 GCF_032159765.1 Mycobacterium sp. | reverse complement strand
CAGCGAAAGGTCATGGGCGGCAACATGATCGATCTGTTCAAGGTGCCCAACAAGATCGTCCATAATCCTGATGTGCCCGAGTTGGTTCTTCCTGCGTGAACGCGGCAAGTCCGGAACAGCTGCTCTTCGCGTCGACCACTCAGGCGTTCTTGGAGAAGGAGACCCCGCTCAGCCGGGTGCGTGAGTTGCACGACGCCGGCAGCTCGTTCGACCCGCAGTGGTGGCGACGCGCAGCCGAATTGGGTTGGACGAGCCTGCTTGTGCCAGAAGAGCTTGGCGGCGGCAACGTCTCGGGCAACGGGGTCGCAGACTTGGCGCTCGTTGCCGAGTTGATCGGCAAGACCGTCGCGCCAGGTCCGCTGCATCCGGTGAGCACAGTTCTTGCCGGCCTTGTCGAGGCTGCCGACGGCCACGAGACGGCGATCGAGGCGCTGGTGTCCGGCGAACTGATCGCATCGTGGGCGGTGTATGAGCCGGGTCGGGGCTGGGCTCCGCTTCAGAGCGCGGTCACAGCCACTGCGACGCAGACGGGGTTCCGTATCGACGGGCTCAAGGACCGCGTGGAGGCGGGCGCCGAAAGCGGTGTCGTGTTGGTGGTCGCGCAGTCCGAGGACGGGGTGCGGCAGTTCCTGGTGCCCACGGATGCGCCGGGTGTGACGGTCGAGCCCCAGAGATCCGTGGATTTGGTGAAGCGTTATGCGCGAATCGGTTTCGACGGCGTCGAGGTCGACGAGTCTGCGGCCGTGGGCGTCGGCGAACAAACCGCCGCCTTGGTGGCACGGCAGAGCCAGATCGCGATGGCGCTGCAATGCGCAGAGATCGTCGGCATCCTCGACACCGTCGTCGAGTTCACGATCCAGTGGGCATTCGACCGGCATTCCTTCGGCCGGCCGCTGGCGTCCTACCAAGCGCTCAAGCATCGTTTCGCGGATCTGAAGATGTACCTGGAGGCCTGCCGCGCGACCACAACCGCTGCCGTTGCCGAGGTCGCCAACCGCTCCCCTGGCGCCGAGATGGCGGTGAGCGTCGCGAAATCCTATGTGGGCGAACGTGCCCCGGGCATGATCCAGGACTGCGTCCAGCTGCACGGCGGGATTGGCGTGACCTGGGAGCACGACCTGCATTTGTTCCTGCGGCGGGCCACGCTCTACCGCTCGATGTACGGCACGCCCGAAGATCACAATCTCCGCGTCTACGCGATGACCAAGGAACTGGAGTCCGCGTCATGACGGAGACCACATCACCGGCTGCGGCGGTCACCGAATCGGTCGAGGAATTCACCGCCAGAGCACGAAAGTGGCTGGCGGAGAACATGCCACGCGTTGGCGCCAGTGGTCCGCAAGGCGTTGAGCGCGGCGACGAAGGGCCGTGGCTGCGCGCCAGAGAGCTCCAAAAGAAACTTTACGAGGGCGGGTTCGCGGGCATCTGCTTCCCGCGCGAGTACGGCGGACTCGGGTTGGGAATTGAATACCAGAAGGCATTCGACGTGCTGACCAAGAACTACGAGATGCCGATCATCCTCAACGTTCCCACCTTCGCGATCTGCTGCGCGACGATCCTCGACACAGGCAGCGAAGCGCAGAAGAGAGAACACATTCAGGCGGCGATCCGCGGCGACGAGGTGCTTGTGCAGTTGCTGTCGGAACCCAGTGGCGGCTCCGACCTGGCAGGTGTGATCACGCGCGCCGACAAAGTCGGCGACAAATGGGTGATCAACGGTGCGAAGACTTGGAGCACAAGCGCTTTCGCCGCTGATTACGGACTCCTTTTGGCACGGACCAATTGGGACGTGCCCAAGCATGAGGGACTGACGATGTTCCTCGTGCCGATCGACAGCCCCGGGATCACGTTGCGGCGGATCAAGCAGGTCAACGGTTCCACCGAGTTCTGCGAAGAGTTTTTCGACAACCTCGAGCTGGACGAAGACGCGGTGGTCGGCGACGTGGACGACGGCTGGACTGTCGCATCACGGCAGCTGTACCACGAGCGCCGCGCCGTCGGCGGGGGGTCCGAGTTCGCCAGCGGAAGCGGTCCGGAGGGAACGACGGATGTGCCGGTGTCGTACGCGGCACTGCTCGAGGCCGTCGGGCAACCCGACAATGAACGGCTGCAAGAGATCGCGGGTCGCGCGCTGGTCCACCGGGTGGTGAAAGGGCAGTTGATCGACCACGTCTATCACGGCGTGAACGACGGCTCATTGCCCCCGGCCGCGGGATCGATCATCCGGATCAACCACTCCGAGAACGTCCAGCTCGAAATGGATACCACGCTGGCGATCACGGGCAGCGCGGGCGTGGTGGACGGTGTCGAGCACCTACTCGGAGTCGGCGAGCGTTACCTGTCGCGGCAGGCAGCAGCTCTCGGCGGCGGTACCACCGAGATCGCCCGCAACATCATCGGCGAGCGCGTCCTGGGATTTCCGCGCGAGTACGCGGCCGACCGGGGGGTGCCGTTCAAGGAAGTCAAGCACAACCGTCGATGAGCGCTTGCGCGAAGAGCATCAGCCGTCGATGAGCGCTTGCGCGAAGAGCATCAACCGTCGATGAGCGCTTGCGCGAAGAGCATCAACCGGCGATAACGCGGGTCCCCGTCAGCAGGTCGCGACGATTTTGAAGTCTGCCTGGGTGGGTTCGTTGGGCTCGGAGGTGTTGTAGCCCAGCGCCTTTCCGGTGATGGTGAACGTGTCGGCCACGAAGCTGATCTGGGCTTCGCCGCCGCCGTCCTTGGAGTACATCCCCGTGAACCCGCCGAGGTTGTGGATCCGCACTGAGTTGGTGACGAGTTGCTCGCCGCTGCCGTCCACGCTCACCTTGGCGCCTGCGACGTTCTGGTCGCCGATGAGGATCGTCCAATACCACTGCATGCTCTGGCCGGACGACTTGTTGTCTTTGGAATCGACGGGCAGGTTGTTCGCCTGCTGGTTGCAGCTGACGCTTTGTTTGGCGGAGGTGTTTCCGTTCACGGTCACCGACGCCTGGCTGGGATGGTTGACGCTGGTTTCTGACGAGCACGCGACGAGACAGGTGAGTACGAACCCGCTCACAGCCATCGCGGCGATCCGGTTGTGCACCTGAGCAGAATACAATTCTCCGTTTCGTATTGTCGGATTATCACCCGATGATCTCGCCTCCGAGCACCGTCGCGACGACCATGTCGGAGGACAGAGCGCTCAGCGCCTCAGCGGGTGCCGGGGCGAGTACGCACAGGTCGCCGGGTTGCCCAGGCGCCACGCTGCGAGGACTGGCCGGACTGTCGTGCCTGCCGAGGAACATGTGCAGCGCCGCGCTCGCGTCGATGCGCTCGTGCGGCCCGAGCACGACGTCGGTCGCGGTGGCGCGGGTGACGGCTGCGCGCATCGCCGCCCACGGGTCAAGATCGCCGAACGGCGCGTCGGTGCTGCCTGCGATCGGGATCCCGGCGCGTGACAGTGACGCCACCCGCCAGAGCTGGGGGTGTTCGTCGGCGGGCACGTCGCGGCGGTATTCGTCGCCGCGCTCGGCGACGAAATTCGGCTGGGTGATGACGGTGACGCCGGCCTCGGCGAGGTCGGCGACGCAGCCGTCGGGCACCATCGCGGCGTGTTCGATGCGGTCCTCGTGGTGGACACCCGCGGTCCGAAGCGCGGCGAGTGCGACGACGAGCTGCGCGGCGGTCACGCAGTGCAGGGCCACCGGCACCTGCGCGGCGTGGCGGTTGGCGATCCATGCGGTCAGCTCGTCGAGGTCGAGCTCGTCATCGCGCAGTATCCGCTTACCGGGTGACAGGAACCAGATCTTTTGCGCCAAACCTGTTGTGAGAGAGGCAATGTCGTTGGCATCGAGGTCCGGCGTGGCGTCGGTGACGCCGGTGACCCCGTAACCCGCCAACCGCCGACCCAGAGCGGCGAGGTCCGGTTCACGCCGCGGTACCGAGTCGGCGAGGCGCGCATCGGTGCTGGCCACCCTGCCGTCGGCATGGTCGGGCTGGCCGATGCGCGCCACCGCCGCGGAGTTGAGGAACCACATCGCGCCGCTGCGGTGCTGCACGCGCAGCGGGGCTGCCGGCTGCATCGCGTCGAGCCGCCGGCGGGTCAGTTCCCCGGCCACCGACTCGTGGTAACCGGTCGCCCGTATCCAGCCATCGGGACCGGGCGCGGCGGCAGCGACAGCACGGGTGAACTGCTCTTCTGTCCGCACGGCAGGGGGCCCGACGGCCACTGAGTCGGCCGCCGCGGCCGTGGCCCGCAGGTGCAGGTGATGATCGTGCAGACCGGGCAGCACCGCGCCGAGTTTCGCGTCGAGAACGAGTTCACCGGGTTCGGGTTGTAGTCGCGGTGCCACCTCGATGATCTCGCTCGCGACGCGGATGGCGGCGACGCGGCCGTCGAGCAGGACCGCCCGGGTGATCAACATGACGCCAGCCGCGCCTCGACCAACTCGCTGACACGCGTGTTGTCGGCGCCGACCTCGTGCGCGGGCTCCCGAACACGCGGAGCCCGTGGCGCTTCGCGCTGGACCTCCCCCGTCGGCAGCCTCGCGTACCCGGCTGCGATGCCCGCCATCGCCACGTCGATCACCGCGCCACCACCCGACGTCAGGGCGTCGAGCACCGCGTCAGCCGCCGCGAGCCCGGTGAGCGGATCGGCGACGGCGTCGCCGCAGAATTCCGGACCAGGCATCACCAGGCCGCCGGCGACGGCGGCGTCGTCGCCGAACGCCACCCGGTCGGGATGTTCGGGCCCGTAACCGCTGACCCGTACCCAGACCCGCCCGGGCCGGCCCGGTGCCTGTTCGGCGGCCAGACCCCGGCGAGCCAGCGCGGCTGGCCGGGATCCCTCGATCACGACATCAGCGGCACGCAGCAGGCCAGTCAGGTCTTGGGAGTCAAAATCGATTGAATAACAGAGCTTTTCGCCGTTGAGCCAATCGAAGAAGTCGCGATTGCCCGCGCGGGTACCGTCCGGACGGGCGGGTGTTTCCACTTTGACGACGGTCGCGCCGGCAGCGGCCAGCAGGCGTGCGCACAGCGGACCTGCCCACATCGAGGACAGGTCCACCACCAACAGATCCGGGATCAAGCGGCGCGCCGGCGTCCCCTGATAGGCAATCACCGGCTCGCGCACCCCCATCTCGCCCAGCACAGCGGCCGGCATGTCCAGCAGCCGCGCGCGCGCCACGAATTCGGCGGCAGTGCGTATGCGCGCCGCGTCGGCGACCGCGGCCCACGGGTCGTCCGGCACGTCATGCTCAAGGAGCGCCGGGATCGCCTCGACGTCGACCTTGCGGCTCAGAGTCAGCGCGCACCAGCCGTCGGCGGCGGCGAGCAGCCGGGTGGCACCGCCGGACGACACGCGCGACGGCGGCGCCAGGCCCAGCAGCGCGGCACGACCGGAGATGATCTCCCAGGCACTGATGCTGACCGGACGTCCGCCGAGCGCGTTGATGCGGCCCTCGATCGTCGCGCATGTCGTCCGCGCACGCATCTGCACCCAGGCCGGGATCGCGAACGTCACGTCGGCGCCCTCACCTCGTCGACCAATCCCCACTCCAGCGCGGTCGCGGCGCTGATCGACTGCCCGGACAGCACGAGATACGCGGTGCGCCAGCGGCCGATCCGCCGCGTGATGCTGACGGTTCCGCCCGCACCGGGAAGCAGGCCGAGCGCCAATTCGGGCAGGCCGATGTCGCACACCGGATCCGCTTGGACCCGGCCGCAGAACGCCGCCATCTCCAGTCCGCTGCCCAGCACCCGTCCGTGCACGCGCGCGATCAGGCGGTCCCCGAGCCGCGTCGACAGCTCGTCGAGCGCCAGCGCCGGGCTGTAGCGGGTGCGGGCGAAGTGCGCGCTCGCCGGATCGTCGAACGAGCCGAACTCGTCCAGGTCGCCGCCGCTGCAGAACGAGGGGCCGCTGCCTGCGAGCACCACGTACTGAATCGACGTGTCATAGATCGCGACCGTCAGCGCATCGAGCAACGCCTGGCGCATGTCGGTGGAGAAGGCGTTGTGCCTCTCGGGGCGGTTAAGCCAGATGCCGAGCGTGTCCTGTTGGCGCACAACAAGTACCGGCTCGGGGCTGTGCGGCGAAACGGCCGGCCCGCGGCGCTGCAGCCAGTCGGCGAACTCGCGACCCGATTGCAGCGTCGAATACGCGAGCGACTCCGTCGTCAACCCCTGGGCCGATGGCGCGCCCGGATCGACCGATCTCAGCACGTCGTCGCAGATCGCCGCGGCCTGGGGCCACCGGGCCACCCGCGCAGCGAGATCGCCCACGGCCGCGGCCACCGACGGCACGCTGATCACTCGGCGGTCGTCGACCTCGTCTTCCGTCAGCGTGAACGTCGCCTTCTCCAGCCAGAATTTCGCGGCGGCGATGTCCATCTGGTCGGCCGAGCAGACCGCGACGACGGGGCCCGACGAATCGGCGTCGGCCGCCTCCGCAGACCCCAGATTGACCACCCTCAGATGCAGAGAGGATGCGCGGTCCGGATCAAGCTTCATCGCGGTGAACATACGCCGTGGCAGGCGCTGTTTCCCATACGATGGGCGGGCTATGCGCGTCGTCGACCAGTTGATCGGCCACCTCCGCCGAACCGGGCACCTGACGCCGGACCAGCTTGCCGAGTTGCGGCGAATGGGTCTGCTGAAGGATGCGCGCGACGACGACGATCTCCCGGAATCCGACGTCGACGCTGAACCGTCTGACGACTACGGCCCGACCGACGCGCTGGACGCGCACGGCGACCGTCTGATCGACGACGCGCGCCGAGCCGGCGTCCGGCGACGCAGGGGCCGGCCGAAGAAGGCCGGCTCGAGTTTCGATGCCGCGATCACCAAGGCCGTCAACGAAGCTCAGGGTTTTGTCGACCTCGTGGTCGAGGTGGCGAAGCGTCTCGGTGCCGACGCTGACGCTGCGCTGGACACAGTGACATCGGCCGATTCGGAAAGCCTTGCTGCGGCGCTGGTGCGGGACAGTTTGTGGGCGCGGCTCTGGCCGCATATCGCACGCGATCCTGTCTTCGCCGTGCTCGCCGACAACCAACGGCGACGCCTCTCTTCGCTCGCCGCCGGCGCTTCCCGAGCCGATCAGACATTGCCCCGGCAGCTCACCAACAACCCCGCGGTACGACGCGCAATCGGCATCGTCGCGGCCTCCCGGGCGTTGTCACCCGCTTTCGGACTTGCTGTTGAAGCGGTCGGTCCGTGGCGCGCGGCGCACGAACTGAATTTGGCGGCCAACCCCACGGCTCTGGAGGTGCTGGCCATCCTGCACAGCGCCCACACCCCCTGGCGCACCATCGCCGAGCTCCCCGACCTGGTGGGTGAGGTGGGCCTGCCGGTGCCCGCGAAGCTGCCGCGCCCGGCATACGAATCCGGGTGGGAAATCGCAGCGCGCATCGATCCTGTCAAGGTGCTGCCCTTGATGCAGTGGTGCACTCGCGCCTGGGCGGCGATGCCGGCCTATCTCTTGTCGTCGGCACCGGGGCTGCACATCGGGGTGGTCTCCTACAGCGGAGACTGGATCCGGCCTACCGGCGAGGAATGGTTCGGCCTGTGGCGTCGCGACACGAGGTGGGTGGTAGTGCGATGCTCGCCGCACCACAGCCGCACGCTGGGTGAGGTCAGCCAAACTCTCACCCGCGACGGCATCGAATACGCACATGCGTGCACCGATGAGGTCTGCGACTTCCCCAGGACGTTCCAGCGAGTGGGTGGGCGCGAAACGGTAAGCGTCCGGGCGGTAAAGGGGCTCGCATTGCGCAATGAAAGCCAGATCGTGCGCGCCGACTACGGTGACTTGTGGGCGGCGGGCCTAGTCGATATGCCGCTGCTGACCTGCCCGAAGGAGTGGGAGCTTCCGTGAGCACAGAGGTCGCCGAGTCGATCACCCTTTCGCAGGCCGGTGCGCTGATCTCGACGATGGCCCACGAGCAGAGCCTGCTGCTGCTGTCGGCGCCGGGGGTCGGCAAGTCAGACCTGATCAACCAGATCGCGGCCGCGGCCGGGCTTCAGTGCCGCTCACTGCTGGGCACGCAGATCGCGCCCGAGGACGTCAGCGGCGTACCCCGCATCATCGGCGAGCGCACGGTGTTCTGTCCGCCGCGGGTGCTGCTGCCGGAAAACGCCGAGCCCTTCTGCCTGTTCCTCGACGAACTTCCGGCCAGTGCCCCCGATGTGCAAAAGGCCTTCTACTCACTCCTTTTGGAGCGCCGCATCGGCGAGTACAAATTGCCGCCCGGCTCGTGGGTGGTGGCGGCAGGCAACCGCGCCGAGGACCGCGCGCTGGTGCGCGCACTGAGCAGCGCGCTGGTGAACCGGGTCGCGATCCTCAACGTGCGCGTCGACTTGCGTGAATGGCTGATCTGGGCCCGCGCCAACGGGATTCGGTCGGACATCCAGTCGTTCGTCGTGTTCCAGCCCGATGCGCTGGCCCGCCCGGTGCCTGCGGAGCCGGTTCCATTCTCGACGCCGCGCGCATGGGCGTCGCTGTCGCGCGCGCTGGATCTCGTTGAGCAGAAAGGGATCATGGACGTTCCGCTGCGACGGGCCCTGGCGTTCGGCCGGGTCTCCGCGCAGGACGCGGCCGTGTACTGCGCGCTCGCCGAGCACGACATCGCCACGCCGCAGCCCCTTGAGTCCTATCTGAATGGAACGGCGAAGCTGCCCGACGACGACTCGGGACGTTGGTTCGTTCTGAACTGGATTCGCGAAGAACTCTTGCGGCGGTTCGAAGACGACGACGACGGTTATGGTCCGCTCACAGTGGGCTCCGTGACCCCGGAGCAGATCAATAAATTCCTGCTCGGGTTGCCGCAGGAGCATCGGTTCGCCTTGCTCGTCGATATGGTCGGGGTCTGGTCGAGGTTCGGCGCCGATGAGTCGATGCTTGCGTCGCTGGTGGAACTGACCGGCATCTGAGGACTCGATGGATCCCGATGAGGCCTCCAGCGCCGTGCAGGCCGCGCGGCGTGCGATCAGCCTCGTGTGCGTGAACCTGCCACACCTGAGTGGGCTGGCACATTCTGTTCGCGTCGCCGCCGACGAACGCGTGGGCACCGCGGGGATATTCGCGTCAGGGCGGTTAGTGGTCGAGCCGGTCTGGTTCCTCGAACTCAGCGATGCGCAACGGGCTTTCGTGATTGCACACGAGCTTCTGCACCTCGCACTGCATACCCACAACCGAACCGGCAACGCCGATCCGGCAAAGTTCAACGTCGCACACGATCTGATCATCAACGACATTCTCGAAGCCGAACTGGGGATGGAGCCTCCCGGAGGTGGCATTCGCCAGCCGGGGGCAAGACACAGCTCCGCAGAGGCGCTGATGCTCGACCCATCGCTGCCGTCGCAGCGCACCGTGCCCGACACCGCGATGGGTGCGGCGCTACGCGAGGCGATGGGGCTCGGCGGCCTCGAGAGCAGCCCGGACGACGTTCTGGACGCGGACCTTGAGGCGGAATGGTTTCCGGACGAGACGCAGCGCGTACGGTCCAATGCCACTGCTGCGATCCACCGCGAGGCTACGAAAGCACTGGCGCTGCAACAGATTCAAGACCGCGCGCGCAAATTGGCGCAAGAGGTGGCTCAATCCAGCGGCCGCTGGCGCGGTACGGACTCTTACGCCACATCCGCCTATGTCGACGCACTCGAAATCGCCTACCGCCCGCCATGGGAGCTTGCGCTGCATCGGTGGTTGGACACCGTGACCACGCCGGTCCGCACGTACGCGCGGGCCTCGCGGCGATCCGGCGGCCGCACGGACATCGTGCTGCCCGGTCGCATCCGAGATGCCCAGACGATTTCGATCGTGCTGGACACCAGCGGCTCGATGACAAACGAGATCGCCCACGCGCTGGGGTCGATCATGTCGTTCGGCCGGGGCGCGAACATCGAGAGTGTGCGCATCGTTCAGTGCGACACCAGCGTGACGTCCGACGAGATCGTCGTGATCGACGATCTGGCCACCTACCGCGTCACCGGCTTCGGCGGAAGTGACATGACCCCTGCGATGGAGCACCTGGCCAACGACCCGGAAACGACGGCCGTCGTCGTCATCACCGATGGCCAGATCCTCTACCCGAATGAGCCGATGCCGTATTTCGTGCTCTGGGTTGTCTACGACCCGTACGAAGAGTACGGATACTCCTTTTCCCCCGACTACGGCCAGGTCATCGCGATGAGCACCGACGCCACGTAAGGCCCGGGTGAAGACAGGTAGTCGACTACGCATGTCAACCTGACCGATCGGCCATAGTTTCGGGCTTGCCAGCACGAGGTGAGAAAGGCCAGGCCCATGACGAACGCACGCGCGCAGCGAGACACCAGCGATCGGTCCGGACGCACCGCGCGGTCGAAGCGCCCGTACTATCCGCGGTCGCGCAGCTACCTCGAGGTTTCCACGATGGCGCGAGAAATGGACCGGCTGTGATCACCGTCTTCTCGTTGGGGTTCGCGGTCGCGCTGTTCGGCGTCGCGATCGGCATCCACACGGCGCAGTCGTGGTTGGAGCAGCGGACCTACACCAAGCACTTCGGCGACTGACCTACGCTGAGTCGGTGGGCGACGACACAGCTGAGGCCATCCGCCAAACGCGACGCGACTGGATGACCGATCATCGGGACATATACCTACGCTCGTGCGGCACGCAAGGCCACGTCATGGACCTCAGGGAGGTTGGCGGCAACGCGTTCACCACGCATTGCCTGATCCGAACTCACGGGCGCAAGTCCGGCAGGACGTTCATCACCCCGCTGATCTACGGCGATATCGGCGGGGAGGTGGTGATCGTCGCGTCGAAGGGCGGTGCCGATCAGCATCCCGACTGGTACTTGAACATTCGCGCGAACCCGCGCGTCGACTTCCAGGTCGCGACACAGGCTTACCGCGGGACATGGCGCGAGCCGGAAGACATTGAGCGTCACGCAATTTGGAAGTTCATGTTGGAGATCTACCCGCCGTACCTGGCCTATCAGACCTCCACGAAGCGACGGATTCCGGTGGTGATGATGAGTCCGCGCGAGGCGATCGATGTCTTTCGATCAGACGAGCTTCAGTCCACGTAGCGCAGCTCGACGCGCGGAATCTCGTCCTGCGGACCGCGATCCCGACCTCACCAGCCGTCGTCAACGAAACACAATTTCTGCCACTTTGCTGTGAAGATGCGTCGAACGTGCTGCACTGGAGTGGCCGTCGGGGACGGGGCTCGCAACATCAGGGGGTAGGACATGTCCATCAAGCGCATCACGTCTCTTATCGCAGGGGGCTCGGCCGTCGCTGCAGCGGTGGCTTCCGTCACCATGGCACCCGCCAGCGCAGACGCCGCGCCGTGTATCGACGCTTGGAACGTCGGATCCAATTCGGCTCCGCAACAGAGCCTTGACGAGTTCTTCGCAGACGGCGGAGCCGGCAACGTCATCGTCGGATTAGATAACGGCAACTGCATACTCGCCGCCCACAACGTCCTCAAACCGACATACGTGGCCTATGCACAGGCGGACGTGGAATTCGAGCCGGTCAAAGGCGGCCCGCGCGATCAATTCTGGCAGGACGTGGCCACCGTCGGTCCCGTCAACGTAGTTGTTGGGGACGCAGGCAAAGTCGCGCCGGTTTCGCCGTAGCAAGTGCGGGCGAAGGTGTGTGAGTTCATGACATCGTTCACAGCTGTCTCGGGACATCGTTCACACCCGAAGACAAGGGTTGAGCGATGGGAATGCCGCAGCTGGTGGTCACGGCCGTGCTGGTCGAAGGACGAACG
>NZ_JAVHWM010000245.1:0-2694 GCF_032159765.1 Mycobacterium sp. | reverse complement strand
AGGTCTCGGGCCGGACTGGGCCCAGGTCGGCAAGAAGGTGCTGATGAACTTCGGCAACTCCAACCACATCATCGACGACGCCAAGATGTTCCCGCAGGACAGGTTCCGGTTGCGCTCAATGCCGATTCCGGCGGGAGTAGCCGAAGGGCACAAGTACCTGTACTTCCCGCGGATGGCCATCTACCAGCGCATCGACAAGGACAAGGTCGAGGCCGCGGGCAAGATGATCAACTACAACGCTAACAACGCCGAGATGCTCAAGACCGTCCACCTGACGATGGGAGCACCGACGAACCCCAAAGTCGCCGCGCAGGCGCTCACCTTCGCCAGCCAGGACGAGAAGGAGATGCTCGCCGTGGTCCAGAAGGAGCGGGCCGCGAAGCGCAACCCACGGTATGACGCGCCGGCCGGCTCGAGCACCTGGCGGACCGCGACCGCCCGCATCTGTGAGGAGATCGCGCTCGGCAAGACCACTGTGCCGGACGGTGCGAAGAAGCTGATCGACGAGATCGCGGCCGGCATCAAGCGGGCGCAGTGATCCGATGCTAGGGCACCGGCGGCGGCCCGCCTTCCACCTCGACCGACAGGGAAGGGCCGCCCACGTCTTCCTGATCCCGTGGCAACTGGGACTGGTGCTCGTCACCGCGGTGCCGTTGCTTGCCTCGCTGTACCTTGCGTTCACGAACTACGACATCCTCAACCCGCCGCAATTCACCGGGCTGGAGAACTTCCAGCGGATGCTGCACGACGACCAGTTCTGGGCGTCGGTGAAGGTGACACTCGTTTACGTGCTTATCTCGGTGCCAGTGCAACTGGGATTCGCGCTGCTGCTGGCGCTAATCCTGGATCGTGGGCTCAGCGGACTCGCCTTCTACCGCAGCGCCTTCTATCTCCCGTCGTTGCTCGGCACCAGCGTCGCCGTCGCGATCCTGTGGCGCGAGATCTTCGGCGACGACGGCCTGATCAACAAGGCCCTCGCGCTGGTCGGCATCCACGGTGAGAGTTGGCTGCAGAATCCGAACACGGCGCTGGCGACGCTGATCGTGCTGAACGTCTGGACCTTCGGATCGCCGATGGTCATCTTCCTGGCCGGCCTGCGGCAGATCCCGGAGGAGCTCTACGAGGCGGCCAAGGTCGACGGCGCGAACATGTGGCGGCAGTTCACCCACGTCACCGTGCCGCTGCTGACGCCGATCATCTTCTTCAACCTGATCCTGCAGACGATCGGCGCGTTCCAGACCTTCACCCAGGCGCACGTCATCAGTGGCGGCACCGGCGGCCCCGCGAACTCCACCTTGTTCTACACCCTGTACATCTACCAGCAAGGGTTCGTCAGCTTCGACATGGGCTATGCCTCCGCGCTGGCCTGGGTTCTGATGGCGGCGATCGCTGTGATCACCGCGATCCACTTCCTGCTGTCGAAGTACTGGGTCTTCTACGGAGACAGCTGATGACGACCGACACCGTGTCCCTCAACGCCGAGTTGACCCGCAGTCGGCCGCCGGTCCGGCAGCGGCGGATCCGGTCGGTGCTGAAGCACACCGGGCTGTGCCTCTTCGTCGCCGTGATGATCTACCCGTTGGTGTGGATGCTGGTCAGCGCGTTCAAGCCGGCCGACCAGATCCTGACCGAGCCGGGCATCATCCCGAAGGACCTCACCTTCGACAACTTCAAGGAAGGCTGGCATGCGCTGAACCGGCCGTTCTCCGCGTTCTTCCTGAACTCCCTGGTGGTGACGCTCGGCTCGATCGTCGGAAACCTGTTCTCCTGCTCGCTGGCGGCGTACGCGCTGGCCCGGTTGCAGTTCCGGATGCGCAAGGTGTACTTCGCGATCACGCTGGCCTCGGTGATGCTGCCGTTCCACGTGCTGGTGATCCCGCAGTACATCTTGTTCTCCCAGCTCGGGATGGTGAACACCTACTGGCCGCTGCTGATCCCGAAGTTCCTGGCCACCGACGCGTTCATCGTCTTCCTGATGGTCCAGTTCATCCGCACGTTGCCGCGCGAACTCGACCGGGCGGCCTGGATCGACGGGGCCGGACCGTTTCTGACCTTCTGGTACGTGATCCTGCCGCTGATGCGTCCGGCGCTGGTGACGACGACCATCTTCACCTTCATCTGGACCTGGAACGACTTCTTCGTCCCGCTGATCTATCTGACCAGAACGCAGGTGTTCACCGTGCCCGTCGCGCTCAACTCGATGGTCGACTCCGAGACGCAGAGCGGGGTGGGCATGCTCTTCGCCATGTCGCTGCTCTCGCTGGTGCCGATCCTGATCTTCTTCGCGATCGCGCAGAAGTACCTGATCCGCGGCATCGCGACCACGGGGCTGAAATGATCATCGTTGTTGTGGGCAATCATTCCGCGGAAGCCTTCCGGGCTGCCGCGCCCGCGGTCGACTTCCGTTTCGTGGCCGACTGGTCCGAGGCCGACGATGTCGTCGAGACAATGGTCGCCGTCGTCGGACGGGTGACACCACAGATCCTTGCCCGGGCCGGGCAGTTGCGTTGGGTGCACAGCCCGTCGGCCGGCGTCGATGCCGATCTGTCCGCGGAGATGCTCGCCGGCGATGTCGTCCTGACCTCGTCGGTCGGCAATGGCGCGATCCCGCTGGCCGAGCACTCGATGCTGCTGATGTTGATGCTCAACCGGGACGTGCCCCGCTGGCTGCGCGCGCAAGCCGAGCATCACTGG
>NZ_JAVHWM010000244.1:0-4062 GCF_032159765.1 Mycobacterium sp. | reverse complement strand
GGGAGGGCATCATGACTTCGTATTTCGAGTTTGAAACCATTCCGTGGAGCGGCGACTTGGCGGCGCAAGAGACCAAGTTCGGCGCCGGAGAAACCGAATGGGAGTCCGAATACTCCCCCCGCCGGCCGCCACCTATGGGGCAGCCATCACGGCCGGCACGACTGCCGCGGCCGGCTTCGACGCAGCCGCGCTGGAAGATTCGCCGGCGCATTCGGACGGCGTTTCCTGTCATCCGCTGGAGTGGCTGGGCACCCAACGAGGAGCCGGCCGCCGAGCCCGCCCTCTGTGCCCACTGTTCGGGCCAGGGACAGCAGGCGTTCGATGACGCGCCGGATGCAATGGAGCCGGCCGGCTCGGATGAACTCTTCGAGTTCGAGGCGGAATCCCAAGGGGATTTCGGATCGGGAGACGGAGCAGGCCGAACCGTCTACACGCAGTCCCCGCGGGGCAAGCGGCTTATTCGAGGGCCAGTGGCGCTTCGAAGAGAGCTGGACAGCGAGATCGGGTTCGATTCACCATCTCGCGCGCCCAGACCGGTACGTGCCAGTTTCGTGAGCTGTGACCCGCCCGGTGCGGCCGTATTGGCTGTTACCGGTCCGGATCCGGTTGGACGGATTACACGCGCCAATGCGCGGGCGATCGAAATGCTGGATAGTGCGATCAATCAGCTGCAAACCGCGCGTAGCAGCATTCGTGGCGGCGCGGCGCCCGCCGCCCCGGTTGTTTCAGACGCAGTAAGGCAGGCGTTGCAGCGCCGGTTCCGCTTGAATAGCGGCGATCGGAATATCTGGACCCAAAGCGGTAGCCGCACCGTTCTCACCCTGATCCGCCGGCTGCGCGGCGCCCGGCAAATCCTGGCCGACGGCTGGATGAAATATACGTGCTTGGGGCCTGCGACCGTCACCCTCAAGAGTGCCGACGGGAGAACCTGCACGGGCCCAGGCTGTGTGGATCGAGTCGTCGCATGCAGCTGCGGGGGATTCTCCAGGATCATATTGTGCAAGCCGTTCTGGAGGGACGACGACAACAACGTTCAAGGTCTGGACTTTCAAGCCTCAACTCTTCTGCACGAAGCCGTTCATATCTATTTTGAATTCATCCACGACACCGGCAACGCCGCGAACGCCCATTGCTATGAGCAATTCGTGCTCGACTTGAACGGACTTGCAGTTCCAGCGAATTTTGCCCGCTCCTGTCCGCTCTGATGTGACGAAGTGCGTTCTGGTGGCCGCCATGATCATCGACTGCCATTGCCATGCGGGAAAGGGGGACGGGCTGACCGGTCCGTGGGATACCGCGGCGCCGCTGGAAAAATATCTGCGCTGGGCCGCTGAGGCCGGCATTGGCCGCACCGCCATCTTCGCCGCATTTCACTCCGACTACGCCGTGGCAAACCGGGAAGTCGCCCGCATCGTCGCCGGCCGGCCCAACCGTTTCTACGGATTGGCCTTCGTTCACGCAATCCGCGACCGCGGCCGCGTCGGCGAATTGGTGAAAGTCGCGGTCGAGCAATATGGATTCGTCGGCATCAAGGTGCACCGCTACGACGCGCGGCTGTCGCGCGAGATCTGCGAGGTCGCGCGCGCCTTTTCGATTCCCGTCCTCTACGATCCGATCGGCGAAGTCTCGATCGTGGAGCTGGTCGCCACCGAATATCCGGATGTGTCCTTCATCATCCCGCACATGGGAAGCTTCTCCGACGACTGGCGGGCGCAGCACAGCCTGATCGACTATCTGGTGCGCCACCCCAATATCTACACCGACACCTCGGGCGTTCGCCGCTTCGAACTGCTCGAGCAGGCAGTGCAGCGGGCCGGCGCGCGAAAAATCCTGTTCGGCTCCGACGGGCCATGGCTGCATCCTGGCGTGGAGCTGGAAAAAATTCGCCTGCTCGGTCTGTCGCCGGCGGACCAGCAACTCGTCCTCGGCGGCAATTTTCTGCGGCTGATCTCGAAGCGGCGCAAACGACCGCTGGCGCTGCCGAAAGTCGAATCAGAACTGCCGCCGTTGACAACGCAATACCGGGACCCTTGGCACGCGCATCATTTCGAAGCCTGATCAATCGCCGCCATTGTGCTGGCGCCGCGCCGCACGGCGCATTTGCAGGGCGCGATCGGTTACCCCGAGCCTGCGCGCGGCTCCGCGCAAATTACCGTTTTCCTCCTGCATGGCGATGCGGGTCGCGGTGTCGGCTGCGGTTTGGCTGATTTCCCGCAAGCCCACGCCCAACGAAAGCGCCTCGGCGATTGCGCGTTCAAATTCGGGGGCACGCCAGGTCCCTTTCGCGGGCGCGCCGGGTGGATGCTCGTCGTCGGGCAGATCGCCGACCGTGATCGGTCCCGGGCCAACATGCCGGCTGCTGACGCGTGCGATCAGTTGACGCAGGTCCCGAACGTTGCCGGGGTAACGACGGTTGAGCAGGTATTCGCGAACCGGCCCGTCGAAATCGGCCACCGAGATTTCGGGCTGGAAGATCTGGAGGAAATGGCGCGCCAGAGGCAGGATATCCTCGCGTCTTTCCTGTAGCGGCGGGACGCGAAAGATCCAGCCGCCGATCCGGTGATAAAGGTCGTGGCGGAAATGGCCGTTCTTGATGCTCTCAAGCAGATTCCGGTTGGTCGCGGAAACAAGCCGGAACTGACTGCGCTGCCAGACATTGCTGCCGACGCGTTTATAGGTGCCTTCCTGCACGACGCGCAGCAATTGCGCCTGCAAGGCAAGGGGTAATTCGCCGACTTCATCGAGAAACAACGTCCCGCCGTGCGCCGCCGCGAACGCGCCGTCACGCGCCCCGACCGCGCCGGTGAATGCGCCGCGCTCGTGGCCGAAAAATTCGCTGCCGGACAATTCAGGGGCGATCGTGGTGCAGTCGACGATTACAAGTTCATTGCCGGACGCGCGCGGATCGAGCTCGTGGACAAGCCGCGCGACCAATTCCTTGCCGGTGCCGCTTTCCCCGATCAGAAGCACTGCGGCGTTGGTGAAGCGCGCCACCTCGACAATTTGTCGCAGCACCGATCGCCAGGCCGGGCTTCTGCCGATGAGGTTCCGATGAACGGCCGGCGATTGCAGCAGCTCATCCACAGCGCGCCACCGGTCGAACCGCGCCTTGACCTTCTCGGCCATTTCGGATGCCGACGACCAGAGAAAAACGTCCGACGCGCCCACGAGCAGCAGGCGCCAGGCCTGCTCACTGTCGAGTTGCGCACCAGCGACCGGGACAGCCAACACGCGCTTCTCCCGATTGCAGCTGACCTCGCGAACAAATTCGTACAAATCGTCGTCAATGCTGGAAAAGCAGATAATTCCTTCATCCGACGGCGCGTTGATGTCCAAGGATCGAGTGACGATTCCATTGCTGGACAAGCTGTCAACTATGGCTTGCCGAGCAGCAAGGTCCTTCGACCCGCAGAAATGAATCCAAGGCTCCTGATGCATGAGCCTCCCCCCGCATGACCACGCAGCGCGACTTCACTTACCGCCCCTGTCAACGGGGGCGCTTAACGGAGCTTTTTTTCGCGGGACGTGATGCTGAGCACGGATGGTTGTAAAATAAAAAAATTAATGAGCGCGAGTGCTACAACCCTAATTAGCATTCCGATTTTACGCAAGTTTTTCACGCTACCTGTCGGTACCGACCGCTGTCAATAACGATAAGGCTCAATCTAACAGCGGACATACGCTGGAGACGTGCGACAAATTGGTCCGCATGGCCGTGTGCAAACAGCATTTGTCGAATTCGGCGAACGAATTGGCGCGCCGGGCAGTACCGAGCATCGCTGCATCGCGTGCTCCGGCATTCGCGCGATACCGGCCTCTGCCTGCCGCTGAGAGCGTCAGGCGCTGCGGGGGGCCGATGCCACTGAGATCGGCGACGCGGACGTCGTCGTATTGACGATATCGGCGCCGCGGCAGAACGAGCCATCATGATTTTCGGCGCGGCCGCGGACTGCGGCGGCAACCCGTGGCACGCGTGGATCTGCGTCAGCCGTGATGCACAGCACAATAATCTCATCGGGCGGAATCTGAGTATCGTGACAAATAGTCAGATCCTGGCCTGAA
>NZ_JAVHWM010000169.1:0-58692 GCF_032159765.1 Mycobacterium sp. | reverse complement strand
GGCACTCGATTCCGGTGACCTCGCAGCCGGTACGCAGCGTCACGCCGTAGCGTTTCAGGCGCGCCGTCCACGGATCGATCCACACCTCACTGGTGGGCCCGTCGAGCACCCGGTCCGCCCGGCCGCCGACTCGTGCGACATCGAACAGAATCTGTAAGAGGATCAGACCACCGGTGCGCGCGGACATCTCCTTGGCGCGGGCGGCCACCAGGGTGCGGGTGAGACCATCTGCGAGGAACTTCTGGAAACTTTCGGACAACTTGTCCGCGTGAGTGTATTCCCACCAGCTCCTGTGTTCCCAGCGATGGAGACGACGCTCGTCGCATGACACGAGAAGCCTTGTCAGCCGCACGAAAAAGAAGGCCAACTCCCACGGGCGAATGCCGAGTTTGAATCCGAACTCGTAGAGGAACTGGGCGACCGCTCCGTAGTCGCTGAGGCTGTCCGGCGCCTGTGCGGGGACGATCAGTTCGTTTTTCTTGTGGGCTCGTGCCAACAGTATTCGGGTGGCGTCGACGAGGTGATGGGCCACGGTGTTGCCCACGGGATGCGGAATGCGCTCCATCGTGTCGGTCAGATGCCGGTAAAACCCAGGGAAGAAACGGAATCCATGCTCGCCCGGCAACGGCTCGCGGCCGCCGTGCGCTGAGCCGGGAACGGGCATGGAGCGGGCCTTGCCGCCGAATGCGTCCCGCATTTCGTAGACCGTGACATCGAACCCGCGCTCAGCCAACTCGTGGGCCGCACTCAGCCCACCGACACCGCCCCCCAACACCGCTACCGACGTCATCGGGCCCACGGTAAGTCAAGCGGGCCAGCGCCGCACGACGATTCGCATCTCCCGATGTCGGCAATTAATGATTGGGCTACCCAATATGCGCTAAACCGGTCTGGGCGTGGGTCGTCGCCAGTACCCTCTCGGGCATGCTCTTCGCTGCGTTGCGCGACATGCAGTGGCGAAGGCGCCGCTTCGTCATCGCGGTCGTGAGTACCGGCCTGGTTTTCGCGATGACGCTTCTTCTCACCGGACTTGCGAACGGCTTCCGCGTCGAGGCGACACAAACAGTCGACTCCATGGGAATCGACGCGTTCGCGATCAAATCGAACTCTCCTGGACCGTTTCTGGGTGCGACACCATTCCCCGACGTCGACGTGCCCGCGGTGCGCAGCGCGCTTGGCGCCGCCAATGTAGGCGGGCTGGCCTGCGCGCAGTCGACCTTCAAGGACGGCACGAGTTCGCGGAACACCACCGCGTTCGGCGCGCCCAAGGATGGCCCCGGCATGCCGAAGGTCAGCAAGGGAAATACGCCGACGACGCCCGACGAAGTCGCGGTCTCGAGCACGCTGGGACGTGACGTTGGCGACGAGTTGCAGGTCGGCGCGCGCACATTGCGGATCGTGGGCATCGTGCCCAATTCGACTGCGCTGGCGAAGATGCCGAACATCTTTTTGACCACCGAGGGCCTTCAGAAACTGGCATTCAACGGGCAGCCGGTGATCACGTCGATCGGAATCGTCGGGGCCCCGCACGATCTCCCGGCCGACTACAAGACGCTCGACCGGGCGGCCGCCGTGGACGACCTGATGCGCCCGTTGAAGGTCGCCGTGGATGCGATCACCATCGTCGCCGTGTTGTTGTGGATCCTCGCGGCGCTGATCGTCGGATCAATCGTCTACCTCTCGGCGCTCGAGCGCGTGCGAGACTTCGCCGTGTTCAAGGCAATCGGCGCGTCGACCAAGGCGATCCTGGGCGGCCTCGCGTTACAGGCGGTCATCGTCGCCCTGCTCGCGGCCCTGATGGGCGTGATCTTCGCGCAGTTGCTGGCACCGTTGTTCCCGATGACCGTCGTGGTGCCGTGGAGTGCGTACGTGGCCCTGCCGGGGATCGCGGTCGTGATCGGTCTGCTTGCGAGCGCCGCGGGGATGAGGCGCGTGGTGTCTGTAGACCCCGCTCTCGCGTTCGGAGGTCCCTGACGGTGGGTGATCTCAAGATTTCTGACCTCGTCGTCGAGTACTCCAGCGGCGGGTATGCCGTGCGGCCGATCAACGGGTTGAACCTCGACGTCGAAGCCGGGTCGCTGGTCATTCTGCTCGGGCCCAGCGGCTGCGGAAAGACGACGTTGCTGTCGTGCCTGGGCGGCATCCTGCGTCCGACGTCGGGATCGATCACATTCGGGGGCGTCGACATCACGGCTCTCGAAGGCGAAAAGCTCGCGAAGTTTCGGGGCGACACGGTGGGCATCGTGTTTCAGGCGTTCAACCTGGTGCCGAGCCTGACCGCTTTCGAGAACGTCATGATTCCCATGCGATTGGCCGGGATGCCACGCTCGGCTGCGCGCAAGCGCACGACCGAATTGCTCAAGCGGGTGGGGCTTGAGGAGCGGATGAAACACCGGCCGGGCGATCTGAGCGGCGGGCAACAGCAGCGCGTCGCGGTCGCCCGTGCCATCGCGCTGGATCCGCCGCTGATCCTTGCCGACGAACCGACCGCGCACCTCGACTTCATCCAAGTGGAAGCGGTGCTGCGGCTGATCCGCGGGCTCGCGGCGGGAGAGAACGTGGTGGTGGTCGCGACCCACGACAGCCGGATGCTCCCGATGGCGGATCGGGTCGTGGAACTGGTGCCGACGATCGCGCCGACGAACCGGCCGTCGGAGACGATTCATCTGGACGTCGGCGAGGTGTTGTTCGAGCAAGGCTCGATGGGCGATCTCATCTACACCGTGTCCGAAGGTGAGCTCGAGATTGTGCGCGAATTATCCGGTGGTGGTGAGGAATTGGTAACGATAGCCGAGCCTGGCGACTACGTCGGCGAGATTGGCGTGCTGTTTCACCTGCCGCGCTCGGCGACCGTGAGAGCACGCAGCGATGCCACCGTCGTCGGCCACACGGCGCAGGCCTTCCGCGAGCGCTTCGGCGCGACGGGTATCGCCGAGGTGATAGAGCACAAGGAGCTCGCCAGCGACTGACTTGCCGGGCGTCCGGTCATTTCCAGGCGAATACCGGTTGCTCCAGTTCGTTGACCGGGTCGGGGCGGCCTTCCAAACACAGCCACCGCAGTTGCAGCAACACCGCACCCGTTGGCGCATGGATGAGGTCGTTCCCCAACGGGATCTGCACGACCGGACGCGGGCTCTCCGGGATGGCGATGTACCGCGGCGAATCCGCGCGCTGCAGTTGGTGTAGCCCGACCCGGTACACCGCCACCACTTCGTCGGGTGCAGGACGGGGGTCGAGCCGTCCGCCGCCCCACATCACCACCGGGGTTATCACGTAGCCGGATCGTGTCGGGTAATCGTCGAGCAGCCCCAATACCGCGGACTCGGGTAGCTCGACGCCGACCTCTTCGAACAGCTCTCGGCGCGCGGCGTCGACCGGGGATTCGCCCAAGTCGATGCGGCCGCCGGGCAGAGCCCACTGCGCGGCGTGCGAGGTGAGTCGAGAAGCTCTGCGGCACAACAGGAAAGCGGCGCCACCGGACACATCTACCATGCGGCCGTCGAGGTGGGAGTTTGCGACCATGCCGTCGAGGCCAGCGTCTGGCATCGGGCGCCCGGACATCCATTCATCCAAAGGCGCCGGATCAACTCTGTCTTCACCGGGCTCAGAATCGACCAGCACGACCGCGACCGCGGCATGTCGCTTGGTCGGATCGGCAACGGAGCGGCGGTCGTGACCCGCGAGGTTCCCCTGAACCTGTCTACGCAGGGCCTCGTCGTAGGCGATTGTCACTGCTCGACGATATGTGCAGGCCCGCGCGTGGTGGAAATTGTCCCAGGTTTGGGCTGCCGCCGACACGGGCACTTCGTCAATAACGCGTCGTTGGCGTCGCAATACATCAGCGGGGAGTGGCGCGATGAAACATGGGAGGGGCCGGCTATGAGTCTTGACTCGAAACCAGCAGATGCCTCGTTGAGCGAGTTGATGTCACAGCTTTCGACGCAGACGTCCCGGCTGATCCGCGACGAGATGCGGTTGGCTCAGAAGGAATTTCAGGAATCGGCTAAGCACGCCGGGATCGGTGCGGGACTGTTCAGTGTGGCGGGGTTGCTCTCGGTTTTCGGGTTGGCAGTGCTTGTCACGGCCGCGATCGCAGGACTTTCCGTGGTGCTGCCCGTCTGGGCGGCCGCGTTGATCGTGGCGGCTGTACTGCTGATTGCGGCCGGAGTGGCGGGTCTGATCGGTAAGGGCCAGGTGCAGCAAGCATCACCAGCACCGACGCAGACCGTCGACAATGTGAAGAAGGACATCGACGAAGTGAAAGAAGCCGCCCATGACCGGGCCTGACCAGCACTCCGAACCCAACCAGGATGCGAGCGTCGAGGCGATTCAGGCCGACATCGAGCGCACTCGCGAACAATTGGGTGAGACCGTGGGGGCGTTGTCGAGCAAGCTCGACGTCAAGCAGCGAGCGAAGGAAAAGGTGGCGGACACAAAGGAACTCGTAGCCGAGAAGGCGCGAGCCGTGCCGGTGCTACCGATCGCCGTGGCAGCCGCGGTCGCCCTGTTGGTCGGCGTGGTGATCTGGAAACGCCGTCGCTGACTAGTGAGCGACGAGCACCGACCTGGGAGATAGCGATGTCGAACGCACAGCCGAGCACGTCGGCAAAGATTCTGTACCGGCCCGTCGGCCTGGTAAGTTCGGTGCTCGGCGGCCTGCTCGCCGGCGTCATATTCAAGCAAGTGTGGCGCCGCGCGGCCCCTGGCGAAAACCCCGATCCGCCAACATCGTTGGAGACTGGATATCCGTTCAAGGAGATCCTCCTTGCGGCGGCGATCCAGGGCGCCATCTTCTCGGTGGTCAAGGCCGTCATCGACCGTCAAGGCGCGCGGCTGTTCGAGAAATGGACCGGCGAATGGCCAGGGAGCTGACCGTCCACCAAGCGCTCCCCGATCCGGACGATCCTGCCAAGCCCGAGTCCCCGACGGACCTTACGAAGCCGTCCATGCTGTACGTCGTCCGGAAAACGGCACGCGAATTCACGAAAGACCAGTGCATGGATCTCGCGGCGGCGCTGACGTACTACGCGGTGCTGTCGATCTTTCCGGCCCTCGTGGTAGTCGTCTCGTTGCTGGGCGTGTTCGGCCAGGGTCAACGCACCACCGACGCACTCTTGCAGATCGTGGGAGATGTCGCCCCCGGGTCCGCAGTGGAGGCGTTGCGCGGTCCGATCCAGCAGCTCGTCGAGTCGCCGTCGGCCGGCTTCGCGCTTGTCGCCGGCATTGTCGGTGCGCTGTGGTCCGCGTCCGGATACATCGGAGCGTTCGGTCGCGCGATGAATCGAATCTACGAAGTCGACGAGGGCCGGCCGATTTGGAAGCTGCGGCCGTTGCAATTATTGCTGACTCTCGGCGCCTTGGTGGCTGCGGCCGCAGTTGCGTTCATGTTGGCCGTAAGCGGGCCGGTGGCTAAGGCTATCGGTGGCATCATCGGCGCGGGCGAAGTGTCTCTGACTGTGTGGAATATCGCGCGGTGGCCGCTGATTCTGGTTCTGATCGTTCTAGCGGTCGCGACGCTGTACTACGTCACCCCCAATGTGAAGCAGCCCAAGTTCCGCTGGATCAGCGTCGGCGCGGGCCTCGCCATCGTGGTGTGGGTGGTCGCCTCGATCCTATTCGGCTTGTATGTCATCAATTTCGGCAGCTACAACAAGACCTACGGAGCGCTGGCGGGTGCGGTCGTGTTCCTGCTCTGGCTGTGGATTACCAACCTCGCGCTGCTTTTCGGCGCTGAGCTGGATGCCGAACTTGAGCGCGGACGCCAGCTTCAGGCCGGAATTGCCGCCGAACGCGAATTGCAACTGCCGCCACGGGACGACCGTGTGACCAAGAAGAATGAGGAAAAATTCGAGAAGGACGTCGAGCGCGGGCGCGCCCTCCGACGCTCCCGCGGGAAAGACGACTAGGTCCCCTCCTCGGGTTGCATGCCTCGCGCGTCGAGCCGACGAAGGACGAGGTCGACGATCGTCGGGTCGGTGCCCGATTCTTTTCGCGCGGCTACCACCGCGTCGCGGGCGGCCGTGAGCAGTTCGTTTTTAAGCGCATTGACCGTGACGGCGTTCTCGGTGGTTTGCGCGTTCTGTTGGTCCGTCCCGTCGCGCGCTTCGAATCCCATTGAGTGCCACATTCGGTCGGCGTTCTCTCGGGCTTGATCGACGGTGTCGGCATCGACGTCACCCCGGTTCCGCAATTCCTCGAGGCGACGAAATCCCGCCTCCCGGGCACGCGTGAGTAGTTCTTGCCAGGCGTCGTCGCGGTCGTGATCGGAGGCACTCACTCCAAGCCGTCTCACGATCAGCGGCAGGGTGAGTCCCTGGACAACCAAGGTGACGATGATAACCACGAACGCGATGAAGATCAGCCGTTGCCGCTCGGGGAACACAGGCGGCCCCAGTGGAAGGGCGATCGCAGCGACCATCGTGACGACCCCGCGCATGCCTGCCCATGAAGCGACCGTCATCTCGCGCCAACCGACAGGCTCGGCGTTGACTTCACGCTGCTGGCGGGTGCGCTCGTCGATTGTGGCGACCAGAAAGATCCACAAAAACCGGACCGCGATCGTCACGGCGGTGATCACCAGCCCCTGCCCGATCAGACCAGCCACCGGGCCTGGAATGTCGAGGGCGACGGACCTCAGAGCCAGCCCGACGTAGGCGAAGGCCGCGCCCGTCACCACGAGTTCGATGATCTCCCAAGTAGTCCCGCTGACGAGGCGGGTTTGCGAGGACTCAGCGTCGCCGTACCGACTGAGTGCCAACGCGACGGTGACCACTGCGAGAACGCCGCTGCCGTGTGCCGCATCGGCCGCCGCGTAAGCCGCGAAGGGTAAGACCAGGACCAGGGCGCTGCCGGCGGGATGCGCGGGCAGCCGATTCAACAGCCAGCGCGCGGCGACCGCGACGAGCAGGCCCGCGAGGATGCCGACGACGACCGCGACGCCGAGTTCCGCCCCCGCGCGCCATGGCGCGAGGACGCCGGTCATCGCCGCCGATACGGCGACCCCGTACAGCACAAGCGCGGTGGCGTCGTTGACGAGACCTTCGCCCTCCAGAATGGTTCGCAGGCGGCGGGGGAGCCGCAGCTTTCTGGCGACCGCGGTCGCCGTCACCGGATCTGGCGGCGCCACCGCCGCCCCGAGTGCTATCGCTGCCATCAGCGGGACGCTGGGCACCAGTGCGTGCAAAGTGGCGCCCACGACGAATGCGGTCACGCCTACCAGCGCGACCGCGAGCAGCCCGATGGCACGGCGGTTATCCCAAAACTCACGCCACGACGTCCGGCGTGCCGCGGCGAACAATAGAGGCGGCAGGATCAGAGGAAGAATCAGGTCGGGGTTGACCGAGGGAACCGGCAGCCCCGGGACGAAGGCCAAGACCAGGCCCAAGATGAGAAGGAGGACGGGATACGGCACCGCAATGCGGTCAGCGACCGGCGCAAGGACTACCGTGGCCGCAATCAAGGCCAGCGGCAGGGTCAACTGCACCACCTCGCAACCTCTCCTCTGGCCGACGTGTGATCCTCTGTGAGTTCCCCGCGACGCTGCGCGCGAATCCCAGGACACGCAGACCTGGGGCCTGGCGGATTGGTCGGCGCAGGCCAGCCGGCGTAGGTCCTCGGCCTTCGGGGAACCCTGACCCTGCGGTCCCCCTAAATGCGCGACGAAGGAGTGAGAATGGTCAAGGAATCAAAGGATCACGATGAACACGCGTCCGAGCCGAAGGGTGGTCGCCCTGGACCGGCCGATCATGGTCGCGACGGCGGGATGGCGACGAGGGAGAAGGCACCGGAACTCGCCGAGCCGCACGACGCCGAATAGCCACCACCCCTGTGGTTGACTACTGTCTCGAAACCAGCTCCTCGACAATGTCTTTCGGGAGACTACCCGGCGGCGTCCAGTGGTTGATGAGCGCTGACGCTGCTCTACGGGTGTCAGCGCTTGTCTTCGGCGGCCCCTGATCCAGCTGTATCGGCCGGTGCCTCAACGCCGTGATCGGTTTGTGTCGCCGACGGGGGTTGCCCACCCGCGGGTGACGCATCAGCTGCGGTGCCGAAGCCCGCCGATTCACCTGCGCCAGAACGTGGGTTGGTATGCGTTTGCGAACGGCCATCGTAAGGCGGCAAAGCGGGCTCGGCGTCGCCTGGGGGGCGCTCACCGGTGCCGCCATAGATCGAGGGATCTTCGGCATCAGCGTGCTCTGTTTGATCGTCGAGCTTTCCCGAGTCGCGATCCGAGGGTCCAGCAGAAGGCCGATCGGATCCGGTATCGCGTGATCCTGGTTGGCCTGATCCTGGTCCTCCATGTTCGGTTTGTGAGTCTTCAGTTAGGTGATCACTGGGGTTACTCATGATGTCTCCGTAATAGCCGCCGCAACTGTTGCGGCGAGGCCTTGAACGGATACCCACTATGAGTGGTGGTCGAACCGTGCAAGTGTCGTCGGGTATTGACCTCGGGGTCATTCGCGACTACGCCACGCGCGACGTTTCGGGGTCTCCAGATCCGTCAACGCATCGGTCGGTGACCCTCATGATCGGCCACCAGGACACGAAACAACGCTAGATAGGGCGACAATGACAAGTGAGGACCCGGTCTTCAAGGCATTCAACAACTTTGGACTCGATGACGTACCTACGGAGGCCGTGGTATCACTGCGCATGCTGCGCCGACTTGAGGACATCGACAACGTCGACACCGTCGGCCCCACCGGCTCGGTTGCGCGCGCCGCCCTGGCCTGCAGCGTCGTCGCGCATGCGGTGGTCGAACTCGAGACCCGGCTAATCGAACTCCAAAGACAATTAGCCCTAAAAGAATGAAGCGGACCGCGCGACCGGTTCCGCAGGCAAGGCGATGGGTATGTCGGCGCGCGTCGCGGCGTCTGCTCAACGACCCCGAGGGCCGAAGGCTCATCCTGTCGGATATGGAGAGCTGTCGCGTCGCTGACACTGCCACCAGCACTTGTAAGTTCGAAGAGACGCGTTCCGTCCTGCAAGTACGTTGATTGCCAATAAATCTGGTCAGGGGTTCAGGATGATCTTGACGGCGCCGTCCTTCTTCTTCTGGAAGATCTCGTATGCGTGAGGTGCTTCGTCGAGCGGCAGCGTATGGGTGGCGAAAGTGTCGACGCCCAAGGGGTCTTCGTCGGTGAGGAGCGGCATGATGTCGTCGACCCATTTCTTGACGTTGGCCTGGCCCATCCGCAGCTGGATCTGCTTGTCGAACAAAGTGAGCATCGGCAGCGGATCGGCCACCCCGCCGTAGACGCCGATGAGAGAGATCGTCCCGCCGCGGCGGACGATGTCGATCGCCGAATAGAACGCCCCGAGACGGTCGACGCCGGCCTTCTCCATCGCCGGCTTGGCGATGGCTTTGGGGAGAAGGCCGACCAATTGCTGCGCCATGGTCGCGACTGGTGATCCGTGGGCTTCCATGCCGACCGCGTCGATCACCGAGTCGGTGCCGCGACCGTCGGTCAGATCGCGAATCGTGTCGCCGAGATCGTCGTCGTGGTCATTTAGGTCGATGGTCCGGACGCCACGGGCTTCGGCGCGTGCGAGCCGTTCGGGCACCAGATCGACGGCGATGACGTCGTAGCCGAGGTGACTCGCGATACGCGTGGCCATGTCTCCGATGGGTCCAAGCCCCAGCACGGTCACCGAGCCGCCATCGGGGATATCGGCATAGACCACCGACTGCCACGCGGTGGGTAGCACGTCGGAGAGGTACACAAACCGGGAGTCCGGTGGTCCGTCTGGAACCTTGATGTGGGTGAACTGGGCCTGCGGCACACGTAGAAGCTCAGCCTGACCGCCGGGAACCTCGCCGTACAGTTCGGAGAAACCGAACAACGCGGCGCCCATTCCCTGATCCCGGACCTGCGTTGTCTCACATTGAGTGAACAGTTGCCTGTCGCACATATAGCAACTGCCGCAGGATATTTGGAACGGGACTACCACGCGGTCGCCGACTGCGAGCGTGTCGACCGCACTTCCTACCTCGCGAACGATTCCCATCGGTTCGTGCCCGAGGATGTCCCCGGCCTTCATGAAAGGGCCGAGAGTCTCGTAGAGATGGAGGTCGGAGCCACAGATGTTGGTTGACGTCACTTCAATGATCGCATCGGTGGGTTCCTCGATCTTTGGATCGGGGACGGTATCGACGCGGACATCTCGCTTGCCCTGCCAGGTCACTGCTCTCATTTGTGCTCCTCGATTGTGGGACGACTCGGCTGCGTAGGACAAGCCGTAGCCCGTCGCGCGGTCGATCGAATACTGTGCGGCCGGAATACCCGCGGCGGTAATGGTGAAACGCTGGCGAGCGGTGCCCGCGTCAGCGGAGTTGGATTGCTGTTGCGAGACCCTCACAGTCGTCGACGGTGACCGTGAGATTCGGATGGCGGATCAGACCGAATGGGTCCATGCCTCGAATGGGTTCGCGCAGGGTCAAGTACACGCCCCGATCTCCGTTCGTGGCGAAGGTAAGTCCCTTGTCCTTCAGCGACAAATGCGCGGGTCCAGCGGTTTTAACGAACGCATACGGCCCAGTGATGGCGACCTCATCGATGTTGTCCAGTGCCGTCTCAATATGCCACGGACCGAATCGGGCAAAGAGGCGACCGGAACCGGTGCGAACTTCACACGATGACGGTGTAATACCGAACGGTAGCGCCGCGATTCGGTACGAACGACTGAACAGATAATCAAAACGACGATCCGGCGTAGTTGCCATCGTTGTCGGCGCCGCTGCCGCTAGTCGTGGACTTCGCTGGGCTTGCGGCGTTCCGCAAGCGCGGTCAGCCGCCAGGTGCATTCTCGATTTCGTGGCCACGCTGCGGCCAGTGAGGCCCAGCGCGGTAACCATTTCAACGGGGGGCTGATCGGCACCTCGGACATCTCAATGCGGCATCCGCCGTCGATCGCGGTGAGTCGCAGCGTGATTCGTGCTGATCCGAACGGGCGGCTCTTGGCCAGCAGAACGAGTTCATGCGGCGGTTCGGAGTCCACGACGACCGTCTCGTCGTTGAGAAGGGCGGGCCAGACGCCGATGGAATGGTGGATCGTGCTGCCCGGGGCCGGCCAAGAGGGGTCCACAGCGCGCATACGGCTGTTGCCGACAACCCATTGTGAGTATGTCCAGCCGTCGGCGATGACCTCCCACACTTGTTGCCGGCTGGCCGTCGTATCTCGCGTCACGACCAACGGACTGTGTTCTTCGGGGGGATGGGTCATGGTGTCCTCAATCTGACTGGCAGGGAACGGGTGTCATTGGCGTCCACTCACATCCGACTCCGGTAGAGGGCCGGTCACCAATGCCAGCTTCGTACTCGACCATGACCTTGGCTACCCTGCGCTGTTCGCCTGCAAACAGCCGAGCAGGTGCGACATGAGATAGTTCCCAGCGCACGCTTCGCACGCCTCGTGTGAATGAAGCGACGTCGGGCCGTCTCATTTCTCCGCCGCATTTCGCTCGGATTGCGGTGGCCGGTCCGCTTCGTGACACACTGCGGTTGCTGGCAGCAGCAGCGCCAGGAGGCGCCGCGAGATCGCTGAACTTGCGCCTGTCCTTCGCGCCGCGTGAGTTCTCGATTTCGACGCGAATCGCGTCCAACTCGACCGCGAGAGCCTCTGTATCGGCGGCGCTCAGATGGGCGTACTCGGCCACTTCTGTGATTGCCATTTTCTCAGCAGCGTTCGGGTGAGACGCCGTGCCGGGTCTCACGCCGCATGATCCGCATCCCCGCGCCGGCGCTGTTCGACGAGAAGAGTGCCCCGCGGTCGAATGATCGCGGGGCACTCAGCTTTTCCCACACCAAAGTGAAGATGAGCCCGGGTCGCAAGCGCGACCCGGGCTCGATCTACGAGCAGGAGAGCTAGACCCTGCGCCCTGGCGCGGCGACTGTGCCCGCGTCGGTGTGCGCGTCATTACGGCGCTTCAGGCCGGCAAGTCCGCCAAGACCGAGAAGGCCCAAAAGACCCCACAAGCCGGTCTTGTCGCTTCCCTGGTCGCCATTGTTGTCATCGGCAGCCAAGGTTGTTGACGTGGAAGCCGGCGCCGGTGAACCGGTCGTGGCTTGGGCAACGCCTGCGCCGCCGAACAGCAGCGCCCCGGTCGCAGAGATGACCGCAACAGTTTTACGCATTTTACTCCAAATGATCTGGTCGGACTAGAAACGCCGACGTGAAAAATGGGCCGGTTTGCTCGAGCCCATTCTAGAAAACGGCAATTTTCGCCGTCACCTCAAAAAATACCCAAGCGGCTCAATCTTGAAACCCGCAATGCGACATATTAATCGCCCTCCTCCAAAGTGGAGAAGGGCGATTAGTATGAATCAACGCTGAAAGCGTATTTTCCGAACTCAGTTCTTGGATGCTCGCGCGGATCGGCGATTCTGCTTCTCGATGTCGGCCAGCTCCTCGACCCGATCTGCTTGCGCGCGCTTGCGCACAGCTTCGCCGCGTTTCTGCCGAGCGTCGCCGAGCTTGGATTCGGCCGCTTTGGTGACCTTCTGCTCGGCCGCCCGGATTCTGGAATGATCCTGACGGTTGGCCGCCTCGGCGGTCTTCCGGCGCTGGATCGCGACGTTCTCTGCCTGCTTCTTCGCGGCAGCAGTGCGCTTCTGCGCCGCCTCGTCGGCCTCGCGCTTCCGCTTCTCGGCGGTGTCGCGCGCATCCCGAGCTTCCTGCTCAGTGGCTGCCCGCGCCTCATCGATGTCCGTGACCACTTCTTTCTGCGTGGCCTCCAGTTTGGCGTCGGCCTGCTCGCGCTTCCTGGTCGCGGCAGCGTCTAATTTCGCGGCGCGGCCGAGCACTGTACTGCGCTCTGCGAGCGCAGCGCCTCGCCTCTGCAACTCCGGATCGCCCAGCAGCTTGCCAACGGTCGCGTCAACGGCGCCTAGAGACCGTTCGTAGAACAAGCGTGCCGGCGCTTCCGAGACCAGACGGGCGGCCAACTGGCCCTCGATCAGGTAAAACGGAAAGCGGGCGATTTGATACTGAAAGCGCAACACTGCGAACGGGATTTCTGCGATTTTCATGTGGCAATTCCTATCTTCAGCCGCCGCTCAGGGCAGGTCGGCTGTGTCGGTTAATTCGTCGGCTTGTTTTCTGATGCGTTCGGCTTCTGCGTGGCTAGTGTCAGCCACCTGGACCGAGCTCCGGTGTTCTGCGGCGGCCTCGAGGGCTTCCTCAACCGCATCGGTGATCTCTTCGTGCTCTTCGGCTTTTGTGCGCTGAACGTCGCGCTGCGCGTCGAGTTCGGCTCGCGTTTTCGCTCGGGCAGCCTCCTGGTGGGGGACCTGCTCGGCCACTCGCTTCTGAGCCGCCTCCTCGTTGCGCACTGAGTTCTGGACAGCCGCCATCTGCGCGTTCGCCGACACTCGCTCTCGGGTGCCCTCCGCCATGGCTTCTGTCTGTTCCTGGCGCGCCTGCGCCGCCTCGGCGTCGGCAACAGCTTCGGCGCTGTTGGCCGCCTTGCGGTCCCGGGCTTGGGTCTGCTCGAGTTGCCCCTCGGCGGTCAGTGAGTCGTTGCCGGTCACAGCGCCGGCAACTTCTTTTACTTTGCCCTTGACCGAGTCGATCAAGCCCTTACGGGCTTGCCCGGCCATGCTTTCCTCATTCATCTGAGTCTCCTATCGATATCGATCGACCACTGCCAAATGAGTGTCCGATGGTTGTGAAATGTCCTGAGCGCCGCGGCGACCGAACGTGGTCAGCCTTCAACAAAATGTTGGCCCCACAATTTAGATTGGCCCTACAATTAAACTGGTCACACATATGGAAAAGGCTCGCCGGACCAGCTAGCTCTAGTCGTGAAGCGAACCCAATCGATGCGGGTCACTTCAGCTCGCAATCAGAGAAATACCCCACCCTGGCGGGACCAAACCCCTTTACCCGGGCGGGTCTTTGGGAGTGGTACGGGTGTCCAAACAATTCGTGCAACCGTAAAAATGGGCTGACCTACGAGACGCTGACTCGTAACGTGTCCAGGCTGGGGTCCGTGGCATCGGGTATGGCCATTCCGGCTGCCAGCCCCGAGCGTAGATATTCGATAATCGGCTCGGTAAGCCGCTCACCGGGGACCACCACTGGAATGCCGGGAGGGTAAGGGGTGAGCTGTTCAGCGGCCACGCGTCCGGCCGCTTTATCTGCCGGCACCTGGTTTGCAGGTCCGAAGAATGCGGTGTGCGGGGCGCTGACGGATTCGAGGGACAGCTGCTCCGGTGTGGGTAGTCGCACCGCGTCTGTCGCCGGCAACGCCGGCGCCGCCTGAGCGAGCGCATCCAACGCTGCGAGGAGTCGATCCGCGGTCTGCTCAGAATCGGCCATCGAAAAGGTGGCCAGTATTCGGCGATGGTCAGTCATTCCCATGTCGATGTGCGTGTGCTCACGCAGCCAGTCGCCGCTTTGATAGCCCGTCACGCCGAGGTCGCTGACGTCGATGAGGATCTGCAGACGATCTAAATCATGGGAGGCCTGTTCTCCGCACAACTCGTCGTCCATCACGTGCAGCCCCGGCAGGGCATCGATGCGGTCGCGGGTCTCCTCGGCCAACTGCAAAGCGGCACCGAGTATTTCTTCACCGTCCCGAACCATCTGCCGGCGCCAACCGTCGATGGCCGAGTAGACGAGAACGTTGGGACTCGTGGTCATCAACAAATCGGCGCACGCCGCGAGGTGCCGCCAGTCGATCAAGTCGCCTTGGTGGTGAAAGACGGAGCCCTGCTCGAACCCGGCGCCCATCTTGTGCACGCTGACCACGCACACGTCTGCGCCGGCATCCATCGCCCACGTCGGCAGGCCGCGGTGGAAAGGCAGATGCGCTCCCCACGCCTCGTCGACGATCAGCGGCTTACCGCGGTCATGGCAGACCTTGGCGATGCCAACCAAATCCGCGCAAGTCCCATAGGGCGACGGGCTGACAATCAGAGCCCCGGCGGCGTCGGGATTGTCTCGCCACGCCTTCTCGACCTCCGCGGGAGATGGCGGATGGGAGAGATGACGTTCGGCGTCCCACCGTGGAGCGATCCAGCGTGGACGGACGCCGGAGAAGATCAACCCGGCGACCACCGACTTGTGGCTGTCTCGGCCGAGGAGCAATCCGCCGGGGTGGTCTCCCGCCACCGCCAGCATCGCTGCCTTCACCGACAGAGAGCTGCCGCAGGTGGAGAAGAACGCTTGGTCCGCGCCGACAGCGTCGGCCATGAGTTGTTCTGCTCGTTGCAGATAATGATTGCTCGACCGGCGGTCATCCAGTCCACTGGATGCCAGCACGTCGGACTCAAATGACGCTGCACCAAGGGTTTTCAGCACGGATGAGTCGGTGCCTCGGCCTTGCCGATGTGCGGGTGGAGTAAACCCATAGCGGTCACGGCGCCGGTAGTCCTCCAGCGCCTCAAGCAGAGGCGCGGTCGAATGATCCATGTTCACCGCCTTTGTAACACCGGATGAACTCAACGAGGACTCCGGTCATGGCTGGGATTGCATCGCGGGCAATGACTTCGTAGCCGTGGGTGCTCAAAGTCGGAAGGCACAGCAGGCCAGCCTTCGGCGAAAGTCCGCTCGCTTTTGCATGCGATGCGTCGGACTCGAACGCGCCGAGCACAGCAGGTTGGGGCGACAGGCCAAACTCGGTCGCGATGCTGATCAATTGATCGGCGACATCCTTGTCGTACACGCACTGCTCATCGCTGAACGCAATGATCGGCCCGCCGCTGACGCTGGTGGAGTACTCGGCTTCGGTCGGCCCGACTTCCAAAGCCAGGGTGAGCTCGCCGGGCAGCGTGCGGCTGGCATACGACCCGCCCACTCCGCCGATTTCCTCGTTGGTGGTGAAGACAACGTATACGTCCCCCGCGGGGCGCTGCTCGTCTCGATGCAACCGTCGTGCCGTGAGCAAGAGAGCCGTTACCGCAGCGCGGTCGTCCATGAAATATGACCCGAAATAGTCGCCGAACTCCATCAGTGTCCGCTTGCTTCGTTCGATGCACACGCGCGTGCCGGGCCGCACGCCCGCCGCGGCCAATTCGTCGGGCGTGCGACCGGTGAAGACGTAGACGTGCAACCAATCCAGGGATTTGTCGCCCTGATCGGGCTTCGTTTCCCAGATGCGCCGACTTTCTTTCGTCGTGTGCTCCGAGCCAAGGGACAGCACTCCGCACAGTGTGAGTTTGTCACCCAGCACGGCGACGGGGCCGAGGCCGAAGTTGGCCGGATACATGGTGCCGAGCTGTGTCAGGTGCAGGGAACCGTCTGTTTCCACCCGTTTGACGAGCATGGACAGCTCGTCCATGTGGGCCATCACCTTGATCGACGACGAAGCCTCGCCGCTCGCGGAGCTACCGCGGATGAGGCCAACCAAGTTTCCGGCTGGGTCGACCCACAGCTCGTCCACGGAGGACTCGAGCTCACGGCGACAGACCTGTCGGACCGCGTCCTCCTGTCCGCAGGGGCCGTACGTCCACAACAATTCCTGCAAGAGCTCACGGTCCAACTCACTGTCGTCGTAGGGCACCACTCATCTCCTCATGGCCGTTCGCCACGGTGTACTCCGTCGAATTGCGCTTACGGCTACCCGCTTTCGGGCTCGGCGACACCCGTTTAGGCGCGGATCAACCCGGGATAATTCTGCGGTCACAGCAAAGGGTTGAAATGGGCCGCGAGGGCAAACGCTGTGACAGTGGGAGCGCCGGTGAGGGTTGCGTTGGTGGCTTTCTGCAAGCGGTCCGGGGGTCAGCCCCGTGGTTAAGCAGTTAGCTGTGCCTCGCGGACCGTCGTGGGACCTTCAATGGATCGCGTTGCAATGGCTGCTATTCCATGGACCAGCATTCTTCGCTTCGGTTGGTGGAATTCGGGTATCCGATGGTCGCAAGTTCACAGTCGTCGTCGACGACGCCAACCAGGAGTACCTATGCCGCCTCGCCGCACGCCCGATCAGACCGCCCCCAAACCGACCAGTCCGACCGGGAATACCAATGGCCAGGCAGCAGATGTCGATCGGGGCGCCCAGTCCGGAAAGTACCTGACTACCGCACAGGGTCTGCGGATGCCTGACACCGACCATTCTTTGAAGGCGGGCGATCGCGGTCCGTCGCTACTCGAGGACTTCCATTTACGGGAAAAGATCACGCATTTCGATCACGAGCGCATCCCGGAGCGCGTCGTGCACGCACGTGGGGCGGCCGCGCACGGCGTCTTCGAGTCCTACGGCACTGCCGGTTCAGTCACTAGAGCTGGGTTCTTGAGCCGCAAAGGCAAAAAGACGGACGTGTTCTGTCGGTTCTCGACGGTTCTCGGTTCGCGTGGCTCCGCCGACACCGTGCGCGACACTCGCGGATTCGCGGTCAAGTTCTACACCGACGAAGGCAACTTCGACTTGGTAGGCAACAACATTCCGGTGTTCTTCATTCAAGACGGCATCAAGTTTCCCGACGTCATCCACGCTGCCAAGCCCCAACCCGACCGGGAGATCCCGCAGGCACAGTCGGCTCACGACACCTTTTGGGATTTCGTGTCGCTGCACACCGAGGCCACACATCATGTGTTCTGGAACATGAGTGATCGCGGTCTTCCACGCTCCTACCGCACCATGGAGGGCTTCGGCGTACACACCTTCCGGCTCGTCGACAAGAAAGGAAAGACGAGCCTGGCCAAGTTCCATTGGAAGCCGGTCGCCGGCGTGCATTCACTTGTCTGGGAAGAGGCACAGATCGCTGCGGGTTGCGATCCCGACTTCCACCGCCGCGATATGGCTGACGGCATCGAGGCGGGCGCCTATCTCGAGTACGAGCTCGGGATACAGGTGATGCCCGACGACGGCACGGACAGCTTCGAGGGCATCGACCTGCTCGATCCGACCAAGCTGGTGCCCGAGGAAATGGTCCCGGTAACGCTCATCGGAAAGCTCACACTCAACCGGAATCCGACGAACTACTTCGCCGAGACCGAGCAGGTCGCCTTCCACACCGGCAATTTGGTGCCCGGCATCGAACCCACGAACGATCCGCTGATGCAGGCGAGGCTCTTCTCGTACCTCGACACGCAATTGACGCGACTGGGAGGCCCGAACTTCACGCAGCTGCCGATCAACCGACCCCATTGCCCGGTGAACGACATCCTGCGAGATGGCATGCACCAGACCGCGATTCACACCGGGCAGGCGCCATACCGGCCGAACAGTATCGACGATGGCGAGCCGCTTGTCGCTAATGCGGCCGAGGGTGGTTATGTGCAGACTGCGCGCCACGTGGAGGGCCCGACGGTCCGCGCGCAGCCGGCGTCGTTCGACGACCACTTCACCCAGGCGGCGATGTTCTACCGCAGTCTGACCAATATCGAGCAGGTGCACGTCATCGAGGCGTTCACGTTCGAACTCGGCAAGTGTTACGAGCAGGCGATCAAGGAGCGTGAGCTCGAGGTCCTGGCGAACGTCGACGCCGACCTGTGCAAGCAGGTGGCAATTGGGCTCGGGCTTCGCGCGCCGAAGGGCAAACCGCCCACAGGGGAATTCGTGTCGCCTGCGCTGTCACAGATCGTCGACACACCTGGCCCGATCGACGGCCGCAAAATCGGCATCATCGCGGGCGCGGACTCCGACCTCGCCGGGGTGGCCAAGCTGATCGATGCGATACGGCGTCTGAAAGCGACCCCGTTGGTGATCGCGCCCTTGGGTGGCGTGCTCAAGTCGGGACGACGCAGTGTGATCGTCGAGCGCACGTTACTGACCGCACGTTCGATCGAATTCGATGCGCTTGTCGTGGCCGACGGAACGAAGCCGACCGATGACATCAAGCTAGTTGTGTTGCTACAGGAGGCATTTCGGCACTGCAAGGCGATCTCGGCATGGGGTGACGGCACCGCGGCGCTAGCAGCGGCGGGCATCGAGATCGATGCTCCCGGCGTGTTGATCGCAGACAACGTAACCAAGTCGTTCACCGACAAGCTGGCGAGTGCAGTAGGCCTGCACCGGGTGTGGAAGCGCGCCGTCGACGTCATGGCATCCGAAGTGGCGCCCGTGCGCTGATCCCGCACCTACGTTGTGAGAGGCGCGCCCAGCGCCAGCACGGCGGCGTCGTCTTCGACACCGCTGCCTAGTTCGTCGAGCAGTGAACGGATGTCGTCGACGACCGCCGGTGCGGTCGTGGGGCAGTGCTGCGCCGCGAACCGCAGCAGGGCACCGTCGTCGTCGTAGCGTTCAACCCCCGCGCCTATCCGTGCCTCCGTCAGGCCGTCGCTGTACAGAACCAGCGTGTCACCGGCGCTCAGGACGATCCGGGTCGAGACGAACCTGGCTTTGGTGACGATTCCGATCGGCATGCCGCCGACGGTGTCGACGTATTGGGCCTGCCCCCGGGCGGGTAGCAGCAGAGGAGGCGGGTGTCCGCCGCTAGCCATCCGAATGTCGTAGCCGCCGGCGTTTGGTGTGAGCACGCCGAAGATGAGGGTGCACATTTGTGGGGAGTCATCGGCCGAGCTCTGCTTGAGCACGCTATCGACGTTGTGCAGCACGGCAATCGGATCGTCGTCGAACACCGCCGCCGCACGCAGGGTGTAGCGGGTCAACGACGTCACCGTGGCCGCCTGTGCACCTTTCCCTGCCACGTCGCCGAGGAAGAAGCCCCACTTGTCATGTGCGAGTGGGAACAGGTCGTAGAAGTCTCCACTGACGTCGTCGGAGGACGCGGCGTGGTAGAGGGCGGCTGCCTCCAGACCGTCGGGCGGGTAGAGCGAGGGCGGTAGTAGAGATCGCTGCAGCGTTGTCGCGAGGGTCTGAACATGCGCGCGCTCCTGCTCGGCGCGCTGGCGCTCGTCCAGCAGCTCACGCTCATACGATCGTCGACCACGCGCGTCCAACACGGTAAGCCGCAGGAGGTCCTGTTCGCCGGCGGCATCTCTCTTCACATTCGCCGACAGAAAGACCGGAAGTCGCTCCTGCCGCGCTGTCACCAAATCGACTGTGACACCGGCGAGTTGACCATGAAGCCGCAGCAACGGGTCGAAGTGGGTTTCATAGTGAATGCGACCGCCCGCAGTGAAGAAATCGGTGAACGGCCTGTCTATCAACGCGTCTCGTTCGTACCCCAACAGCGTCAGGAGTGTCGTGTTCACCTTGACGACGCGCCGGTCCGGCCGCGCAATGATGTATCCGCAGGGCGCGTCCTCGAAAAGGCCCTCGAGGCCGCCGGCGTCCGGTGGGACGGTCATAGTCGGCGAACGAACGCGGCGATTGCTTCCGCCGTGGCATGCGGGGCGCTCAGATGTGGGCAATGGCCCACGGTGTCGAGCGTGATCAGCTCAGATCCGGCGATGTGCGCTCGCACGTAGGCACCCACCTCGCGGGGAGCGATCGCGTCTTGCGCGCAATCGATCACCAACGTCGGTACCGGCACCTTCGGCAGGTCCGCGCGATTGTCGGCGTAAAACGTCGCGCGCGCAAAGACGCGGGCGCAGGCTGGGTCCGCGCGACAGAACGTGTCGGCGAGCTCCTCGGCGAGTTCTGGGCTTTCGGGTGATCCCGCGATCACCGGCGCCATCGCGCGTGACCATCCGAGGTAATTGCTTTCCAACGACTCGAGAAGTTCGTCGATGTCCACCCGCGAGAATCCGCCGCGGTAGTCTTCGTCGTCGATATAGCGGGGCGACGGAGCGAGCAGCACCAGCTTGGCGAACCTGCTCGGATCGGCGGTGACCGCAAGCACCCCCATCATTGCCGCCACCGAATGGCCCACGAACGTCACATCGTGCAGGTCGAGCTGCCGCACGAGATCCACGATGTCGGCGGCATAGCCGTCCAGGGACGCGTACTTCTGTTCGTCCCATGCCGACGGGTCCGACGCTCCAGACCCGACGTGGTCGAACAGGACGATGTCGAAGTCCGGTGCGAGAAGCGCCTCCACCCGGCGCCACAGTTTCTGATCGCATCCGAACCCGTGCGCCAACATGATCGTCGGGCCGGTATTGGAGCCGGCTACTCGCACATTGTTGCGGGTGCGAACGTCCACGTCGGCCATGCTCTCATCTTGCGTTCCCTCAGATCATCGAGGAAGGGCCCATTGCCCGAAATCAGCCGCGAGGACGTCGTCGACGTCCACATGTGTACCGCCCATGACGACACCAGGACTGCTCGGGGTGTTGACCACGGACTGATAAAGCACCGCCCTGGGCTCACGCTCACCTCGAGACCAGGCCTTCGTCTGCCATGCCCACCAGTGCCCTGCGGTAGTCGAGCGCCCAACTACACCGTCGTCGATCGCCCATGCACACGCGCGGTTGTGTCCATAGATGCCGGTGCGGTTGGCACCCAGTACTGAGTTGATTCCTCGAAACCACTGCAGGGCAACGGTTTTCCAGGTGCTGAGATCGATGTCCTCGTCGACACTGAAGAAGATCGGCGCCGAATCCGGACCCCCGGCCGCGCCGTGTATCCGCAGGGCCGTCTGAGCGTCGGCGACGCCGCCGTCATATCCGCGGGTGAAGTCCGAAGGGTCTGGCCAACCGGGTTTGCCGAACTGATAGCAGCTGACCACGTGGAGAGCTGCCGCGCGTAGGGCATCCGCGTACGCGCGCGTGACGGGCTTGAAATCGAACGTCGCCCCTCTGCGCAGCTCCGACACATAGACGAGTGCGCCGTTGAAGCCAGCCGATTTAATGTCATCGGCCGAGACGAGGCGCTCGGTGAAGTCGATCAGCCGCATGGAGTCGGCAGAAGCCCGCTGTGGGTCGAGCGTCGCAACCGCGCCGGCGAGTCCTAGTAGAACCGGCGCCGCAGAAACGTACCTGAGGACGTCGCGTCGTGAAACATCTCGGCGCCGGCCGTGGCCAGGCGGCGAAGGCGAATCGTGCACGGCGCGATGCTAACAACACGCCGTCGTCTCCGGCGCAGCATCCGACCCGTGAGCAGGCCACAGGAGAAGCCCAGAACGAAGAATCTGCGTGCGCGTTGCCTTCTGCGACGCGCAATCGCTGATCCGACGAATCCAGCTATCGCGGCGACGATGGCGACCACAAGGAGCAGCGCAATCAGCTGTATCGCGTCGAGCGAGTCCACAAGGCAGATCGAACCACCGACGTGGCGCTGGCGGCACTGTCGGTCACCGTTCGTGACCAAAGCGAGCGGGAAGCGTTAGAACGAGCAAATGGCTATGCAAGGCGTCGGCGCGAGTGTGCGTCGGCGGTGTCGAACGTGCATCCACTGCGTCGAGAGTGCTTCCACGGCGAACTTATCGGCGGGTTGTCGCCGCTAACGCACGCTCGTCGCCAGCCGTTATGGCTCTACAAGCGGCCGACCCGCTTCAATCCCGTGACCGTTTCGGCCAGCGTGTCCGCCGGATCCCGTTGGGTGATGCCGAAATCGCGTTCGGACGGTGCGTCGTCCGAGGGCGGCATCTGCGTGTAGTACTGCATGGCCGCTGAATTGATCGGCGTCTCGAACGGCAGTTGGTCGCCGATGACGTCGAACAGTCGACCGACCGCGCGCAGCGCCGTATCGGGCACCGGGTACACGGAAAGGTTGCGATCGGCGGCGGACCCGATCAGCGACGCGAGGCGGGTCACGGGCACGCGCTGGCCACCGAACATGTACCGGCGTGGTCCCTTGCCTGGTTCTAATAGCGCAAGGTGCAAGTCGGCGAGGTCACGGACATCGACCACGATCCAGGCGGCGCCACGGCCAGGCACGCCGCGCATCTTGAGTGCGGCCTCGACACCCTCGGCGGCCTCACCGAACTGATCACCCGCCGGTGGTCCGAGCACCATGCCGGGATAGGTGATGTTCACCGGCGCCCCGGCGTCCTGCAGACCGCGCGCATACGCCTCGACCATGGCCTTTGACTTGCCGTACCCGTCAGCTCCGCCGACGACGGGAAGATCGGCGTGCAGCATCTCGAGGCCCGGACGAAACAGCGCGGTGAAACTCGAAACGTGAACGATCGGATCCAGCTTCGCCGCGACGGCCGCTCCGAGCACGTTGCGAGCACCTTCGAGGTTGGTGTGGAGCATCTCGTCAGCGCGATCGGGGTCCGTCGACACCATTGCAGCGCAATGAATTACGGCGTCGCAGCCGTCTAATGCCGCAGTGGTGGCGTCCGCGTCGGCGATGTCTCCGACGACGTGGTCGCTGACGTCGACCCCGATCTGCTTAGCGCTGGTGGCGAGGCGGTCCGGGTTCCGGACGAGAAAGCGGGTTTGATGTCCGTGCGCCTGCAATGCTTTCGCTGTCCAGGCGCCGACGAATCCAGTGCCTCCTGTGATCAGAACTCTCATCGGTCCCTCCCGTCGAAGGCCGCCGAAAAAACAGAAGGCGGTTGGAGCCGTTACGGAGGCTAACGCAATCAGCGCGCGATGGTGTAGCGCGCGGTGCGCTCACCCATCCTGAGCGCGGGACCGTCTCGTCACCGAAGGTGAGCATCCAGTCCACGAATGCTCAGTTTGCGATCTGGTCATAGGTCGTGGTCCACGGCGGCAGTAGCGGTGCGCGCTGCGGCGAGAAAGGCTTCGAGTTCACCGGCGATCTCGGGCCCAGTGGGCTGGTAGACGATTTCGGTGATGCCTGCGGCGGCGAGTTCGCGGATGCGATAGGCGATCTCGTCCGCTGAGCCGGTCAGGGTGGTCTGGGCGATGGCATTCCAGCTGCCCGCCGTCCACGCGGCGGCGTCGGCGTGATTGAGCCCGACGAGGTGCTGGTCGTGCACCGCGAGGTGGCGGTCCTGCGGTGGAGTCTCGTTGATCGCGTCGAGCCACACGTCGCCGGCTGGCAGTGCCGTGACGTCGCCGCCGAATTCGTAGGCGGCGTGATAGGCCAACGCATTTCCCGGCCCGGCGGCAGCCCGCACGTGCGGGGAATCCAGTGCCTCGCCGTTGGCCAGCACGGTGCCGTGCACACCCAGTGCGACCCAGGCGAACTGGGCGGCGTAGCGGGTCTGTCCGTTGACAGTGAAGAGCCCGTCGCCCAACTCGGCGGCGACGTCGAGGCCTTTGGGTCCCAGCGCGGAGATAAGGATGGGTATGTCAATCGGACGCTGGGGCGCGTGCCCGTCCGGGTGCATCATCTGTATCCGGGTGTCGTGCCAGGACACCCTCACGCCGGTCAGCAGGCTGCGGAACGCCCGGACGTAATCGCGCAGATACGACCAGCTAGCTGGTGCGGCACCTAATGCGCGGGCGCCGGCGAAGCCGGTGCCGAACGCGACCGCGACCCGGCCGGGTGCCAGGGCGGCCAGCGCCGCTGCGGCCGAGGCATTGACCATCGGGTGGCGCAGGGACGGTACGAGCACGCCCGGCCCTAAGCCGATGGTGGCGGTGCGTTTGGCCGCCAACGCGAGCATCATCCACACATCGGGGCTTTCGTGCGGTGTGTCGAACAGCCAGGCCCGGTCATAACCGAGTTCTTCGGCGACCGCGATGTGCGCCGGGGACTGCAACGACGTGGCGAACTGCGCGGAGATCTTCATCGCGGCGGCGCGATGGGCGCGAGCACCATGATCGGGATGTCATGGCCGGTGTTCAGAGTCATCCCGCGTTAGACCTGGGCCATGCCGCCGTCGACGCTGAGCTCGGCGCCGGCTACAAAGCTACTGTCGTCGGACGCCAAAAATAGAGCGGCGGAAGCGATCTCCTCAGGGCGGCCCATCCGATTGAGCGGTATTGCTGCGGCGAAAGCCGCCCTGATCGCATCTGCGCCTTCGGGCGAGTCGGCTTGCCCGTCCATGATGGGGGTGTCGATGGGCCCCGGGCTTAGTGTGTTGAAACGGATACCGCGGTCGTTGAACTCGCGGGTCCATGTGCGCGTATACGAACGCAGTGCGGCCTTGGTGGCGCTGTAGGTGGTATAGCCGCGAATGCCCGAGTAGCCCGCGATCGAGCCGACGATGATGACCGAGCCGCCGTCGCGCATCAACGGCAGCGCCTTCTGCACGGTGAAAAGTGTTCCCCGAGCATTGAGGTCGAAGGTGGCATCGAAATTCTCCTCGGTGATTTTGCCCAGCTCTTCGGGCTCCACCCGACCGGAGTTGGCCACGAGGATGTCGAGCCCACCTTTCACCTCGAGGACCGTCGCGAAAAGCTCGTCCAGGTCCGTACTATTCGAGGCGTCACCGGCGACTGCGGTCACACCGTCGCCGATCAACGCCTTGGCCTTGTCCAACTCGCTCTGGCGGCGGCCGGTGATGAAGACGTACGCGCCCTCTTGCGCAAACCTCTGCGCGGTCGCCAGCCCGATACCGCTGCTGCCGCCGGTGATCACGGCGACCTTGCCATCCAGTCTTGACATCAGTTCATCCTCAAATTCGTTGTTGCATGGCCCGGGTAGGAAAGGCGTCGCCGAACATGGGCAGTCCGCTCTTGGAGTCTTCACGCGTTACTTCGTCTTGGATGACGTCCCAATGCTCGGCGAGCAGACCGTTTTCGAGCCTCACGATGTCTGCCACGATCCAGTCCGCCGGTTGCCCGACATTGGAGAATCGGCCGTGCAGCATCAAATAGTCGCCGTTGGCGACGATCAACACGTTTTCGTAGCGCATGTCTGCCGGTGAGGCTTTGACGAGCGCGAACAGGCCCTCGCGGCCTGGTTCGATATGCGCGCTGTGCTGAATGTAGTCCGGCGACCAGAAGCGTTCTGCCGCTGTGTAATCCCGCTTGTTGAACAAGGTGTCGAACGCGTTCAGGACGAATGCCTTGTTCCGTTCCTCGGTATCTGTCATGTCTGTGCCTCCGGCGATCTGATGTGGGATGGGTTTGGGGTCAGCGGGCTACAAGGTCCCGATGGACTTGGCCGGCGGCGGGGCCGCCGTCGATGGCAATGTTCGTACCGGTGATGTATGACGCCCCTGCGGACGCCAAAAATCCGATGACGTCGGCGATCTCTTGCGGCTCGGCGGCCCGACCGAGCGCCGTGGTCTTGGCCGAGGCGTCGAAGAGTTCGCGTTCGGCCGCGTTGGTGTAGACGGGTCCTGGTGAGATGGCGTTGACGCGGATGCCGGCGGGCCCGAATTCGGCGGCCCAGGAGCGGGCCAAGGAGGCCAGCGCGGCTTTGGTGGCGCCGTAGGCGGCGCTGTCTGGTTGACCGAAAGTGCCGGCCCTGCTGGCGATGTTGATGATCACGCCGTCGCCGCGGGCGACCATTTTCGGGGCCAGCACAGACACCAACAGGTAGGGGGCTTGCACGTTCGCGGTGAACAGCTTTCCCAGTGTGTTGACTGGCAGCTTTTGCGATGGGCCGAACCAGGCGAAGCCGGCGTTGTTGACCAGGATGTCGACATCGCCGACCTCCTCGGCAAGCAGCAGCGCCTCTGCGGGCTCGCTGAGGTCGGCGCCAACGAACCGGGCTGACCCACCATTGTTTTCGATCTCGGCGACCACCGCGGCGCCTCGGGCTGCGTCGCGGCCGTGCACGATCACCGTGGCCCCCTGCGCGGCCAGCTGCACCGCAGCCGCCCTGCCGATTCCCGACGTCGCGCCTGTTACCAGCGCGACCTTGCCTTCCAGATCCCGAACGACGGTGGGGCTACCCATGACCACTCCTCAAGTGTTTAGACCGATCTGTCTGATCTCCTGGAGAACGAATTTAGACTGACCTGACTAAAGACGCAAGGAGTCGTCAAGATATTCCGACCAACCGGGCGCCATCGTGACGGATCTCTCTCGCTGAGATTGGGGGCCGGAACTTCACCGACTGCACGAACCGATGGCGCGAATTAGCTTGTGCTGCCGATATTTTGTTGAGGAGAAGGTTACAGGCCATGCCACGATCATCGCTGTCGGCGACTCTTCGGCTGATCGAGCCAGTTCGAATACGTTGTCGACGTGTTCAGACAAGTCTGTCTGGTAGCCTGATGTGCATGGCGACGAAGACTGCGAAACGGCCGTCGGCGCGGGAGCGGCTGCTCGCCGCGTGTGATGAGCTGTTCTACCGCGACGGTGTGCATTCCACCGGGATCGACGCCGTCATCGAGAGGGCTGGCGTGGCCAAGGGCTCGCTCTACTACATCTTCGGCGGAAAAGACGAACTGGTCGCCGCGTACCTGCGCGGCCGTCACCAAGCGTGGCGGCAGCGTATCGAGTCGGCACAGGACGACATCGACGATCCGGACGAGAAGATCCTGGCGATCTTCGATGCGATCGCGGACTACGTGTCGCTGCCCGAATTCCGGGGCTGCCCCTTCGAAAACGCCGATGCTGAAGCGCCGGCGGGCGAGCGCCAGGGGCTGGCGACCAAGGAGTACCGCGATTGGCTGCGACAGTTCTTCCTCGAGCTCGCCGCCGACACCGGGGCGACTGAATCAACAGCGCTGGCCGATGCGCTCATTGTCCTGTACCACGGGGCGCTGACCACCGCGACGACCGCCGAGCCCGCGCGCGCCGCGGCGCTGACCGCCAAACGCATCGCGCGGCTCACGTTGGCGGCCGCAAAAGCCTCCAGCTCGGCCTGATTCGTGCGGGCAGGCGCGCGCCTTCCGCCTCAGTGAAGTGCGCTGGGCCTCAGTAGGGTTGGTCGCCCTTGGGCATGACGTAGTCGGAGATCGGCCCGGAGACACCGTTGACCGTGGTTCCGCCTTGGGTGATGCCCGGCGCCATTGGCAGCATGCTCTGCGGGAATCCCAGCCTCGGTTCGGTGATCTCGTTGAGCCGGTCCAGTTCCTCGGCGGTGAGGTCCATATCGAGGGCGCGGACGTTGTCCTCGAACTGCGACAGTCGGCGCGCCCCGATGATGATCGACGTCACGGCCGGCCGTACGTGGAGCCAGGCCAGCGCGACGGCGGCGACATTTGTGTCGTGTGCTTTGGCGATGATCTCGAGTTCGTCGACAACCTTGTAGGTCTTCTCGTTGAGGAATCCCTCCACCAGCGCGGCGCGATCGGACGTGTTCTCGCCGGCGTTGCTGCGGGTGTGCTTGCCGCTGAGCGCGCCGCTGGCGAGCGGCGACCAGGGCGTGATCCCGAGGCCGAATTCGAGGGCCATCGGAACCAGTTCCTGTTCGACGGTGCGTTGGAGCAAGGAGTACTCGATCTGCAGGCCGATGAACGACGACCACCCGCGGAAACGCGCGATGAGGTTTGCTTCGGCGATCTTCCAGGCCGGGGTGTCCGACACTCCTAGGTAGCGGACCTTGCCGGCCCGGACGAGGTCGTCGAGTGCGGCCATCGTCTCCTCGATGGGGGTGTGGGCGTCCCAGATGTGCAGCCAGTACAGGTCGATGTAGTCGGTTTGCAGGCGCCGCAGCGAGTTCTCGCAGGCGTTGATCAGCGATTTGCGGCCCGAGCCACCGCCGTTGGGATCACCCGGATAGAGGCTGCCGCTGAACTTCGTGGCAATCACTGTGCGATCGCGCCGGGCGGGGTGGCGCCCGATGTGGTCGCCGATGATCTTCTCGGAGTGGCTCTTGGTGTAGAAGTTGGCCGTGTCGATGAAGTTTCCCCCGAGGTCGACGAACCGGTCGATGATCTGTTCGGACTCCTCGACACTGGAACCCCAACCCAAGTCTTCGCCGAACGTCATCGCCCCGAGGCACAACGGGCTGACGCGCAGACCGGATCGTCCGAGGGTGACGTAGTGATCCAACGGCATGGGCGGCTCCTTCTGGTACATTGTTCACTCATGTGTTTGTTCAGTTTCAAACTAGTTCAATTCTGAACTATCGGGGAAGCAATGTCAACTTCACGAGACGCCGCCGCCAAGATTTGGTCACTGAACTATCAACTGCTGCTGTCTGTGATCTCTTCCGTCGAGGCCGACATCACCGAGTTGGGGCTCGACTCAAAGGAGCTGTTTCTGCTCGCCGAGATCGACGAGCATCCCTTCCCTGCCCAACTTGCTGCGACGATGAGCATGCCCAAGGCAACGGTCACGCTCTACCTCAAACGCCTTGAGGCCGGCGGTTTCATAAGGCGCGAGATCGACCCTGGCGATCTGCGGCGCCACCGCCTCGAGCTCACCTCGACCGGGCGTCAAGCAGCCAAAGACGGTCTTGCGCTGTTGTCGGACGCATTCAGCAAGCGCCTCGAACGACTCAGCAGAGCTCAGCAGAAGGAACTTAAGAGCCTGCTCGAACAAATACTCTGACCGCGCGCCGTCCTCCCGCGAGGGCCCATTGCTGCTAGCGGGCAGGCCCAAAGTGCCGATGGCGGGAGGGCGTAAATGGACGTCACCGGTGCAGACGTCCGCCGGTGTGAGGCCAACAATTGAGACATTCCCCTGGCGTTCAGGGTCGACGCGTGGCGCCGAATCGTGATCGCTTGGAGGAACGATGTTTTCGGTATCACCGATGTCACGTAAGGAAACTGCCATGACCACTTCAATCCGGACCAACCGCCGGCGCACCGACGAGGTAGGTGTCTTCGACGCCCCGGCGAGCTTGCCGCAGAACCTGCAGAAGGTACTGGTTGACCTGATCGAGCTGCACCTGCAGGGCAAGCAAGCCCACTGGAACGTCGTGGGAACGAACTTCCGGGATCTGCACCTGCTGCTCGACAGCATCGTCGACACCGCGCGTGAAGCGAGCGACACGATCGCTGAGCGGATGCGTGCCCTCGACGCTGTTCCCGACGGACGCACAGACACGGTCGCGGCGACCACCACTGTTCCCGCGGTACCGGCTGGCGAGCAGAGCACCACTGACACGGTGGACATGATCACCAACCGCATCTACGCCGTGGTGGACACCATGCGCACCGTCCACGACCAGGTCGACGCAGCCGATCCGTCGACCGCCGACCTGCTGCATGCGATGATCGACGAACTCGAGAAGGAAGCGTGGCTGCTGAAGTCGGAAAACCTTAACGCGTAAAGCCTTCCGTGCCGTTCGGGTCGATGGGCGGCAAGTGCGTCCTCAGCCTGCGCTTGTCCGCTCATCGACTACATACGCCCGGGTCGCGGCGCGATCGATGAATCTTTCTTCGTCTCGGGCTATTTCATCGATCCCGAGGCTGGTCATCCACGCGAGCAACTCGTCTCGGTCGGCAAAGACGAGCTCGGTCATGCAGTCGAAGCCGATCTCGTCACCTTCGATGTTGAAGGCGTCCCCACGCTGGATGTAGTTGCGCTTGTAGACCGACGGCATGAACGCCGTGCTCAGCACCAGCGGGACGTGGTTGTGTTCGTAGTAGTCAGCGAATTCCTCCGGCGACAAGCCTGGCTTACGCTTCAGATATCCGAAAACCTTGATCACCGGTGACTCCTTGACGTCTAGAGCGACAGTCGAGACTACCGAGGTCGATGTTCGAACGCTCCTATTTCGTCCCAAGCGCCGCTATCGAATCATTTGGCACGACAGAAGGTCCCGGGGCCCGGTGCCGGGGCTGCGGCCTCCCTCGGCACCACTTTTTTGGGCGGCTTTGCAGCTAGCAGACAGCACGGCTCCAGTTAGCGGGAATGTGCTCAGTTGTGAGCCGGACAACACTGGCGGTATGGCCATTGCATATGCCATCCCCGACGTCGAAACGTCTGAGCGTGCCAGGGAAATCAGCACACTGTCAGACGTGCCGGACGCCTGGGAGGCCCTGGTTGGTGAGTTCGAGGCCTACAGTCAGGCTCCTATAGCCGACGCGCTTGAATACGAGTTTGAGACATTCGATGCGCCTCGAGGCGGGTCTGAAGAACCATGCGAGGACGGGACTGTCAGCCCGCTGATCACGCTGGCCGCCGTTTTCTTCGTGGTCCAGATCGTACTCGTCGTGGAGGTGGTGTTTGCGGTCTTCTTCGAACCTGTGAACAGCGACGATCCTGTCGGCTCCGTGATCACGGCCTTGCTTGGCGGAGCCCTGTTCGGCAACTTCGGCGCGGGCATCGCGGCCGCCTGGGTTGTCGAAGCCAACCGACGCTGGCAGGCAACGGTCCCGACTCAGGCCATTGGATTGAACTCAGATGACTGAATCGCCACTGTCGCGTCCGCTGCACGGTCGCGTCGCCGTCGTGACGGGCGCCGCCCGGGGGATCGGCCGCGCTGCTGCGGTCGCCTTGGCTCGTGCAGGTGCGGACGTGGCCGGCATTGACATCGCCGCCCACGTGAGTCCGATACTCGATTTCGAGCCAGCCACCGTCGAAGACCTCACTCACACAGGGCAATTGGTGACAGCAGCTGGCGCCCGCTGGATGCAACGCATCGCCGATCAGCGCAACATCGATGCGGTTCGCGCGGCCGCCCTTGGCGTCGTGCAGGAGTGGGGCGGGGTCGACGTCGTCTTCGCGAACGCCGGCATCCAGGCGTTCAAGCCGCTGTTAGACATGGCCGATGCCGACTGGCACGACCAGATCGACGTCAACCTCTCGGGTACGGCGAACGTCTTGCGCGTGTTCGCGCCGCTGCTGGTACGTCGCGGTGGCGGGCGGATCATCGTCACATCGTCGACTCAGGGCCAGCACGGAACCAAATTCGGCGCGGCGTACTCGGCGTCGAAGTGGGGAATCATCGGACTCATGAAGTCGGCCGCGCTTGAACTCGGTATCCACAACATCACCGTGAACGCGGTCATCCCCGGGTTGATCAATACGGCACTCACACGCCACGAGGACCGATACAAGCAGGCAATCGCCGACGCCGGCGGAACGCCCAGCGGCGATCCGTCGCAAGATGAGCGCACGGCCATCGAACTACTGAAAAGGAAGTCACCGCTGGGCGTTCCGTGGCTGGAACCCGAGCAGGTCGCACCGCTCGTCGTATTTCTCGCGTCCGATGAAGCCGGAATGGTTAGCGGAACGTCGTTCGCCGCTACGGGTGGGGACAGTGCGCATGTCACAGCGTGATCCGCGATCTTGGCGGACGACTTCCGAGGCGAGCCGCCCGCGGAGGTCCGTCGGTGGCTGATAGTGGCATGGGGCACATCAGCGGCCGAAACGCTAAAACCTGCCGACCAGTCGACTGTCCGGCGACGGACCCGACGCTCGTTTCACCAATCCCTTGCCGGTGATCAGCGGCAGGTCCAACGCCGACAGGAGACCTGGTTTCGCGGCGCAGACCGCCGGAATCGCGTTGACCATCCGGGAAGCTCCGGCCATCCTCGCGCCGAGATCGTGATCGTGGTCATCGGCCATCTCGAACTCGCACCGCATGCTGGGTGAGCCCTCGATTTCGACACGGTAGACGCCGCGACCGGAGGCTCCGCCGTAGCCGAGATCACGGGGATGGATAGAAATGTGCGGCTGCGGCCAATCGGGCGCGATGTCGTCGTGCATACGGCTCACGTGGTCGATGACGAAGGTCGGATTGCCCTCGACATACCCGGTCAACGTGGACCGCATCCCCGCGATCGTTCCCTCCGAGACGTGGCCCGTCGGGGTATCGAACGACGTGGGGGACGGTATGCGCTCGATGTTTTCGGCGATGTCGTCGACGCGGACCCCCAAACCGTCGGCCAACTGGTGAAGCACCGGGCCCCAGCCGAAGGTGAACACGCCCGGCGTCGCTGCGAAGGCGGCGTACTCCGGCGGCTTGCCGAATCCGAGGATGTCGTACACGGCGGTCGCGTCCGGGTAGGTCGCGTAATTGAACATCTCGGTGACGCGGATTGACTCGATGGTGCGGGCCACGCCTGAAAGCGCCAGCGGAAGTACATCGTTGGCGAACCCGCTATCGATGCCAGTGGTGAAAAACGACACTCCACCGGCCAGCGCGGCCTCGCGCAACGGGTCGGAGAACGCAGGATCGACCGCATTGGGATACACCAACGGAACGACTGAGCACGACACCACGTTCTTGCCGGCGCGCAGGATCGACACCATGTCGTTGACGGCCTCCAACGGCCGCAGGTTGGCTGCGGCGGCGTAGACCACTACATCGGCATCACCGCCGAGCAACGGGGTCGAGTCGGTCGTCGCGACGACGCCGACCGGGCCGGCACCGCACAGGTTCCCCGCATCCCTTCCCGCCTTCTCATCGCTGTGCACGACCAGGTCCACCAACTCCAATTCGGGGTGGTCGATCACGCCGCGCAGCGCAATCACGCCCATGGAACCGGGTCCCCACACCGCCACGCGAATTGCCACCATTCCTCCAAATATTAGGACAGACACAGCTAGTATTCGGACGGATCGTAAGGAGATAATCGTGCCCGCGTCAACGCTCAAGTCACCGCCAACTCGGCGGACGATGAATGTCCTTGACGCGCTGGCGGTGTCATCGACGGGTCTGACCTCGGCTCAGTTGGCCCGTCAGTGCAGCATCAGCACCTCGACGTGCGCGTTGGTGCTGGGAGAACTCGAACGCGGCGAGTGGGTCGCCCGCTATGACGATCGTCGCTATGTGCTGGGCAGCGGCCTGTTCGGATTGGTTCGCGGCCTGCGCAACCAATTTCCCCTGCTCGACCAGGGCCGAACCGCACTGGTCAATCTTCACGGGAGCCTGGCGGCCGGCTGCTCGATGTCGCGGATCGACGACGATCATCTCACCGTGATCGATGCGGTAGGCCACCCCAGCGACGGTGAGCACGTTGTCGGACAGCGCTTCCCGATCGACCCACCGTTCGGCCTGGTGGCGATGGCATGGCGAGACGATGCCGCGATTGAGCGCTGGCTGCGAGGGGTCACGCCGCGGCTCACCCGGGCCGACATCGACCACTATCGGAAAGTGCTCGCCGATGTCCGCGCGCGCGGCTACGGAGCCTGGAGGTTCGACGACGCCCATGCGTCATTGCACGACCGAGTCGCCGGAATCTTGGCGTCGTTAGAGCCCACTGCCACGGTGGCACGGCAGCTGACCAAATTGATGACGATGGTAACCCTGCGATCCATCACCAAGACACTGGAAAAGGACTTACCGACAACGGAATTCGTCGTCCTGCCGGTTTTCGGCCGCGCCGGCCAGCCCGAGTACCAGATCGAGATCCACATTCGCCGCCCGGACGCCCTGACACTCGATGAGCTGAACACTGCGCTCGCGAGTGCGCAGAACGAACTGACGCCAACCGTATCGGCCCGCTGACACAGTCGGGCGTTCGCCGAATCTCTCACCTGGCGTTCGGTGGCCTTATTTTAGGCTGGTTCGGTCCTCGTGACTTGGGACCGCGGCGGCGAGGGCGATCAGAATTCCCGGCATCGTCACGGAGATCTCCTCGTCGTCGGCGGGATGGATGGTCGCGAAGCGGGTGTCTGCAGCAGGCACCGAGAGCTTGAGGTCATCGAGCACCTTTGCCCCCGCGATGCGTGCAGACTTGCGCGAATCGTCGTGCGCCCATACGCCGCCATATTGACCGTGCGAGGCTCCGATGACAGCCACCGGCTTCCCGGTGATGGTTCCGGCACCGAAGGGCCGCGAGATCCAATCGATGGCGTTCTTGAGGGCCGCGGACATCGTGCCGTTGTATTCAGGAGTCACGAGCAGAAGCGCGTCGGCACACTGAACCTCGGCACGCAGCCTGTCGGCAGCCACAACCGCCCCCGGCTGGTCGATGTCTTCGTTGTACAAGGCGACATCGGCCAGGCCCTCGAAGATTTCGACCGAGATGTCAATGGGTGCGAGCTTGACGGCCGCCTCGGCGAGTTGCCGGTTGACAGAGCCGAAGCGCAGGCTGCCGACGAGGGCCAGAATTCGGGTGCTCATGGCAGTCCTTTCATTAGGGGTTGTGCGCAGTGACTGAGTCCGGGCGACGAACGCGGCGGCAATAGATACAACGACATCGGCCGGACGAAGTGTGCCGTCATAAAGCTCTGGGTCTGCTGTGAATCTTGGCGTCGCCACGGCCGGTGTAACCGGTAGCAGCCAGCCAGAGTTCGCCGTTTGGTGCCGGCCAGAACGAAGCGCACCAGGGCTTTTCGGTGATGTCGGGCGCTTCACGATCCTGGAGCAGGAGCCGATCCTGAACAATGTGCTGCGCGGCTTCAAGGCGTTGCGGGTCGCCGTCAACTGACTGGTTCGCGTTGAACAAACCAGCTATTGGAGTAGTGCCACATCAGCGCCGGAATGTCTCAGCAGCTTTGAAGTGGGCGTCGCGGTCACCCATCTCGTTACGAAACCAGGTGTTCCGTCGCCACCGGGCGAACCGATCTTGGAGGCGCGCGACACGAACGCTCCGGTGCGCCAACAAGTCGATCGTGAGGTTGATCGGAATCTGAAAGGGCGGGAGGAGCGCCCACGGCCATGGGTTAGGCATGTCGTAGGACCGGTAGAAACGGGCCGGCAGGAAATAGCGGGTGTAACCGAGCTGGATTCGATAGTTGAACCGGTCGCGGATCGACTTGCGAAGGGCCGTGCCCTGTTTCGGTGCGAACGCGCGCGGATACGATTCGATGAGCTCGCGACCGTCCTCCCCCGCGCCGAAGGCCCGCTTGGCGAAATAGAGCGTCATCAGCTGACCGGCTTCGTGCAGATCCGCTGGGTACCAACGGGGTTGGACGCCCATCAGGTGCCCCACATATCGCCAGAAGTGCATCATCGCGTCGATGTCAGCGGTGGTCGATCGGTAGCCCAGCTTGTGCATGCCCAGTCCTGTGCCGAACCCGCCGGATAGGAGCGTGATCGTGGCTTCGGCCTGGTTGATCGGTTTGCCCCACGCGGCCAGGTTCCACTGCGGGTGGCGGGTGATCCGCTGCCGGAGAAAGACGTGCATGATGCGAACCCGCATCGCGGTGGCGCGGCCGGGCGCTCCCGGTCTGGTGCCGCCTGGGTCGGACACGTCGATCCAGAAGCGCGCGGTCTCCATGAAGCGGTTGAGGGCGGCGTCGCCGGCGTACTTGCCGGTCATGCTGAGCGGCTGCACGATCGGGTTTTCGGTATACGCAAGCAACGTGGCGACACCTTGAAAGCTGAAGACGGCCGGGCCGCACCGGCGGAACAGAAAGGCGCCGCGTTCGACCAGATCGTGATCCACCCACGGTGGGTCGGTCTCGAATTCCTCGAAGAGTCGCACCATCGACGACGGCGCGTCGGGCACGGATTCGATTCCGTGTGCGAGAGCCTGATCCAGCATGGCCCTGCCGTGGGACGAGTTGCCTGCGATGTAGGCGTCTTGTACGAAAGCTTCGGCGACCGGGTCTGCGTCGTAGTATCCGTGTGCGAAGTCGAGGATGTGATCGTCGGACGGCAGGGTGCGGGCTCTCCGGAAGAGCTTGATACCGCGACGTTTACGTTGGCCGGAACGCCGACTGCGCTTATCCAAGAACACTTGGAAGTCCGTCGGGATCTGATCAATCTGAGTCTGCGGAATATCGTCGACCGTCACGGGTGTGTTCCCTTCGCATCGAGCTTCGCCTCGAAAAACTCGACTGCTCCGCTGTGTTCGGTTGTCAGTACACCGAATCCAAATTCCCGCAGCCATGTCTCGATCTGGCCTGCGTGCGGAGCGTTTCCAAACACCCCGGCGCGACGCAAGATTGCAATCAACGCATCCTTGCGCGGACCTCGACCCGTAACACACGACGTCCCTCGCAGCGTCCCACCCGGCCTGAGCACGCGAGTGAGCTCGGCCAGTGCCGCACGGGGGTCGGGCAGACAGTGAAGCCCGTTATACGTCACGCACAGATCAAAGCTGGCATCGTCGAACTGCAGCGCGGTCACGTCGGCTTCGATGAACTCGATTGCGTCGTGGACTCCCCGACGGTTCGCCTCTCGGCGCGCCAACTGAAGCATGTACGGAGATATGTCGGCGGCGACGTATCGCACCGGCTGGACGGGGCTGAGCCCGCGAAAGGCGAAGCCGCCCCCGCAGGGGATGTCCAGTACCGTGGCGCCGTCCGGCGCGTCTGCGAGTCGCTCGATCTCAGCGAACATGCGTCGCACATCGGCCCCCCACATCGCCCGGGCGCCGACCATCGCGACACGATCGTGCTTGACGCCGGCATCGTAAACAGCCGCCGTAACACGCTCTGTGCGCCACCTCTCAGTTACATCGGTCATCGCGGGCTATCCGGAGCATCCCAGGGCATCGACGCCGAGACCCAATGGGTCAGTGGCTCCTCCTGATCGTTGTGGTGCAGGTGTCGCGGCGGCGTCACGAACGTCGCGTAGGGCCTGCAGCGCACCAGCACCCGGTTTTCCTCCTTTGCAACAGCTTTGACTGCGGGGCGTAGCTCTGGCGCCAACGGCTCGCCCGACATGCGTTCGGCCACCGCCATCATCACGTCGATCAGAGTCTCTTCGTCGTCCTCGATCACGGCGTCGCAATAGATCTGCAGATAGGCGAACGGCCAGGTCTCGTCAAGGACGCAGAGGCTGATCTTGCCGTTGCGGGCGACGGCTTTGGCCTTGGCCCGGTCGGCCATGGTGGCCACATACAGGTCGTCATTGTCGGCTGGGATGTAGTACACGATTGACATCGCGGGACCATCCGACTTGCGGCCGTAGCCGAATATGCATGTTCGGTGGGTCCGAACGAAATCCCGTCGCTCCGAGGGCAGCATGTCGCGATCTGTCGGTGCCTGGAGCGGATTCTTGGACAGCGACAGCAGCCGCACTGATGAGCCATCCCGGCCTTGGTTCAAGATCTCACGGGTAGCGCTCATGGGACGGTCCTTTCGGAGTACCTTTATTATCGGGTGATAATAAGGGTACACTCCTGGAGATGCAGCGCAAGAGCCAATCACCGGACAGGGCGCGTGTCCGGCGCAAGAGGACCGATATCCGGGAGGCGCTGCTGGAGTCGGCCCTGGTTGAGTTCGGGGCCAAGGGCTTCGACGGCGCGTCGACGCGCGCGATTGCGGCGCGCGTTCAGGCCCACCAGCCGCAGATCAACTATCACTTCGAATCGAAGACAGTGCTATGGGAAGCCGCGGTCGACTACCTCTTCGGGCTCTTGCGGGACGCATTCCGCGGTGTTTTACCCGCGAAGGTGGCCGAGGTCGGAGTGCCTGCGCTCGCTGCGGGATTTGCCGATGCGATACGCCGATTGGTGCGATTCGTCGCAACGCACCCCGAGCTCAACCAGATCATGGTGCACGAGGGCACCGCGCCAAGCAACCGCTTGACATGGCTGACGGAGACTCACGTGAAGCCGTTCTTCGACGGCATCCGACCGGCTTGGCAGGTGCTGCGTGACGCCGGCGTAGCCGCGCCCATCGACAGCGAGATCCTCTACTACGTTCTTGTCGGCGGGGCAACGTTGCCATACGTGAATGCTGCGGAGGTCCGCCTGCTCACCGGGCGCGACCCCAATGACCCCACCTGGATCGAAGCGCACGCTGACGGATTGGTTTCCATCTTCCTACCGGGCGTGACCAACGAGCGGTGACTGTAAGGGCCGGTGCTCGAGCTGGTCGACGACGCGCTTGGCCTGGTCAACCGGAATCGCGAAACCCAGTCCGATCGAACCACTCGAGCCGGATGACGTGCCCAAAGTCGCGATCGCTGAGGGCATTCCGATCAGCTGGCCGTTCATATCGACGAGCGCGCCGCCCGAATTGCCCGGGTTCATCGGAGCGTCGGTTTGAATGGCGTCCAACGGAATGGGTTTGTTCGCGCTGTCGGTAGCGGACGAGACGGGCCGGTGCAGCGCGCTGATGACGCCCGTGGTCACCGTGCCTTGCAGACCCAGCGGGCATCCCACGGCCACTACCTGCTGGCCGACCCGAAGGTTGCTTGACGAGCCCAGCGCGATCGGGGTGAGCCCAGAAATGCCCTGTGCCCGCACAATCGCGATATCGCTGGTCGGGTCGGTCGCGACGACAGCGAACGGCGCCGTGCGGCCATCGGCCAACGTCACCGTAGTGCGGGGTCCGCCCGTATTGGCCGGCCCAGCGTTGCCCGCCGCCGACACCACGTGGTTATTGGTCATGATCAGCCCGTCGGTGGTCAAGATGATCCCCGAGCCCTCGTCGGCTTCGCTGCCCGCATCCGTCTCCAACTGCACCACACTTGGTACCACCTTTGCTGCAACCTCCTCGACCGAGCCGGAGTTAGGGCGCACAGTCTGGGATGCGGCCGCCTCGGCGGTAGCGATGGTGGGGAGTGCGGAATGTCGGTTTTGAACCGCCAGCGCCGTGGTTGCACCGATTCCCCCGGAGATTGCTGCGACAGCCAGCCCCGCGAACAATAGCGCTGCAGTGCGAGAAGACTTGCGCGGCTTCTGATCTGCCGAGCTCGCGCCGTCGGCGTCAGTGGTAGCGCCGTGGTCTTCGCGATACGAGTGCGGGGGAGCCGAATGCCTTCCGCCTCCTGAAAGCGCGGTGATCGCCGAGCTGGTTCTGAACGCCTCGGAATCGAGTGTGGGCATGAGTAGAGAATCGCGCGCTTGATCTTCGATGTCGCTAGCGCTGGCGCCCATTACCGCCTGTCGCTGGCAGCAACGCCGCCTACCAGCTAGCTGCAATAAAGGTTGATTTCAGAAGGTGACGTGCCGCAACGGGATTGGTGCCGCACGCGCGCCGGTTGTCAATTATTGGTGCCCAATGTCGCGCCCAATCCATGAGAACCGAACTGTTAGAAGGCCATCGATGACCACTGTTTCCGCTTACGCCGCGACTTCGGCTACCCAGCCGCTGACCAGGACCACGATCGAGCGGCGTGACGTCGGCCCGCACGACGTGGCCATCGAGATCAAATTCGCCGGCATCTGTCACTCCGACATCCACACAGTGCGAGGTGAGTGGGGCGATGCGAACTATCCGGTGGTGCCGGGTCACGAGATCGCCGGCGTAGTCACTGAGGTCGGCTCCCAGGTCACCACATACGCGATCGGCGACCGGGTCGGCGTCGGCTGTTTCGTCGACTCCTGCCGTGAGTGCAGCAGCTGTCTCGCCGGGCAGGAGCAGTACTGCAAGCGCGGAATGATTGGGACCTACAACGCAATCGGCAGGGACGGCCAGCAGACCCAGGGCGGCTACAGCGGCGCGATCGTCGTCGATGAGAACTACGTACTGCGCATCCCGGATGCACTGCCGCTTGACGCCGCCGCGCCGCTGCTGTGCGCCGGCATCACCACCTATTCGCCGCTGCGGCATTGGAACGCCGGCCCCGGAAAGCGGGTCGCGGTGATCGGCCTCGGCGGGCTGGGGCACATGGCCGTCAAGCTCGCCACGGCGATGGGCGCTGAGGTCACCGTGCTCAGCCAGTCGTTGAAGAAGATGGAGGACGGCCTGCGGCTGGGCGCCCGCCACTACTACGCCACCGCTGATCCGGAGACGTTCACTACGCTGACGACTTCGTTTGATCTGATCCTCAATACGGTTTCTGCCAATCTCGAGATCAACGACTACCTGCAACTGCTCGACATCGATGGTGCGCTGGTTGAGCTCGGTCTGCCCGAGCATCCGATGCCGGTGCCGGCGTTCCCGATGGCGGCGATGCGGCGCAGCCTGGCCGGCTCGATGATCGGCGGCATCGCCGAAACCCAGGAGATGCTGGACTTCTGCGCCGCACACGTCGTGCTGCCCGAGATCGAGCTGGTCGAGCCGGATTACATCAACGAGGCCTACGAGCGGGTGTTGGCCAGCGACGTGCGCTACCGCTTCGTGATCGACACGGCGTCTCTGGTCTAGTGTCCTGAGTCATTAATTCGAATGCAGCTTGTATGCGCATGCCCGATTCAGCCCGCCGAACGTGGGGCCACTGCGACAATCTGATCAATTTTTCGCAGTGCCTGCACGTTCGGTGTGGTGATGACCTCTTGATCAACAACAAACTGCGCTGCCGCCGACCCAACAACTCGATCGAATCATCGTCGGCATCGGGCCATACTGCTGAGAAATTAATGACTCACGACACTAGTCATTGGAATCACTGACTTGCCCATCACATTTGCGAGCTGGTGTGACGAGCACCATCGCCCGTAACACCCAGGTGCAGAACCGAATTGACAGTTTCTAGACAGGCGTTTCGAAGCGACCACACATGTCATCGTCGACGTCGCTCTCCAAAGGCCTACTGCTAGCGGCAATCTTTGCGTACCTACCAACTTCAAATGCCCACGGTAACACCGGTCGATCATCAGAACGGCCCGCAGACCGTCTGCCGATCCCGTCGGGGCGTCCTACCGTGGAGTTGTTGTTACACAAACAAATTGATCCAATCGAAGGACTAGTGATCTTATGCCGACCGACACTCGCGAAGGGCGGCTGGCGCGCCGCATCGCCGACTTGTACGCCAGCGACCCGCAGTTCGCTGATGCCCGGCCCATCGAGGCGTTGACGGCAGCGATCGAGCAACCCGGGCTGCGGCTGCCGCGGATCATGAGCACCGTCATGCGGGCCTACGCGGAGCGGCCTGCGGTCGGAGAACGCGCTGTCAACCTCGCCACAAATCCTGAGACCGGCCGCATTTCAGTTGAGCTTTTGCCCTGGTTCGAGACCGTCACGTACCGCGAATTGTGGGAGCGCGTCGGCGCACTCGTCAGCGCATTGACCAACGGCCCAGGGCATCCGGTCCAGCCTGGTGACCGCGTGTGTGTGCTGGGTTTCGCGAGTGTGGACTACACGACGATCGACATGGCGTTGGCCCAATTGGGCGCGGTCTCCGTCCCGCTCCAGACCAGCGCACCGGTCAGTCAACTGCGGCCCATTGTCACCGAGACCGAGCCTCGCGTATTCGCTTCGAGCATCGACGATCTCGGCGATGCTGTCGAGCTGGTGCTCACTGGCCACACGCCGGCGCGGCTGGTCGTCTTCGACTACCGGCCAGAGGTCGACGAGCAACGCGACGCGTTCGATGCCGCCCGGACGCTGTTGGTGGAAGCGGGCAGCCCAGTGCTCGTAGAGACTCTGGCAGAGCTGCGCGAACGCGGGGAGTCGCTGCCGGCCGCACCGGAGTGGGTTCCCGACGACGATTCCGACCCGTTGAGGTTGCTCATCTACACGTCGGGCAGCACCGGCGCGCCCAAGGGTGCCATGTACCCAGAACGATTGGTCGCGAATTTCTGGCGCAGGTCGCGCTGGAACTGGGGCGGGTCGAACATAGAACCGCAAATCACGCTCAGCTTCATGCCGATGAGCCACGTGATGGGCCGAGGCATCCTCTACGGAACGTTGGGACACGGCGGCACCGCGTATTTCACCGCGAGGAGCGATCTTTCGACGCTGTTCGAGGATCTCGCACTGGTGCGGCCGACCGTACTGAACTTCGTGCCGCGGATCTGGGACATGCTGTTCAGTGAGTTCCAGAGCAAAGTGGACCGCCGGTCCGTCGACGGCGTTGATCGCGCGTCACTCGAAGCCGAGGTAATGGCGGACATGGCGCAGAACCTCCTCGGCGGACGGTTCGTCGCGGCGATGACGGGCTCCGCACCGATCTCGGCCGAGAACAAGGAGTTCGTCGAATCTCTGCTCGACCTTCATCTGGTCGAGGCCTACGGCTCGACGGAGGCCGGGATTGTCTACCTCGACGGCCAGGTACGTCACCCGTCGGTGATCGATTACAAGCTGGTCGACGTCACCGATCTGGGTTACTTTCACACCGACCAGCCGTATCCGCGGGGCGAACTGCTGGTCAAGACGCAGGACATGTTCCCCGGCTACTACAAACGACCCGAGGTCACCGCCGACGTGTTCGATCCCGACGGCTACTACCGGACCGGCGACGTAGTCGCCGAGGTCGGTCCCGGTCAGCTCGCCTACCTGGATCGGCGCAACAACGTGCTCAAGCTCTCCCAGGGCGAGTTCGTCACCGTGTCGAAGCTGGAGGCGGTGTTCGGCGACAGCCCGCTGGTCCGCCAGATCTACGTCTACGGCAACAGCGCACGCTCCGACGTGCTCGCCGTCGTCGTGCCCACCGAAGACGCCTTGAACCGAAGTTACGGTGACATCGAGGCGCTGAAGCCGGCGATCAGTGAGTCGCTGCAGAACATCGCCAAGGATGTCGGGCTGCAGTCCTACGAGATACCACGTGACTTCCTCATCGAGACAACGCCATTCACGCTGGAGAACGGCTTACTCACCGGCATCCGCAAGTTGGCGCGGCCAAAACTGAAGGTGCACTACGGCGATCGCCTGGAACAGCTCTACGCCGAGCTGGCCGACAGTCAGGCTAACGAGCTGCGCGCGCTCCGGCAGGACGGTGCGAGCCGGTCGGTGCTGGAGACGGTCATCCGGGCCGCCGGTGCGCTGCTCGGCGCGGCGGCCAGTGATCTGGCTCCCGACGCCCATTTCACCGATCTGGGCGGAGATTCGTTGTCGGCATTGACATTCGGCATTCTGCTGCACGACATCTTCGATCTCGACGTGCCGGTCGGCGTGATCGTCAGCCCGGCCAGCGACCTTCGGTCGATCGCCGACTACATCGAGACCGAGCGGACGTCGGCCGCCAAGGGACCGACCTACGCCGCAGTTCACGGCCGCGACGCCACTGAGGTGCACGCCGGTGAACTCAAACTGGATAAGTTCATCGACACCAAGACGCTGGGCGCCGCTACGACGCTGCCGGGTCCGAGTTCCGAAGTGCGTACCGTCCTGCTGACAGGCGCGACCGGATTCCTCGGCCGTTACTTGGCTCTGGAATGGCTGGAGCGGATGGGTTTCGTCGACGGCACCGTGATCTGCCTGGTGCGGGCCAAAGACGACGAGTCGGCTCGGGAAAGGCTCGACGCGATATTCGACAGCGGTGATCCAGAACTGTTGCGTCACTACCGGGACCTGGCCGCCGATCATCTCGAGGTCATCGCCGGAGACAAGGGAGCAGCGAATCTCGGCCTGGACCAACAGACTTGGCAGCGGCTGGCCGACACTGTCGATCTGATCGTCGACCCCGCCGCACTGGTCAATCACGTCCTCCCGTACAGCGAGTTGTTCGGTCCGAACGTCGTGGGCACCGCCGAGTTGATCCGCATCGCGCTGACCACCAGACAGAAGCCGTTCACTTACGTGTCGACCATCGGCGTGGGCGACCAGATCGAACCGCCGAGGTTCATCGAGGCCGCCGACATCCGGGTGATCAGCCCGGCCCGAAAGGTCGACGACAGTTACGCCAACGGCTACTCGAACAGCAAGTGGGCCGGCGAGGTACTGCTGCGCGAGGCCAACGACCTGTGCGGCCTGCCGGTCGCGGTGTTCCGCTGCGACATGATCCTGGCCGACACCACGTACGCGGGTCAGCTCAACGTGCCGGACATGTTCACCCGGTTGATGCTGAGCCTAGTGGCCACCGGAATCGCGCCCGGCTCGTTCTACGAACTCGACGCCGACGGCAATCGGCAACGCGCGCACTACGACGGATTGCCTGTCGGATTCATCGCCGAGGCGATTTCGACCCTGGGGGCACAAGTGGTGGACGGGTTTTCGATCTACCACGTGATGAACCCCTACGACGACGGCATCGGACTGGACGAGTACGTCGACTGGCTGATCGACGCCGACTACCCGATTCAGCGCCTTCCCGGCTACGAGGCCTGGCTGCGACGGTTCGACACGGCCCTGCGCGCCCTGCCGGACAAACAACGCCAGGCATCGCTGCTGCCGCTGCTGCACAATTACCAGCGACCCGAGAAGCCGGTACGGGGATCGATGGCGCCGACCGACCGGTTCCGCGCCGCGGTGCAGGACGCGAAAATCGGCCCGGACAAGGACATTCCACACGTCACGGCGTCGATCATCGTCAAGTACATCACTGACCTGCAGCAGCTCGGACTGTTATGAGCAGACCGGCAGAACGCTGTCACCAGGCACAAGCAGCCCGAAGGGCGGCTGCTCGCCGACCCGCCAGGTGCCGTCCTGCAAGCTACGACCCGCCATGCGAGCCCTCTGCAGGGCACGCCGCGCCACCAAAAGCTGTTGAGATTCCCAGCCCTTCAGCCGATCTGGGACGTGTTGTGCCGTGACGCCAGTCAGCGCGATGCCCAGCTGCCAGGCATCGTCGGCTGCCTTCGCGGTACCCACACCGATGTGTGGCCGCAGCGCGAACGCCGCATCGCCGATCAGGCAGCAGCGCCCGCAGACCATCCGAGGGACCTCTAGGTCGACGATCACCTGGATAAACGGCTCGGCGGTTTGTTGGACAGCCTCTGCAAGCGGCGCCGGCACATCAGCGTCCGCCGCCGCATACAACTGCTCCACGTGGCGAGTCTGGACCGAGCCGGGTGGCACGGTCAGTTCTGCCCGGACACCGTTGCGGTCGGTGAGCAAATCCGTGAAACAGCGTCCCGGCGCGATGTTCTGGTACCAGAGCCAATTGAGCAGCACGGAGCCGCCCGGCCCCGGAATCGGGTAGGCCAGCAGGTGGCCGCGAGGGAGGATCCGGTACGTGAACGCGTCGAGCAGGGTGCTCGCCGAGCGGCCGGTGAGTTCGTCACTGTCGACGGTGCCGCGCCAGGTCACGTATCCCGCGTAGCGGGGGTGGGCGTCGGGCAGCATGATTCGGCGTCCTGTCGACCGGATGCCGTCGGCGCATACCACGAGATCGGCCGAAAGGGTCTGCCCGTCGGTCAATGACACCATTGCTGCATCGCCCCGGTTATCCAGATGCGCAAGCTCTTTCGACAGGTGGTAGCGCTCAGTGCCGAACGCGCCCAGCAGCTCTCGATACAACTCGAAGTACGACGCGAACCGGAGCGCGCTGGGTTGCTCGTCGGCGGTCGAGCCGTCCGTATCGAGATACTGAAGCCTGTGGACTGGCATGCCGATGTCGTCAACCGATTTGCCGACCCGCTCCACAAGATAACGAATCGTGCTCGGGTGCAGTACGATCCCGGTCCCGCGGCCCTCCAACGGATTTGGACTACGTTCCAGCACGTCCACATCCCATCCCTGGTCTCGCAGGACCAGGGCCGCGGTAAGCCCGCCGAGAGACCCGCCGATCACAACGGCCCGCATCATACGGCCCTCCCGCTTGAGGGAACTCTTGGCGCGAACATGGAGGTGTGACAGCAGCTCATGACTCTCAGCGTCGCCGATCGAGGGGTGGTTGTCGTTGGCGCTGTCCGCCATTGCAGTGGCCGCTAGCACCACCGCGTCACACCCGTTAGCTGGGAAATCCGTTGATCGTCAATCGGATTGGGTATCAGAGGGCAACATCGGCGTAGGCTTTCGGTATGCAGCCACGAGAATATCTCTACCTTGATCGTGCGCGCGCGGACTCCTTCGGCGCCGCAGCCCGCGTCTACGATGCGCTGAGGCCGCGCTACCCCGACCAACTCATCGATGATCTTCTGCTGCACTGCGCTCGAACGGTGCTCGATGTTGGCGCAGGTACCGGGATCGCTTCCGAGCAACTGCTCGCGAAGGGGGTCAATGTGCTTGCGGTTGAGCCAGATCCGCGAATGGCCGAAATCGCAAGGGCCAAGGGCATCCCCATCGAGATCAGCACGTTCGAGAGTTGGCAACCCGCGGAGCGCCACTTCGACCTCGTCGTGTTCGGGCAGTCCTTTCATTGGGTGAATCCTGACATTGCATTACCGAAGGTCCATCGGCTGCTGTCCAGTGGTGGACATCTTGCATTGATGTGGAACCGCCTACTCCCAACGCATCCCACGCACAGCGACCTCGCCCCGATATACCGGGGGTACATGGATCCGGGTTCACCTTTGGTCCTCGGCTCGTCGAACGATTCCGTCGACACCGTGCGCCGCACACAGCAGCTGATCGCCTCACTCACGGCGTCAGGCTTCACCGTTGAGCAGCGCACCTACCCGCGGCACGCCCACTATTCCACAGGGCAGTGGCTTGACCTGGCATTCACCTATTCGAGCTACCTCATCCTCTCTCCCGAGAAGGCCATGGAGCTACGAGCCAGGCTGGCAGAACGCATCGGTCCGGAGGGCGTGTCGGTGGGCGGGGACAGCCTGTTGCTTCTGGCCGGAAGATCGTAGCGGAATTGCATTGTCTCAGTGGTCGGTTCGTGTGATCGTCGTCGGTGGCGGCACCGCACATGGGTCAAGGCGCTAACCAGGCCATTGAGGATGGGATGGCCTTAGCCACGTTGATGCGAGACACCGGTCCCTCCGACGTGACGGACGTGCTCATCCGCTATCAGGCGCTGCGCCACGACCACACCGCCCGAGTCCAGCAAGGATCACGGGCCAACGGGATGCGAATGGACTCCGGGCGGCCGATCACCATCGGTCAACCCGGCGTACAGGACTATGACGTGGAGGCCGAGGCCCGGGCCATGCGGTAAATCGCGCAGGCGGGTGTCGGTTCAGGGGTGGATGACGACGCGGCCTGGGGTTCCGCCAGCCACCGCGGTGTAGGCATGTTGGCTGTCGTCGAGGCCATAGCTGCGATGGATCGGCAGTGGCCGGAAGGCACCGGACTCGAAATAGGGGGACAGTTCGGTCAGGAGGCTGCCCGATTCGACGACGCCAACAAAGCTGGTGTTGACGCCCAGCATCCGGGATTCGTTGCGGTAGAAGTCGCGTAGGTCGATCGGCACCACGCGGGTGCCGACGGTGCTCATGACCACCAGCCGGCCGCGGTGGGCAAGGGCGGCCAGGGCCGCGGGGGTGGTGACACCGCCGACGGCGTCGTAGATGACGTCGGCGCCGCGGCCCCCGCTGGCCTGCCGGATCTGCTCTGCCACGTCTGCGGTGTCGGCGTCGAAGGTGATGAAGTGCTCCACAATGCCGGCGGCCGGGGTGTCGTCGCGTGGCGGGTTGCGGTCGATGCCGATCACCTGGGCGCCGCGGGCGGCGGCGATCTGGGCTACCGCGCCGCCGACCCCGCCGGACACCCCGAATACGGCGATGGTTTCGTCCTTGTCTAGCTGCGCGGCATCGATGGCGCCCAGCCAGGCCGTCACGAAGTTCACCCCGACGGTGGCGGCTTGATCGAAGCTGAGCCGTTCAGGCATGCGGGCCAGCGCCTCCACCGGAACGCCGAGCAACTCGGCGTGCGAGCCATCCCGGGTGAAGCCGACATCTCCGCCAGTTCCCCACACCTCGACACCGATCCACTCCGGCGGCCCGTCGACGACGACGCCGGCGAAGTCGCGACCGGGCACCCGAGGCAGCACTGTCGCCGGGAACGCCCCGCCGACATTCTTGACATCCGACGGGTTCACCGACGCCGCCTTGACAGCGATCACGGCCTGGTCGTTGCCCGCAACAGGATCCGCGGTCTCGGCCACCTGCAGCACCTGCGGGTCGCCGAAGTGATCAAAACGTAAGGCGCGCATGGCAGATCCTCTGTGTGTGGGGGTTAACGCATCTGTGGCATCGCTATTCGGTCAACGGGTTTGGTTGCTTTCAGCATCAAGCTCGAGTGAACCGATGTCGTCACCGCTGACACCCATTCACACTTCCCGCTAGTAGGAATCCGCATCCGCGCCGCCCCGGGACGCGAACACACACGCGGCATCAAAATCCGGAGCGATCTAGTGAGTTCCCGTTACAGTTTGTTGGTGACGTGTGGGGCGTTGCGATACGCCGCTCGGTCGGTGACGAGGACGGCCCGTCCCTGGCCGGGCGGGCCGACCGGCCTTGCACCGGGGGCAAATACGGGCCTTGGCGGTGGCCTCACGGGTTACGTCCAGGCGAATCTACAACCGGGAATCATTACCGATCTGCCGATGGCCAGTATGCCGTTGGGCTCTCAAGGACTTGGGATGCTCGATGTGACTAATCTGCACATCAAGGCCGACGCATGCGGCGGCCCAGTCACCATACGATCGTTCGCATACCTGCGCATCAGCAGCGACATCGAGCGATCGGAGTTCGCGATCTACGGCGATCCGCTCCAAATCTAAGTAAGTGCAACGACGGGGCACCAAAACCCAACTGTTCCAAGCGTCTTCGGGTGAATCGCGGGCTCGTGGTGGCTCAATTTTCGAGTTGGACGACGGTCCTGCCACCGAGGATGGGTGCGATCTGTTCTCGGATTATCTGTTGGTGATGAGGATGATCACAGTAGCGCTCGAAATCTGACCGGGTCGTGAAGATCCCGACGACGGCGAAGCGTAACTCAACGCCTCTAGTTGGCGCCACACGCGGGCCTGAGCACAGAATGCAGCTCACCCGCGGGGTGGTTTCACATGTATGCCGAGTTTCTTCGGTTGGGTATGATTTCTCGGACGGCGGACTGGTCGACGTCCGCCAGGATCGATGTGAGCGTGCTCTAATGCCGCAGAAGCGGTCACCGCTGCCCGGCTGGTCGTCGTCCAAGCCGGTTGCGGTTTCTGCGCGCAGCACTTCCGTTGCGGAACAACGCGCGGTACCGGTCCGGGCACACATGGTGTCGCTCTTGGTGCGCCCGACAGGGCCGTCGCTGGCGCTTGGGCTGGTGATCGCAGCGTCCCTCATCGCGGCGGAGAGCGTCCTGGGTTATCTGCTCGGTAAGGTCGGCGCCGAGGACACCTTGGGTGTGGTCTACCTGCTCGGCGTCGTGGTGATCGCGATGGGGTGGGGGTTCTGGCTGGCGGCGGCGACATCGGTGGCCAGCGCCCTCGCTTTCGACTATGTCCTGATCAGCCCAATCTGGTCCTTGACTGTTACCGATCCCCCGGACTGGGTGGCACTTGCTGTCTTTCTGGTGGTCGCGCTGCTGGCCAGCACCCTGACGGACCTGGTCCGCCGTACCGCGGCGGCGGATTATCGCCGCCGTGAAGCGGAGCTGGCGGCGGAGTTGGGCCGCGTGGCCGCCGAGCAACAGGCCGCGTTGCGGCGGGTTGCGACTCTGGTTGCGCGCGGGGCCACCTCGGCCGAGGTGTTTTCAGCGGTGGTGATGGAGTTGGCCCAGTGCCTCGGGGTGTATCACTCGGTTCTGTTTCGCTACGAGGCGGACGACGTGGCCATCCCCGTCGCGGCCCACGATGAAGACCCCGGGTTGAAGAAGGTGCCCGTCGGCGAGCGGTTTTCCCTCGAGGGCGAGAGCTTTTTGGGGACGGTGCTGCGCACCGGGCGCGCCGCCCGGATGGACAGCTACGAGAACGCTTCCGGTTCGGTCGCCGCGCGTTTTCGTGATCTGGGTCTGCGCACGGCGGTGGGTGCGCCGATCGTCGTCGGCCGCCTGTGGGGAGCGGCCGTCGTCGGCTCGTCGCGACCCGAGCCCCTGCCGCCGGACACTGAGGCACGCATTGGCGACTTTGCCGATCTGGTCGCGACCGCGATCGCCAACGCCGCCACCCGCGACGAACTGCGAGCCAGCCGCAGCAGTCTCGCCGAGCTCGCAACACATCAGTCGGCGCTGCGGCGAGTGGCGACCCTGGTCGCCCGGGGGGCCAGCCCGTCGGAGGTGTTCTCCGTGGTGGCCGAGGAGATGGCCCGATGTCTGAATGCGGGCAACGCAGGGGTGGGCCGCTTCGACGGCGACGAGGTGGTCGTCCTCGCCGTGGCCCAGTTCGATCCGGAAATGAAAGGCGTTCCCGTCGTTGGCGAACGAATTCCGTTGGTGGGCGACAACTTCGTGGCGAGAGTGTTTCGTACCGGCGCCGCCGCACGGGTGGACAGCGCAGAGTCCCAGAACGCTGTCGGACCCATCGCGGGACGGGTGCGTGAGTTAGGACTCGGCTGTACGGTGGCGGTCCCGATCGTTGTTGACGGACGCATGTGGGGGACCGCCACGGTCGGCGCTGCGGAGTCGTTGCCGCCGGACACCGAGGCACGCATGGGCGACTTCGCCGACCTCGTCGCCACGGCAATCGCCAACGCCGCGACGCGCGCCGAGCTGATCGCCTCACGCGCGCGCATCGTGGCGGCCGCCGACGATGCCCGCCGCCGTCTGGAACGGGACCTGCACGACGGCGCTCAACAACGGCTGGTCGCGCTGGGGGTGCAGTTGCGTCTGGCAGAGGCGTCGGTGCCGCCCGAACAGATGTCGCTCAGGGATCAGCTTGGTGACCTCGTTTCTGGGTTCACGGGCGTCTCAACAGATCTGCAAGAGATATCCCGTGGAATACATCCCGCGATCCTGTCCAAGGGCGGCCTCGGTGCCGCGCTCAGGACATTGGCCCGCCGTTCGGCCGTGCCGGTCGACCTCGAACTTGGTGTTGACCGACGGTTGCCCGACTCCGTCGAAGTGGGCGCCTATTACGTGGTGTCCGAAGCCCTGACCAACGCCGCCAAACACGCCAGGGCGTCGGTGGTGCAGGTGGGCGTCGAAGCCGAGGGCAACAACCTCCACTTCTCGATTCGAGACGACGGCATCGGAGGGGCCGACCCTCTTAAGGGGTCCGGCCTCACCGGTCTAATCGACCGCGTCGAGGCGCTCGGCGGCACGCTGGCGATCTCGAGTCATGCCGGAAGTGGAACCTCACTGCTCGTCGAGATCCCGATCGGTACCGAATTACCGCCGACCCCTTAGCAGCTCGTCTCCGAACCGCGCGCGAGCGCGGCGGCGTGCTACCCGGTAGCAAGTAGTTCTCGCACCGAGCGGCCGGAAACCCGGATGGCGGCTGGCTTCGATGACTTCCGCCTTCGCAACCTCCATTCTCAAATCAGCACGGGTCGCACAACGGAGTGAGACCCGTCCGACGTGAAAGTCCCTGACGTCAAATCGTTGTGCCGAGGAGGGTGATGACCGGAATCGTCGTCCTCATCCTCATGGGGCTGCTCGTCTACGGCATCTGGCCGACCGTCAGCAGATCCGCACGCAAGGAAAAGGTCCAGTGCTCCGTGTGCGGCACCACCAAGCGGACACTCCAGTGGATGAGAAGCTGGGAAGGCTGGTACTGCTGGCCGTGCAAAGAGCAACGTATCCATGCCATTCTGAATACCCTTATCGGAGAACAGGCTTGACCCCGCTGCCCGAGCGTATGCGGGCCTGGGTGCTGGGCGACCCCGGCCAGCTCAGTCTGGTTGACAAGCCGATCCCGGTGCCCGGACGCGCCGAGGTGCTGGTGCGCATCGATGCCATGGGTATCTGCGCGACAGACCTGGAGATCATCCACCACGGCGCACCGGCGATGATCGGCGGCGGCGAACCGTTCAACAAGTTGTTCACCCCGGGTCACGAATACATGGGTACCGTGGCGGCGCTCGGACCGGGCGTGGACGAGTTCCGCATCGGCCAGCGCGTCACCGTGGAAGTGCATGCCGGCTGCGGGCAGTGCAAGCGCTGCCGCGACGGCATGTACACCGCCTGCCTCAATTACGGACTGAACTACGGTGACGTGGATAAAGGCCATCGCGCCAACGGCTTTACGACCGATGGCGGATTCGCCCAATACGCCGTCAACAACATCAACACCCTCATTGCCATCTCCGACAGCATGTCGGACGCCGAGGCGACACTGGTGGTGACGGCAGGCACTGCGATGTACGGACTGACCGAACTCGGCGGGCTGGTGGCAGGAGAAGGTGTGGCCGTGTTGGGGCCCGGACCGATCGGGTTGCTCGGCGTCGCCGTGGCCAAGGCGCTGGGGGCATCGCCGGTTGTTCTCACCGGGACCCGCGACAACCGCTTGCAAATCGGCAGCGCGTTGGGTGCGGATCACGTGATCAACGTGCGCAACGAGGATCCTGTGGAGGCGGTGCGACGTATCACGGCCGGCAATGGACTGGATTACGTCCTGGAGTGCTCTGGCGCACCCGATGCCGTGAACCAGGCAGCGCGCATGGTGAACCGCGGTGGCCGCATCTGCCTCGCCGCGTTCCCGCACCAGCCGGTGTCGATCGACCTCGCCTATATCGTGCGCAACAACATCTACCTCTACGGCATTCGCGGGGAGGGCAAAAGCGCCACGCACCGCGCCGAGGCGTTGATGTCCCAGAAACGCTTCGATGCCACCAAGATTCACACGCACACGTTCGGTCTGCACGATCTGCCGACGGCCCTGCGCTATGCAGGCGAACACATCGATAATGCGATCAAGGTGGTCGTGACGACGAGCTTGCGCCACTAACCCTTCAGCATGTTGCGCAGTACATACTTCCAGGACCTAATGGGTGTGCAAACGGCGGAGACAGTTCCGGCTGGCAGGGGTCACCGATAGGCGCCAACAGTGACGACACAGACTTTCTGACGCGCAAGCCTTGAAGGTGTGAGCTATCCGACCGGCCGTCACTTCCTGCAAATTCCCGGCCCCACGAATGTGCCGGACCGAGTCCTGCATGCCATGGCGGCGCCGACTATCGATCATCGGGGGCCGGCATTCCAAGCCCTCACCCTCGAGGTTCTCGAGCTGCTTGGCCCGGCGTTCGCCACCAAGGGCCCGGTGGTGATCTACCCGGGCTCGGGAACCGGGGGGTGGGAGGCGGCGTTGATGAACACGCTGAGCCCCGGCGACACCGTATTAGCCTTCGAGACTGGGCATTTCGCGACCTTGTGGCAGGAGATGGCCGCCAGGCTCGGACTGGTCGTCGACTTCGTTCCCGGCGATTGGCGGCACAGGGTGGACCCTGGTGTGGTCGCGCAGAAACTAGCCGCTGACACCGCGCGGGCCGTCAAAGCGGTGTGCGTGGTGCACAACGAAACCTCCACCGGGGTGAGCAGCCCGATCGCCGAGGTCCGCCAAGCCATCGACAGCGTCGAGCACCCGGCGCTGCTGCTGGTCGACGCGGTCTCCTCGCTCGGCTGTATCGACTACCGGCATGACGAGTGGGGGGTCGACGTGACGATCGCTGGATCGCAGAAGGGCCTGATGCTGCCGCCGGGGATGGGCTTCAACGCCATCAGCGAAAAGGCGCTCGATGCCTCGACCAGGGCCAGTCTGCCTAAGTCGTACTGGGATTGGCAGCCGATCCTTTCGGCCAATCGGAACGGGTTCTACCCGTACACACCTGCCACCAACCTGTTGTACGGGCTGCGCGAGGCGCTCACGATGCTCCATGACGAGGGCCTGCCACAGGTGTTCGCGCGCCACGCCCGCCATGCATCGGCGACCAGGTCGGCTGTGCGCGCGTGGGGTCTGGACGTGGTGTGCCTCGACGAAGGCGCGCACTCCATGTCGGTGACGGCGGTGATGCTGTCTGATGGGTACAACGCCGACAAGCTCCGCGACATCATTTTGGACCGCTTCGACATGTCGCTCGGTGCTGGCCTGGGCAAGCTTGCCGGAAGCACGTTCCGGATCGGTCACCTCGGCCATTTCAATGACCTGACACTGGCGGGGACTCTCGCAGGAGTGCAGATGGGGCTCCAGCTCGCCGAGATTCCCATCGACCCAAGCGGCGTGAATGTCGCGCTGGAGATGCTGCGCGCATGACAGATGCGGAATTCGGTTGCGGTGCGGACTCACTCATCCGCCGGTATTACCGCTAGCAGCAATGGACAGTAGTCGGTCAAACGGTTCACTGGAGATATGACGGCAACCAGTCCCGGCCCGGCACGGGTCGACTTTCACCACCACCTTTTCCCCGCTGGTGCGCTGGCTGAATCAGTGCGCGGCTCGCTCGCCGTCGACAACGGCTGGCGCTTCCCCGCCGGCACCACGCGCTGGACGCCGGAGACCAGCCTGGCGTTCATGGACGGCCTCGGCATTCAGACCGCAGTGCTGTCTCTGCCGAACGACATGGAGTCGGGCCTGCCGGCGCGGGAGCGTCGGGCATTCGCCCGCCGGATCAACACCATCGCCCGCCAAACAGTCGATGACCACCCAGGACGGTTCGGCTTTTTCGCGCACCTTCCCACCCCCACCGACGTCGACGCCGCCCTCGAGGAGCTGACCTACGCCCTCGACGAGCTGGACGCCGACGGAGTCACCTTGACGAACGTCTACGGCACCGGGGAGGAAGCCCGGTCGGTGGGAGACGACGTCTTCGAGCCGCTGTGGGCCGAACTCGACCGGCGCCAGGCACTGGTGTTCCTGCACGGCGAGCAGACACCGGGGCGCAACCGGATGCCAAATCGGTTCCTGCCGACGCCGATAACCGAGGTACCGAACGAAACTTACAAGGCGGCAGCGGATCTCGTCACATGCGGGCGGAAACGGCAGTATCCGAACGCACGGATCATCCTGTCGCACTCCGGCGGAAGCACGCCGTTCCTCGCCGCGCGGGTTGCGGTGCTTTCGTCCTACCTGGGCTGCGAGCTCAGTCCCGAGGAGATCATCGCCGACTTCCGCACGTTCTACTTCGAGACAGCACTGTCAGGTTTCGAGACGAACCTGGTGGCCCTCGAGAACTTCGTGCCACCGGAACGGATTCTGTTCGGCACCGACTTTCCCGCAGTCAGTCCACAGATGGCCGGCTGGTACACGACCAACGTCGACACCTACTTCGCGGACCGGCCCGAGATCCTGGCGCAGGTAATGCACGGCAATGCGCAGACCCTGCTGCCCCGACTCTCTGTGAACACCGCGGCCTGAGCCGACGCAGTCACGACGGAAGGCATCACATGACACTGATCGGCCTGGAAGAACACCTGTTGCCTGGCAACGTCATCAACGATGTGTGGACCACCTCCATGGCGCCCGAATCGTTCACCGCGAAACTGGTGGATGTCGGCGAGCAGCGGCTGCGGGTGATGGACGAGGCGGGTGTCGACATGCAGGTGCTGTCTGTCGTCGCGCCAGGCTCCCAGCAGGTCCCCGTTGAGCGCGCAACCGACCTCAGTAGGGCGATCAATGACCACTGCGCCGAAGTTGTTGCAGCGCAACCGCTCCGGTTCAACGCGTTGGCCACGCTGCCTACCCAGGACCCGGGTGCCGCGATCGCGGAAGCCAGCAGGGCGATCACCCAACTGGGATTCTGTGGTGTGGTCATCAACGGGCACACCAAGGGACGGTTCCTCGACGCACCCGAATTCGACGAATTACTCGGTGCCATTGAGGACCTCGACGTACCGATTTACCTGCATCCCACCTATCCCCCGCCGGAGGTCGCCGAGGTGTACTTCGGTGGCCTCCCCGAGCCGACCGGCAGAGCTTTGGCCACCGCCGCCTGGGGCTGGCACGCCGAGACCGGTCTGCACATATTGCGGCTCGCAGCCACCGGCGTTTTCGACCGACACCCCAAGCTGCAGCTCGTTGTCGGGCACATGGGCGAGAACCTGCCGTTCTCGCTCATGCGCGCAGACTCCATGCTCACCCGGGCCGACCCCGACAGCCGATCGGTGGCGCAGATTGTCCGCGAACACGTACACATCACCATCTGCGGCTATACCACCATCCCGCCGCTGCTGTGCGCCCTGCAGGTGTTCGGCGCCGACCGCATCATGTTCTCCACCGACTACCCCTTCGGCGACCCGGTTCAGCATGCGAAGTTTCTGGCCGAAGCCCCGATCGCCCCGGCTGACCGGGACAAAATCGCCTACCGCAACGCCCAACAGCTGTTCCGACTCTGAGCGCCCTCAACCACCGTTGACTCTGCGGTGACGGCGAGGGTTACTCGTACTTCTGCGCCCAGGACGCAGAGTCAACGGAGAGATATGGCGAACTTCACAGCAGTGTTTCGGCGGCGATCCTGGACGCGGAGATGGCGGCCGGAAAGCCACCGTAGAACGAGACGTGAGTGATCAGGGCCGATATTTCATCGACGGTCAGGCCGTTGTCGATGCCGAGGCGCAGATGAGCAGGCAACTCGTCGGGCCGGTAGAGGACGGTGAGCGTGGCGACCGTCGCGATGCTGCGATCGCGCGGGCTGAGCCTCTCATCGGCCCAGACCGCCGAATACAACGGGTCGCCCACCAGTTTCATCAATTCGGGAGTGAATCGGCGTGCGGCCTCCCACGGAGGGTCCGGAAAGACGGCCATAGGTTGCTCCTATCAGTGAACGGCGTTGCGGCGGTCTCTGATCGGGGATACCACCGGCGTGGTAAGCGTCCCCTGCGTGAGGTACTGGTCGAGGTTCTGCAACACCAGCTCCCCGGTCGTCGCGAGTGCTCGAACTGTCGCACCACCCAGATGGGGGGACAGCACGACGTCGTCCAGTCCGCGTAATTCCGTTGGCACATAAGGCTCTTCCGCGAACACGTCTAGCCCGGCACCTGCCAACCCGCCCTCGACAAGCAGCTCGACGAGGGCGTCCTGGTCGACGACGCTTCCGCGTGCGATATTGATGAGGTAGCCGTGGGGTCCCAGAGCCTCCAACACTGCACGGTCGACCAGCTTTTCGGTTCCCGCACCGCCGGTGGTGGCGACCACCAGCACATCCACGGATCGGGCAAGCTCAACCGGCGACGCGCTGTAGCGGTACGGACAGCCGGGCACCTGGTGGCGATTGTGATAGGCGATAGCACAGTCAAAGCCGACCAGCCGGGTAGCGATCGCTGTGCCGATGCCGCCAAGGCCTAGGATGCCCACTCGCGATCCGCTGACATCTCGGCCCAAGGTGAAACTCCCGTTGCGAGGCCACACGCCGGCGCGCACTTGGCGGTCTGCCACGCACAAGCCGCGCATCGTCGCCAGCATCAAGCCGACCGCAGCGTCGGCGACGATCGCGTTGAGCACGTCGGGGGTATTGCTGACCCCGATGCCGAGTCGGCGTGCCGCGTCCACGTCGATGGTGTCGTAGCCGGCGCCCTGATGGATAATGGCGCCCAGGTTGGGCAACGCTGCCATCAGATCGGCGTCCACACGAGCGGGCCCAAAGCATACGATAGCGGTGACCGACGCGCCGTGTTCTGCGACAAATGCCGCCCGCGAGGAATCGTCAGGCAACTGCAGCACTTGATATTTCGCCGCCAGCGCGCTGGCCAGCGACCGTTCGATCCTGCCTACTTGGAGAACGCTCATACCTTCCCTTACGGCACTATCCGCTATTCCGCTTCGTCCCTCGATAATTGCGTTTCAAGGAAGCCACGTCTTCACCGCTGACACCTGTTATCGGTTCCAGTCAGCAGGAAGTCGGAATTACCTGTTAGCCCCTAGCGTCGAAACATAACCACGTCACGCTTGCCGTTGCCGCTAGCAGGTGGTGAGAGATTCCGGCTGGCGCGGTCGATTACTGACTGTTGCAGTTTCACAATTGTTAGGTGGATGCTCTCAGCGCGCGGCGCAAGGTGATCATCCTGCTCTCCTGCTGTCTGAGCCTGTTGATCGTGTCGATGGACGCGACCATCGTCAACGTCGCGATCCCGTCGATCCATATGGAGTTGCACGCCAAGCCTTCTCAGCTGCAGTGGGTCATCGACATCTACACACTGGTGCTGGCGTCGCTACTGCTGTTGTCCGGCGCCACCGCCGACCGGTTTGGGCGCCGCCGGGTCTTCCAGATCGGGTTGACGATCTTCGCCATCGGATCACTGCTGTGCAGCCTGGCGCCGAACATTCACACCCTGATCGCGGCCCGATTGCTGCAGGGAATTGGCGGTTCGATGCTTAATCCCGTTGCGCTGTCAATCATTAGCCAGGTGTTCGTCGGCCGGGTGGAACGCGCCCGGGCGATCGGCATCTGGGGAGCCGTCATGGGCATCGCGATGGCGCTGGGGCCGATGCTGGGAGGCGCACTGATCGAGCTCGGCGACTGGCGCGCGGTGTTCTGGATCAACCTGCCGATCTGCGCGGCAGCGATACTGCTCACCGCGATCTTCGTGCCCGAGTCGCGTTCGGCCACAATGCGAGACGTCGACCCGATCGGCCAGGCGCTGGCCGTGACGTTCCTTTTCTCCCTCGTTTTCGTCCTCATCGAGGGACGGGAGATGGGCGGGAGCGCTGCGTCGGTGGCGATATTGGTCGTCGCGGTGTCGGCATTGTTGGGATTTCTTCGTTACGAGTCCCGGCGCCACGATCCGTTCATCGATTTGCGGTTCTTCCACAGCATTCCGTTTGCGTCGGCAACGGTGATCGCGGTGTGCGCCTATGCCGCCTACGGCGCCTTCCTGTTCATGATGTCGTTGTATCTCCAGGGTGCGCGGCACTACTCCGCGCTCCACACCGGCTTGATGTATCTACCGATTTCGCTTGCAGCTCTGACTTTGTCGCCGTTGTCGGGTCGGTTGGTCGGTCGCTTCGGCAGCCGGCCATCGTTGGTCGCGGCTGGAATCATGATCACCGTGTCGACGCTGATGCTGGCCGATCTCACCGTCACCGCTCCGGTGTGGTTGGTGTTGGCGATCTTT
>NZ_JAVHWM010000161.1:0-6818 GCF_032159765.1 Mycobacterium sp. | reverse complement strand
CGTACCGAGGGCGTACCGGAACTGTACCGCCGGCGGCCAGATTCCATGTCTTGCAGGCGATTTGATGTGTTGGAGCGGACTATTTCGCCTGGTCGCGCGACCCGTGTCTAGGGGACTCATAATCCGTTGGTCGCGGGTTCGAGCCCCGCCCGCCCCGACACTGAACATCCGCTCAAGTTAGGCTCTCAGCAACTACAAACATCGTTTTCTCATATCCGTTGGTCGCGAACCTCGCCCACCCACTTCTGGGTCCATTTTTCGAGGAGGCCGTGCATCACGTTTATGGCCGCCACCGTGAATTCTGACCGCCGCACGTCACGACGGAGGCGTCTCCACCATCTGCATCATCGCCGCCAGGATCGGCTGGCGGCCCTCGGGTTCGGCGATCAGTTGACGGGACAGCTCGGTTAGGTGATCGCCGTGGGTTCGGGCGTAGCGGCGTAGCAGCGCGAATGCTTCGTCAACCGACACCTCTAGACATTGGGAGACGAATCCTTTGGCCTGATCGACGACGATCCGGCTGGTCAACGCCGCATGGAGGTGAGGGTGGACGGAGGCCGGGGAGGGGGGGTGTTCGAGAATCGCCATGCTGGCAATATGTGCCAGCGTCTGGGCCACCCGCAGATCTGCGTCGTTGAGCTCGCCGACCTTGGTGCCGAACAAGCCCAGGGCACCGAGCACGGTGTTGTCTGCGCGCATCGGCACCGCGTGCACCGAGGGAAAGCCCGCCTCGGCCGCGGCCGCGACGAACCGCGGCCAGCGCACCGCCTGGGTCTGAAGGTCGGCCACCGAGATCGGCTGCCCGGTGGTGTAGCAGTCCAGGCAGGGGCCTTGGTCGGACTGCAGCTGGAGCAACTCCAGGTTGTGGAGCTTCTCCGTGGTTGCGGCCATCAGTTGCAACTGGCGGCGCGGGGTGGCCAGCAGCAATCCCGCCGCCGCGACATCCAGTAGCTGCGCGCATTGTTCGGTGAGCTCGGTGAGCAGGTCAACCACGTCGTAGTCGCCCAGCAGGCTATCGACCAGCGAGACAACCGCGTCCAGCACGCGGGTTTCACGAGGTATCCCAGTCACTTACGGCTCCAGTTCATCCCGGGCAGCATCCGGTACATCACCGAATGGTGTCGAGTATGCGATGAGCGCTTCATCAGTTGGCCTCAAGCGTAGTCGGCGATCCAGGATGTCGCGGGCGACGCCGGTGGCACTTCGGCCGGCGGCATAGGCGTGCGCGCGCAGCCGTACCAGCGCCTCGGCCGGCTCGACCTCAAGCTGGGCCGCCTGCACCCCGGTGCCCCGACTCACCTCGGTCCGACAACCGGGCCAGCTCGGCCGCCACCAACGCGCCAGCCAGCTGCTCGGCACACAACAGACCGGGGGTGAGCCCCGACACATGTCCAGGGCGCGCCGACGGATCGGCCGGCCACGACCACAGGCATGGGCGTACACGGCGAATCTGATGCTCCGGCATGGCTGGCCCATACCTCGGCCACCGGACAACGTCGGGATCGGCTAGATCGACCACCACCACCGTCGCCCGGCGTGCGGCCGAACGCCAGTCGTACAGACACCGGGACACGATTCACCCCGATTGAAGCGTCGATCGATTCCGTCAGATCGAAACGAGCGCCCTTCGACTCCGGCGTGCGTGATTCTGTCGAGGTGGCAAGTAATTCCAAGGCCAGCGATGAGATTCGTCGTACCGAAGACCGCGGTTCGGAGATCTGGGAGCGGAGTAGCATGAGCAATGTCGGGTGCATTTCGTTCTAGTGAACGCACTCGACAGAGAAGGAACAAATCATGTTTACCGCAACAAATTTCGCAATCTCGGCAAAAGCCGCCTAAAGCCGTACTGCGTGCCCTGAACTCGATCCCCCAAGACGGTGCGCTGAGCCGCGCCTGGGTGTCCATTTGCACCTGACCGGCACGCGCCGCCCCGATACTCTCGAGAACCCGGCGCGCCGACAGGCACAGCTCACTCGGCACGGCGCGGCACACAATGCATCCCCGCAGAAAAGTCTTGCCGCTCAACTCTTTAAGGAAGTATGTCGTGAACGTTTTGATCATCCCAATCGTTGTGCTCCTCATTGTCGCGCTGGTCGGCTTGTCGCTGTCGATCAAAGTGGTGACGCAGTACCAGAGGGGCGTGTTGTTCCGGCTCGGGCGGGTGGTTGGTGTGAAGGAACCCGGGCTTGCCCTGATCATCCCGGTGATCGATCGGCTCGTCAGGGTGTCGCTGCGGATCGTGACGATGCCGATTCAGTCGCAGGGCATCATCACCCGGGACAACGTTAGCGTCGATATTTCGGCGGTGGCCTACTTCCGGGTCGTCGACGCGGTCAAGTCGGTGATTGCCATCGAGAACGTCAACGCCGCCATCAACCAGATCGCGCAGACCACGCTGCGCAAGGTTGTCGGCCAACACACCCTCGATGAGGCACTTTCGGAGACCGATTTGATCAACGCCAACATTCAGGCGATCCTAGATTCGGCCACCCTGGAGTGGGGAGTGGAAGTGACCTTGGTTGAGCTGAAGGACATTCAGCTACCTGAGAGCATGAAACGCGCGATGGCCCGGCAAGCCGAAGCTGAGCGGGAGAAGCGTGCCAAAATCATTGCCGCTCAGGGGGAATCGATGGCCGCGGCCGCTCTGGGGGATGCGTCGGACACGATGATGGCACACCCACTTGCTCTGCAACTGCGCAATTTGCAGACCCTGGCCGAGCTTGGGGTGGAGAAGAACACCACAGTGGTGTTCCCGGCGCCGATGATGAGCGCTATCGGTGAACTCGGTAATTTCCTTGCCCGCGAAACCGCCGCCGCCCAAGGGATCAGAGTGCCGCTGGCCGCGGAAGCCACCCTGTCGCAACCACCGACACCATCGGCTACCGACATCGCCAACAACGGAGAACCCACGAACGGTGCAGCACCCGACCCGGTGACAACGGCCGTCTGCTGACCGGGACGAAGGACATGGACCTGGATACCGGCTTAGGCTCCGCGGTCTGGCTGATCACCGATCAGACCAGCATCACCGCGGTGCCCAGGCAGGTCAGGTATCGGACGCCGCCACACACCACGATCACCTCGCCCCTCGGCTGATCATCGCTGTGGGACCAGTTTGGGACCGCACGTTGCGGGCGATGGTGAACGACCCGCGCATCGAAGAACGTCTTGCACGGGCGCGTCGGTCGCCCACTGGCGACAACCTGCGGAAACATTTACCCGCTTACTGGGGTCGAGCGGCTTATAAGCGTCAACACCAGCAGCACGCCGACAAGGGCATCGCCGTGCACATCGGCTCACCCCTTATTCAGCGAGTATGAACCGGAATCGACCGTTGGCGACCGTACTGATCTGAAATCCAAATCCGCTGCGCCGCAGGCGATAACCGGCATCAGTCGACACCCTTGAGAGCGGCCAGTCGCAAATCCGTTGGTCGCGGGTTCGAGCCCCGGCCGTCCCACCAGAACAGCCCCACCAGAACAGCGCTGTATTACTTCGGCTGATGCTTGACGTTTTCTGTTCCAGCTGATGGGTGACAGTGTTTCGGCTATGGGTGACAGTGGTTTCGGCTGATCCTTTGACACTCCCTTGTTGAGGGAGTTGAGCGTGGCTGAGCAGCGGTATCAGGCGGTGTTGGCCGTCGTCAGTGACGGGGTGGTCGATTTCGCTGGTGGCGTCGAAGGTTGGGGGTCGCGCCAGGCGCTGCATTCCTGGGTGGCGCGGTCAAACGAAAACGAGGCAAACCGGGCCTACCCCGACGTCTAGGCCGCGCCGTGCTCGGCGGGCAAGCCTAGGCCGGCAACGTCACCGGCGGACACGGCTTCGTCACGCCTGGCGGATCACACTCGAGATATGCGCAGGCCCCGCCCGAGTTGTACTGGGTGCACGGGTCTTGCCAGACCGGCGGCACGTCATCGAACTCCGCGCCAGTTTTCCGCTTCAAGCCGACCGTGACCGAATCGATCGAGTCGGCGTCGACGTCCGTGTACTTGGCGAGAATGGTGTTGGCTTCGACGAGCGCCTCGACCGCGACTCTGCGCAATTCGCGAACCCGCGCGAGATCCTCGTCGGATACCTTTACCGACTCCTGATCCTCACCTGTGCACATACGCCGTCCCTCTCTCCCTGCACCTCTGTGCTAAACACCGCACTCAACCGCTCAATCGTTGAGCATGAGAACGTCCCGGTCAACCGTCTTGACATCCCCATTTGCGATGTTAGACATACGCAATCCAATATCATCTACTGCGTATGGCAAGTATGCCCTGACGGATCCGCGCGCTGGGCACCGTCGGGTGGCCCCCTCTCGAGGGCGCGGGGTAGTGGACGCTGTGGGTAGGCACGTCCCGTTGTGAGCGCTCCAATGCCCTTGCTACTGAATGCAGCCGGTAAACCGGTCGCTCTTCGCTGGAGGAATGCGGGCTAAGTCCAACTGGTACAGCGGTTGCGACCGTTGCGCCCACCAGAAAAGTCAATTGCACACTCCCGCAATATATTCCGGGCAGTCAGGGGGCGGGACAGGGTCGCGCGGGGCTAGAATCTGGCGAGTGACGCCAAACACGAAGGTCTGCAACGGTAAATGGACTACTTGGAACAGCTGGACGTTCCAGACCTGAACGAAGAGCGCCTGTTGCTCTTCATGCGCAATGAGCTCGGCCTTCCTGTCAACCAGGAGATCATCGAACGCGAGATTGTGCGCGCCGTCATCACCGGCAAATTGTTCTTTCACCGCCGCGGCGCGCTGCAGTGGTCTGAACGCCAGGAGGCGCCGATGATGATTGTCGTTAGGGCGGGCTTGTCGTGTCGGGTCACGCGAGCCCACGCCGCCACTTGAGATGACTGGATTAGCTCAGGTGAGGGTCGCGCCGACGAGGTGTCCGATGAGGTAGGTGGCGCTCAGAGCCAAGGCGCCGCCGAGTACGTTGCGCGTGACGGCGCGTTGCTTGGGGGCGCCGCCCAACGCGGCGGATGCGACTCCGGTGATGACCAGTGCCAGGAGCACGGCCGCGACGGTCACCGGAATCCGAAGCGCATTGGGCGGCAGCAATATTGCGATCAATGGCAGGAGTGCGCCGACCGTGAATGACAGTGCCGACGACAGTGCAGCCTGCCAAGGGTTGGTCAGATCGGTGGGATCTATACCCAGCTCCACGTCGGCGTGTGCGGCGAACGCATCATGGTCGGTCAGTTCTTCGGCAACGGTGCGCGCAGTCGCCGGCGTCAACCCCTTCGCCTCGTACAGCGCCGCGAGTTCGTCGAGTTCGGCTGCGGGGTCCTCGCGCAACTCTGCACGTTCCGTGCTCAACAGGGCCCGCTCGGTGTCGCGCTGGGTGCTGACGGAGACGTACTCTCCCAGCGCCATTGAGACGGCGCCCGCGACCAGTCCTGCGATTCCGGCGGTCAGGATTGGGCCGCGTGACGTCGTCGCTGCGGCAACGCCGACCACGATGCCAGCCGTGGAGACGACCCCGTCGTTGGCGCCAAGGACGCCGGCGCGCAGCCAATTCAGCCTGGCTGACACCGAACCCGTATGCGGCTCAGCGGGATGGGAACTGGTCGACATGCCCGCCACGTTAGACATCGACTAAGGATGACCGCCAGCAAACGTAGGCTAGCCAAAGGCCCACGGCCTCGGCCCGCCGCGCCTCGTGCGTGACAGCCATGACAGTTGGGCGACGGCAAGAGAGGCGGAGCTGATGGTCGCCAGGTGGTCAAAACCATCAAGAAAGGCGGTTATGCCGCGGCTGCGCCGCTGAACTGATCAATTGACTCCAAGGTTGATGTCGTTCAGTGTTGGCGCTCAGAGGGTTTCGGACGTTTGCTATGGCTGATGACGAGGCGCCGTTTAGCCGAAGAGCGGACTCATGGAATCGTCGATCCCAGGAACTCGAGCGCCTCGGGAACGAACCGCTCGTGGGACTGGAAGATGCCGCCGTGTCCAGCGTCGGGGTAGATCCGGAGCGTCGCATTCGGCAGGCGCTGAGCCAGGTCATAGGAGTTCTTGGACGGCACCATGCGGTCGGCATCACCGTTGGCCACCAGGACGGGCTGACGGATGCGTGACAGGTCCGCCGGCTTCTCGAGGCCCCAGGCGTGAATCGCCTTGAGCTGCGAGCGGAATGCTCCGATCGCCATCGCCTTATCCCGTTGGTTCGTGCGCTCCTTCAACCGCTTGATGAACGCGCGCGCCTGCGACTTGCCGGACTGGGGGCTCCATCCCGCACCTCGGAGGGCTTCAGCCGTGACGTTCGTCCAGCTGCCGAACGTCTCCGCAGGCGCAAACAAGAGGAATCCCCCGACAGATCATGGATAACACTCGTTATCCATCGGTGCGCTCCCGCCGCACAGTCTCCTACTACGGCCAGCATGCCTGGCGCATCAGCTACACGTATCGCGGTTCGCCGCAAGAATCGACCTGACCGTCGGCGGCGCGTTTCGCGAGTGAACCGCGAAGTTCACCCCGTCGGCCGAGGGAGTGGCACCGAGGGGGAACGATGAGCCCGCATCGATGGCCTTCGTCGTCTGGTGTGCGAGTGGTTCAGACATGCGCAGCGTCGCTAGCAGCGAAGGCTTACCGAAGGGAGTCGGCTCGATTTAATTTAAGTGTGCCGAGCAGCCGTCTGTGCGAGTTGTGTGCGTGTGCTGACGCCAAGCTTGGCGAAGACGTGGGCGAGGTGGGACTGAACCGTTCGCGGGGAGATGAACAGCTGCGCGGCGACCTCCTTGTTCGTCAGGCCCTCGGCAACGAGTTTGACGACGTCGCGTTCGGCGGGCGTGAGCGACTCCCACCCGCTCGACGGGCGCTTGCGCTCCCCGCG
>NZ_JAVHWM010000160.1:0-2563 GCF_032159765.1 Mycobacterium sp. | reverse complement strand
CTGCGACCCCGCCCCCGGTGCGCGGGGGAAAGCAGCCGCGGGTGCTGTTCGCCACCCAGCCCGGGGTCGCCCCGCCCCGGTTCGTGCTCTTCACGACAGGCCCGCTGGAGGCGTCGTACCGGCGCTTCGTGGAACGCATGCTGCGCGAGCGCTACGGCTTCCCTGGCACCCCGATCGACCTCGCGGTGAAGTCGCGGGAACGGCGCGGACGCTGACCCGTCGGGCTGACAGGATTTGAACCTGCGGCCCCTTGACCCCCAGTCAAGTGCGCTACCAAACTGCGCCACAGCCCGCCGCCGCCGACGACCGCCAGCAGCAAGTCGCTACCCTACCGCAAACACACCGCCCGGCCATCAGACCGCCAGCAGCCGCCACAGCCCGATCAGGCCCACCACGACGATGACCGCCCTCAGCGCATTTGGCGGCAGCCGGCGTCCGTAATGTGCCCCGAGAAAGCCCCCAACGAGCGACCCGGCCGCGATCAATCCCGCCGCCAGCCAACTGATCCGGTCGAACGCCACCAGCGTGTATGCCAGTGCGGCAACCACATTCACGATCAACGCCAACAGGTTCTTCGCCGCGTTCATCCGCTGCATATCCTCACTCAGCAGCGCGCCCATCACCCCCATGAGCAGAATTCCCTGTGCCGCAGTGAAATAGCCGCCGTAGACGCCGACCGCAAACGTCAGCACCACCAGCGCCACCATTTTGCCTCGCGACAGATGATCGGCGCCCTCGCCACGAGCCTCCGACCGTCGGCGCGCCCACTCCTGAATCCGCGGACCGATGACGACGAGGACCAGCGCCAGGATCAGCAGCACCGGAACCACTGCCGTGAATACCTTTTCCGGCAGATGAAGCAACAGCCACGCTCCGAGGGCCGCGCCCGTCAGCGACGCCAACATCTGCCAGCGCAGCCGCTGCCACTGACCTCGCAGCTCGCGGCGATAACCCCACGTGCCCGACACGCTTCCCGCGACAAGCCCCACGGCGTTCGACATCGTCGATGTCACCGGCGGGTATCCCAGCGCCACCAGCGTCGGGAACGTGATCAACGTGCCCGACCCCACGACCGCATTGATCGCGCCGGCCCCCACACCGGCCAGCGCGATCAGGATCATGTGGACAACGGACATCCCTTCGACGCTAGAGGGCGCGCGAAAAGCTACCGCGACCGCGCCTTGCGCTTCTCCCGCACGCGGACGTTGATCCGGATCGGACTGCCTTCGAAACCAAACGTCTCGCGCAGCCGCCGCTCCAGGAACCGCCGGTATCCCGCCTCGAGAAAACCCGTCGTGAACAGCACGAACGTCGGCGGCCGCGCGGTGGCCTGCGTGGCGAACAAGATCCGCGGCTGCTTGCCGCCCCGCACCGGTGGTGGCGTTGCCGCCACCACCTCCTTCAGCCACGAGTTCAGCTGGCCCGTCGAGATCCGCCCGTCCCACGATTCCAGCGCCGTCTCGAGCGCCGGCACGAGCTTCTGCACCGCCCGGCCCGTCTTCGCCGAGATGTTCACCCTTGGCGCCCACTGCACCTGAGCGAATTCCCGCTCGAGCTCGCGTCCCAGGTCATAGCGCCGGTCCTCGTCGACCAGATCCCACTTGTTCAACGCCAGCACCAGCGCCCGCCCCGCTTCGATCACCATCGTCAGCACCCTCTGGTCCTGCTCGGTGATCGGCTGCGACGCGTCGATCAACACGATCACCACCTCCGCGGCGTCGATCGCGCTGTGCGTGCGCACGGACGCATAGAACTCATGGCCACTGGCCTGCCCCACCTTGCGGCGCAGCCCGGCGGTGTCGACGAACTTCCACACCCGGTCGCCGAGTTCGATCAGGGAATCGACGGGATCGACCGTGGTGCCTGCCACGTCGTGGACCACCGACCGCTGATCGCCGGCCAACTTGTTCAGCAGCGAGCTCTTGCCGACATTCGGCTTACCCACCAAGGCGACACGGCGCGGTCCCCCCGGGCCGGGCGCCGCCTCCGACACCTGCGGTAGCGACGCGACCACGTCGTCCAGCAGGTCCGCGACCCCGCGGCCGTGAATCGCGCTGACCGCATAGGGCTGCCCGACACCCAGCGACCACAGTGCCGCCGCATCGGCCTCGCCTCGTTCGGTGTCAACCTTGTTGGCCGCCAAGAACACTGGCTTGCCCGACCGTTGCAGTATCTTCGCGGCAGCTTCGTCGGACGCTGTGGCTCCCACCACCGCGTCGACCACGAGAATGACCGCGTCCGCGGTGCGCATCGCCACCGATGCCTGCTCAGCGACCAACTGCTGCAATCCCTTTGCGTCGGGTTCCCATCCCCCGGTGTCCTGCACGACGAACCGCCGCCCGGTCCACATCGCGTCGTATGACACCCGATCCCTGGTCACCCCGGGAACGTCCTGCACTACCGCCTCACGCCGCCCGAGGATCCGGTTGACGAGCGTGGACTTGCCGACGTTGGGCCGCCCGACGACCGCTACCACCGGTGGCGGGCCTGACTCGTCGATTCCGGCCTCGGAATCGACGTCTTCGCCTACCTCCCAATCGCTTTCGTCGGACCAGGTGCCTTC
>NZ_JAVHWM010000148.1:0-6377 GCF_032159765.1 Mycobacterium sp. | reverse complement strand
GACCCCGCTCACGAGAACACGGTCGGCCCCGTCGTCGGACAGCTCGATCGTGTCGACGCGCAACGTCACATCAGGGTTGGCGTAGCGGGCCCCGGCGATCTCATAGAGAAGTTGAGCGGTCACGGTGCCGACGGTCACGGCCCCGCCGGTTCCCGGGTGCTTGGTGATCACCGACGAGCCGTCGGCCCGCACCTCGGCGATCGGGAAGCCGGGATAGCTCAGGTCGTCGATCTCGGTGAAGAACGCGTAGTTGCCGCCCGTGGCCTGGGCGCCGCACTCGATGATGTGACCGGCAGCCACCGCTCCGGCCAGCTGGTCGTAATCGCTGCGCGACCAGCCGAAGTGGGCGGCGGCCGGCCCGACGGTGACCGACGCATCCGTCACCCGGCCGGTGACGACGACGTCGGCGCCCCGGCTGAGGCAGTCGACGATGCCCCACGCCCCGAGATACGCGTTGGCGGCCAGCGGGGTGCCGAACCCCAGCTCGGCGGCCCTCGGCAACAGGTCGTCGCCCTCGACATGAGCCACGCTCGCCGGCACGCCGAGCCGCTCTGCCAGTGCCCGCACTGCGTCGGCGAGGCCGGCCGGGTTCAGCCCACCGGCATTCGCGACGATCCGGACGCCCCGATCGTGCGCGAGACCCAGGCACTCCTCGAGGTGGGTCAGAAACGTCTTCGCGTAGCCCCGGTCGGAGGACTTCGCCCGGTCCCGGGCCAGGATCAGCATGGTCAGCTCGGCGAGGTAGTCGCCGGACAAAAAGTCCAGCTCACCGCCGGTGAGCATCTCCCGCATGGCGGAGTGGCGGTCGCCGTAGAACCCCGAGCAGTTGCCGATACGGACAGCGTCTTGCGTGACGGTCACCACACCCCTCTCAACCAACCGGTAGGTTACCTGCCGCACCGCGCCGAGTTCTGCAGGAGGGTTGCGGTTATCGCGGCATCACAGCCCAGGCGCAGAAATCGGCGAGAGCCGCAGTGCACTCAGGCGCATTTTGGAGTCGTACCGGCTGAACCGCTATCCTGGGCATTCCCCCGATTAGATGGAGAAGCTCGATCATGGCTGTGCCGAAGCGGCGGATGTCGCGTGCGAACACCCGGAGTCGACGTTCGCAGTGGAAGGCTGAGCGCACCGGGCTCGTCAACGTCACTGTCGCGGGCCAGCAGCACAAGGTGCCTCGTCGGCTGCTCAAAGCCGCCCGGCTCGGGCTGATCGATCTGGACAAGCGCTAGCCAAGCTTCGGCGCGTCTCTCAGGCCACTCTCAGGCGTTCCGTAGACACTGGTGGCCGTGCGAATTCTTGTCGTTGACGACGATCGCGCGGTGCGCGAGTCGCTGCGCCGGTCCCTTTCCTTCAACGGATACTCGGTCTCGTTGGCGCAAGACGGTCTCGAGGCCCTCGACGCGATTGCCAACGACCGCCCCGACGCCGTCGTTCTCGACGTGATGATGCCGCGCCTGGACGGCTTGGAAGTCTGTCGTCAGCTCCGCAGTACCGGCGACGACCTGCCGATCCTGGTGTTGACCGCGCGCGATTCGGTGTCCGAGCGGGTGGCTGGCCTCGACGCCGGCGCCGACGACTACCTACCCAAACCGTTCGCGTTAGAAGAACTGCTCGCGCGGATGCGGGCTCTGCTGCGGCGGACCGTGCCCGATGAGAACGCCGACTCGATCGCGATGACGTTCTCCGACCTGTCCCTCGACCCCGTGACCCGTGAGGTGACCCGCGGAGAGCGCCGCATCAGCCTCACCCGCACCGAATTCGCGCTTCTGGAAATGTTGATCGCCAATCCGCGCCGGGTCCTGACCCGCAGCCGCATTCTGGAAGAGGTCTGGGGATTCGATTTCCCCACCTCGGGCAACGCCCTGGAGGTCTACGTCGGGTACTTGCGGCGCAAGACCGAAGCAGAAGGAGAGCAGCGGCTGATCCACACCGTGCGCGGTGTCGGGTACGTCTTGCGTGAAACCCCGCCCTGATGCCTGTATTTGCGCCCTCCGGGCATGGACCACTCCAGACAAGTAGCTCGCTGTCGCTGCGGTACCGGTTCATGCTGCTCGCGATGTCGATGGTCGCGATGGTGGTGGTACTGATCGCGGTCGCGGCCTACATCGTGGTGTCCGCTGCGCTCTACCACAACGTCGACAATCAATTGCAGACGAGGGCCCGGCTGCTGATCGCAAGTGGCGCGCTGGAAAGCGATCCGGCCAAGGCGATCGCGGGTAGCGCCTACTCGGATGTCAACGCAATGCTGGTGGTGCCCGGGCGGGCGATCTACACCGCCAACCAAGAAGGCCAGCAAATTCCGTTCGGGCAACAGGAGAAGGCGGTTGTCGAAGGCCGCCTTCTGCTTTCACTCCGGGCCGCCGGTGACCAGCGGGTGCTGGCCACTCATCTGGACAACGGCAATACATTGTTGGTGTCCAAGAGCCTGCGGCCCACGATCTCGGTGCTGCGCCAGCTGGGCTGGGTTCTGCTTGCGGTCGGCGGCGTCGGCCTTGTGATTGCCGCGGTCGCAGGCGGCATGGTGGCCAGGGCAGGACTGCGCCCCGTGCGGCGGCTCACCGATGCCGCCGAACGCGTGGCCCGCACTGACGACCTACGCCCCATTCCGGTCGCCGGCGGTGACGAATTAGCAAGGCTCACTGAGAGTTTCAACATGATGCTGCGTGCGTTGGCTGAATCACGCGAGCAGCAGGCGCGATTGGTGACGGACGCCGGGCACGAGCTGCGCACCCCATTGACGTCGTTGCGGACGAACGTGGAGCTGCTCATCGCCTCGATGGCACCGGGCGCGCCCCGCCTTCCTGAAAGCGAGATGGCCGGTCTGCGGACCGACGTGCTGGCTCAAATCGAGGAACTGTCAACGCTCGTGGGCGATCTGGTGGACCTCACCCGAGATGATGCCGGCGACATCGTCCACGAACCAGTCGACCTGGTGGAAGTCATCGACCGATCCCTGGAGCGAGTCCGTCGGCGCCGCAACGACATCGAGTTCGATCTCAGTGCCACCCCGTGGCAGGTCTACGGAGACGCTGCAGGGTTGTCGCGTGCTGTGCTCAACCTGCTCGACAACGCCGCCAAATGGAGCCCTCCCGGTGGGCAGGTGAATGTGCGGCTGGCACAGGTGGATCCATCACATGCCGAGCTGGTGGTCGCCGACCACGGACCCGGTATCCCACCGCAGGAGCGTCAGCTCGTGTTCGAGCGCTTCTACCGTTCAGCGTCCGCACGCGCCATGCCTGGCTCCGGCTTGGGCTTGGCCATCGTCAAGCACGTCGTGTTGAAACACGGTGGCGTGATTGGCATTGAAGACACGGTTCCCGACGGCCGCCCGCCGGGCACCGCCATCCGCATCGTCCTGCCGGGCAGGCCGACGCCGACAGACGGTGATGCGGAAGCGATGCCAAAGTCTGTGGATACAGCGAGGGATATCTCAGTCGATTCTCAGTCGACCGTTGCACGGTAGATGCAACCCCTCGAGAAAGAGCTGCACAACAAGATGACGAACCACCCTCGGTATTCGCCACCCCAACGACCCTACTCACCATACGACTGGCGATACACGCAGCCGATCCCACGCCCGCCGTATCAGCCCGCTGCAGATATGCATTCGGCCCAGCACGCAACCGCTGTGCTGCCCGTCATCGATCCGAAATCCCGAAAGTCTTCGCGCACTGGGCTTTTCGTTGCCGGTGCGGTGGCTATCGCGGTTGTCTCCGCGGGCGTCGGCGGTGGCGTTGCACTGACCGCGCAATCAGATCATCGCGCTCCCGTCGCAATTGCGAACCAGCCGGGTGCTGCGCCGGGCAAGCCCGCAGCAAGCCTGCCCGCAGGCTCTGTGGAGCAGGTCGCGGCAAAGGTCGTGCCCAGCGTCGTCAAGCTGGAGACTGCGATGGGGCGTCAGGCAGAAGAAGGCTCGGGCATCGTGTTGTCCTCGGATGGCTTGATCCTCACCAACAACCACGTCGTGGCCGCCGCGGCCCAAGGGGGCCAAGCGAGTGGGCCCACGGGCGCGCCCGAGGAGGGCGGTCCGATCGACGTCCCTCAGGCCGGCGGTGCCATGAAGACGACCGTCACATTCAACGACGGTCGCACGGTGCCGTTCACCGTGGTGGGCACCGACCCGTCGACCGACATCGCAGTCGTTCGCGCACAGGGAGTTTCGGGGCTCACGCCGATCACCATCGGCTCGTCGTCAAATCTTCAGGTCGGCCAGGATGTGGTGGCGGTTGGATCGCCGCTCGGTCTGGAAGGCACGGTCACCACGGGTATCGTCAGCGCGCTGAACCGTCCGGTATCTACAGGTGGCGACGCGAGTGACCAAAACACGGTGCTCGACGCGATTCAGACCGACGCGGCGATCAACCCCGGCAACTCCGGCGGAGCGTTGGTGAACATGAACGGCGAGCTGGTCGGCATCAACTCGGCAATCGCCACGCTTGGCGGCAGCGCGGCAGACGGGCCTCAGAGCGGCTCGATCGGGCTGGGCTTCGCAATCCCGATCGCTCAGGCCAAGCGCATCGCCGACGAGCTGGTCCAGTCGGGGTCGGCCTCGCACGCTTCCCTGGGCGTTCAGGTGGCCGACGACAAGACGGCCAACGGCGCCAAGATCATGGAAGTCAGCTCCGGCGGCCCGGCGGCCCAGGCCGGCCTGCCGAGTGGCGCGGTGGTGACGAAGCTTGATGACCGGGTCATCGGCAGCTCTGATGCGCTTGTTGCCGCAGTGCGGTCGAAGGCGCCGGGCGACAAGGTGTCGTTGACGTACACGGCCGACTCCGACACCGCCAAGACCATTCAGGTGACGTTGGGCAAGGCCACCCGCTGATGTGGACGGTGCGGGATCGCGCTGTGAGGAGAATGGTGGCGCCGCTGTCTGCGGCCGGTTATACGGTTGCATCCATGGAACAACCCCAGGAGTTGGTGGGCCGCGCATTAGTAGTGGTCGTAGACGATCGCACTGCTCATGGTGACGAGGAAGACCACAGCGGTCCGCTGGTCACCGAGTTGCTCTCCGAAGCGGGATTCGTGGTCGACGGTGTCGTGGTGGTCTCGGCCGACGAGGTCGAGATCCGCAATGCGCTGAACACCGCGGTGATCGGCGGCGTCGACCTGGTGGTTTCGGTGGGGGGCACGGGCGTCACGCCCCGCGACGTGACTCCCGAAGCCACCAGAGACATCCTGGACCGCGAGCTGCTGGGCATTTCGGAGGCGCTGCGCGCGTCGGCACTGTCCGCGGGAATCATCGATGCGGGCTTGTCACGCGGGCTTGCGGGCATCTCGGGAAGCACGCTGGTGGTCAACCTCGCGGGCTCGAGATACGCGGTGCGTGACGGAATGGCCACGCTCAACCCGCTCGCCACTCAGATCATCGGGCAGCTCTCGAGCCTGGAAATCTGAGGGTTCAAGGCCGTCGTCCGTCTAATTACGGCGTCTCGCGCGCCGACGTCATACGGAGAAAACACGGCGGTAACACTGCGGTCCCAGGCGTGTGTGATCTTCGTCACAATCGACTAGTCCGGCTTCTCGCCGGTTGCGGACTTGTGCGATTCCAGCAAATTCATGAACGACTGCTTCATGGTGAGTCGGCGCTGGTAGCAAGCTGTTTAGCCACGCAATGTATTTGCGATTATCGAGTGCGAGCGAATGCTGTGAACGGAATTTTCCGTTGTTCACAGGGCTACGTATCCGTTGCTGGCCGTCAAGGCCACCGTTATCTTCCATCTGTCAACGATGAGCGTTCTATAAGGACACCCTGAGAGCAGTCTCATGAGGGTGGCCGTGGGTGACATCAACATGGACCCCACACCAAGGACTCGGTGCTCTCCCTACGGGGGCGCCGCTGACACGACTGAGGGAGAGCATGAAGGTTTTTGGTCGAGTGCTGGTGGCTCTGGTCGCCGCGCTGGGTGCGTTGTTTGTGAGTACGGGTACCGCGCAGGCCGGTTTGGACAACGAACTCAACGTGGTGGACGGCAAGGGGCGCACTCTGAACATTCAGCAGTGGGACACCTTCCTCAACGGTGTGTTCCCGTTGGACCGCAACCGGTTGACTCGTGAGTGGTTTCACTCGGGTCGGGCCAAGTATCAGGTGACCGGTCCGGGCGCGGGTGATTTCGCGGGCACCTTGGAGCTGGGATATCAGATCGGCTTCCCGTGGTCGCTGGGCGTGGGCATCAACTTCAGCTACACCACCCCGAACTTCAACCTGGATCAGTCGCCGATCTTCAACCCGGCGGGCACGTTGATCACCACCCCGCCGCTGCTGCCGGGTGCGTCGATCAGCGCGGATCTGGGTAACGGCCCGGGCATCCAGGAAGTGGCGACGTTCTCGGTGGACGTCACCGGTGCTGACGGTGGTGTGGCGGTCAACAATGCGCACG
>NZ_JAVHWM010000145.1:0-11142 GCF_032159765.1 Mycobacterium sp. | reverse complement strand
TGCAGCAAGGTCGCCAAACCCTTTGCCACTGACGACTTTCCGGTACCAGCCGGGCCGTCGATCGCAATGGTCATTGACTCCCTCACAGCCCCACCGCCTTGTACAGCTGGCCGACCTCGTCGCGCCGTAAGGGTCGGATGCTGCCCGGACGCTGGTTGCCCAGCGACACCGCGCCGATATCGGTACGGACCAGGGCCTGCACCGGATATCCGACCGCGTCGAATATTCGCCGGACGATTCGCTTGCGTCCCTCATGCAAGGTCAGCCGCACCATCGTTTTCCCAGGAACGGTGTCGACCACCGCGAAATCGTCGACAGCCGCCGGGCCGTCGTCAAGCTCGACTCCCGCACGCAGCGTCTTACCCAGACCGCGAGGCAGAGCACCGTTAATCGTCACGACGTACGTCTTGGGCACCTCGTAGGAGGGATGCATCAACCGGTGCGCAAGCTCGCCGTCGTTGGTCAGCAGGATCAACCCCTCGGTGTCCGCGTCGAGTCGACCGACGTGAAACAGCTTCTGGTTTCCGCGAACCCGGTGTTCGATCATGTCGCCGATGCAGGGCCGGCCCCGGTCGTCGGACATCGTCGACTGCATACCCTTCGGCTTGTTCAGCGCCAGATACATCAGCGTGTCGTCCAGCACCACCCGTGCGCCGTCGACATGGATCACCGATACGCTCGGGTCGACGCGGGTCCCCAACTCGGTGACCACCTGGCCGTCGACCTCGACGCGGCCCGCCAGGATCATCTGCTCGGCAACCCTGCGCGACGCGATTCCCGCTTGTGACAACACTTTCTGCAGTCGGATCGCATCCGGGGATGGCGAGTCATTCATCGCTGTCCAGCTCGAGTGCCGGCGCTGTGTCCTCGGAGCCCGAAGTGCGGCCGCCGTTCAGCCTCGCGAACCGCGGCTCGCTGTCGAGTGATTCGCTGAGGTCGTCGATCACATCGATGTCGGGAAGCAGCGGCGCAATGTCGGGCAGATCGGCCAGCGACGACAACCCCAACCGCTCAAGGAACATCTCGGTGGTCGCGAACACCACTGCGCCCGTGTCGGGATCAGTACCTGCTTCGGTGATCAGCCCCCGGGCCAACAGCGTTCGCATCACTGCGTCGACGTTCACGCCGCGAACCGCGCTCACCCGCGCCCGCGTCACGGGCTGGCGGTAGGCGACCACCGCCAACGTCTCCAACGCCGCCCTGGTCAGCTTCGATCGCGACCCGTCGAGCAGGAGTTTTTCCACATAGGGCGCAAACCTTGCCCTGGTGTACATGCGCCAACCACCGCCCGCCTCGCGCAGGTCGATGCCGCTGCCACGGTCGGCGAGCTCACCGGCCATCCGCTCCAATGCCGCGGACACCCGGTCGGTGGTCTGCTGTGTCGCCGTCGCCAACGTCGCCACCGGCACCGGCGTGTCCACGACAAGCAGCAGCGCCTCGAGCACCCCGGTCAATTCGGCGTCGTCGAACTGTGTCTGGGGTTCCAGTTCGAGCCCCAGGTCGAGATCCTGGGTTTCCTCACTCATCGGCAACCGCCGTCCTGCTCCTCGCGTCCGCAGTGGCCCCTATGCTCCTCGCGTCCGCAGTGGCCCTCACCAGATCATCGTTTGTCGGCCGGTCTCCGGTCCACGAAACCTGGAGCACACCAAGCGGTTCTAATTGCTCGAATGCTACCGCCCGCAGCCGATACAACTCGAGCAGAGCCAAAAAGCGCCCGACGATCTCGATCACGCCGCCACAATCGGCGACCAGCTCAGAAAAACTCGCCCACTGCCCCGGGCCGCGCCGCTCCAGCGCGTCGAGCACGTACCCGGCCTGCTCGGTGACCGAGACCATGCTCTGGTGCATATGCTCGACGGTCACCGTCGGGACCGGGCGTGGCGTCAATGCGATGGCGGCGATTTGCGCGAAGTTTCCGGCGTCCACCCCCAGCATCACCTCGGGCAGCAGGTCGGCGAACCGGTCCTCGAGTGCCACCGCCCTGGGGTAGCTGCGCAGCGCAGAGGCCTCCAGCTCGGCGAACATCGAGGCGACGTGCTTGAACGCGCGGTACTGCAGCAGCCGCGCGAACAACAGGTCGCGGATCTCCAGCAGCGCCAGATCCTCGGCGTCCTCCACCTCCCCGGCAGGCAACAGCCGTGCCGCCTTCAGGTCAAGCAGGGTCGCGGCGACTACGAGGAAAGCCGTCGTCTCATCCAATTCAAGCTGTGCCCCAATGGCTTTCGTGTAGACGATGAAGTCGTCGGTGACTTGGTGCAGTGCGACTTCGGTGACGTCGAGGCGGTGCGCGAAGATCAACTGCAGGAGCAGGTCGAACGGCCCCTCGAAATTGCTGAGCCGGACCTGAAAGCCGTCCGACGTGGATGTCGAAGACGTCACGCGCCGCCGAACCGGTCGATCACCTCACGGGCCAGCGACCGGTACGCCTCTGCCCCACCGGATTTCGGCGCCCACGTCGTGATCGGTTCGCCCGCGACGCTGGTCTCCGGGAACCGGACGGTGCGGGTGATGACGGTGTCGAAGACGAGATCGCCGAACCGCTCGACCACTCGTGCCATCACCTCGCGGGCATTGACCGTACGGGTGTCGAACCGGGTGATCACAATGCCGGTGATATTCAGCCGCGGATTCAGCCGATCCCGGACCTTGTCGACGGTGTCAGTCAGCAGCGCCAACCCGCGCAGCGAAAAGTATTCGCACTCAGTGGGAATCACGACACCGTCGGAACACGCGAGCCCATTGACCGTCAGCAGGCCCAATGACGGCTGGCAGTCGATCAGCACGTAGTCGTAACGGTCGAGCACCGGATGCAGCGCGCGCCCCAGCGCCTGTTCGCGACCGACCTCGCTGACGAGCTGGATCTCCGCAGCAGACAGGTCGATATTGCTTGGAGCCAGATCCATGTGCTTGACCCTGGTGTGCAAGATCACGTCGTCCATCGAGACGTGGGACTCGATGAGGACGTTGTGGATCGTCGCGTCCAATTCGTAGTGCGGCACCCCCAGCCCGGCTGACAGGGCGCCTTGCGGATCAAGGTCCACCAGCAGCACGCGTCGGCCGTACTCGGCGAGGCTGGCACCGAGATTGATCGTCGAGGTGGTCTTGCCCACGCCGCCCTTCTGGTTGCACATCGCGATCACCTTGGCGGGCCCGTGCGCCGTCTTGGGCGCCGGGTCGGGGATCGTCCGCGGCGGGCGGCCGGTGAGGCCGACGCCGGGGTGGTCGGCGTCGTCGGTCACGGCAAACCTTCTCTGTGCACGGTCGCGGACATTCGGGCAAGTCTAACGGGGTGAACGCTGCATGACGGCCAGACCCGCAAGCTGACCGCAGCCCGTAGGCTTGCCCCTCGTGGGCTTGAGGCAGAAGGTTCCGTTCCTGCGCCGCTCCGTGTGGAGGCTCGCCATTGGAGCTCGCAACATCACCACCACTGGCCAGATCGGCGACGGCCGAGAAGCCGCAGCCGCGGAGTACGTGCTGAACAACGCGCGGCGCGGCGACATCGACGATGTCATCGCCACCGTCGATAAGTTCGCGTACGAGAAATCCATTCTGATCAACGTCGGTGACGAGAAGGGCGCGCTTCTCGATGCGGCGGTGCAAGCTGCCGATCCACAGATGGTTCTGGAACTCGGCACGTACTGCGGCTACAGCGCGCTGCGGATCGCACGCGCTGCGCCGGCCGCGAGAGTGTTCTCGGTCGAACTCTCTGAGGCCAACGCCGAGATCGCCCGGCGCATCTGGGCGCACGCCGGCGTCGGCGACCGGCTCACGTGCGTCGTCGGAACGGTCGGTGATGGCGGCACGACGCTTGACGCGCTCGCTGCCGACCACGGCTTCACCACGGGCGGACTCGATTTTGTCTTCATCGACCACGACAAGAACGCCTACCTCGACGACCTGAAGAGCATCGTGGCGCGCGGCTGGCTACGCCCGGGTTCCGTGGTCGTCGCTGACAATGTCGGTGTGCCCGGGTCTCCGAAATACCGGGCCTACATGCGCGACCAGCAAGGCAAGCACTGGGAGACGCGCGAGCACAAGACTCATCTCGAGTACCAGGCGCTGATCCCTGACCTCGTGCTCGAGTCGCGCTATCTCGGCTAGCCGATGTGTTTGGCGAGACGCCGCGACTGCTTGCCCACGGCGGCGATCAGCGACGGCCGCGTCATGTAGCCGAGGAACCACAACCCGTTGGCGGCAGGCCGAACGCCTTGCGCTCGCGGCATTCCGCGCTCGTCGAGCACACCCAGATGGCCCACCAGCGGCTCCAATCCACGCCGGAAGCCTGTCGCACAGATCACCGCGTCAGGTTCAAGACGCCGCCCGTCGAGAAGCCTGACGGCGTTTCCGTCGAAACCCTCGATCGTCGCCACCACCTCGATGGATCCGTCGCGGACCGCGTCGATGACGTCCATGTCCACCAGAGACGGCACCGTGCCCCGCTTGAGCCGGGTGAACGGCCCTTCCTCGGGAATGGGCAGGCCGAACGCAGACAAGTCGCCGATCGACCGCCTCCGGCCGAACCTGCTGAACGCGTCCGCGAACCAGGTCGGGGCCCGGTACAGCGGACTCGCGAGGACGTCACCGGGCAGCCCGCCCGGTCCTGTGCGCAGCATGATGTTCGGCGGAGTCCGCACGGTGAGCCACGTTTCAGCGGCGCCGCCAGTCGCGAGCTCGTGAGCGATCTCCATTCCCGACGAACCGCAGCCGATCACCAGCACCCGTTTTCCCGCGTACGGCGCTGCGTTGCGGTATGCCGACGTGTGCAGCAGCTCGCCCTCGAAAAGGTCCTTTCCGGCCCAGTCGGGAATGTGGGGCACGTTCTGGTTCCCGGTGGCCACCACGACGTGCCGCGCGTCCACGTCACCGCACGACGTGCGCAGGCGCCAGCCGCTTGGCGCCGAATCAAGCTGCGCGACTTGGGCATTCAGCTGTAGTTCGATGCCTTCCTCGCGGGAGTGCCGCTGCAGATGGGCGACCACCTGATCGCGGGTGGGGAATATCGGGGTTCCTTTCGGATAGGGCCGGCCCGGAAGGTGGGAGAACTGCCTGCCGGTGTTGAGCCGCAGGCGGTCATATCTTCCGCGCCACGCCGCGGCGACCTGGTCTGCTTTGTCGACGACGAGGACGCGTCTGCCGCGGTCGCGAAGGCTCAGAGCCATTGACAAGCCGGCTGAGCCGGCCCCGATGACGACGACGTGGCGTGTCTCGGCCATCGCTTTCAGTGAGCGCGGGGATGGGCCCCGGCCCACACCTCACGCAGCGCGTGCACGGTCACGAGCGTGTAGATCTGCGTGGTGGTCACCGAGGCGTGCCCGAGCAGCTCCTGCACCACGCGGACGTCGGCGCCGCCGTCGAGTAGATGGGTGGCGAACGAATGCCGCAGCGTGTGCGGCGACACCGCAGAGGAGATGCCCGCCCGCTGGGCGGCGTCCTGCAGCACCTGCCATGCGCTCTGTCTCGAGAGCCGCCCGCCCCTGGCGTTCAGGAAGATCGCGGGCGTCCCGCGCCCGCGGCGCGCCAATTCCGTTCTACCCCTGACGAAGTAAGCGTCAAGAGCATCGATCGCGGGCCGTCCGACCGGCACCAGCCGATGCTTGCCGCCCTTGCCACGCAACAGCACCGAACGGGCGTGCGTGTCGACGTCGTCGACGTCCAGGCCGACTGCCTCCGAGATCCGCGCACCGGTGGAGTACAGCAACTCGAGCAGAGCGCGGTTGCGCAGTGTGAGCGGCCCGTCGGCAGGGCTGTCACCGCCGGCGCCCGTCAGCAGCCCCAGTACCTCGTCGACGGTCAGGCTCTTCGGCAAGCGCCGGCTCGGCGTCGGCGGCTTCACGGCGTTGGCGACGTCGACCGCGGTGACACCTTCAGCGGCGGCGAACCGGTGCAAGCCGCGCACGGCCACCAACGCACGGGCGGCCGATACTGCCGACAGTCCGGCCGAGCCGGACTCGGGATCGCCGCGCCTCAGCGCCACCAGAAAGTCGCTCACGTCGCCCTCAGTGACGTCATCAAGGTCGTGGATGCCACGCAGGATCAGATGATCGTGGTAGCGGTGCAGGTCGCGCCGATACGAGCTGAGCGTGTTGGCGGCCACGCCGCGCTCGATGGTCAGGTGGTCGAGGTAGCCCTGCAGTTGACCGTCCAGAGCCGGCACGACAGCCGTCATTTGCTGCCCTTCCGCTGCGCGAACGCCGTGGGCCGGTCCCGCCACGCAGCATCGGTAGGCCGCGTCGACTTCCCGTCGACCAACACGGTGTAGGCGGCGAGCACGCCGGCGACGGATGTCGCGTTGACGATCTCGCCCGCAAGCGCCATGTCGGCCGCCTCGTCGAGTGGGAACCAATGCAGGCTGAGGTCGGCCTCTTCATATTCCCCAGTTGGACGGTCGACGTGAGAAAGACCGGTCGCCAGATAGGCGCGGACCGCCTCGTCGGTGAACCCCGGTGACGACGCGGTATCCACTAACACCCGCCACTCGCTCGCGGCCAACCCCGCTTCTTCCCGCAGCTCGCGTTGCGCGGTGGTGAGTGGATCCTCGCCTGGCACATCGAGGAGTCCGGCAGGCAGCTCCCACAGCCGGTGACCGAGCGGATGCCGGTACTGATAGATCATCGCCACACGCTGACCCTCGTCAACCGCGGCGATGGCCACGGCGCCGTAGTGTTCGACGACTTCTCGCGTGGCCGTGACGCCACCGGGCATGCCGACTTGGTCGACGCGCAGCGCCAGGATGTTCCCCTCGTACGCAGTCTCTGAGGATTCGACCTCGAAAACGTGGTCAGCCACGGGCCACAGGCTGGTGTAGCAGCCCCCCGACAGCCTCCGCGTGCTCGTTTCCGTTCGGCCGTTCCGGGATCTCGACGGGAAGTCGCTCGGCGGCTTTGTACTCCAGCGCTGCGCCGACGAAACCAACGAACAATGGATGTGGACGGGTGGGCCGGCTCTTGAGCTCCGGATGCGCTTGCGTACCCACCAGAAACGGATGCACCGCGCGCGGGTACTCGACGAACTCGACCAGATGGCCGTCGGGCGATGTGCCCGTGAACCGCAACCCGCTGGCCGCGATGCGGTCGCGGTACGCGTTGTTGACCTCATAACGGTGCCGGTGGCGCTCTGACACTTCGGTAGCCTGATATGCCTGAGCCACAATCGATTCCGGCTCGAGGACGGCCGGGTAGGCGCCCAGGCGCATCGTGCCGCCCATATCGGCCTCGCCCGCCACGATCTCTTTCTGATCGGCCATGGTGGAGATCACCGGATCCGGTGTCTCCGGGTCGAACTCGGCGGAATTCGCTTTTTCCAGCCCGACGGACCGCGCCGCGTCAATCACGATGCACTGCAGGCCCAAACACAAGCCGAGCACCGGCAGCCCATGAGTGCGGGCGTACCGGATTGCTCCGAGCTTGCCCTCGATGCCACGGATGCCGAACCCGCCGGGTATCAGTACGCCGTGCACGTCGGCCAGTGTCGCCGCCGCCCCGGCGTCCGTCTGGCAGTCGTCGGATGCCACCCACCGGATCTCGACTTTCGCCCTGTGCTTGAAGCCTCCCGCCCGCAGCGCTTCGGCAACCGAGAGGTATGCATCCGACAGGTCGACGTACTTGCCTACCAACGCTATTCGCACCGTCTCGCGCGGCTCGTGAACGCGGCGCAGAAGATCGTCCCACTCCGTCCAGTCGACGTCCCGGAACGGCAGGTTCAAGCGCCGTACCACGAACGCGTCGAGCTCTTCACGGTGCAAGACCTTCGGGATGTCGTAGATGGAGGGAGCATCCGGCGTGGAGATCACCCCGTCGATGTCGACGTCGCACATCAGAGCGATCTTGTTCTTCAGTGGCTCGGGCACGTCGCGGTCACACCGCAGAATCAACGCGTCCGGCGTGATACCGATGCTGCGCAGCGCAGCCACCGAGTGTTGCGTCGGCTTGGTCTTCAGTTCACCCGAGGGCGCCAGATACGGGACCAGCGACACGTGCAGGAAGAACACGTTCTCGCGCCCGACGTCGTGGCGGACCTGCCTGGCAGCCTCCAGGAACGGCTGTGACTCGATATCGCCGACCGTGCCGCCGATCTCGGTGATAACGACGTCTGGGCGGTTTCCGTCGGCGTCAGGTTGCGCCATGGCCAAAATCCGGCTCTTGATCTCGTCGGTGATGTGCGGGATCACCTGGACGGTGTCTCCTAGGTACTCACCGCGGCGCTCCTTTGCGATCACCGATGAATAGACTTGGCCTGTAGTCACATTCGCGTGACCGGACAAGTTGCGGTCAAGGAAGCGCTCGTAGTGGCCGACGTCGAGGTCGGTTTCCGCGCCGTCCTCGGTGACGAACACCTCGCCGTGCTGAAACGGGTTCATGGTGCCGGGATCGACGTTGAGGTAGGGGTCCAGCTTCTGCATAGTCACTTGCAGACCACGTGCGGTGAGCAGTTGGCCGAGGCTCGACGCCGTGAGCCCCTTGCCCAGTGAGGACGCGACACCACCGCTGACAAAGAGATGCTTGGTGGCGGTTTGCGGATGCCTTCGTAACGCTGGCAAGAGCGACTCCCCGTGACGACGCAGAACAAGCTTTGAATAGCTGGGGGCCTGCCGACCCACGGAACCTCAGCCTAACAGGGGAGCCGACAAGCGCTCGCTGACACGCGGATGAGCGCTTGCGCGAAGACCAGATGACGGATCAGCGCTTGCGCGGAGCTATTGCGGGACAGTCAGTGCTTGAGCGCCTTGACCCGTGCCGTACTGGCCGGGGTGACCGCCGCCGAGTAGATCGTGCAGCGCCAGGACCGTCGTGATCCGGCCCGATTCCCTGCTGAGGTCATCCACCGAGCTCACCGCACCGGCCATGGCGGGGTCAGCACGAATCACCGCAACCGCTGAGGTGCCCGAGCTCGAACCGTCGGCGCCTGCGACCACGGTGCCGGCGCCGTGACCGGACAGCGCCGCGGCGAACCGCGCCACCGTCGGTCCCGCATTGCCTGCGTCGTCGTTGAGCCGTCCGCCCGTCACCACGATCGCGGTGTTGGCAGCGCCGACCTTGTCGGCATAACTAATGAACCCGGTCTGCCGCAGCGCAGCGAGCACGGTGTCACGCTGGATGTCAGCGACCGGTGGCGTCGCCGGATTCTTGTTGATCTGCAGCACGATCCCCAGGAGATCGCCCGCCTGCGAGCCTTGATCCACCGACGTGGTGTTCAGCTGAGTGCCTGTCGGCACAATCGACGAGTTCATCACCGAGAGCAGCTTTTCGGCATCGTTGGCGTCGACGAACTGCTGCGTCAGCCCGACGGTGCCGGTCACCGCACCTCCGGCATCGCCGACCAGGCGCGCCACCCGCGTCACGACATCGTCCGCCGCATCCGGTGTCCGAAAGATCACGACCGACTTCCCCGCCAACGCGTCGTGAACAATCCGCGGTGCCATTGCCGCGTCGAATTCACCGGCAGCCCTGAGGTTTTCGTTCAACCCGTTGTTCTTCTGATCGAGCTGCTCGATGCGGCCCTGCAGCTGGCGCTTGTCGTCGCGCAATCCTGACAGCAGCGTCTCAGACAGCAGCCCCGAACCCAGCACAACGCCGACGGCAAGTGCCAAGAAGACCGCAGCAAGTGAGATCGCGTGCTGGCGCAGGGTGATCACGACGGCCGCCTAGCTGACGAGTGCTTGAACCCAGAGCAGGAATCGGTTCCAGTAGGCGGCGACCCAGTCCAGCACGGCGTGATCGGTGCGAGAAACCCATAGCGCAACGATGATTGCCACCAGCATTGCCAGCACGAGCATCGCGATCGCTGCGCCGGAGACCCGACTGCGGTACAGCGTGGCGACGGCCTTCGCGTCGACCAGCTTGTGCCCCACTTTGAGTCGAGTGAGAAAGGTGGACGGATTGCTCTGTGCGCGGGTGCGGTCGAAGAACTCCTCAATGGTCGCCGCGTGTCCCACGGTGACGATCAGCGCGGCGCCGTGGTGATCGGCCAGCAGCAACGCAAGATCGGTCGCCGACCCGGCCGCCGGGAACGTCATCGCCCCGACTCCGAGATCCTGAATCCGATCCAGCCCGGCGGCGTGGCCGTCGGCGTCGGCGGGCAGCACGACCTGCGCGCCGCACCGCAGCACATCAGCGGACATCTTGTCGGGATCGCCGACGATCAATTGGGGGCGATACCCGGCCTTACGCAACACGTCCGCGCCGGCTCCGACTCCGATCAGCACCGGCTGGTACTCCTTGATGAACGGTTTGAGGGTTTTCAAATCGTCTGCGGCCGAGGGCTCTTCGGCGACAATCACTACGTGCCGGCGGTTGACGTCGACGTCGATGTCCGGTATTCCGATGCCATCGATGAGCAACGGGCTTTCACTGCGGATAAATTCGATCGTGTTTCCGGCGAACGCCTCCAGGTGCGCGACGAGCCCGCTCTTGGCTTCGTGCATCAGCTCCGAGATTTCGACGTCGTCGCGCTCGGTGCCGACGATCAGCCGGCGGTCCCCGACGTACACCGCGCTGTTGTGCACCCGCACGCGCATGCCGTCCTTGACCTTCTTGAAGACCTCCGTGCCGGTGTCGTCGATCAGCGTCACGCCGTTGGCGACCAGCACCTCGGGTCCGAGGTTGGGATAGCGGCCCGAAATCGACGGCGAGGCGTTGATGACCGCCGCCACACCCGCCTCGATGAGCGCATCGGCAGTGACACGGTCCAAATCGCGCGCGTCGAGGACGACGATGTCCCCCTGTCCGACGCGCCGCAATAAACGGTCGATGTCGCGATCCACGATCGCAGTCCCGACGATTCCGGGCCGCGAGGTTGTATTTCGAGACAGGAGTGCTGACATCTTCATAACGGCGATTCTGTCCACGATTGGCCGGGACCGCGGGAGGCGCGCCGTAACACCAGCCCCACGAGTTAACTTTCGTCACACACGCAACCCCGCGAGCAGACACAGAATCGCACCCGCGGCACCCCTGACTTAGGACATGTTCCGGCGGTTGGTGCCAACGCAGTGCGTTGAGGTGCGGTTTTGTTCGTTGTCGGGCCGAAATCTGCACACTAAATTGGGCTTCGTATTGTGCTGTACTGGCCCACGTGTCGCACCGTGAAGACCGCGGCGGCGATACGGGCCGTCGGTGGGGCCGCTCGCCGACGGCGTCGAGCGGG
>NZ_JAVHWM010000130.1:0-83426 GCF_032159765.1 Mycobacterium sp. | reverse complement strand
AGGCCACCCGCGTCGGCATGCCCTACGTCAACCAGCGCTGGCTGGGCGGCATGCTGACCAACTTCTCGACCGTGCACAAGCGCCTGCAGCGCCTCAAGGAACTCGAGGCGATGGAGCAGACCGGCGGCTTCGAGGGGCGCACCAAGAAGGAAATCTTGATGCTGACCCGCGAGAAGAACAAGCTGGAGCGCAGCCTCGGCGGTATCCGCGATATGCAGAAGGTGCCTTCGGCGATCGACTCCTGCGCCTGCTTCTTGGTGCCGACGAACATCACGCTGCCGCCGTGAGCGACGGTCTCCTTGACGAACTCGTACGCCTTATCGATGTATGTCAGCGTCTGCTGCAGATCGATAATGTAGATGCCATTGCGGTCGGTGAAGATGAACCGCTTCATCTTGGGATTCCAGCGACGGGTCTGATGCCCGAAGTGGGTGCCGCTGTCGAGCAGCTGTTTCATGGTCACGACGGCCATGGTGATGTGCCTTGCTTTCGTTGTCGGTTGGCGCCCGCCGTCGGGTGATGACGGGCCCTGGCACCTGCGGAACACCTCACCCGTCTTGACGACGGGACCTTGCGGCGTTCGGTTGGCTGCAGGCGCGCGAAGTCAGCCCGCTTTCGACGAGCTGCGGGATGGAGTTTACACCCTCGGAGCAGGCAACTTATCCACAGCCAGCTGAACGGGCAGTGGCGAGCGCCTGCCTGACGGCGCTGCACTGGAGGGGTGCAACGCCTTCTCCTGCTCGTTGCGGCGCTACTTCTCGCCCCGCCGGCTCATGCCGACGGGGACAGGTTCGACTGGCCGATGCGACCACGTCCGGCAGTTCTTCGCGGATTCGACGCCCCGACCCCGAACTGGAACTCCGGTCACCGCGGCGTCGATCTCGCAGGCGCCGAGAATCAGCCGGTGTTCTCCGCCGGGCCCGGCACGGTGGTATTCGCCGGTCAGCTGGCGGACCGGCCGGTAGTGTCCGTCGCCCATCCGGGAGGCATCCGCACGACCTACGAGCCGGTGCGCCCGTCGGTGCGCGTCGGCCAGCTCCTCGCCGCGGGCGCCCAGATCGGAACCTTGCTGCCCGGCCATCCCGGCTGTGGGGCGCCCGCGTGCCTGCACTGGGGTGCGATGTGGGGCCCGGCGTCGGCCGCCGATTACGTGGACCCGCTCGGCCTGCTGGCGAGCACGCCCATCCGTCTCAAACCAGTGATTACTGCGCCACCGTGATGATCGCCTTGGCGATGGTGATCGCTTCGTCTTTGATGTCGTAGCCGCAGGCGTCGACGTCGGCGACGACGTTGGCCCGCGTGGCCATGGCGCGCCCACATTGCCACCCGACTGCCGCCTGGTTGTTGACCGCAATGATCTCGCCGACCCGTCTGGGCACGCCGAGAGTCCATCGGTGCTCTTCGCGGTCAGTACCTGTGTACGTCGTGGGCTTACCGCTGCAAGAACGCCATTGCTCTTCTGACGATTCAACGAATTTTCTTGCCTCGCCGGCGGTTTCGAACGCGACGACCGCTTCGTCGACCTCGGTGCTCTCCTCGGCGGTCACGTCTATCTTCCTGCCGCGGGCCGAGACGTAACCGACGCCGTCGTAGGCAGGCACGGTGGTGTTGAAAAGCATTCCGGCGCAATGCGGATCGCTGTAAACCTCACCCGGCTGAACGGGTACGCCCGTGTAGACGCGGTAGGTCTTCATCTTGTCGACACCCATGATCGTCGCGATCTGACCGTCGTTGAGCAGCAACCGGTCCAGGTCGGCCTGGGTGACGATCGCCCCGGTATCCCTGGGGTTTTCGCCGGCCGCCTGCGGTGTCCCGCTTATCGTTTGCGTACATCCGCCGGCCACGACGCAGACCACCAGTGCCGCTGCCGAGGTACGGCCCGACTGCTGCATCATGCGACACATTCTGCCTGTCGCAGCGTGTGCCGTCAGGCGCGCGGGTGTGCCTGGTCGTGTACGGCGCGCAGCCTGGCCACCGAGACGTGCGTATACAGCTGAGTGGTCGCCAGCGACGAGTGGCCCAACAACTCCTGCACCACCCGCAGGTCGGCGCCGCCTTCGAGCAGATGTGTCGCAGCGCTGTGCCGCAGGCCGTGCGGGCCGATGTCGGGCGCGCCGTCGACGGCGGCGATGGTCTGGTGGACGACCGTGCGGGCCTGGCGCTGGTCGAGACGGCGGCCCCGCGACCCGAGCAACAGTGCCGCTCCGGAGTCCGAGGTGGCCAGCGCCGGCCTGCCGTGGCTCAACCACTCTGTGAGCGCTGTCAGAGCCGGCGCCCCGAACGGCACCGTGCGCTGCTTGTTGCCCTTGCCGAGCACCCGCACCAGCCGGCGCCCGGTGTCGACGTCGTCGACGTCCAGTCCGCACAGTTCGCTGACCCGGATGCCGGTCGCGTACAGCATCTCGACGATGAGCAGGTCACGCAGCGCGATCGGATCACCCTCGGCGGCACCGGATTTCGCCGCTGACATCGCGTCAATCGCCTGATCCTGTCGCAACACGGCAGGCAGGGTCCGGCGGGCCTTCGGCATTTGGAGGCGAGTGCCCGGATCCGACTCCAGCAGGCCGCGCCGTGTCGCCCACGCGGTGAACGTCTTGGCAGCAGACGTCCGCCGGGCCAGCGTGGTGCGGGCGGCTCCGGAACCAGCCTGCGCGGCGAGCCACGAACGCATCACCGGCAAGGTCAAGTCGCTCAGCACCGGCTGCGGTTTGCGTGCTGCCACAAAGTCCAGCAGCGAGGAGATGTCGCCCAGGTACGCACGTCGGGTGTGCGCTGACCTACCACGTTCAAGTACGAGGTAGTCGGCGAACTCGTCGAGAATTCCCGCGCCGAACATTAAGCAAGGGTGTCAGATTCGTCGCACCGATCCCGCTAGCGCGGCCCTTGCGTGTCGGCTTCCGTTTCCGCCAGCTCCCGCTTCCACTCCCGGAACGACTCCTCCGTGCGCCCTCGGCGCCAATACCCGGAGATCGACGCCCACTTGGCATCCACCCCGCGCTCCTTGCGGACATAGGGCCGCAGGTTGTGCATGACGGCCTGCGCCTCGCCGTGGATGAAAACATGCACTTGCCCGGGAAGCCAGTTCGCGGTCGTGACGGCCTCGACCAATGGTGCGTGGTCGCCGGCACGGTCGGCACCGACCAGATCGGCCCGTCCGCCCCGGTAGATCCACTTGACGTCGATGTCGGGCGCCGAGCGCAACTCGATTTCGTCGTCGGGCCCGGCGACTTCGATGAACACCCGGGCGACGGCGTCGTCGGGCAGCGCTTCCAGCGCGCGGGCGATGGCGGGCAGCGCGGATTCGTCACCGGCCAACAGGTGCCAGTCGGCGCTCGGGTCGGGGGCGTACGCGCCGCTCGGGCCCATCAGGTAGGCGGGTTGACCGGGTTGCGCCGCCGACGCCCATGGCCCGGCCACGCCGTGTTCGCCGTGTACGACGAAGTCGATCGCGATCTGGCGATTGGCGGCGTCGTCCCATCGCACGGTCAACGTGCGGATCACCGGCTGACGCTCGGGTGGCAGCGTCTGAAAGCTGGTTAACGTGAGCGGTTTGGGCAGCGCCGCGACATCAACGTCTTCCCGAACGAACAGGACCTTGCAATAGGCGTCGGCAAAATCGTTAGGCGCAAATGTATCGAAGCCGTTGCCGCCCAAGACAACTCGCACGATATGTGGTGAAACCTGCTCGGTGCGTACGATCTCGAAGGTGTGGACGGGCCGCCCTGACACATCGCCTCCCCGACAGTTGACAGTCGATTTCGACTATACGGGGCGTAAACGGCGCGTCGCCGTCCTCATAACGTGGTGACGAAGCCGCCATCGATCCGGTAGTCCGACCCGTTGGTATTGCCGGACCGGTCACTGGCCAAGAAGACCACCAGATCGGCGACCTGTTCGGCGGTGGTGAACCGGCCGGTGGGTGTGGTGCTCGCGATCATCGCCCTGACCTCGTCGGGTGTTTGCCCGCTGACCTTGCCGAAGCCGTCGGCGACACCACCGGCCTCGGTCCAAAAAGGCGTCAACACCGGGCCGGGGCTGACGGAGTTGACGCGAATGTTCTTGGGCCCCAACTCTTTCGAGAGCGCCTTTGTGAGGTTGGTCACTGCGGCCTTGGTAGCGCAGTAGTCGTAGATCGCCGGGTCGGGGAAGTACGCATTCACCGATCCGATGATCACGATCGATCCGCCGCCCCGTCGCTCGATCTCAGGAAGCGCGGCGCGGGTCGGTCGCACAGTACCCATCACGTTGAGGTCCCATGATGCTTGCCACTCGTCATCGGTGATTCCGATGAACCCACCGGTGTGTACCGTCCCCGCGCCGACGTTGTTGACCAGTACATCGATCCCGCCGCGATGGGCAGCCGCCGCGACCAGTTCCTCGGCCGTGCCGGCCCGTGCGAGGTCGACGGGAACGAACGACACCTGGCCGCTGCCCTCGAGCGCCTGCAGCCCGGGTCCGCGGGTTCGTGCTCCCGCGACCACATGAGCGCCGGCGTCGACCAGGGCCTGGGTGACCGCCAGCCCGATGCCTTTACTGGCGCCTGTGACGACGGCCGTCTTGCCCACGAGATGCAGATCCATTGCGCTCCTTGGTCGCGGCCGTTGAGCCTCAGGCCCGCGGCGGTGGCTCCTCTAACCCACGCATCATGACCCAGTTGCAGTATCCGGTCATCTTCATGGTGGCGACGTTCTCGATGATCGGGAAATCGAAGTACATCCCGGGACTGCCATTGGTCCGCGTTACGGGGGGGCCGCCGTTAGCGTCGAGCTGTTCGACTGTGCAGTGGCCGTCGACCCTTACCGGCGATCCGACCCAGTACTCGCCGGCGACGACGTCCTCAGCCGTCAACGTCTGGGTCGGGCCGTAGGTGAACCAGGTATGCACCGGCCGCTCGATTCCGTCGCTACGTTCCCAAATACCGACTTGCGGACCTGTGACACACTTGAGCACGCCGTCGGCCGCGAACGTCTGCGCACCGTTGTTGGCCGCCGGGCTGTCAGCTGTCATGTTGCAGACGTTGCCGGGTTGCGGCGGGGCGGGGTTGTCGGCATGCGCGGTCGGCGCGGCGACACCCGTCACCAACAGCGCCATCGAGAACGCGGACAACGCCAGGTTTCGGTTCATGCTCGCCATGGTAGGTGCCGCTACGCACTCGCGGATCCGTTCGGCCGCCGACGATTCCGCACCGTTATTGATGACGACATCTTCGCTGCGATCAACTTCGTGGGATGCCTGTGCGCGCTGCCACAGCAGGCGATACTTCTCCGGTGACGCAACCGCCGCTCGCATACCGCGCCGTAGAGGTCAATCCGACTCAAATGACTGACAATGTTCTGCGGACGTGGAGCTTCAACATGGAGGACGACACCGTAACCGGTGCCTGTCCCAACTGCCACCACACGATGGTGTACGAGTTCGAGCAGAACGTAGTCTCGATAAATTTCGCCCGGGAGAACCTAACGCGCAAAATTGATGCGACTCGTAAGATCACGTGCGCTTGCAGGGTTACTCACATCGACAGTCAAGGCAATGACCACAAGGGCTGCGGTAGCTACTGGTTCGTCCGTATCCTGCCGCACGGCGCCACACCGCAGGTCACAGTCGAGCGCGACCCGCTACTCCAGCACGTCTCCGCGGAGCTAGCGGAGCAGGATTCCGCCACACAAGAGCAGAAGGTTCGAGCCGCAGCGGAGAAGTGGGTTGGCGCGGTCACAGCGCTCCTTGGGCTCTTCGGCCTCAGCGGAATCGCGTTCGGGAAAGATGTATTCGCGAGCTTGGGCACGGGGCCGCGATGCGTGATGGCGGTGGCCCTGGTGGTTTCAGTTCTCGCCGCCGCCCTAGCCGTCTTGCGCATCTACCGTGCAGCGTACGGCTGGCCGCACATTGATGATGTCTCGAAGGTAAGCAGCCTCATGAAATGGTATCGCCAACGCCACAATGCACCGGTCAAGGCGGCCGAAAGCCTGCAATGGGGCGTGTATCTGGCGCTGACGTCGGTAGTCGCTCTATGCGTAGCGGCCGGCGCCGCCATCTGGTCGGGCGCGAACCCTCCGACCGCACTTGTCAACGTCACTCGAACCGATGATTCAAGGGTGTGCGGAAATCTCCTCGACAGTAAGGACGCCGGCAAGCTGCGTATTCGTCGAAACAATGGCTCCGTGGAAAACATGGATGCCAGCACAATCTCCAAGATGTCTACCGTCACTAAGTGCAGTGGCTAGGGTCCCGCGCGGAGGTTAGGATCCGTTCGGCCGCCGACGATTCAGCCGCCAGCGACCTTCGTCGCGCAGGGCAAGTCCCGCGAGTTCCAGCAGCGCCAACTGACCCTGCAGCTGCGCCACCGGCAGCCCCGACTCGATGGACAACTCATCCGCCGATCGGACACCACGAGCCGGCAATGCCTCATACACCCGCTTGCCGAGCTCGGTGAGGTCGTCCAGCGGCGACGACGGGTGCCCCGGATCCTCCGCCAATTCGCCTACCCTACCGACGAACTCGACGATCTCCTCCGCACGCGTCACCAATTCGGCGCCATTCCTGATCAATTGGTGGCATCCGGCGGACGCCGACGACATCACCGGACCGGGTACGGCGCACACGACGCGCCCCAACGCCCGCGCCCACGCGGCGGTATTGGCCGCGCCGCTACGCAACCCCGCTTCCACGACCACGGTCGCCCCGCTCAACGCGGCTACCAAGCGGTTACGCACCAGAAAGCGATGCCGCGCAGGAGCGACACCCGGCGGGTACTCGCTGACCACCAGACCGGACCGCCGGATACGGTGCAACAGGGCGGAATGACCACGGGGATAGGCTACGTCGGCCCCGCCCGCGAGCACGGCAACCGTGCATCCGTCCCCGGCGAGCGCCGAGCGATGGGCCGCACCGTCGATGCCGAACGCGCCGCCGGAGATAACCGTCACATCGCGGTCGCACACTCCCGCCGAGAGATCGAACGCAACCTGTTCGCCGTATGCCGTTGCCGCGCGGGTGCCGACGATCGCGACCGCGCGCTCTGCCACCTCGTTGACCTTCACGTCGCCGATCGCCCACAGCATCAGCGGCGCAATGCCATCCGGGTGGCGGCGACGATCCACTCCGGCGAATGACGTGAACGGGATCAGCGGCCATTCGTCATCCAGTGGAGTGATCACCCGGCCACCCACCCGGTCGATGCGGTCGAGATCCTCCGAGGTGCAATCGAGTTCGCGGCGTGCGTCGATTCGACGCGCAAGCTCGTTCCCGACGGCGCCATGCCGCACCCGGTCGGCCGCTTCGTCCGGCCCAACCCTGGCGACAAGTGCGTTGAGCTCGGGGCACGGCGGCTCAAGCACACGGGACAGGTAGGCCCAGGCACGCCTCGGGTCGGTCATCGGTCGGCTCCTATCTGACGAAATCCCATGGCGGTGCTCACATCATCGAGATTCGGCCGATCACGGCCTTCCAGATCGGCAAGCGACCACGCGACCCGCATGGTCCGGTCCACCCCCCGAATGCTCAGCACGCCTTTGTCGAGTGACTGACGAAGCGGATGCATGGTCTTGCTGTCAAGCCGAAAATGCTGGCGCAGAAGCGGACCCGATACCTCTGCGTTGGTTCGCACACCGAACGGCCGCCAGCGCTCCGCTGCGACCGCGCGTGCACGGATGACCCGTTCGCGCACAACCGCGGTCGATTCGCCCACGTCGGCATTCAGTGCTCCTTTTCGCACCCGGTGCATCTCGATCCGAAGGTCGATGCGGTCGAGCAGCGGACCCGACAACTTGCCGAGATACCGTCGCTTCACCGCGCCGGGACAGACGCAGTCGCGCGGATCCGCGGGTGCGCATGGACACGGGTTCGCCGCCAGCACCAGCTGAAAACGTGCGGGGTATATCGCAACTCCATCGCGGCGGGCGAGCCGAACCTCCCCTTCTTCCAGAGGGGTTCGCAGCGCCTCCAGGGCGTGCGCGCCGATCTCAGCGCATTCGTCGAGTAGCAGTACACCGCGGTGAGCCCGGCTGACCGCTCCGGGCCGGGCCATCCCGCTTCCACCACCGATCAACGCGGCGACGCTGGAGGTGTGGTGCGGCGCGACGAGCGGCGGTCGCGTGATCAACGGCGTAGCGGGCGATAGCAGACCGGCTACTGAGTGAATGGCCGTGACTTCGAGCGATTCCTCCTCGCTCAGCGGTGGCAGCAGTCCCGGAAGCCGTTGGGCTAACATTGTTTTGCCGATTCCAGGGGCGCCGGTGAGCATGATGTGATGTGCGCCGGCGGCGGCAACCTCGACCGCGAACCTAGCCTGCGGCTGCCCGATAACGTCAGCGAAATCGGGCCCTCCGTCGTCACTTTCGACGTTGGCGACGCAGGAAACCTCCAATGAGTCAGTGCCTTTGAGCCACATCTTCACCTGACGCAACGTGCGAGCGCCGCGGACTTCTATGCCGTCGACCAATGCAGCCTCGGCGAGGTTCTCGACGGGCACAACCACCCGGGGCCACCCGCCCTGCTTGGCGGCGATCACCGAGGGCAGCACCCCGCGGACCGGACGGATGCGGCCGTCGAGGGCTAGCTCCCCGAGCAGTACAGCCTTCTCAAGCCGCTCGATGGGCACTTGGCGGTCGGCGGCCAACACTGCGGCGGCGAGGGCGACGTCGTAAACCGAACCCGTCTTCGGCAACGTCGCCGGCGAGAGCGCGAGCGTCAGACGTGACATCGGCCACTGATTACCGCAGTTGATGATCGCGGCGCGAACTCTGTCTCGCGATTCCTGCAGTGCCGCGTCGGGAAGCCCGACCAGATGCACTCCCGGCAGGCCCGAGGTGATGTGGGCTTCGATTTCGACGATCCGCCCTGCGACGCCCTGCACGGCCACCGAGAACGCCCGGCCGAGCGCCATCAGCCGACCGCCATCAGATGAGTGAGCTCGGGATTTCGCTGCCGGCCGACCCGCACGCCGATCACATCGACGCGAATCGTCGCCCAACTGCCGTCCTGGCCGGAAAGCCACAGTGCCGCGAGCCGACGCAGCCGACGCAATTTCTGTTCTGTGACGGCCTGCGCCACGCCGCCGAACTGCTCAGATGAGCGGGTCTTGACCTCGACGAACACCACGGTGCGGGCAGCCAGGTCCGCGGCGATTACGTCCAGCTCGCCATATCGGCAGCGCCAATTCCGTTCCAGCACAACCAGCCCAAGCCGCTGCAAGTACTCGACTGCCAGTTGCTCGCCCAGCGCGCCGAGCTGAGCGCGAGTCATCGGTGTCATGGCGCCCAGCGTCGGCGGTGCTTCCGACAAGTTCAGGGCGTGTGCACCTCAAACGGTCCGAAATAACGGCAATCGAACGCAGTAATCCCCAGATCGCAGTTCGTCCACAGCGATACAGCCGATTGCTGTCGCGCTACGGGTTTGGCTGAAAACCAGACTTGTAGCTGGGTACGGGGTGCTGCTTCAATCCGTCGGCACAGCCCGCCATGAACTGGTCGTGATTGTCAATCGAGAAGGCGCCCTTATACATATCGAACGCAGCCTGGCAGGCTTCCGTACCGCTCATCCCGCCCTGTACATAGGAGACCACGAGTTCGGCGCTCGCGTCCTTGAAACCCTCCTGGTAGGAGTGCGACGAGGTGTCTACCCCTCCACTACCACCACTACATCCGGCGATGGCGAGAGCGATGGCGGCAGCAGCCGCTACTCCGAGTGTTTTCATTTGATCGACCCTTCATCCACCGCGGCGCGTTTGCAGTGAGGCGAGTGTCGCATTGTGTCGCGACAACCAGAGTGGCTTTCTGCGATTTGGATTGACTTCTATCGCCCGATGCGGTGCCGGCCCTGTGGCAACTATTCCTGCAGCGCATCCAGAAGGTTGGCCACCTGTCCGATCGACACACTCGCGTTGCATCGCGAACGCATACCGATCAGCGGCTGCGCGATGCCCTGCAATTGCAGGAACTGATCGGGGTGCCCCACGAAGTAGCCCCGCACCGTCGCCTTGGCCGTTTGCGGCGGCTGCGAACCAGCCTGTGTCAGAACATCATTCGCGTCGGGATGGGCCTCGAGGAACTGCGCGGCTTGTGCCGTCACACCGCTGACGACGCTGGATAGTTCGGCTGCCGTGCACGGCGGCGGGGCTGCACCGGCCACCGCACTCGTGCCGGTGGCCACGGCCGTCGCCGCGACTGCACCGACTCCCAACGCCAACGCTATTTTGGTCAACCCACTCGCCCCTGCCATCGATACAACGTATCGCAGCGCGACGCTAATCTCTGGGGATGGTCAGGAGACCGGCAGCGGTCAGCGACGTGCATGCAATCGCCGCCGCCATGCCACACACCACCCGCATCGACGGCCCGAAAGGCAATGCCGTTTATCAGGTGGGCGGCAAGTCATTCGTCTTCTTCCGCAACCCACGCCCGGATGCCCGCGACCCCGAGACCGGCGAGATGTACCCCGACGTCATCGTCATTTGGGTGGGCTCCGAAGACGACAAGAAGGCCCTCGTCCAAGACCCGGGCAGCCCGTTCTTCACGACCAAACACTTCGACGGGCATCTGTCCGTGCTCGTGCGCGCGTCGCGGGTCAGCCGGATCGACGCCGACGAACTCGCCGAGCTGATCCAGGATGCGTGGTTGTCGCGTGCCTCCAAACGACGGGGAGAGCAATGGCTGGCGCAGCGCGGGCTTGAAGCGTGAGCAGCTCGAACGCCAATTGGCAACAATTCCGCCTCAGTTCAGATAGCGAATGTGTGCGCTACCGCGGTCGCGGGAATTACACGCCTATCTTTTCTTCCGATGAAGACCATCGTCCGTTCACTGGTTGCGTTCGTCGCCGTCGTCGTCGCGATGTCGATTGGCGTCGGCACGTCGAATGCGGCGCTGGACAACGAGCTGAGCGACGTGGACAGCAAGGGCCGCACATTGACGATCCAGCAGTGGGACGTCCTGCTCAACGGCGTCTCCCCGCTCGACATGAATCCGCTGAGCCGTGAATGGTTCCACAACGGCCGCGCCGTCTATCACGTCGCGGGTGACGGCGCCGAAGACTTCACCGGCACACTCGAATTCGGATACCAGATCGGCTTTCCCTGGAAATTGGGCAACGGGGTCAACTTCATGTACACCACCCCGAACTTCAACTTCGATCAGACGAGCATCCCAGGAGTCTTCTCGCAGAACGGAAATCTCCTCGTGACGTCGCCACCTCTGTTGCCCGGCACGTCGTTCGCCATCGAGCTCGGCAATGGGCCTGGGCTGCATGAAGTTTCGACGTTCAAGGTCGACGTCTCGGGTCCAGATGGCGCGGTCGCCGTGGCCGGAGCGCACGGGTCCGTGACCGGTGCCGGTGGCGGTATCACGCTGCGTCCGTTCGCGCGATTGACTTCGACTGAGGGAGACAGTGTGACGACCTACGGCCCGCCCTGGGAGATGCACTGAGGCCGGCTATACCGCCGCGATGATCACGATCAGCAAGATCACCGCGATGAACCCCAACACCACGAACACTGGTGTCCACTCCCCGCGAGATTGATTCGGGGTGGCCGAATGTCCGTGCTGTCTCGATTGCCACGGCGAAGCCCCACTCCCCGCCCCCGCATAGGCGGGCTGGACCCGCTGAGAGTTCTTGCGTGCTCGCCGCTCTGCGTCGATGGCACACCACGGGCAGAAGGCTGCGCCCGCCGGGATCTGATGTTGCTGTGGCGCAACAGGACACGCCGTGACCCGCACGCGCATCAGCGCGCGCTGCCATTCGTCGGCGGTCGGACGCATGTCCGGATGACTGGCGCCCTCTGTGAAGGCCCTCGTGAACAATCGCCGGATCTCGGTTGGCAGAAATGACACCGGCGGCGCGAGTGGGTGAGTCATCAGCCGCGACGACGGGCCGCCCGCCCAGTCGCCCGTCCTGGCCAGTTTGAGCGCGTCAGGCTGGTCGCCCTGCCCCACCCATCGACCCCGCATGAAGGGGTGATTCCCGTGCATCAGCAACAGATAGATGTGCACCGCCAGCGCGAATAGGTCGGACGGCTTCTCGCGTGCGTCGACGCGCAGGTTCTTGGTGGCGAGTTCGGGCGCGGTGAACTCCGGCCGCCCGACCGCGCACAGGAATTGCCGGCCGTCGCGATCGGTGAACTGCATCGAATCGCAATCGACAAGGGTGACCCGGGTGGTGTTGGACACCAAGATATTTCGCTCCTGGAAGTCGCCAATCACCGCGTCGACGCGGTGCACCACCTTGACCGCGAGACACAGATTTGTCGCGACGTTCAACAGGTGATTCCACGTGGCGCCCTTGGTCCACTGTGGTGCTCCGCGCAGTGGGTTCACCCGATTCGACGGATTGCTCATGCTGTGAATTTCGACCGCTGTCGTCGCGTCGATCTTCGGCATGATGAAGCCCGCGGTCGTGCCCTCTCGCAGCACAGCGTGCAGCGGCCACGCGAGCACCACAAACCCGTCGTCCTGGATCGCACCATCTGGCTGCGCATCGATCATCGCGCTGACCTTGGCTATCTTCGACTCTAGGTCGGTCAGGGTGGGGTGAAAGATCTTTGCGACCCATTCGGGGTGGCCCACCACGTCGTAGATCGTGCCCTCGCCCGCCTTCGCGACGACGGTGCCCAGCTGGATCTCTTCGCCGGTCGCGGCGACAAGGCGCTCACCGGACTTGGTCATGTCTGACCTCGCCTCCCGAACCATTTACTGCAGCTGGTGCGGGTTCGTCAGAGCGGGTCTGCTCCTGCGCGCCGGGGAGCTCGGGCTTGGCGGGCGGAGCGGAGTGCACCACCGTTTTCGATATCGGTCGCGCGGACGGATGAAAGGTATCGTCCTCCCACCGCATCGCCGCCAGCACCATGGTCTTGTCGTCGCCCGTTTGGTCATCCTGGATGCCACGAAGCAGAGCAGCGAAATCGGCAGCGTCCGAGCCGGAGCGGACGTGAGTCCACGAGCCCTTGAAGAAAGGTTCGTACGCTTCGCCGGTAGCGATGTTGGTGATCTTGTAGCTCATGCCGTCGGTGCTCAGCGCAAATGCTGCAACGTTTTTCAGCACAGCAGTCTGAAAGGCTTCATCGAGCGCGCCATTGGATTGCAGGAACCATGTGGCGTTTGCGTACTCGTCCTTTGTCTCGGTCAGCACCGTGCGGATCGACTCCGCGTAGTCGGCAACGATGATTCCGTCACCGATCTGACCAAAAGCGGCCATCTCGGGATCGGCCACCGCGACTGACAGAGTGGTCGACAGCTTGGCGACAGGAAGGCCGAAGAACTCGGCCTGGGTCTTGACCCGATCCATCGCACCCTCGAATAGCCAGCGCATCAATACTTCTGCGCGCTGGTCGGATCCCGTACGAAAGTCGTTGATGAACTCCGGGTCCGTCGCGTCGAGAAGCACGCTCTGACAAGCTGCGAAAGCTCCCCACGCCGACGTTCCGCTCACCGATCCGGCGCCGTCGGCAATGGCTACCACCAGGTAATCGCCCGCGACCCCGTAGGCGAACGCGTCATCGCAGCCAAGGCCCTTCTCGACGTGCCGCCATCCCGTCACCGAAGCTCCGCAGACCGCCCACTCCCAACTACCTGGCTTGTCTGCTTCCGCGTCGCCAGCGGTCACACGGTGGTCCAACCGCTCAGCGGCGGCAGTGAAATCTGGTCGCCCATCGCGTAAAGACCCTCGTCATTGCGAGCGAACTCGGTCGAGTTGGACACATTGCTCAAAGACGCCGACAGCCACTCGAACAGCTCTTCGTACTTCAGCCCGTCCAAGGGGGCCGGGCTTCGCTGCACGGAGAGTCGCGCCAGTTGCTGATAGTTGACGTACGGCCCAGCACCGACAGCGAATACCGTTACTCCCCGGGCCATTTCGGTGGCGTTCAGCCGGGCGACCGCCTGGTCGAATCCTTCGGGATTGGATTCACCGTCTGTCAGGGCCAAGATCCACGGCCGGTAGTACTGCAAACCCGCATGCTTATACGCCTCTTTGCGCTCCTCGATGATGTCGAGTGCAAGGTGAATGCCCGCGGCCATGTTCGTACGTCCCGACGCTTGGAAACTCGCCGGCTCCAGCATCCGCGCTTCCTGCATGGGCACCACCACTGTCGCTACGGACCCGAATGCCACCACAGCGACCTCGACGCGCTTGCTGGCGAGGCTGTCGGTGTGCAGGTAGTGGGTGAATGCCGCGTAACCCCGCTCCAGCGCTGCAATCGGCTGCCCTTGCATCGAACCCGAAACATCCACCAAAACCACGCATGCCACCCGCGGATCCGGGTTTTCATCGTTGAGCTCCACGGCCCATGCAGACTGTGTCAAGAGAGCTGCCCTTTCGTGCTCTGGCTTCCGGATTTTTTCACGCTGGTGGCCAGCCGCGCATCGACCGTCCGATCTACACCCCCGAGGTTCACGCGACTTTTCCACCCGGTATGGAGAAAGTTTGCCACGGGTGGAGTGTATGTGGCGATCGGGGTGCTGGCTCGAGATCATGGTCTTCGCGCAAGCGCTCATCCACGATCGCGCAGGTCGGCCTCTCAGTCCGGAAGGCGCAGCTCCGGCTTCTCCACCTCTTCGATGTTGACGTCTTTAAAGGTGATCACGCGCACCTGCTTGACGAACCGGGCCGGCCGGTACATATCCCACACCCACGCGTCGGCAAGCCTGAGCTCGAAGTACACCTCGCCGTCGGCGTTTCGCGGAATCAGCTCCACGCTGTTGGCCAGATAGAACCGGCGCTCGGTCTCCACCACGTAGTTGAACTGGCCGACGATGTCCTTGTATTCGCGGTAGAGCGAGAGTTCCATCTCGGTTTCGTACTTTTCGAGATCCTCGGCGCTCATCTACTCTGCTGTCCTTTTCTCACACCACCGGTCGTATCTTCTCTCACCCTTGCTCCACCCGCTCATCCGGTAGCACGAACTCGACCGCCGATCGGCGCACGTTAATGAATGAGTACCTGTGTGCGCTCGACGGGCCGAGCGCGGCGAGCGCCGTGGCGTGGGCGTTGGTGCAGTACCCCTTGTGTTCGGCGAAACCGTAACCCGGATATTCGGCGTCCATCGCCACCATCAGGTTGTCCCTGCTCACCTTGGCCAACACGCTCGCCGCGGCGATGCACGCCGACGCGGCGTCCCCGCCGATCACCGGCAGTGACGGCATCGGTAGCCCGGGCACGCGGAATCCGTCGGACAGAACATAACCGGGCCGCACCGACAGTCCCGCCACCGCACGTCGCATGCCCTCGATGTTGGCGACGTGCACGCCACGTCTGTCGACCTCGCGTGGCGGCACGAACACCACGTGATAGGCCAGCGCGTACCGGCAGATCAGCGGGTAAAGGGCCGCGCGCGATTTCTCGGTGAGCTTCTTCGAGTCGTCGAGGTCGGCCAGGCTTTTCAGGCGGTTCGGTCCAAGCACACACGCGGCGATCACCAGCGGCCCCGCACAGGCACCTCGGCCGACCTCGTCCACACCGGCCACCGGCCCCAATCCGCTGTTGTACAACGCTGATTCAAGCGTGCGCAGACCCGACGATTTGCGAATGACTGCCCGCGGCGGCCACGTCATCAGCTATTGCCCTTGCAGGATGTCCACCGACCTGATCCCACCCCACCGTGACGGCGGCCAGGCGATGAACCTCGCCTTGCCGATGACATTGTCGACCGGAACGGTGCCGGCCGTCGGATCGCCGGTGCACAGAATCCCGCGCTGCGCCTCGGGGGGAGCGCTGTCGCAGTGGTAGCGAGAGTCGGCCGAGTGGGTCCGGTTGTCCCCCATCATCCACAGCCGACCCTCGGGCACCTCCACCGGACCGAACTCCTGGTTGGCACCCCCCTGGCCCGCACATTTGACGACAGAGGGGTCGACGCCGAGCGTGTTCGGGTCGAGAAACGGCTGATTAACCGGTTTGTCGTCGACGGTCAGGCCCTTGTCGGCGCGGCACTCGACCTTCTGACCCCCCACCGCGATCACCCTCTTGACCAGGTCATTCTCGTCGGGCGGGACGAATCCGATGAACGACAGTGCATTCTGCATCCACCGCACTGCGGTGTTGTGCGACCGAATGGACTTGTATCCGCCGTTCCAGTTGGGCGGCCCCTTAAACACGATGACGTCGCCCGGCGCCGGCGAACCGAACCGGTAGACCAACTTGTCCACCATGATGCGGTCGCCGGTGCACCCGGTGCAGCCGTGCAGCGTCGGCTCCATCGACTCCGACGGGATCAGATAGGGACGGGCCACGAACGTCAGCATTACGTAGTAGATGACCACCGCGACCACGACGAGGATCGCGCCCTCTTTCAGAGCCGACCGCTTGCGCTCTGGCTCGTCGTCCTCGGACTCGTTCTCGGTTTCAGCCGACGACTTGTCGGCGGCGACTTCCGTTTCGGCTTCGTCTGAAGTGGCCACAGGTGGCTCCGGCGGCAAGTCGGAGGATTCCGTCTTGTCGGTCACGGGATCAGAGTAGCCACGTACGCGGATACCACGGGGTAGCGAGTCAGCGCCGTTCCTTGATCTTGGCTTTCTTGCCTCGCAACTCGCGCAGGTAGTACAGCTTCGCCCGGCGTACATCGCCTCGGGTGACGACCTCGATGTGGTCGATGTTCGGCGAATGAACGGGGAAGGTGCGCTCCACTCCCACGCCGTAGCTTTCCTTGCGCACGGTGAAGGTCTCGCGTATTCCGCCACCCTGTCGGCGCAGTACCACACCCTTGAACACCTGGATGCGTTCCTTGGCGCCCTCGATAACCTTCACGTGCACGTTTACGGTGTCACCGGGTTGAAAGGCCGGGATGTCGTCGCGCAGCGACGCATTGTCGACGAAGTCCAGCGTGTTCATGGTGAAGTACTTTCCTCGCGGTTACCCGAAACCGTCGGGTTCTGACGTCTTGATCTCTGCGCTGCGGACCCTTTTGCAGGCCCTGCGCAGTCGGCGTCAATTGTGCCAGATCGCCCGCACGCACGGAAATCGCGGCAAACAGCACGCGAACGGGACACGACACGACGACGACGCGTTGCCCCGCAGTGCCTATGGAAACCCGTTAGGCTACTGCAGACAACTGGGCAGGCGGTGCGGTCGGCCCACCTCACGAACAGGAACGAGGGTGCATTATGCGTCGGCCGCGGTCGGATGTGCGGACGGCAACCGCGGTGCTGGTTTCCACGGTGCTCGTCGCCGCATGTGTGGCACGGGCGGACGGCATGCCGATGGGACACCGTGGCACTGGTACGGCGCCGGTGGCCCTGGCAACGGCCGCACCCACAGACGACGCCCCCGCAGCCGAAACCGCGTTCGACGGCCTGGATGCCCGCGTGCGTCAGGCCAGCTCCGAGGCCGCAGACGCGGGTGCGGCGATCTCGATCGTGGCGCTCGACCGCAAGACGGGCCAGATCGTCAGCAACGGCAAAGATGTTTCGCTCCCGATCGCCTCGGTGGCCAAGCTGTTCATCGCCGACGACCTGCTGTTGCAAGTGTCGAAGGGCCAGATGCAGCTCTCCCCCGACGACGTGCGGGCATTCGATGCCATGCTGAGCTCCTCCGATGACGGCGCCGCCGACGTGTTCTGGAATCGCAGCGGCGGCAGCGACATCATCAACCGCGTCACCGCGCGGTACGGCCTGAGATCGACGACGGCGCCTTACAACGGGCACTGGGACGTCACGCTAAGCACCGCAAGCGATCTCGTCCGCTACTACGACAAGCTGCTCGGTAACGGTGGCGGGCTTCCAGCTGACCAGGCCGACAAGATCATCAACGACCTGTCGCAATCGACCCCGACAGGCGTCGACGGGTATCCGCAGCGGTTCGGCATCCCCGACGGCCTGTTCGCCTCACCGGTAGCGGTCAAGCAAGGCTGGTTCTGCTGCTGGGACAGCGGTGACCAACTACACCTCTCGACCGGCGTGATCGGCTCCGACCACCGCTACGTGATGACGATCGGCGCCCTGCAGCCGACCAGCGACGCGGTGGCCCGCAATACGCTCACCAAGGCTGTCAAGACGATGTTCCCCACCGGGAAAATCTGACGAACCTCCTAGTCGCCGAGCAGATCTGGCCTGCGCGCCTGGGTACGGTGAAGCGACATCTCGCGCCGCCATGCAGCGACGCGCGCGTGGTCCCCTGACAGCAGTACGTCGGGCACGTCCAGGCCCCGCCAACTCGGTGGGCGCGTGTAGCTCGGCCCTTCCAGCAAGCCGTCAGAATGCGAATCCTGTTGGTGTGATTGGGGATTGCCGAGCACCATGGGCAAAAGTCGGACAACCGCCTCGATCATCACCAGCGCGGCCGATTCACCGCCGGGCAGCACGTAATCACCGATGGAGATCTCTTCCACCCGCATGCGGCGGCCGGCGTCGTCGACCACTCGCTGGTCGATTCCCTCGTAGCGGCCGCACGCGAACACGAGGTGCCGTTCGTCGCTCCAGCGCTGTGCGACGGCTTGTGTGAAGGGCACACCCGCTGGTGTCGGGACCACGAGAAGTGTTTCGGCTGAACAAATTTCATCTAGCGCCTCGCCCCAGACCGGCGCCCTCATCACCATCCCGGGACCACCGCCATAGGGCGCGTCGTCGACTGAGCGGTGCACGTCGTGCGTCCAGTCCCGCAGGTCGTGCAGCCGCAGATCCACGATGCCGGTGTCGATCGCCCTGCCCGGCAGCGACTGGCGCAGCGGCTCCAGATATTGCGGGAAAATGGTGATGACGTCGATCCGCACGGCTACTCCAGCTCCAACAGGCCGTCGGGCGGGTCGATCTGAATTATCTTGTCCGCCAACGATACCGATACCACGATCGCCGACACGAACGGAACCAGCACCTCACCCGAGCCGTCTTCGGGGCGAACGGCGAGTAGTTCTCCCCCGGAAGTGTGGAGCACCTCGGCCACGGTGCCGACGTCAGCACCATCGACGGTGCGCACCGTCAGGCCCTCGAGCTGGTGATCGTAGAACTCGTCGGGATCCTCGAGCTCGGGCAGATCCGCCGAATCGATGTAGAACAGCGTCTGGCGGATCGCATCGGCGGCGTCGCGGTCCGTAACCCCGGCCAGCCTGACAAGAAGCTTGTTGCCGTGTTCGCGCACGGATTCGATCGTGTAGGTGCGTGTGGACCCACCCCGCGCAGGCCTCCCCCGCAGCACCGACCCGGCGGCGAAACGGGTGTCAGGATCGTCGGTGCGGACTTCGACGACGAGCTCACCAGTCACGCCGTGGGGTTTGACGACCCGCCCGACGACCAGCTCCACAGGAATGACTACTGGTCGGTGTCCACCACGTCGACGCGGATACCCCGACCGCCGATGCCCGCGACGAGAGTGCGCAGCGCGGTCGCTGTCCGGCCGCCGCGGCCGATCACCTTGCCCAGATCGTCCGGGTGCACATGCACTTCGACGGTGCGGCCCCGGCGGTTGGTCACCATGTCGACCCGGACATCGTCGGGGTTGTCCACGATTCCGCGGACCAGATGCTCAACCGCGTCGACAACCACGGAACTCATCGCGGGGTCAGCTCTCGGTATCCGAAGCCGGCTCGGAAACCTCGGCCGCAGGCTCGGCGGCCTCGGCGGCCTTCTTCGCAGGCGCCTTCTTCGCGGGCGCCTTCTTCTTCGGCGTGGTGGCCTCAGCGCTGGAGCCTCCGTCGGCCTCGGCAAGCGCGGCGTTGAACAGCTCGAGCTTGCTGGGCTTGGGCGCAGCGACCTTCAACGTGCCCTCGGCGCCTTCGAGGCCCTTGAACTTCTGCCAGTCGCCGGTGATCTTCAGCAGCTTGAGGACGGGCTCGGTGGGCTGCGCTCCGACGGACAGCCAATACTGCGCGCGATCCGAGTCGATCTCGATCAGGCTGGGGTCTTCCTTGGGGTGGTAGCGGCCGATCACCTCGATGGCGCGCCCGTCGCGGCGGGTGCGCGCATCGGCGACGGCCACGCGGTACTGGGGGTTGCGGATCTTGCCAAGCCGGGTGAGCTTGATTTTCACAGACATGGTGAAACAACTTCTCCTAGAGGTATCACGCGGCAATTCAGCGATACCGGGCGGTTGCCGGATCCGGTTTTGCCTCGCGTGGGTCTGACCGCAGGCCGACCGTGGTCGGGTCCGCGGACAGCCGCCCATTCTGCCAGAACGCTGATCAGCGGCGAAATCGCGCGACCAGCACCCTGACGAGCGGCCAGGTCGCAGCGAAACTGACGATATGGCGACCACTACTCGGGGCACTTTCTCTACGTAACGTCACTTTCGACGCGAAGAGGGCAATACGCGGATAGCCAGCTAGACGATCTTGTCGAAGCACTTCGCTTCGACGCGGCGGGTCATCCGCCAGCCGTCGGCGGTGCGGACGAACTCGTCGTCGTACCAGAGTCCGCAGAACATGATCTGGTTCTTCTCGCCGCCGAGCGCCATGGGGTTGAAGCACAGCGTCCGTGACTTCGCGCTGTCGCCGTCGATTCGGACATCGAAGTTGCCGACCAGATGTGAATACGCCGGGAAATTCGGCAAGACTGCGGCGAGCCAGGCTTTGACCTCGGGGTACGCGCCGTCGACGCCGCCCATCGCGCGGTAGTCGATGTATGCGTCAGGAGTGAATACGCGATCCAGGTCGTCGAAACGGTGCTGGTCGATCGCCGACGAGTAGTCGACGAGCAGCTGTTGGATTTCCAGGCGGTCTGAGATCTCCTCGAGGCTGAGCATGTGCTCGATTCAACACGATCAGGAATCGCCGATAGGCTCAGCGCCGATGATTTTGCGAAAGCTCGCCACCGTTTCCGCGATCGCCGCCACCGCACTGTTCGGGCTCCAGCCGGCTGTGGCGCCCGCCGACTCCGATGCGCCGCCCGTGGGCGCGGTCGCACTCCCCGACGGCCCCGCCCAGGCCTGGATCGTCGCCGACGCGGACACCGGGCAGGTGCTGGCCGGTCGCGACATCGACGCCCGCCACCCACCCGCCAGCACCATCAAAGTGTTGCTCGCGCTCGTCGCTCTCGACGAGCTGAACCTCGACGCGACGGTGATCGCCAACGAGCCCGACACTCATGTCGAATGCAGTTGCGTGGGAATCAAACCAGGCCGCACGTATAGCGCACGCCAGCTGCTCGACGCGCTGCTGCTGGTGTCGGGAAACGACGCGGCCAACACGCTGGCCGACATGCTGGGCGGTTTCGACACCGCTGTCGCGAAGATGAACGCGAAAGCGACGGCTCTGGGCGCACCTGACACGCACGCCGCGACACCCTCGGGGCTGGACGGACCGGGCGGCACCGGCTGGACCACACCGCGCGACCTGGCGATCATCTTCCGCGCCGCGATGGCCAACCCGGTGTTCGCGAAGGTCACCTCCCAGCCCGCCGCACTGTTCCCACAGAACGACGGCGACAAGCCGATCGTCAACGAGAACCAAATGCTGCAGCGCTATGCGGGCACGCTCGGCGGCAAGACCGGCTTCACCGACGCCGCCCGCAAGACCTACGTGGCAGAAGCGGAGCGCGACGGACGCCGGCTGCTGATCGCGATGATGTACGGGCTGATTGTCACTGGCGGCCCGACGTATTGGGACCAGGCCACCGGGTTACTCGACTGGGGATTCGCGCAGTCACCACAAACCAGCATCGGAGCGCTCTAGAACATCCGCCCGCGCAGGATGAGCACGTCCGGCCGGTTGAGCACTGCGGCTCCGGACCGCGGATCGTCGGTGTAGCACAGCAGATCCGCTGAGGCACCATGCTCCAGCGCCGGCCGGCCCAGCCAGCGGCGCGCATCCCAGCATGCGGCGCCCAGCGCCTCTGTTGGCGTCATGCCGATTCCCTTGAGCGCGTCGACCTCGTCGGCGATGCGGCCGTGGGCGATCATCGAACCGGCGTCGGTGCCTGCGTAGATCGGAACACCGGCCTCACGCGCCGCGGCCAGGCGTGCCCGGCTGTTGGCGTACAGGCTGCGAATGTGCGCTGCGTAGGCGGGGAACTTCGCGGCGTTGTCGGCGATGCCAGGGAAGTTGGCGACGTTGATCAGGGTCGGCACGAGCGCGGTGCCATGTTCGACCATCAGGTCGACGATGTCGTCGGTCAGCCCGGTGCCGTGCTCGATGCAGTCGATGCCGGCGTTGATCAGACCCGGCAGCGCGTCCTCGCCGAACACATGAGCGGTGATGCGCGTGCCGTTCGCGTGGGCGGCCTCAATCGCTGCCACCAGCACGTCGTCCGACCAGAGAGGCGCGAGGTCGCCGACCTCGCGATCGATCCAGTCGCCGACGAGCTTGACCCATCCGTCTCCGCGACGTGCCTGTGCCGCAACAGCTTCCGGTAGTTGTGACTCGTCCTCGAGTTCCTCGGCGAATCCCTGGCTGTACCTCTTGGGCCGGGCCAGGTGGCGGCCTGCCCGAATGATGCGCGGCAGGTCGTCGTGATCGTCGAGGCTGCGGGTGTCGATCGGAGATCCGCAGTCGCGCAACAGAAGCGCGCCGGCGTCGCGATCCGTGCCGGCCTGGGAGATCGCCTCGTCGAGGTCGGTGGGCCCGCGCTCACCGAGTCCGACGTGGCAATGCGCGTCGACAAGCCCGGGCAGGATCCAGCCGCCGTCGAACACGGTGTCCGCGTCGGCCCCCGGTTCGGCGGACAGCACACCCTGGGCGATCCACCATTCGACCGGCTCTCCGTCCGGCAACCCCCGGCCCCTGACGTGCAGGCGGTTCAATTCTTCGGGAACTTCAGCTTCGACAAGTCGAAATCGGCTAGCCCTGGCGGCAATTCGTCGAGGCCGGGCGGCATCTGCGAAATGTCCGGGAACCCCTCGGGCATGCCCCGCACCTTCGGCGGAGTCGGCCCGCGCCCCCCCTTGCGGCCTTTCTTGTTCTTCCCCTTGGCTTTCCGCGAGCCCTTGCGGGCGAACGGCATGCCCATCTGACCGGCCATCTGCGACATCATCTTTCGCGCCTCGAAGAAGCGGTCGACGAGCTGGTTGACCTCCGACACCGTCACGCCCGAGCCGTTGGCGATCCGCAGCCGTCGCGAGGCGTTGATGATCTTCGGGTCGGCCCGCTCATCGCGCGTCATGCCGCGGATGATCGCCTGAACGCGGTCAAGTTGGCTGTCGTCGACGGCAGCGAGCGCGTCCTTCATCTGGCCCGCCCCGGGCAGCATGCCGAGCAGGTTGCCGATCGGGCCCATCTTGCGGATCATCAGCATCTGCTCGAGGAAGTCCTCCAGCGTGAGCTCGCCGGCCCCGATCTTCGCGGCGGCCGCCTCGGCCTGCTCTGCGTCGAAGACCTGCTCTGCCTGCTCGATCAGGCTGAGCACATCGCCCATGCCAAGGATCCGGCTGGCCATCCGATCGGGGTGGAAGACGTCGAAGTCCTCGAGCTTCTCACCGGTCGAAGCGAACAGGATCGGCACGCCGGTGACCTCACGCACCGACAAGGCTGCGCCACCGCGCGCGTCCCCGTCCAGCTTGGTGAGCACGACGCCGGTGAACCCGACACCCTCGCGGAACGCGTCGGCGGTGGCGACGGCGTCCTGGCCGACCATCGCGTCGAGGACGAAGATCACCTCATCGGGCTGCACGGCGTCGCGAATCGCGCCGGCCTGCGCCATCAGTTCCTCGTCGATGCCGAGCCGGCCGGCGGTGTCGACGATTACGACGTCGAAGTGCTTGGCTTTCGCCTCAGCCAAGCCGGCCGCGGCGACCGCGACGGGGTCGCCGGGGCCCGCCTCGACCGAACCTTCAGGCGACGTCCCCGGGTGCGGCGCGAAGACGGTAGCTCCCGCTCGCTGCCCGACGATCTTGAGCTGGCTGACCGCACCGGGGCGCTGCAGGTCGGCCGCGATCAGAAGCGGTGTATGCCCCTGTCCGATAAACCATTTCGCGAGCTTGCCGGCAAGCGTCGTCTTTCCGGAGCCTTGCAGGCCCGCCAGCATGACAACCGTCGGTGGCGTCTTGGCGAAGGCCAGCGGGCGAGTCTGCCCGCCGAGAATGCCGATGAGCTCCTCGTTGACGATCTTGACGACTTGCTGGGCCGGGTTCAGCGCGGCGGAGACCTCGGCGCCCTTCGCCCGCTCCTTGATGCGGGCGACGAAGTCGCGGACGACGGGAAGCGACACATCGGCTTCGAGCAGCGCCAGCCGGATTTCGCGGGTGGTGGCGTCGATGTCGGCGTCGGACAGCCGCCCCTTGCCGCGCAGGTTCTGCAGGGCACCGGTCAACCGGTCTGACAGCGTTTCAAACACGCGGCAAGCCTAGCGGCTTACGGAATCACCGCGGAAACGACGGAAACGTGGTCGGCTGTTCGAAGGTTGGCATGGTTGGAAAGGTCGGTTGTTGGAAGGTTGGAAACTGGTTGTGGATTTCGTGCGTCACCGCCGCGAAGACCGTCAACCACAGGATGATGCCCAAGATGCCTAGCACAGTAGCCACGTAGCCAATCGCAAGGCCGGCAATCGCGAATCCCCTGCCCTCCTCGCCCGTACGCCGGATCTGCGACAGCGCAAGATGCCCGAACACAATTCCCAGCGGCGCCATCACGAAAGCGCATATCAGGGACGCGACCGCCATCGAATTGGTATGCGGCACCTGCGAATACGCCGGGTAATAGCCGCCCGGCGGCTGGGAATACTGCGGCGCCCACTGCGGCGGCGGGTTGGCAGAAGGTTGCGTCATCGCCGTACTTTCATGATGCTCATCATCGCTCATTGATCATGAATCAGTGAGCGGAACGCGTGGATTGGCCGGCGCACTAGCTGGCGTGCTGCGCGGGCCGCCGCGGTGCGGGCAGCACCGACAGCAGGTCGTGCTCGAGGGTCGTGCGCAGACTCTCACCGGACGGCGCGACGACGCAGAACACGTCGTCCACCGACGACCCCAGTGTGGTGACCTTCGCCCAAGCGATGTCCACGCCCGCCTTCTCGAACACTCTGGTCAGCACGGCGAGCAGGCCCGTTCGGTCCGTGGAGCGGATCTCGACCAGCAGCTGACCGCGCGCCGGCCCGTCGTGCCACAAAACCCGCGGCGGCGCGGACGCGTGATTCACCGGCACCGCAGCCACGACTTCACCCGCGCGCCGACCGTGCTGCGCGGCCTCGGCGTTGCGCTGCTCCAGTAGGCTGATCACGTCGAGATCTCCGGCGATTGCTGAGATGAGCTGCTGGCGCAGCAGCTCGGCCGGCGGCGGCGACCCGAAGTGCGGTGAGACGACGAACGTGTTGATCGCCGAACCCTCGAAGCTGTTGACGGATGCGGAGTGGACGCGCAGTGAGTTCAACGCGAGAACGCCTGCAGCCTTGGACAACAACCCTCGAGTATCCGGCGCCACCATGGTCACCCGGAAGATGTGCTGACCGTCACCGGGCGTCAGCTCGACGTGCACGTTGCCGTCGCGGGCCAACGAAAGATACTGCTGATCAACAGGATCCGCGTGCGGCAGCGGTTCGCCGGCCATGATCAATCGGCAGCGACGCACCAAGTCCCCGATCAGCAGTGCCTTCCAGTCACCCCACACCCCGGGACCGGTGGCCAGCGAATCCGCTTCGGCGAGCGCATGCAGCAACTCGAGCAGCGCCGGGTCGCCGTCGAGCGCGTTGACGACGGCGGTGATGGTCTCAGGGTCTTGTAGATCCCGTCGCGTTGCAGTGCCCGGAAGCAGCAAGTGATACCGCACGATGGCAGACAGCGTCTCGATGTCCGACGGCCACAGCCCAAGTCGCGTGCCGACCTGCGTCGCGAGTTCCGCACCGATGACGCTATGGTCGCCGCCGCGGCCCTTCCCGATGTCGTGCAGCAGTGCGCCGAGAACGAGGAGATCCGGCCGACCCACCCGGGTGGTGAACGCGGCTGCCTTCGAGACTGTTTCGGTCAGGTGCCGATCGACTGTCCAGATGTGGACAATGTCGCGCGGCGGCAGGTCACGTACTGCGCCCCATTCCGGAAACAGTCGGCCCCACAAGCCTGTTCGGTCGAGCGCCTCGATCGTCGAGACGGCCGCAGGCCCCGCGGTCAACAGCACCAGGAGGTCTTTCAGCGCCTGCCGCGGCCACGGGGTACGCAACTCCGGCGCGGTGTCAGCGAGGCGGGTCAGCGTCGATGCCGCGAGCGGAAGATTTGCGGTCGCCGCGGCAGCCGCGACGCGCAGGACAAGTCCCGGATCGCGTTCTGGTCGCGCGTCGCGGGCAAGGATCACTTCACCCCCGGACTCGACCACGCCTTCGTCGAGTGGACGCCTAATGGGCCGGCGCAGCGCGGCCAACCCACGACGAGGCAGGGCATTTCCGGCGGTGCGCAGCCCGGCGTCGACGTAGTAGCCGATCGTGCGGGCGGCATCGCTGAGCATTCGAGCCAGGTCGAATCGGTCCCCGATGCGCAGCGCGGCGCCGATCTCGTCGGCGTATTGCGCCAGCAGCATGTCTCGACCGCGACCCGAAATCCGGTGGAGTTCGGTGCGCACGTTCAGCAGCGCCAAGTGCGCCCCGGCCAGCGAACCCGCCACATTGCTGGCGCTGCGATTCGAGAAGTGATCGGCGAGCTGAGCGACGGCCAGAGCGTTGAGCAGCTGTACGTCGCGCAAACCGCCACGGCCGCACTTGAGATCGGGTTCGGCGCGGTGTGCGATCTGTCCGCTGCGCTCCCAGCGTGCCTGCGTGTGTTCGACCAGCTCGTCAAATCGGGAGCGGATTCCGGTGCGCCACTGTCGTCGCGCCCCGTCGGCGAGCTGACCGGACAGCTCGGCGTTGCCTGCAATGTGCCGCGCCTCCAGCATCGCCAGCCCGGCCGATATGTCATCGGCGGCCACATGCAGGGCCTCGGACACGGTGCGGACGCTGTGGTCGAGGCGAATGTTGGCGTCCCACAAGGGATACCACAGCTGGTCGGCTGTCGAACTGACCGACTCGTCGGCCATGCCGTCATGCAACAGCATGAGGTCGAGGTCGGAGTACGGCACGAATTCCCCGCGGCCGAGACCGCCGGTGGCGACGATCGCGAAACCGCTCGTGTCGGTGATACCAATCTCGGTGGCCTTGGTGGTCAACCAGAACTCGTGCAGATCGAGTAACGCGTCACGCAGTGATGCGCTGTCGAGGTGGGAGCTGCCGGCCAGCAACTGCTCGGCGGCTGCCACCAAATCTTTTGCGGGCCTGTGCGATTCCGCTGCCGGAGCGTGTTGATTATCGGCTCCGGCAGCGGAATCGGGCGTCGGCTGCGTCATCCCCTCACAGCGCGTCGGCGCCCCGCTCACCTGTGCGCACCCGCACGACGGCCTCGACCGGGCTCACCCACACCTTGCCGTCACCGATCTTGCCGGTACGCGCCGCCTGCACGATGACGTCCACCACCTTGTCGACCGCGGAGTCGTCGACAAGCACCTCGACGCGCACCTTCGGCACGAAGTCCACCGAGTACTCGGCCCCTCGGTAGACCTCCGTGTGGCCCTTCTGCCGACCGTAACCCTGCACCTCGCTGACCGTCATCCCGAGAATTCCTGTTTGCTCCAGGCCGGTCTTGACGTCTTCGAGCGTGAATGGCTTGACGATCGCGGTGATCAGCTTCATTCTTCTGCCTCCTTGCCGGCGATGGCGTTGGCCATGCTCAGTGAAGTACCCGTTCCGACAGTAGCGAAATCGTAAGCGGTTTCCGCGTGTTCGGCCTCATCGATACCAAGTTCTTCGTCTTCCGCTGTGGCGCGGAGTCCGATCGTGAACTTGATGGCGAGGGCGAGGATCGCGGCCACGGTGAACGAGTAGAACAGCACCGAGAATGCACCCAGCGCCTGCATGCCCAGCTGATGCCAACCGCCACCATAGAAGAAGCCGTTCACCGCGGCGGGTGCCGCGGCGGTCCCGACCAGGCCCACCATCAGCGTGCCGACAAGGCCGCCGATCATGTGCACACCGACGACGTCGAGCGAATCATCAAAGCCCAGTTTGTATTTCAGACCCACCGCAAGTGCGCAGATGATGCCCGCCACCAGTCCGATGGTGATCGCGCCGAGGATGTTCACCGACGAACACGACGGCGTGATCGCGACCAGCCCGGCGACGATGCCCGACGCGGCACCCAGTGAGGTCGGCTTGCCGTCGCGGATCTTTTCCACTAGCAGCCAACCGAACATCGCTGTGGCTGTCGCCGTGAACGTCGTGATAAACGTGGCCCCGGCGACGCCGTTGGACGCCACCGCCGATCCGGCGTTGAAGCCAAACCACCCGAACCACAGCAGACCCGCGCCCAGCATCGTGAACGGAAGGTTGTGCGGTCTCATCGGAGTCTTCGGCCAACCTCGTCGGCGTCCAAGCACGATGCACAGCGCTAGGCCTGCAGCACCGGAGTTGATGTGCACCGCCGTACCACCTGCGAAGTCGATCACGTGCAAGTTGTTGGCGATCCAACCGCCCTTTTCGGCAGTGATACCGCCGAGATCGGCCCTGAAGTGGAACACCCAGTGAGCGACCGGGAAGTACACGATCGTCGCCCACAAAGCCGCGAACAGTAGCCACGGACCAAAGCGAAGACGGTCGGCCACCGCGCCCGAAATCAGGGCCACGGTGATGATCGCGAACATCGCCTGGAAGGCGACGAACACTGTCGCCGGAATGGTGCCTGCCAGTGCCACGTTCACCGCTGGTGCATCCGGCGTCAGCTGCGTGTAGACCCCACCGAACAGGCCCTTGAGCCCCCAATACTGAGTGGGATCACCGAGCAGGCCCCCATAGTCCGTGCCGAGGATGTCATTGCCGAACGCCATCGAGTAGCCGTAGAGCACCCAGAGGATGCCCACCACCCCCATGGCGCTGATGCTCATCATCAGCATGTTCAGCACGCCCTTGGCGCGCACCATACCTCCGTAAAAGAAGGCCAGGCCCGGCGTCATCAGCAAGACGAGCGCAGAGCTCGTCAACATCCAGGCGGTATCACCGGTATTGGGAATACCCCATGTCGGAAAATCGGCCACTCGCGGTTTCTCCTTAGCAGCAGAGTCATGGCCATCGGAAGTTCGTCCGTTGACCTGGGGTAAGACAATGCTGAGTGGTTGTTTCGTCTAAGACGCTGCGGTGTTTCGCTCGTGTGAACGGATGCCGGGCAAGCGTTTCGACGGTGTTACGGCGCTTCTCTGCTGTCAGCCGAGCAAAGCGTCAACGAAGGCGGCAGGCTCGAACGGCGCGAGATCGTCGGGTCCCTCGCCGAGCCCGACGAGCTTGACCGGCACGCCGAGTTCCTGCTGCACGCGGAACACGATGCCGCCCTTGGCGGTGCCGTCGAGCTTCGTCAACACCACCCCCGTGATCTCCACGACGTCAGCGAACACCCGCGCCTGCGCGAGGCCGTTCTGGCCGATCGTCGCGTCGAGCACCAGCAACACCTCATCCACTGCGGCGCGCTTGCTGACGACCCGTTTGACCTTGCCGAGCTCGTCCATCAGGCCGGCCTTGGTGTGCAAGCGCCCGGCGGTGTCGATGACGACGACGTCGGCGCCGTCCTCGATGCCGGTGCTCACGGCGTCGAATGCGACCGACGCGGGGTCAGCGCCCTCGGCTCCGCGGACCACGTGCGCGCCCACCCGCGACGCCCAGGTCTGCAGCTGATCAGCAGCCGCGGCACGGAACGTGTCGGCGGCACCGAGGACGACGCGCCTGCCGTCAGCCACCAGCACGCGGGCGAGTTTGCCGACTGTCGTCGTCTTTCCGGTGCCGTTGACCCCCACTACCAGCAGCACCGAGGGTGCGCCCGCATGTGGCACGGCCTTGATCGAACGATCCAGGTCCGGCTGCAGTTCACGGACCAGAACCTCGTGCAACACCGCGCGTGCGTCGGCCTCGGTGCGCACGGTCGAGCTGGCAAGCCGCGACCGCAACGCTGACACCACCGAATCGGTTGCGGTCGGCCCGAGATCGGCGACCAGCAGCGTGTCCTCGACGTCCTGCCACGAGTCCTCGTCCAGGTCGCCGCCGCCGAGGAGACCCAGCATGCTGCGGCCAATTGCGTTCTGCGACTTCGAGAGTCGACCGCGCAGGCGCTCGAGCCGGCCGTCCGGGGGCGCGATCTCCTCGACCGCCGGCGCCTCGGTATCGGCCTGCGGAAGCTGCACATCGGAGATCGGCCGCGTGACGGAATCGCGCGGAATCGCGGCGTCGTCCCCGACTCCAGGCAGACCAGTGGTGTCGACCTCGTCGGCTGTCGCCGTGGGAGACGACTCCTTGAACGTTATGGTGTTCGAGGCGGTGTACCCGCCGGAGCGATCCTCACGAGTGGTGGTGTCTGTCTTTGCGAGGCTGATGCGCCGCCGCCGGAACAACACCAGGCCAACGACGAGCGCGGCTACGAGCAGAACGGCGACGACAGCGAGTGCGACCCACAGACTTTCTCCCACGCCGCCATTCTCCCAAGGGCGTCAGGCGATGACGATCGGCCCCAGTGCAGGACGGTCGCTCGGACAAGCCTCGCTCGGCTCGCTGGCCGGGCGCAAGCGCAGGCATATCGACGTCTGCCTGACCGAGGACGTCGACAATGGCTCGTTGACCACGGGTTTGGAGCGCTATGCGCTGCCCTACAACGCGCTGACCCAGACCAGCCTCGACGAGATCGACCTCTCCGCCGGCTTCCTCGGCGTAGGGCTGCGCGCGCCGGTGCTCGTCGGAGCGATGACGGGCGGGGCGGAGCTGTCCGGCACGATCAACCGCAACCTGGCGGCCGCCGCGCACGAGCTGGGCGTCGGGATGATGCTCGGCTCGCAGCGGATCATGCTCGACAGCGCTCTGGGCGAACGCGCTGCCGCCAGTTTCGCGGTCCGCGACGTCGCGCCCGATGTCCTGCTCGTTGGCAACATCGGGTTGTCTCAATTGACCAAGTCGGCGCTGCCTGACCTCGTCAGGGCGCTCGACCGCGTCGGCGCGGATGCGCTGGCCGTGCACACCAATCCGCTCCAGGAAGCCATGCAGAGCGGCGGTGACACCGACTTCTCGGGGTCGATCACGCGGTTGCGCGATGTCGCTTCCTCGCTCGGCTATCCGATCCTGCTCAAGGAGGTCGGACACGGCCTCGGCGCGGCCGCGGTGGCCGAGCTGATCCGCATCCCGGGTGAGCTGCCGGTGGCAGCGCTCGACGTGGCCGGCGCAGGCGGCACGTCATGGTCGCGGGTGGAGCAATTCGTGCGCTACGGCGAGCTCCGCCACCCCGAACTGGCCGACTGGGGTGTGCCGACCGCACAAGCGATCGTCGAGGTGCGAACTGCGCTGCCCGACGTTGCGCTGGTCGCGTCCGGGGGCATCCGCACTGGCATGGATGCCGCCAAGGCGATCGCGCTGGGTGCCGATGTGGTCGCGATCGCACGGCCGTTACTCGCGCCCGCGATCGCGTCGGCGTCCGCGGTGTCCGACTGGCTGCACAACTTCATCGAGGAACTGCAGATATGCCTACATGGTTGCGGTGCAGGCGATTTGGCGGCGCTGCGGGCAATCGGACTGACGCAGATCGCCTAGCTGCGGCGCGGTCCACTCAGAAGAACGTCGTGGTTTCTGTCCTTGTGCCGTTGTCACAGGCGATCGTGATGTGCCAATTCCGGTGTTCCGGTATAGCCGGCCAGATCACTAGGTCGTATGTGGAGTTGGCGGGCAGGAAAAAGCTGCGGTCGTACCAGTCGGCGGTGTAAGTACATTGGGCATCGATCCCACTGCGGTCCGTGATATGGGCGGTGACGCCCCCAGGCCAGTAGTCCCACGAAACAGTCGGGCCCTGAAGGGATGGTGGCGCCGACTGGCACCTCAAGGGCGCATTTGTGTGCCAGGTGACTCCTGACGTGCTGGAGTTCTCGATTATGCCGGACGCGTTACCGGCCTGATCAATGTTGCCCGCCCACAGCGTCCAAACTGGGTCTCCGGTTACCTGCTCCCTGATGTTCATGGCCGTTCCCTGGATACCGCCCACTAGTGGGCCGTTCGAAAACCCTCCGTCTGGGAGTGGTTTGTTGAACCTTGCAGTCTCGGGCACCCCTGCGTTGTCTGAGATGAACCACATGACCCAACCATCACTGCGGGTCAGCTGGGTGAATCCATTGAAGAGCCAGTTCGTGCACACCGGAGCGAGCGGATATGGCGGGCGTGCCCAGGATGGGCCCGCACCGGCAAGCATTCCCGCGGATAGGCACACAGCGATGATCGCTCTCGCCCACCCTGTGAACTTGCTGCTCATAACCTGAACGATGACACAGACCCGCGGGCGAAATACGTAGATCTGCAAACACGAGCCAAGTCAGCGCTAGCCCGTGCCCACCAGTTCCTGGCCGCGCATCCGCTGCGAGATCACGGTCGTGATGCCGTCGTCGCGCATCGTGACGCCGTACAACGCGTCGGCGACCTCCATGGTCGGCTTTTGGTGTGTGATCACGAGCAGCTGCGACTGGGCGCGCAACTCGGCGAACAGCAACAGCAGCCGGCGCAGGTTCGCGTCGTCCAACGCGGCCTCGACCTCGTCCATCACGTAGAACGGCGATGGGCGGGCACGGAAGATCGCCACCAGCATCGCGATCGCGGCGAGCGATTTCTCGCCGCCGGACAACAGCGAGAGCCTCTTGATCTTCTTGCCGGGCGGGCGTGCCTCGACTTCGATGCCGGTGGTCAGCATGTCATCGGGATCGGTCAGCAACAGCCTGCCCTCACCACCGGGAAACAGCGCCTCGAACACCGCCCGGAACTCGCGTTCGACGTCGATGTAGGCCTCGGTGAACACCGCCACGATCCGCGCGTCGACGTCGGCCACCACGCCGAGCAGGTCCTTGCGTGCGGCTTTCACGTCTTCCAGCTGCGTCGACAGGAAGTTGTAGCGCTCCTCGAGCGCGGCGAACTCCTCGAGGGCCAGCGGGTTGACCCGGCCCAGCTCGGCGAGTTCGCGTTCGGTGCGCTTGGCCCGGCGTTCCTGGGTGGGCCTGTCGTAGGCCATCGGCGCCGGCGCGGTCACCTGCTCGCCGCGCTCGCGGGCTTGCTCGTATTCGGCAACCTCGAGTTCCGGTGGCGGCAACGGCACATCGGGCCCGTACTCGGCAATCAAGTCGGCAGAGGCCATGCCGAACTGTTCGAGAACATGCTCCTCGAGCTGTTCGATCCGCAGCGCCGCCTGCGCCTTGACCACCTCGTCGCGATGCAGGGCCTCGGTCAGGGCGCTGATCTTGGTGTTCAGCGTGGCCACCGTCGAGCGGATCGCGGAAAGCGCTGCGGCGCGCTGTGTGCGTTCGGCCGCCAAGCCGTCGCGGGTCAGCGACGCGGCAGCGACGGCCTGCGAAAGTTGCAACGCCACCTGCTGGCCCGCCTCGGCGACCGCGGCTGCGACCGCAGCAGCATGGCGTCGCGCCTGTTTGGCCCGCTCGGCCCGAACCCGCGCCTCTCGTTCGGCGGCGGCCGCCCGTCGCAGCGAATCCGCCCGTCCCCGAACAGCATTCACGCGTTCCTCGGCAGTTCTAACCGCCAGCCGCGCCTCGATCTCGTTGGTCCTCGCGGCCTCGGCGGCAGCCATGCTCGCCTGGCGCTCGGCGGAGTCGTCAGCAACCGGGTCCTGCGCATGCTGGGCGTTGGCGAGCCGCTGTTCGAGGTCCGTCAGTTCCTCGACGGTCCGCGCACGCGTGGCCTCCAGCTCCTCGCGCTGTTCGGTCAGACGGCGCCACTCCTCGTCGGCGGTGCGCGCATCCTGGCCGAGACGCCCCAACTGCTCGTAGGCCGAGGCGATCCTCGCGTCCGACTCGTTGAGGGCCGCCAGCGCCTGCTCGGCAGCGTCCTGGCGGTCGTTCTGCTCAGCCAGCGCCCCGGCCAGCGCTGCGGCGAGCTCACGCTGCCGCGTCTCGGCTGCCGACAGCTCATTGCGCGCGTTGCCGATCTCTGAGGTGATCTCCAAGGTGCTGGGGCGCCGGTCAGAGCCTCCGCTGACCCAGCCGGCGCCGACGAGGTCGCCGTCGGGCGTGACGGCGCGCAGCTGCGGGTGCGCGGTGACGAGATCCAGCGCGGCGTGCAGGTCGGTGACCACTACGACGCCCGACAGCATCGCTGCGACCGCGTGCCGAAGCTTCTCGGATGCCTCGACGAGGTCGACGGCCCACACCGCGCCAGCGGGCAGCGCGACCGGGCGCGGATCGGCGGGCGCCGGCCAATCGCCGAGCACGATCGCCGCCCTGCCGCCGTCAGACTGCTTGAGCGCCGCAACCGCGGAACGGGCGACCGCGGCGTCTTCCACGGCGATCGCGTCGGCGGCCGCACCAAGGACAGCCGCAACCGCTGCTTCATAGCCGGTGCGCACGTTGACGTGCTTCGCGAGCGATCCGAAAAAACCTGCGTCAACGAGGTTTTCAGCTAACCACGCTGCCCCGTCCTTACGATCGAGTCCGACGGAGAGTGCCTCGATGCGGGCCTGCAGCGACGCGACCTCACGTTCTGCGCTGCGCTCGGCGGCCTGCAGCTCCGCGAGCCGCTCGTCGGCCAGGCGCAGGGCAGCAACGGACCGATCGTGGTGCTCGTCGAGGCGGCTCTCCCCCTCGTCGAGCGCACCGACCTTGGCCCGCACGGTCTCGAATTCGGCCTGCGACTGCTGCGCGCGTGACGCCGCCTCGTCGATGGCATCGGTGAGCCTGCCGACCGCCTCGTCGGTCGAATCCACGCGGGTGCGCATCGTGTCGACCTGGCCGGCCAGCCGCGCCAGGCCTTCGCGCCGGTCGGCTTCGGCCCGCACGGCAGCCAGGTGGGCCTTCTCCGCTTCAGCGGCGACGCGCTCGGCCTCCGCCATCTGAGTACGCGCACCCTCGAGATGGGCCTGGGCCTCGCCCAGATCGGCGACCAGCCGGCCTTCCGTCGCAGCCACCTCGTCGGCTTCGGCATCCAGCATGTCGGGGTCGACGCCGGAAGTCGGAGCCGGCTCGGTGTCCAGATGCTGCGCACGTTCTGTGGCGATGCGGACGGTGGCGCTTACTCGCTCGGCCAGCGCCGATAACCGGAACCAGGTCTGCTGTGCGTGTTCGGCGCGATCGGTCAGAGCGGCTACCGCGTCCTCGTGACCGGCGTACTCGGCTGTGGCGGCCTCCAGCAGCGCGGCGGCTTCGTCGTGCTCGCGGCGCAGCGCCGCCTCGGCGTCACCGACCCCGGCGAACTCATTGCGGCGGGTCACCAGATCGTCGGCCGCCAGCCGCAGCCGGGCGTCGCGCAGATCTGCCTGGATCGTCTGCGCGCGGCGGGCCACCTCGGCCTGCCTGCCGAGCGGTTTGAGCTGGCGCCGCAGCTCGGTGGCGAGGTCGGTCAGCCGGGCCAGGTTGGCCGACATCGATTCCAGCTTGCGGACCGCCTTTTCCTTGCGCTTGCGGTGCTTGAGCACCCCGGCGGCTTCCTCGATGAACGCCCGGCGGTCCTCCGGACGCGCTTCCAGAATCTCGGAGAGCTTGCCCTGGCCGACGATGACGTGCATCTCGCGGCCGATGCCCGAGTCGGATAGGAGTTCCTGCACATCCATCAAACGGCAAGCGCTGCCGTTGATTTCGTACTCGCTGGCACCGTCGCGGAACATCCGCCGGGTGATCGACACCTCGGTGTAGTCGATTGGCAGCGCGTTGTCGGTGTTGTCGATCGTGACGGTCACCTCGGCGCGGCCCAGCGGCGCGCGCGACGACGTGCCCGCGAAGATGACGTCCTCCATCTTGCCGCCCCGCAGCGACTTGGCACCCTGCTCGCCCATCACCCACGACAGGGCGTCGACGACGTTGCTCTTGCCCGCCCCGTTGGGGCCGACGACGCAGGTGATGCCCGGTTCGAAACGAAGAGTCGTCGGTGAGGCGAAGGACTTGAAGCCCTTCAGCGTCAGACTCTTGAGGTGCACGAGGTGTGAGACTAGCGCTCCGAGAACCCGGAGATGGCTTCCGTGCGCTCAGAGAAGTCCGCGAGCACGTTGTCGACGGTTCCCGGCGTGTTGCCGGCCTGCAAAAGGTCGAGCAGACGCTGGCATTTTTCGCGCGGGCCCTGCGCCACCACCAAGACCCGGCCGTCGGCCTTATTGGCCGCATAGCCCGTCAGCCCGAGCTCGAGCGCGCGGGAGCGGGTCCACCAGCGGAAGCCAACACCCTGCACATGGCCGCGCACCCAGGCGGTGAGCCGGGCGTCCTCAGTCACGCTTGACCTCGAACGTCACCGTCGTCCCAGCCTTCAGGGTCCGGCCTACGGTGCAGACCTGGTCAACGGCCCGGGTGACGACGGTGACGAGCCGTTCCACTTCGTCGTCCAAGAGGCCTGAGAGGTCGACCTCGAGAGATTCCTCGAGCAGCGGGTAGACCTCGTTGTCCCGGTCCGCGTCGCCGGATACCCGGATCGTGGCCGCGTAGTCGTCGCCGAGGCGCCGCCGCAGGGGCTGGTCGCTGCTCATGCCGCTGCACGCTGCCAATGCGATCTTCATCAGCTCACCGGGGGTGAAGACGCCCTCGACGTCCTCGCTGCCCACCAGCACTTGGGCGCCGCGGGAGCTGCGGCCGGTATAGCGGCGCACGCCCGTGCGTTGGACCCACAATTCCGTCATTTCAGCCTTTCGGTCGGGGGCGAGGTTGGCAGCGCGGGCAGTAGAACGACGAGCGGTTCATGAACTTCTCGCGGCGGATCACCGCACCGCAGCGCCGACAGGGCATGCCCTCGCGCCCGTAGGCGTCGAGTGACCTGTCGAAGTACCCGGATTCGCCGTTGACGTTGACATAAAGAGAATCGAACGACGTGCCGCCCTGATCGAGGGCGTCACCCATCACCTCTGCGGCCGCGTCGAGCACGCTCCGCAACTTCGCGCGGCTCAGCGAGGACGCAATCCGCGCGCCGTTGAGTTTCGCCCGCCACAGCGCCTCATCGGCGTAGATGTTGCCGATGCCCGACACCACCGTCTGGTCCAGAAGCTGGCGTTTGAGCTCAGAGTGCTTGCCCCGCAACACCTTAACGACGCCCTCGGCGTCGAACAGCGGATCGAGCGGGTCCCGTCCGAGATGGGCTACCGGCGTCGGCACGACGGTGCCGTCGGCTTCGACCATCTCCGCGAGCATCCACCCCCCGAACGTCCGTTGGTCGACGAAGCTCAGCGCGGTGCCGTCGTCGAGCAGCGCGGCAATGCGCACATGGTCGGAGCGCGGCACCTGACCCAGCAGCATCTGCCCGCTCATGCCGAGGTGCACCACCAGCGCCGAGCCGTCAGACATGGTGAGCCACAAGTACTTTCCCCGCCTGCCGGTGCCGACGATGCGCTGCCCGAGCAACCGGGCGGTCAGGTCTGCGGCGCCGGCTTCGTGCCTGCGCACCGCGCGCGGGTGATGCACACGCACCGCGGTGATCTCCCGGTTCGTGACATGGGCGGCCAACCCGCGGCGGACGGTTTCGACTTCGGGAAGCTCAGGCACTGTCGAGTGCGGTCCACGCCGCGGCCGCCGCCTTCTGCTCGGCCTCCTTCTTGGACCGCCCAACCCCTTCGCCGTACTCGGTGTCCACGACGACGACGGTCGCCGTGAATTGCTTGTCGTGGTCGGGCCCGGTCGAGGTGACGAGATACACCGGGACACCGAGCCCCCGAGCTGCGGTGAGCTCCTGAAGACTGGTCTTCCAATCGAGGCCCGCGCCCAGCGTCGGCGCCGTGTCGAGCAACCCGGCGAACAGCCGGAGGATCACATCGCGGGCGATGACGATGCCGTGGTGCAGGTACACCGCGCCCAGCAGCGACTCCGTGGTGTCGGCCAGGATGCTCGACTTGTCCGAGCCGCCGGTGTTCTCCTCACCGCGGCCGAGGAGCAGGTATGCCCCGAGCCCGTCGTCGGTGAGGCCGCGGGCGACGTCGGCCAGTGCCTGGGTGTTGACGATGCTGGCCCGCAGCTTGGCCAGATCACCCTCCGAGCGCTCCGGGTGGCGGTGGAACAACTCGTCGGTGATCGTCAGCCCCAGCACCGCGTCCCCGAGGAACTCGAGGCGCTCGTTGGTCGGAAGGCCGCCGTGCTCGTAGGCATAACTGCGGTGTGTCAGCGCAAGCGTCAGCAGGTCTTCGGGCAGCTCCACCCCCAGTGCCGTGATCAGCGCCTGCCGTGACTCGCTCACGAGCCGTCAGGTGTTTGATCGAACATCCCCGACAGTTTCGCCCACCGCGGATCGATCTGGTCATGGTGGTGCCCCGGTTCGGCGTCGTCCAGCCGCATACCGCACTCCGGGCACAGGCCGGCACAGTCGTCGCTGCAGATCGGCGATAGCGGCAACTCCAGCCCGACCGCGTCGATCAGCGGCTGCTCCAAATCGATCGTGTCGTCGACGATGTGCCCGACCTCGTCGGACTCCGTGGTCGCTTCGGTGGTGCTGTCCGGGTATGCGAACAGCTCGATGAGATGGATCTCGATCTCGCCTGTGGTCGGCGTCAGGCATCGTGCGCACTCCCCGACGGTCGGTGCCGACACCGTTCCGGTGACCAGCACCCCCTCCGACACCGACTCGAACCGCAGGTCGAGCTCCAGCGGAGCACCCTTCGCTATCCCGATGAGGTCCAGGCCGATGCGCGACGGACTCGGCACGGTGAGCTGAACGGCATGCATGGAGCCGGGACGACGGGGAAGCCTCAAGACGTCAAAGGTGAGCGGCGACCCTGGAAGATTGGGGATTGACGCGCGCGACTGCGTGGCCATGCCTCCATGGTAGGAGGCCGTTAACGCGGCGGCGGACCGCCCGGCCCCAGCGGCGGCGGACCGCCCGGGCCGCCGGGACCGTCGCCCTCGGCCACAAACGTGGCAGTCGCCTGCCCGTCAGCCTTCGTCGCGCGGATGCTGACCGTGTCGTTGACCTCCACTTGCCCTTTCGTGGCGCCGGAGGCCAGCACGTAGGTCTGCGTGAATCCGTCCGCGCTCTTGGCGGTGAGCGACGTGTCCGAGACGGACGTGACGACGCCGGTCTGCGTCATCTCTGTGATGTAGCCGGCGTCCTCATCGAAGACGACGAACTCGCCGTGAAGCGGCGCGGCACGTCCCGGACCACCCGGCCCGCCCGATTGCCAACCGCCACCGGGTCCGCCTGGGCCGCCTGGGCCGCCGCCCGGAGCACCTGGTCCCCACTGGCCGGCATGCCGTCCCGGGCCCGCCGCACGGGCGTCGCCACCGGTGGCCGCGAAGATCGCGGCGCCGCCGAGACCCCCGATCACTACTGCTATTCCGACCGCGGCCAGTGTCTGCCGTTTGGACCACCGCGAACTTTGCGGCGATCCCCACGCGTTGGTGGGCTGCTGTGCTGGCGAATCTGACTCCATGCCGCAAGCGTGTCGCCCGAATATGGGAGTCAGCTGTGCGTCGGTTCAGCGTCTCTTATGCAGGCCATTCACAGCGGGGACATAGGCCCGGCACAGTGCAGGCTCACTCCAAGCACTGATAATCGCTGACGTGTCCAACGCTCCCGCCATGCAACGCGCCGACGGCAGCCCCATCCACGTGCTGGTCGTCGACGACGAACCCGTCCTGGCTGAGCTGATGACGATGGCCCTGCGATACGAAGGCTGGACCGTGTCGACGGCCAGCGACGGCATCTCGGCGATCGCGTCGGCCCGCAAAGAGGCGCCCGACGTCGTGGTGCTCGACGTCATGCTGCCCGACATGAGTGGGCTTGACGTGCTTCGCAAACTTCGTGAACAGATCCCCGGTCTGCCGTTGTTGCTGCTGACCGCCAAAGACGCGCTGGAGGACCGCATCGCCGGTCTGACCGCCGGTGGCGACGACTACGTCACCAAGCCGTTCAGCCTCGAGGAGGTGATTCTGCGTCTGCGCGCGCTCCTGCGCCGCACCGGCGTGGCCGCAGAACCCGGTGCCGCCAGGATCGTCGTGGGCGATCTCGTGCTCGACGAGGACAGCCACGAAGTGACCCGCGCAGGGGTCGAAATCGCTTTGACTACAACGGAATTCGAATTACTGCGATTCATGATGCGCAACGCCAAGAGGGTCTTGAGCAAAGCCCAGATCCTTGACAGGGTCTGGAGTTACGACTTCGGCGGCCGCTCCAATATCGTCGAGCTGTATGTGTCCTACCTGCGTAAGAAGATCGACAGCGGCCGCGCACCCATGATTCACACACTGCGCGGGTCGGGCTATGTCCTCAAACCCGCCGACTGAGGCACGGCGAGGCGGCTGGCGCCTGCGGCCGCCAAGCACGTGGTCGCTGCGCACGAGGCTGCTGGTGGCAGTGGTCAGTCTGCTGGCCGTGGTGTGCGTAGGCATCGGCGTCGGCACGGAACTTGCTCTGCACCGGTTCTTGATGGGCCAGCTCGACGAGCAGGTAATCGACGCCGGCCATCGCTCGGCGGTGATCACCGACCTTGGACCGCCGCCACCTCCCCCGCCCGGCTACCCGCGGCGGCCACCGATCCTCGATCCCGAAAACGGGCCGGGCCCTCCGTTTCTCGGCGCGCCGGGTCAGGCAACCGGGACCGTCGGAGCGATCGCCATCGGCGGACAGGTGCTCCGCGCGGGCGTCATCAGCCAGAACGGAACCAGAGAGAACATCAGCGCGGCTGCTGCCACCGAGCTGGCCAGAATCGCCCCCGACGGCCGCCCCGTGACCAGGAACCTCGACGGGCTTGGGAGATACCGGGTTGTCGCCCGGTTTTCGCGCACGGGCAAGACGATCGTGTCCGGCCTCCCGATGGCGCCCGTCGACAACACGCTGCTCACGGTCGGCGCGATCTTCGCCATCGTCGCCGGTATCGCGCTCGTCGCGGCAATCGCGGTCGGAATCGTGATCATCCGCCGCCAGCTGGCCCCGGTGTCGCGGGTCTCAGCGGCTGCGCTGGAGGTCGCTAACCTCGAACTCGAGCGCGGAGAAGTCAGACTCGCGCCGATGGTCGCCGTCGATCCGGCCGCGGCGCACACCGAGGTCGGACAGCTTGCAACAGCGGTAAACCGTATGCTCCAACGGATCTCGGCCGCGCTGGCCGTGCGACACGCAAGCGAAATGCGCGTGCGTCAGTTCGTCGCCGACGCCAGCCATGAACTGCGGACCCCCCTCACGGCGATCCGGGGCTACACCGAACTGGCTCAACGTCGCCGCGACGACGTGCCCGCCGAGGTTGCCCACGCGATGGGGCGAGTGGAATCCGAGGCGGTACGGATGACCCATCTGGTCGAGGACCTGCTCCTGTTGGCCCGGCTAGACAACGGGCGGCCGCTGGAGTGCGATCCCGTCGATCTGTCTCAGCTGGTCATCGACGCCGTCGCCGACGCACATGTCGCCGGGCCCGATCACAACTGGTCGTTGGAGCTGCCTGAGGAGCCGGTGGTCGTCACCGGCGACGCGCCACGGCTACAACAGGTGCTGGTCAATCTGCTTGCCAACGCCCGCACGCATACCCCCGCCGGCACCAGGGTCAAGACCTCGCTCGCCAGCGACGGCAACGGCATGGCGGTGTTGACGGTCACCGACAACGGACCGGGAATCCCAGAATCACTGCAGCCGGAGATCTTTGAGCGCTTCGCCCGTGGCGACAGCTCGCGGTCGCGACGAGAAGGCAGCACCGGCCTTGGGCTCGCGATCGTCTACGCCGTGATCAAGGCCCATCACGGGACTATCGACGTGCACAGCGCTCCCGGTGACACGGCGTTCGTCGTCCAGCTTCCCCGCTCACAGCCGCCGCACAGCGATGACAAATCCGGCGCCTAGCCAGCTACACGACGATCGAGTCATGACGCTGACTGCGCCGCAACCTGTTGTCGCCGCACCGCTGCAGGCGTCGAAGCGCCCAAGAGTGACTCTCCATCGTGTGGCGCTCGTCGGGCTGCTGGCCGCCACCGCAGTGCTGTACCTGTGGAACCTGGCCGCGAGCGGATGGGCCAACGCGTTCTATTCGGCTGCGGCGCAGGCCGGTTCGCAGAATTGGACCGCCTTTCTGTTCGGATCCAGCGATGCGGCCAACGCGATCACGGTCGACAAGACCCCCGGCGCGCTGTGGGTCACAGGTCTGTCCGTCAGGCTGTTCGGATTGAACTCCTGGAGCGTGCTGGCACCGCAGGCACTCGAGGGAGTGGCCGCAGTCGCACTGGTTTACCTAGCAGTACGTCGCATCAACGGACCGGGTGCCGGGTTGTTGGCGGGATCAGTCTTGGCGCTGACACCGGTTGCCGCACTGATGTTCCGCTTCAACAATCCCGACGCACTGCTCGTGCTGCTCCTCGTCGGCGCGGCGTACTGCGTGCAGCGCGCGTGCGAAAAGGACAGTGGCCGTTGGTGGCTGCCCCTTGCTGGGTTCGCGATCGGCTTCGCATTCCTGGCCAAGATGGGCCAGGCCCTTCTGGTGGCACCCGGTTTCGCGTTGACGTACCTGCTGACGGCGCACGCGCCGGTGCGGACGCGGGTGGCACGAATGGCAGCAGGCACTGTTGCGCTCGTGGTGTCGGCTGGCTGGTATCTGTTGCTGGCCACCGTCTGGCCTGCGGACCGGCGGCCGTTCATCGGCGGCTCGCAGCACAACAGCATCATCGAATTGGCATTGGGCTACAACGGTTTCGGCCGACTAACCGGCAACGAGACCGGCGGCCTGGGCAATATGAATTTCGATGTCGGATGGGGACGGCTCTTCGGCAGCGGAATGGGAAGTTCGATCGCGTGGCTCATCCCTGCCGCACTGATCAACATCGGCGCCGCGTTCGTCATCACGCGACGGGCGCCGCGCACCGACGCCGTTCGCGGCGCCGGCATCCTGTGGGGCAGCTGGCTTCTCGTGACCGGGGCCGTGCTGTCCTACTCGAGCGGGATCATTCACCCCTACTACACGGTGGCATTGGCGCCTGCGGTGGCCGCGGGCGTCGGCCTCGGCGCACCGCTGCTGTGGCGCCGGCGAGACGACGTCCGCGCCGCCACCGCGCTGTCCGGCGCGGTTATTCTGACCACCGCACTGGCCTGCGTGCTGCTCGGCCGCGACTCGGCTGCGCCGTCGTGGCTGCGGGCGGCCATCGCCGTCGGGGGCGTCGGCGCTGCCGTGCTGCTCCTCGTCAGCGGACGGCTGCCTCGCGGGGTGGCCCGCGGGGCCGCCGTCGTCGCGCTGGCAGCGTGTCTGGCCGGGCCCGCCGCATATTCAGTCGGGACGGCGCTGACCCCGCACCGCGGCGCGATCCCGGGCGTCAACATCTCCCCGACGTCACGGGGCGGCGGCGGGTTCGGCTTCCTCGACTCCGCTGAGCCGTCCTCCGCACTCGTTGCCGTACTGAGCGCTGACGCCGCTCAGTACACGTGGGCGGCGGCGACCGTCACCTCCGCCAACGCCGCGGGGTATCAGTTAGCGACCGGCTTTCCGGTGATGGCTGTCGGTGGCTTCAACGGCACCGACCCTGCACCGACACTCGACCAGTTCCAGAAACTGGTGACTGACAAGAAGATTCACTTCTTCATTGGAGGCAGGATGCGCGGTCCGCGGGGCGGCGCATCCAGCGGTAGCCACGAGGCCGCCGACATCGCGTCATGGGTGACCGCCACGTTCCCGCCCCGGGACGTCGACGGCGTCACCCTTTACGACCTCACGTCGGGATCCGAATAGTCAGCGTCGGTTTAGCGGCCTGTGCCGTTCGGTGGCGGATAAACCGACCTGGCAATCGTTGCCGAGATCCAGCCGATCAGCCAGCCAAAGCCCACCAGAAGAAAAATCTGCAGGTGGTCGGGATACCAAACCGCCACCAGAGCCAGAATCACAGCCCAGACAAGCGCGCAAGCGATGCTGTAAGACCCCGCTGCCCGGCAGCTCTACGTGGACTGGGACACGGCTACCGATAACGCGGTGAGCGGCTTACGGGAACTCGCCGGGACATATCCCACGTTTCCGTGCACTCTGGGCGGGCGCGGATGTGGGATATCCGTTGGGGATCATGCATCTGAATCATCCCCGCGTCGGCGATATCTATGTGTGCCGGAATCAGCTCAACGTTCCGCACGCCCCGCACGCCGTGGGGCAGCATCTGCTGATCTATCACGCCGAACCTGGCAGCGACTCCGAGAGAGCGTTGGAGGAACTGCGGGCTCTGTCGATGCGCGAGCTCGATGTCTCGGCCGGCGCCTGGGATTGTCGGTAGCAACACCTATACCCGAACATGTGTTCGATGAGTATCGGTCGCCGTACGCCAAGTCAGAGATCCTGCTGGCGGGCATGCGCGACGACGCGCGCGTGGAGAACCAAGCGATTGCCGCGCGGCTGACCAAGATCGGCGAGCTGTTCACCTTGCGCCGCCGCGAGAACGGCGAAACCAGGGACTGGGCGGTCGATACCTGGACCGAGGTCGGCGCTGAGGTGTCGGCGGCGCTGGGGTGCACGATCGCGATGGCCGGCAGCTACCTGTACTACGCGCGGGCGATGACCGATCGGCTGCCCGCGGTGGCCACGGTCTTCTGTGCTGGCGACATCGATTTCCGCACCTTCCAGACGATCTGCTACCGCACCGAACTGGTCGCCGAGGACACCGCAATGGCCGACGTGGACCGCCAACTGGCCGCCCGCGCCCGGGGGTGGGGCTCGCTGAGCAAAAGCCGCCTCGCCACGGCCATTGACCGGCAGGTGTGCAAAGTCGATCCCGCAGCGGTACGGCGCAAGCGCGAAGAGGCCGACAAACGCGGCGTAGAGTTCTGGACCTGCAGCGATGGCCTGTCAGGAATGTCGGCCACGATGCTCTTAGACGATGCGGCCGGGTTGGAGACGCGGCTGGAGGCGCTGGCAGACAGTGTGTGCGACGCCGACCCACGCGGGCGCGAAGTGCGCCTCGCCGACGCCCTAGGGGCATTGGGCGCCGGGCAGGACCGCCTCTCGTGCCGCTGCGAACAAGAAACCTGCCCGGCCGGTGGGCGGCTGCCCAGCCCGGCACCGGTCACCATTCATATCGTCGCCGAGCAGGCCACCCTCGACGGTACCTCCGATACACCGGGCTACCACCAGCAGACCGGTGAGCTGATCCCCGCCGACCAAGTGGCCGAGCTGGCCCGCGAAGCCACGGTGCGCCCGCTGGTCCATCCCGGCGACGCCGCGCACGAAGCCGGCTACACCCCGTCGCGCAAACTCGCCGACTTTGTCCGCGCCCGCGACCTGACCTGCCGGGCCCCGCACTGCGACCGGCCCGCGGTCCAATGCGACATCGACCACACCGTGCCCCACGCCGACGGCGGCCCCACCCACGCGTCCAACCTGAAATGCCTATGCCGGCTGCACCACATCCTGAAAACCTTCTGGGGCTGGAAAGACCAACAACAGCCCGACGGCACCGTCATCTGGAACCTGCCCGGCAACCAGACCCACGTCACGCTGCCCGGCAGCGCGCTGGTCTACCCCAGCCTGTGTGCGCCCACCGCCGAGCTGCCACCGCCGACACGCGCGAGCAACCCCGAACGCTGCGCCGATCCGACCGCGATGATGCCGCGCCGCAAAACGACCCGAGACCAGGACCGAGCCCGGCGGATTGCTGCGGAACGCGCCCAAAACCTCAAGATCCGCCAAGCGCGCCGAACAGACTGGGACGACATCTGTTTCGGAGCGCGCACACCAGCCTCCCACGACGACGACCCGCCACCGTTCTGAGCGCCGACGGTTCATAGCTGACGCATAGCTTCCACCAACGGTGGACCCACGCGGCGTTGTGATCCTGAATGCATGACAGTCACCGCTGAGCGTGCCGACATCGGCCGGTCTGATCTCTTCCACCCCCGGCCCAATGCCGCCGCCCTCGCGAGCGCGCGTGGCGTTCCCGTTCTCGACGTCGTCGTGCCGGTGTACAACGAGGAAGCCGACCTGGCCAGCTCGGTGTACCGGTTGCATCACCATCTCGCACAGAACTTTCCGTTCGCCGCGCGAATCACGATCGCCGACAACGCAAGCACCGACGAAACACCACAAATCGCAGCGCGATTGGCGCGCGAACTGCCCGACGTACGGGTCGTCCGCCTCGAGCAGAAAGGCCGCGGCCGCGCGCTGCACACTGTGTGGTCGACGTCGGATGCGCCGGTGCTCGCGTACATGGACGTCGACCTGTCCACCGATCTGGCGGCGCTGGCACCACTCGTCGCTCCGTTGATATCTGGGCATTCCGACCTGGCGATCGGCACGCGCCTCGCGCGCGGCTCGCGGGTGGTGCGCGGCGCCAAACGCGAAGTCATCTCGCGGTGCTACAACTTTTTGCTGAAATCGACCTTGGCCGCTGGCTTCTCGGACGCCCAATGCGGCTTCAAAGCCATCCGCGCCGACGTCGCCGAACGGCTTCTTCCCCACGTCGTGGACACCGGGTGGTTCTTCGACACCGAGCTGCTCGTGCTGGCCCAACGCAGTGGCCTGCGCATCCATGAGGTCCCGGTGGACTGGGTCGACGACCCGGACAGCCGCGTCGACATCATCGCGACCGCCGCCGCCGATCTCAAAGGCATCGCCCGGCTGCTGAAAGGCTTTGCGGCCGGAACGATCCCGGTGCAAACGGTGGCGGCCCAGCTGGGCTCGGCGCGGTCAGCGGCGCCGCGATCGCTTCTGCGCCAAGCGGTCCGGTTCACAGCGATCGGCATCGCGAGCACCCTCGCATACCTCCTGCTCTTCCTCGCCATGCACCACATCGCCGGGGCCCAGGTCGCCAACCTTATTGCGCTGCTGCTCACGGCGGTCGCGAACACCGCGGCCAACCGCCGATTCACCTTCGGGGTGCGCGGCGCGGCGCGGGTGGCGCGGCACCACATCGAGGCCCTTGCAGTCTTCGGGATCGCCCTCGCAGTCACCAGCGGTGCGCTGGCATTGCTGCATTTCATGGCCGGACAGCCACACCGCGGAGTGGAGCTCGCGGTGTTGGTAGGCGCTAATCTTGTCGCGACCGCAATCCGCTTCGTTCTGTTGCGCGGCTGGGTGTTTCACCCTCGCAGAGTCGCGGAGGCCACCGCATGACCGTGCTTGCTGAACGAGTGGCTCCGGTTGCGCCGCAACCGACGCCGAACCGCAGGGTGCCATGGGAGCGCCTGGCGCTGTTCGCGCTCCTCGCGGGCACCGCCGTGCTGTACCTCTGGGGGCTCGGGTCGTCGGGCTGGGCGAACGACTACTACGCAGCCGCAGTCCAAGCTGGAACCCAGGACATGAAGGCATGGCTTTTTGGATCTTTCGATGCCGGCAACGCCATCACTGTCGACAAGCCACCGGCGTCTTTGTGGGTAATGGTGTTGTCGGGACGGATCTTCGGATTCAGCACGTGGTCCATGCTGGTCCCGGAGGCGCTGATGGGCGTCGGCACCGTCGCGCTGGTGTACGCAACCGTGAAGCGCTGCAACGGTGCGGCCGCCGGACTGATCGCAGGCACCGTCATGGCGCTCACGCCCGTGGCCGCGGCGATGTTCCGGTACAACAACCCGGACGCCATGCTCGTCTTGCTTCTCGCCGTGGCCGCCTACTTCATGGTCCGCGCGATCGAGTCCGGCGCGACGCGGTGGATGGTTCTGGTCGGGGCGGTGATTGGACTGGCGTTCCTTACCAAGATGCTGCAGGCCGCCCTGGTGGTTCCGGGATTCGCGTTGGTGTTCCTGCTGGCCGCCCCAGGAAGAAGCTTGTGGAAGCGGCTGTGGCAGTTGCTGATCGGCGCGCTGGCGATGGTGGTCTCAGGGGGCTGGTTCGTACTGCTGGTGCAACTCTGGCCTGCCGCGTCGCGGCCTTACATCGCGGGGTCAACCGACAACAGCCTGCTGCAGTTGGCGTTGGGATACAACGGGTTACAGCGGGTCGCGGGTGGCGAAGGAATGCCTGGTGGTGGCGGCGCGTTCTTCGGTGGCGGCGCGGGGATCGGCAGGCTGTTCGGCGATTCGATGGGCACGGAGATCTCGTGGCTGCTGCCCGCTGCGTTGATCGGCCTTCTGGCCGGCGTGTGGTTCACCGCGCGCGAACCGCGCACCGACAAACTCCGGATGCACCTGCTGCTGTGGGGCGGTTGGCTCTTGGCGAGCGGCGCCGTGTTCTCCTTCATGCACGGCATCATCCACCCCTATTACACAGTCGCACTCGCACCTGCCATTGCCGCGTTGATCGGCATCTCGGTACGCGAACTGTGGCGCGGGCGCGAATTCTGGCGCAGCCGTGCGGTGTTGACGCTGATGTCGGCAGGGACCGGGGTTTGGTCGTTCATCCTGCTCGACCGCACCCCGGATTGGCTACCCGCACTGCGCTGGATCATCCTTGTCGGGTCGGTCGTCGTAGCGTCCGTGATCGCCGTCGGCGCTCACCGACTGGGCAGGGCAACGGCGGCCGTCGCCGCTGCGGCATTGCTGCTGGGAGTCTGCGCGCCAGCCGCATACTCGATCGCGACCGTCGGCCGCACGCACGGCGGGCCGATGCCATCGGCTGGCCCGGTGACCCAATCGTTCGGCCCCGGCGGGCCTGGAGGTCCCGGTGGACCGGGCGGACCCGGTGGCCAGAGAAACATGGGCGCCGACAACGCAGCGCTGAAGGATCTTCTCACGAGCGCCAGCGGCAGCCGTTGGGCCGCAGCGTCTATCGGCTCGATGCCGGCGAGCAGCCTCGAGCTGGCCACCGGCCCGTCGATCATGGCGATCGGGGGCTTCACCGGCGGCGATCCGTCACCGACGCTGCAGCAGTTCCAGCAGTACGTCGCCGACCACCAGATCCACTACTTCCTTGCAGGTACCCGTGGCCCGGGCGGCGGCCGCTCGGAAAGCGCACGCGACATCACCGCGTGGGTGCAGCAGCACTTCACCTCACTGGATGTGGGCGGCACGACGGTCTACGACCTCAGCCAGCAAACGCAGCCCTGATCGGCTACCTCGGGGCGTTGGCGGGCAGGAAACCGCCGGTGCTGTCCGACTGCTCTTCGGCCCGGATCACATGCACGACAGCGTTGATCAGGGCCAGGTGAGTGAACGCCTCCGGGAAGTTGCCCAGTTGCCGGCCGGTTCGCGGATCGATTTCCTCGGCGTACAGATGCAGCGGACTGGCCAGCGAGAGCAGTCTCTCGCACAGACGCTTTGCCCGCGTCAGCTCGCCGATCTCGACGAGTGCGGATACCAGCCAGAACGAGCAGATCGTGAATGCACCTTCCTCACCGGACAATCCGTCGTCGGTCTCGTCAACCCGATAACGCAGCACGAGGCCGTCGCGCGTCAGATCGTCGGCGATCGCCATTACGGTGTTGCGCACACGCGGGTCGTCCGATGGCAGGAAACGGTTCAGCACGACCATCAGCAGCGATGCATCCAGCGCGTTGGACCCGTAGGCCTGCGTGAACACACCGCGCGAATTCACCCCATTGGCAAGGATGTCCGACCTGATGTCCTCGGCAATCGTGCGCCATTGCTCCGCACTCTCGTGTTCGCCTTCCAACTCCGCGAGTTTTGCGCCGCGGTCGAGTGCCACCCAGCACATCAGCTTCGACGAGGTGTAATGGCGCGGTTCGCCGCGCATCTCCCAGATACTGTGGTCGGGCTCACGCCAATGCTTGATCGCCTCTTCCACTTGGTTTTTCAATACCGGCCACAGTGCATCCGAGATCTGGTCGCGCGACTTGGCATGGAGGTAGACCGAATCCAGCATGGCCCCCCAGATGTCGTGCTGCACTTGCTTGTACGTGTCATTGCCGATACGCACCGGTCGCGAAAAATCGTAACCAGACAAGTGATTCAGCTCGTGTTCATCGAGCATCCGCTCGCCGCCGACCCCGTACATCGCCTGCAGCGGCTGGCGTTGCCCGTCGTTGGCGCCGGATACCTCGGCGATGAACGAGAAGAAGTCGTCGGCCTCCCGGTTCAGCCCAAGGGTGTAAAGCCCCCACAGCGCGAACGTCGCGTCACGCACCCACGCGTAACGGTAGTCCCAATTGCGCTCTCCCCCAGCTGTTTCCGGAAGCGAAGTGGTGGCGGCCGCCAACAGCGCGCCCGTCGGCGCATACGTCAGGCCCTTCAAAGTGAGTGCGCTGCGCTGGATGTAGGACCGCCACGGGTGATCCGGGAAATCACCGATGTTGATCCACTGCCGCCAGAACTCCGTGGTATTCCACATCTTCGCGGCCGCCTCGCTGTAGTTCTGCGGCGGGACGTATCGCGACCAGCTCAACGCGACGAACACCTCGTCGCCTTCCGACATCCGGGTGCGGGCCCGAGCCTCTCTGCCCTCCAACCCGATTCGCAGATCAGTGGTGAGGGTGAGCTTGGGGTGCAGATCCGGATCCGCGTTGGCTTGCGCCACGGCGTGGCCATACGTCGTGCCGCTGTATTCCCACGTTGCAGGCACACGGTGATAGTCGAACGACGGCGCGCAACTCATCACCAATTCGATGGTGCCGCTTACGCATCGCGCCGTACGCAGCAGCATGTGCTCCGGTTCCCAGTCCATCGGTGTGCGGCGGTGGGTTCGCGACCGCATCCCGAAGTCCTCCCACGGACCCATTACCAGCGCGTCCCGCACAATGATCCATCCGGTGTGGGTCTGCCAGGTGGTCTCCAGGATCAGGCTGCCGGGCAGATAGCGTCGCGATGTCGGCACGGACATGCCGTAGGGAGCCAGCCGGAAGTGGCCGGCGGACCGGTCCAGAATCGCACCGAACACGCTGGGTGAGTCAGGACGGGGAATGCACATCCACTCGACGGATCCGCTCGACGAAACCAGGCAATTGGTCTCGCAGTCGGACAAGAAGCCGTAGTCGGCTATCGGCGGGAACGGATTTCGCGCCTTGCTGTCGCCTTTGGCCGCGTCGGGGCTGAGAACCATCGGCTCATCATCCCCACCGGTGCGGTGCGGCGTCTAGTGACGGGTTCAGACGTGCTGCACGTAGTCGTGGGTGCCGGCGGCGGTTCGCAGCTGGTGACGTCCCCGGCCGATCGAACGCATTGTGCTGTTGAGGAAATCCTCGAACTCGGCGAGCTTGCTGTCGACGTAGATGTCGCATTCGCCCCGCAACCGGTCCGCTTCGGCGTGCGCCGAATCGACCATCCGCGTGGCCTCGGCCCTCGCCGACTGCACGACTTCGGTCTGCGACACCAGTCGCTGCTGCTCCTTGATGCCCTCCTGCACGGCCTTTTCGTACGAGATGTTGCCGTTTTCGATCAAGCGGTCGGCCTCGCTCTTGGCGCGCGACGTGACAACCTCGTACTCGCGCTTGGCCGTGGCACTGATGCGGGTCGCCTCGTCGTGGGCGGAGCCAACCATCTGCTCGCAATGTGCGCGCGCCTCGCCCACCATCCGATCGGCCTGCGTTTTGGCCTCCGAGAGCATCCTGTCCGCCTCGGTGCGGGCGTGCTGGAGAACCGAATCGGCCTCGGCGGTTGCCGTCGACACCATCGAGTCCGAATGGTCTTTGGCCTCCCGCAGCATCGTGTCGCGCGCGTCAAGGACGTCTTGGGCATCGTCGAGCTCGCCGGGGATCGCATCCCTGATGTCGTCGATCAATTCCAGGACGTCGCCGCGCGGCACCACACATCCTGCGGTCATCGGCAGCCCGCGCGCCTCTTCGACAATCCCGCCCAGTTCGTCGAGCGCTTCAAAAACTCGGTACACGGCGCAACCTCCAGAGCCTCGTCGTTGTGACCAGTGTGCCTGGTGTGGCGCATGTGACCAGGGATCTCGCCCCGGTGTGTCGCCTAGCGCAGTGCGCTGTGGATGGCGTCGCGGGCCCGGTCGATCATCGAAGCGAATGGACCGGCCACGAAATTCGCCTTTGCCGACTCGACACCCGCGTGCGGCCGTGTCGGCGCAATGGCCTCGGCGGCACGCACAGCACCGGCCATGCGGGCCAGATCGTCCTTCTCGAGGACCCGCTGCAACTTGCTGAATTCCTCGTTCTCTTCGTGCTCGGCATGCTCGATGACGTCGGTGCGGAAGTCGCGCAGCGCGTCGAGAAATTCTTGCGAGCCCACGTCCATGCTTTCGAGTTTCTGCAGCTTGATCTTGGCTTCATGCTCCTCGGCGAGTCGCGCGTCGACGATGTCGTCACCGGCATCCATTTCGTGGCGCGCCCGTGGGTGGACCACCATTTCCTCGGCGGTTTCGTGCACCGCCAGCAGCTGCCGGAGATCGATGAATGCTCGCTCTCGGGCCTTCACGTCCGAGGCGAAGAACACTTCGTCGAACAGATCCTTGATCAGGTTGTGCTGTGCTTTCAAGAACTCCACGACGTCCTCGGTCGAATTCACATCGGCCATGGTTCGACTACCTCCATTGAAAGGGAAAAGTGAATGGCGCGATGGGCTGAGCGCCAACGGCAAGGTAATACCCGAAATGTCTTCGGGTGAAACGACTCGAGCTCCCGCTCAGTGCAGCTTGGCCGCCAGGCGCCGGTTGACCGCATCGGGCAGCAGCGCGGAGACATCACCGCCAAGAAGGGCCACCTCTTTGGCCAGCGAGGAGGACACGAACGAGAACTCGGGCGTGGTCGCCACGAAAAACGTGTCGACGCCGGCGATGTGCTTGTTCATCTGCGCCATCTGCAGTTCGTATTCGAAATCGGTGCCGGTGCGCAGTCCCTTGACGATCGCGTTCAGTCCGCGGGATTTCACGAAATCGACGACGAGACCCTGCCCGGACTCGACCCGCAGGTTCGGCAGATGGGCGGTGGCCTCCTCGATCATCGCGATCCGTTCGTCGACGGTGAACATGCCTGCCTTGCTGGGGTTGACCAGCACCGCGACGATGACTTGCTCGAAGTGGGCCGCAGCGCGCTCGAACACGTCGATGTGCCCGCGCGTCACGGGGTCGAATGACCCGGGGCACACCGCGCCGCTCATGGCACACGACCGTATCAGCAGGCCTACTTCGATTCCCCAGTCGCTTCGCTCCTACCCTCCGGACGTTCTCTCCGCGATCTCGAGCCTGGTGTCGCCGTAACGGCGCTGGGGCCACCTCTCCCAACCGTCCGACCAGGTGAGCGACGGCGACGATGCGCGCCGCTCCACGGCGACCACCGTGCCCCTGGTAACCCACATTCCGGCGACCAGCGCCTGCAGCATCGCGTCGACGTCGCCGACCGGTGTGTCGTACGGCGGGTCGGCCATGACGAGATCGAACGACGAGCCGGCGCCGGAAGCCAGTACTGTTGCCACCGGGCGCGCGAACACCGTCGCGCCGGTCAACTGCAGTGCCGCGATGTTGGCTTCGATGACCTTGGCGTTGCGCGGATCAACCTCGACGAACGTCGCCGTCCTGGCCCCCCTCGACAATGCCTCGAGGCCCAGCGCGCCCGATCCGGCGTACAGGTCGAGCACGGCGATGCCCGTGAAGTCCAGCCGCGCGGCGAGCACGTTGAAGAGCGCTTCGCGGACGCGGTCGCTGGTTGGCCGGGTGCCCTTCTGCGGCACAGCGATCCGGCGTCCGCCCGCGCGGCCCGCGATGATGCGGGTCAGCTGACCACCATCAGCAGATCGCCGCCCTCGACTTGCGCAGTAGCCGAAACCGCCACGCGGCGTACAGAACCCGCCTTGGGTGCGGTGATTGCCGCTTCCATCTTCATCGCCTCGATGGTGCCGACCGTCTGGCCCGCGGTCACGTCGTCACCCTCGGAAACCGCGACGGTGACCACTCCCGCGAACGGCGCCGCGATGTGGTCCGGGTTGGTCCGGTCGGCCTTCTCCGCGGCGGGCACGGTGCTGGCAATGCTGCAGTCGCGCACCAGAATCGGGCGCAGCTGGCCGTTGAGCAAGCACATCACTGTGCGCATGCCCCGCTCGTCGGGTTCGGAGATCGCCTCCAGCCCGATCAGCAGCTGGACGCCGCGTTCAAGTTCCACACGGTGCTCGTCGCCGCGGCGCAAGCCGTAGAAGAACTGGTTGGCCGACAGCCGCGAGATGTCGCCGTACACCTCCCGATGCTCCTCGAATTCCTTTGTGGGACCGGGGAACAGCAGCCGATTGAGCGTCGCCTGTCGTTCTGCGCCACCGACCTTGAGTGCTGCCTCGTCTGCGGCGGACAGCTCTTGTTGCGGCTTGGCCGGCGGGCGGCCCGCGAGGGCTTTCGTTCGCAACGGTTCCGGCCAGCCCCCCGGCGGATCGCCGAGCTCGCCTCGCAGGAACCCGATCACCGAGTCTGGGATATCGAATCGCGCCGGATCGGTGGCGAATTCGTCGGCGGTGACACCCGCGCCGACGAGTGCCAGCGCAAGGTCGCCGACCACCTTCGACGACGGGGTGACCTTGACCAGCCGGCCCAGCACTCGGTCGGCCCCGGCGTAACTGGTTTCGATGTCCTCGAACCGGTCACCCAGTCCGAGCGCGATCGCCTGCTGACGCAGATTCGACAGCTGCCCACCGGGAATCTCGTGGCTGTAGACCCGCCCGGTGGGATGAGAAGGACCGGATGCCGCAACATCGAATGGGGCGTACACCTTTCGCAGCGCCTCCCAGTAGGGCTCGAGCTCACAGACCGCCGACAGCGACACGCCGGTGTCGTACTCGGTATGCGCGGCGGCCGCCACGATGGCCGACAGCGGGGGCTGGCTGGTGGTGCCCGCGAGCGGAGCGGCCGCGCCGTCGACGGCGTTCGCACCCGCTTGCCACGCCGCGACATACGTCGCAAGCTGGCCGCCGGGGGTGTCATGGGTGTGCACGTGCACCGGCAGGTCGAACCGATCACACAGCGCTCTGACCAAGGCCGTCGCGGCCTGCGGCCTCAACAGCCCCGCCATGTCCTTGATCGCGAGCACGTGAGCGCCGGCGTCGACGATCTGCTCGGCGAGCTTCAAGTAGTAGTCCAGCGTGTACAGGTTCTCGCCCGGGTTGGACAGATCGCCCGTGTAGCTCATCGCGACTTCGGCGATGGCCGTGCCGGTTTCCCGAACGGCGTCGACCGCGGGCCGCATCGATTCGACGTTGTTCAACGCGTCGAAGATCCGGTAGATGTCGATCCCGGTTGCCGTGGCCTCTTCGACGAATGCAGTGGTGACGGACTCCGGATACGGGGTGTAGCCCACCGTGTTTCGGCCCCGGAGGAGCATCTGCAGGCAGATGTTGGGCACCGCCTCGCGGATCGCCGCCAGCCGCTCCCACGGGTCCTCCTTCAAGAACCGAAGCGCCACATCGTAAGTCGCGCCGCCCCAGCATTCGATCGAGAGCAGCTGCGGTGTCATCCGCGCGATGTACGGCGACACCGCCAGCAGGCCGGTGGAGCGCAGCCTCGTCGCCAGCAGCGACTGGTGTGCGTCGCGGAACGTCGTATCGGTAACACCAACGGCCGCTGAGTCTTTCAGCCACCGCGCAAATCCTTCGGGACCCAGCTGGGACAGGCGCTGCTTGGAGCCCGGCGGAGGGGGGACGGCAAGGTCCACCGACGGCAGCTTGGTGTGCGGGTACACGGTGGACGGTCGTGGTCCGTGCGGCTGGTTCACGGTGACCTCGGCGAGGTAGTTCAGGATCTTGGTGCCGCGGTCCGCTGGCGTTCGCGCTGTGAGCAGGTAGGGCCGCTGGTCGATGAATGACGTCGTGATCCGCCCGGTCCGGAAGTCGGGATCGTTGACCACAGCCATCAAGAACGGGATGTTGGTCGACACGCCCCTGATCCGAAATTCGGCAAGAGCACGCCGGGCCCGGGCGATCGCCGCACCGAAATCGCGACCACGGCAGGTGAGTTTTACCAGCATCGAGTCGAAATGCGCAGTGATCTCGGCACCCAGGGTGGTGCCCCCGTCCAGCCGAATACCCGCGCCGCCGGGTGTGCGGTAGCCCGTGATGCGGCCGGTGTCCGGTCGGAACCCGTTGGCGGGATCCTCCGTGGTGATCCGGCATTGCAAGGCAGCACCGCGTACGGTCAACGATTCTTGTTGCAGCCCAAGGTCTTCCAGCGATTCGCCGTCGGCAATGCGCATCTGACTGGCCACCAGGTCGACATCGGTGATCTCCTCGGTGACGGTGTGCTCCACCTGGATGCGCGGGTTCATCTCGATGAACACGTGGTTGCCGCGCTCGTCGAGCAAGAACTCGACCGTGCCCGCGTAGCTGTAGCCGATCTGCCGGGCGAAGGCGACGGCATCGGCACACATACGGTCCCGCAGCTCTTCGGGCAGATTCGGCGCCGGTGCGAGCTCGATGACCTTCTGGTGGCGGCGCTGCAGACTGCAGTCCCGCTCGAACAGATGCATCACGTTGCCGTAGGTGTCGGCGAGGATCTGCACCTCGATGTGCCGCGGATTGAGAACGGCCTGTTCGAGGTACACGGCCGGGTCACCGAACGCCGACTCCGCTTCGCGGCTGGCGGCTTCGATGGCTTCGGGCAGGGCGGCCGGATCGCTGACCCTCCGCATCCCCCGGCCACCGCCTCCAGACACCGCTTTGACGAACAACGGGAACTGCAACGCCGCCGGAGCCGCAGAGCCGGCGACATTGTCCATGGTGGCGGACACGAGCTCGTCGACGGATGTCGACGGCGCCGACGAATTCAGCACCGGCAAGCCGGCGGCGCGTGCCGCCTCGATCGCTCTGGCCTTGTTGCCCGTGAGCTCCAGGATCTCGGCGCCCGGGCCGATGAACGTGATGCCTGCCGCCGCGCACGCGGCCGCCAATTCCGGGTTCTCCGACAGGAAGCCGTATCCGGGGTAAATCGCGTCGGCTCCGCACTGTTGGGCGGTTGCCACGATCTCGTCGACGTTCAAATAGGCCCGGACCGGGTGGCCCTTCTCACCGATCTGGTACGACTCGTCGGCCTTGAGCCGGTGCACCGAGTTGCGGTCCTCGTACGGATAGATCGCCACGGTGGTGATGCCGAGTTCGTACGCCGCCCGAAACGCACGGATCGCGATTTCGCCGCGGTTGGCGACGAGGACCTTCGAGATGACTTTGGACGCCACTAGATCAGCGTCGACCAGTACGCCCAAAACTGCACGAGGATCAGCAGAATCAACCCGACGAACCACAGCGTCACCAGCGACCAGCGCCACTGATGCAGCACCCGGGCGACGGCGTTCGATTCGATCAGGGGTTGCGCCGCGATGGATGACACGACGACGAACAGCGGGATCGCCACCGCCCACACCGCCATGCAATACGGGCACAGCGCGCCGATGCGGTACAGGCTCTGATAAATGAGCCAGTGGATGAACACCACGCCCAGCGCGGTGCCGCCGGCCAGGCCGAGCCAATACCAGCGCGGCAGGCGCACCCGTCCGATGGCGAGCACCCCGCTCACGACGACGACGGTGAATGCGACGATCCCGATCAGCGGGTTGGGGAACCCGAACGCCGACGCCTGCGCCGTCCTCATCACCGACCCGCACGACAGCACCGGGTTGAAACTGCACGACGGCACGTAGGCCGGGTTGGCCAGCATCTCGATCTTCTCGATCGTGAGGGCTAGCGCGGACGCCAGCCCGACCACCCCGGCGATCAACACCCACCACGCGCTGGGTCGCGGGACGTCCACGCCGACGGAGTCGGCCGGGTCGGGTTGCGCGTCGGCGGCGGCCGCGGAGGCGGACGCTGCGACGCTCATGGCGCTGTCGGGGCGGGCCCCGTCGGTGCGGGTTGACCGGGAGGCTGCGACTCGGCGGTCAAGTTCGGGACAGCACCCGTGATCTCGGTGATCGCCTTGATCAGGTCTTGCGGGGTGTTCGGAACTGGTTTGCCGTCAGGGCCGATCATCGGCTTCCCGTCCGGGCCGGTCTTGCCAAGACTGAACGGCTTGCCGTTGATCCGGATCGTCGGCGTGCTGTTGACACCCTCGGCCTCCCCGAGGCCCTTCACCATTTTCGTGTACTTGCCGTTGTTGATGCAGTCCTTGAGGTCACTGCTCGCCAGGCCGGCTATCCGCGCCTTTTCGATCAGTGCGTCGTTCTGCGGATAGTTGCCGCTGCCCTCCGCCGGCTGATCGGCGTACAGCATCGCGTGGAATCGGCGGAATTTCTCCTTCGTCGGTGTGGTGTCAGCTGCGGCGACGCAGTAGGCGGCGTTGCCTGCCCGCGACGAATACCCGCCGCCTTGGGCGTCCAGGATGGCCACCATGTAGTAATCGGCCTGGACGGCGCCGCTGGTGATCAAGTCGTCGACCGTCGGCCCAAATTCCTTCTCGAAGCCGCCACAGATCGGGCACAGGAAGTCCTCGTACAGCGTCAGAACCGCCTTCGGCTTGCCGTCGGGGTTCTTGATCAGCTTGTCCTGCGCCGAGACGGTGATCGCCTGCGCTGTCACCTTGGGTTCCCACGGCTTGATGATCAACAGGACCATGCCGACGGCGAAGAGGATGACAATCCCGGTCAGCCCGAACTGGATCAGCCGGCTCCGTCGACGGTCGGCCGCCTTCAGGTCATAACGCTTGGGTTTGGTCGCCACGGGGCAAGACTACCGGCGGGACAGGTGCGGGCTTTTCAGACGTAGCGCAGGTGGGCGCGCAATGCCGACGCGATCTCCGCCATCGCGACCGCGCTGCCGCCGCCGATCGGCGCGAAGTTGCAGAACGCGTGGGTCAGCGACGACATCCGGCGCAGATCGACCAGCACACCGGCCTCGCGCAACGCCATCGCGTAGTCCTCGCCCTCGTCGCGCAACGGGTCGAATCCGGCGGTGACCACCAGCGCGGGCGGCAGCCCGGCCAAATCGGTCGCCAGCCCCGGGGACAACAGCGGGTCGGTCGCCTCCAGGGCCGAGTTCCTGGCGTAGTGGCGTCCACACCAGTCCATGTCATGGCCGGTGAGGAAGAATCCGCGTTCGAACAACACCCGCGAGCGCGTCGTGGAGCGCTGGTCCATCGCGGGGTACAACAGCACCTGCATCGCCGCCGGCACGCCGTCGTCGCGAGCCCATCGGGAAATCACCGCGGCCAGGTTGCCGCCCGCGCTGTCGCCGCCGACCGCGACAACCCCAGGTTGCGCGCCGAGTTCACCGGCGTTCCGTAGTGCCCAGCGGTAAGCGGCGTAGGCGTCCTCGAGGCCGGCCGGAGCGGGATGTTCGGGCGCAAGGCGGTAGGCCACCGACAGCACGTGGATGCCGACATCTCGGCAGAGAGTCCGGCACAGGTTGTCGTGAGTGTCCAGGTCGCCGATCACCCAGCCCCCGCCGTGCAGGTACATCAGCAGCGGGCCCGTGTCGTCATCGAAGTTCAAGTCGCCGACGGGCACGTAGTGACGTGCCGCGATGTCGCCGGCGGGTCCTGGAAGCGTCAGTTCGACGACCTCGCTCACCGGCACCGGACTGCGATCGATCATCAGCGCCAGCCGGCGTATCCGTTCCCGCGAGTACGCCACGTCGTCGCGGGCGGTCAGATTGGTTTCCCCGGTCAGTTTCAGGCCGGCCAGCGCGAGCTGAAGGGTGGCATCGAGTGTGTTGCCGTCGATCGTCACGGCTCGGGCCATCATTCGTTTGACCGCCTCAGGCATCGCCGCCATCAGCGGATTTGCCGCGCGATTGGCGAACAGGCCCGCCGCGATGCGCGCTTCTGTGAGCCGATCGTTCGCGTTCTTGGTCACGTCTGTCGACCGTAATCGCTTCCAGATCCCGCTGGCAGACTGGTCGCCATGACGGCTCCGATGATCCCGCTCAACGATGGCAGTGCCATTCCCAGCGTGGGTCTTGGCGTGTGGCAGACGCCGCCGAAGGCGACCGAGCAGGCGGTCACAGCCGCACTGGAGGCGGGCTATCGCCACATCGACACCGCGGCGGCGTACGACAACGAGCGCGAGGTGGGCCGCGCTGTCAAGAAGTCGGGGATCCCGCGCGAGGACGTCTTCGTGGTGACCAAGCTCTGGAACGCCGACCAGGGTTATGACACCACGATGAAGGCGTTCGAGAAGAGCGCCAAGCGGCTCGGGCTCGGCGACTACGTCGACTTGTACCTGATCCACTGGCCGGTGCCGGCGATCAGCCAGTTCGTCGATACGTGGCGGGCGTTCGGCGCGCTGCACGATCTCGGACACATCCGCTCGATCGGGGTGTCGAACTTCGCGCCCGAGCACCTGAACACGCTGATCGACGCGACGGGCGTCGTCCCGGTGGTCAATCAGATCGAATTGCACCCTCTACTGACGCAACTGGAGCTACGGGAAGTGCACGCGCAGCTCGGAATTGCCACCGAGGCGTGGAGTCCCCTCGGGCGCGGCAGGCTGCTGGAGCATCCGACGATCACCGAGGTGGCCGACGCCCGGGACAAGACCCCGGCACAGGTGATTATTCGATGGCATATGCAGGTCGGTAACATCGTCATCCCCAAGTCGGTGAACCCTGAGCGGATCGTGAGCAACTTCGACGTGTTCGACTTCGAGCTGAGCGACGACGACGTCACGTCGATCTCCTCGCTCGATAACGGCACCCGCCTAGGCCCCGACCCACGCACGTACAACTTCACGGGTAGGTGAGATGACGCCGACCATCACGCTCAACGACGACAACGAAATCCCGGTCATCGGGCTGGGTGTTGCTGAGCTGTCAGACGACGACACCGAACGCGCGGTCAGCGCGGCGCTGGAGGCCGGCTACCGGCTGGTCGACACGGCGTCGGTGTACGGGAACGAAGCGGCGGTGGGCCGCGCGATCGCCGCATCGGGTATTCCTCGCGAGGAGTTGTTCGTCACCACGAAGCTGGCCAACGCCGACCAGGGCTACAAGGCGGCCAAGGAAGCACTGCCAGCGAGTCTGGAGCGTCTGGGCCTCGACTACGTCGACATGTTCATGATCCATTGGCCCGCAGCACAACTCGGCAAGTACATGGACACCTACGGCGCGATGCAGATTCTCGTGCAGGAAGGGCTGATGCACACGATCGGGGTGTGCAACTTCCTCCCGGAGCATCTGGCCACGATCTTCGATCTCACCTACACCAGCCCTGCGGTGAACCAGATCGAGCTGCATCCGCTGCTGAACCAGGCCGAGCTTCGGGCCGTGGACGCCGAGCGCGGCATCGTCACGGAGGCGTACAGCCCGCTGGGCGTCGGCAAGCTCATCGAGGACCCGACGCTCGTGTCAGTCGGCCAGGCGCACGGCAAGTCACCTGCTCAGGCGGCCATCAGGTGGAGCCTGCAACTGGGCAACGTCGTGATCCCACGGTCGGGCAACCCGGACCGAATCAAGGAAAACATCGACGTGTTCGACTTCGAGCTGACCGACGACGAGATGGCTCAGATCAACGGGCTCAACGACGGCACCCGATTCCGTGAGGACCCGGCGACCTACGCCGGTACCTAGGAGACCGGCGGGTCAACCCGTCGGGCAGGTGCTCGCCGCCTGATGCAGTACGTCGGCCGACGCCTGGTCGATCGGCAGTGCGTACCCCCGCAACACCTCAGCGAACTGCACCGAATACTGGCACCAGAACGCATGGTTCGGCGGCATCCACAACGACGGCTCCTTGTCGCCCTTGTCCTGGTTCGCCTGCCCCTGTACTGCAAGGAGATTCGCCGGATCGTTGGCGAACCGGACCCGCGAGGCTTCCGGCCAGCCCCTCGCGCCCAGGTCCCACGCCAGCGCCAGCGGCACGATGTGGTCGATCTGCACCGCCGCGCCGACCTGCGCCCCGCGCGTGAACGCGACCGTGGCGTTGGTGTACGGGTCGTGCAGCGTGCCCGTCGCCACCGCATGCGGGCACCGCTTGATCGACACAAATGTCTTGTCGACGAGATCGCGGTCCAGAATGTCGTTTCGGGTGTCACAGCCGTTGCGCCCGAGCGGAGCATCGTTGTCGTCGGTCCAGTTGTCGCCGAACGCTGCTCGGTGATAGTCGTTGCCACGCACGCGCACCGGGATCACCGGGACGCCGGCGAGGACGTCGGCGCCCGGAGCCACGGTGGGGGTGTCCGCCGCCGCGGTGAATGCTTCCGCGTGATGACGCCAGGTGGTGATGCCGGCTTGAAACGCCACCAGCAGCGCGATCATCACCGCGGCGCTGAGCCAAACCCAGGTGCGCCGGCTCATGCCTTTTCCAGGTATTCGACGCGATCCGTCTCGGTGAATTGAGCTGCGAGCAGCGCCATTCCCGGGTTGCCGGGTTCGCGGCGGTAGACCGACTCGCAGAATTCCTTGGCCGCTTCGATGACTTCCAGGTGTTCGGACAGCGATAGGAATCTCAGCGTGATGGGGCGGCCAGATTGGCTGAGGCCCAACACATCTCCCTCGTGACGCTCCTTCAGGTCGAGATCGGCGAGCTCGAAACCGTCCAGCGTGGCGGCCACAGCCGTCAGCCGCTTTCCGGCGTTGGAGCCGTCGGGCAGCTTCGTCGCCAGCAGACACAGGCTCGGATGTTCCCCGCGACCGATGCGCCCGCGCAGCTGATGCAGTTGGCTGATGCCGAACCTGTCGGCGTCCATCACGAACATCACCGTCGCATTGGGAACGTCGACGCCTACCTCAATCACCGTGGTGCACACCAGAACATCGATCTGACGTCCGCGGAAAGCCGCCATCACCGCGTCCTTCTCGTCCGGCGGCAGCCGTCCGTGCATCAGGCCGATCCGCAGTCCCGAAAGCGGCCCGCTCCGCAGGCGGTCATACAGCTGTGCGACCGTGGTGGCCGGCGGGCCGCCCTCTTTGGAGTCTGTTTTTTCGTCTTCGTCGATCCGCGATGCCACCACATAGGCCTGGCGTCCGGACTGGACCTCCTCAGTGATCCGCTGCCAGGCACGGTCGAGCCATTGCGGCTTCTCCTTGAGGAAGATCGTGTTCGTGGTGATGGGTTGACGGCCGCGGGGCAACTCACGCAACGTCGACGTTTCCAGGTCGCCATAGACGGTAAGTGCGACGGTGCGCGGGATGGGCGTGGCCGTCATCACCAGCAGATGAGGGGTCAGGCCGTCAGGAGCCTTGGCCCGCAAGCGATCTCGCTGCTCCACCCCGAACCGGTGCTGCTCGTCGACGACGACCATCCCGAGCCGTTGGAACTCCACCGCATCCTGCAGCAGGGCATGAGTGCCGATGACGATGCCGGCCCGGCCCGAAACGACGTCGTCGCGCACCTCTCGCTTCTGTTGCGGCGACATCGATCCGGTCAGCAGCGCAATCCCCGTCGCGCAGTCCGCACCGCCGAGCTGACCCGCCATCGCGAGGGGGCCCAGGATGTCGCGGATGGACCGGGCGTGTTGGGCGGCAAGCACTTCCGTCGGCGCGAGCAGCGCACACTGGTAACCGGAGTCGACCATCTGCAGCATCGCGAGCACCGACACAATCGTCTTTCCTGACCCGACCTCTCCCTGCAGCATCCGGTTCATCGGCCGACTGCGGGCCAGTTCGCCTGCCAGCGTGTCGAGTACGTCGCGCTGGCCCGTGGTCAGCTCGAACGGCAGTTGGCGCAGCAGGGCAGCGGCCAGACCGTCGTCGCGGCGCGGCACGGGCGGACCGGATTCGCCGATCTCGCTGTAGCGCCGCGTCACGAGCCCCCACTGCAGCCCAACGGCCTCATCGAACGTCAGACGGTCACGGGCCTCATCACGTTCCCTTGCGTCGTCGGCGAGGTGAATGGCACGCAGCGCTTTATCTTCTGAGATCAGATTACGTTGTCGCAGAATCGAATCCGGCAACGGGTCAGCGACCGGGTCGAGCACGGCGAGCACTTGGCGCACACACGCATACACGTCCCAGCTCTGTACCTTGGCGGTGGCCGGATAGATGGGGAAGAAGTCCCGCTCGAAGGCCGCCAGGAGTTCTGCTTCGCCGCTTGCCCCGGCGGCCTCGGCGATTGCCTTCAGCGACCGGGTGCCCGCCGTCTTGCCTTTCGGTGATGACAGGACGAGAAATGCCGGGTGGCTCAGCTTGATGCCGCCCTTGAACTCGACCTCACCGGACAGCATGATTCGGGCGCCTTCGACGAGTGACTTCTTGAGGTAGTTGGCGTTGAAGAAAGTGGCCATCACTCGCGGGCGGTGGCTGCCCAGCGTGATCGTCAGATACTCGGGGTTGGGCTGCTTGGTGCCAGGGCGCGGCTTCATTCTGCCGACCTTTGCCAGGGTGATCTCGTCGACGAACGTCACGTGTTCGCCCTCTTCGAACGTGCGGTCCTCGTCCCCGCGGACCGTCATGCCCTCGCTGTACTTGCGGGGGTAGTGGCGCAACAGGTCGTTGACAGTGCGAAAGCCGAAGTGCTCCTGAAGCTTGTCCGCCGTTCTGCGGCCGAGGACGTGGTCGAGCTTGTCGGCGAGCGTGGCCATCGGCTACTCGACCCCGATCAGCAGCGCGTCGCCGCGCTGGCCGGTCTGGTACGTCAGCAACTCGGTGCCGGGGTGATACCTGTGCACGTGCGCTTCGAGCTCTTCGGCGATGCCATCGGAGACACCGGCACCGACCAGCACGGTCACCATCTCGCCGCCGACGCTGAGCAGCAGGTCGATCAGCCCGCACCCGGTGGTGCCGAGGTCGGGGTGCACCACCAGCACTTCGTCGCCCACCATGCCGAGGCCGTCGCCTGCTTCGCACTGCCCCGCCCATGTCAATGCCTGGTCGGTGGCGACGCGCACAGAGCCGTGCCGGGTGGCCCCCGCGGCCTGCGCCATCGCGTAGCCGTCGTCGACGGCGGCGCGCGCCGGATCGTGGACGGCCAGCGCCGCCAGCCCCTGCACCATCGACCCGGTGAACACCGGCATGACGTCGAGCCCCCAGCCGGAAGCCGCCGTGCACCCGGCGGCGAGTTCCTCGGCGGCGACAAAGCCATTGGGCAGCACCGTGATCTGGCCTGCACCGGTGTCGACGACAGCGCGCAGCAGCTCCCTGGCGCTGACCGAGGTCGGCGGTGCACACCGCAGCACGTGCGCGCCGGCTCCGGCGAACAGCTGCTCGGCACCGTTGCCGTCGATGACGGCGAGCACAGTCCGTCTGCGCGTCCAGCGGCCGGGAGCGGTGCCGCCTCGAAGTGTCGAGATCTGGATGTTGCTCGGCGTGCCAACACTCAACCCCGCCTCAACCGCGGCACCAGCGTCGTCGGCGTGCACGTGCACCGAGTACCGGTCGGCGGCGCCGGCGATCGTTATCGAGTTGCCGAGCTCTCCGAGGCGCGTCCGCAGGGTTTCGATCTGGTCGTCGGGGGCGCTGATCTGGTACATCACCTCGTAGTGCGGCGAGCGTTCATCGGCCGGTTCGACGGTGTCGTGGGCGGGCGGCGACGGAACATACTCATTGCGCACAGGGGCGTGGCCGGTGATCGTGGCGGCCAGCGCGTCAAGCAGCACCAGCAGTCCGCGTCCGCCAGCGTCGACGACTCCCGATTCGGCCAGCACGCCGAGTTGGTCCGGCGTCTTCTCCAGCGCGACGACGGCCGCGTCGGCGGCGGCCAGAATCGTGCCGGAAAGGGTGTCGCCGTCGGCGGCGCAGTGCTCGGCCTCGGCGGCGGCAGCCTGCAAGACCGACACGATGGTGCCAGGCACCTCCCTACCCACAGAGCCCAGGACCAGGACGACCGCGCGGCGCAATACCTCGGCGAACAGCGCCGCGTCGAGGGTTTCCACGCCGTCGGCGGCGGCCGTCGCATCGGCGAGCCCCCGAAGGATCTGTGACAGGATGACGCCGGAGTTGCCACGGGCGCCGTGCAGGGCGCCGCGGGCCAGCGCCGCCGCCACCGCCGACACATCATGGGAATCCGTGGAGCTCTGCTGCCCCTCGGTGAGGGCGGCACGCATCGTGAACAGCATGTTTGTGCCGGTGTCGGCGTCCGCGACGGGGAAGACGTTCAGCCGGTTGATCTCCTCGGCGTGCACTACCAGGCCGCCGACCGCGGCGTGTGCCCAGTCCAGCAGGCCGGAGGAATCCAACCGCCGACCCGACATCGCACCCCTCCTCGCCCGGCGCACCCGATGCGAGCCTAGCCAGTAGACCTGACAGCCGAGGTCACGCCCGGCGGGTGATTTTGGCGTTCATCCACAGGGCCGGTATCCTGGTTCAGTTGTCGGGTCACCCGAGTTTCGGTTGCTGGCCCCCTACTGATAGATCCGAATGGAGTTTTCGCTATGGCCGCCGTCTGCGATATCTGCGGGAAGCGCCCGGGCTTCGGCAAGTCGGTGTCGCACTCGCACCGGCGGACCAGCCGACGCTGGGACCCGAACATCCAGACCGTCCGGACCGTAGCCCGGCCCGGCGGTAACAAGCAGCGCCTCAAGGTCTGCACCTCGTGCCTGAAGGCGGGCAAGGTCGCCCGCGGCTGAGAAACCCCTCAGGGCAAGCGCCAGTCCACCGGGTCGGCACCTTGATCGGCCAGAAACGCGTTGGCACGGCTGAACGGCCGGGATCCGAAGAACCCGCGCTGCGCTGACAGCGGAGACGGGTGCACGGACTCGATGGTCGCCACACCCGAACTTCCTTGTGTGAGCATTGGTTTCAGCGTCGCGGCATCGCGTCCCCACAGGATGGCCACTAGCGGCTGCTGACGTGCCGCGAGCGCCCGTATCGCACACTCGGTCACCGCTTCCCAGCCCTTGCCGCGGTGTGACGCCGGATTGCCCGGGCGTACCGTCAGCACCCTGTTGAGCAGCATCACGCCTTGCTGCGCCCAGGGCGTCAGATCGCCGGTCGCCGGTGCGGGATGGCCGAGATCGGAGGCGTACTCGGAGAAAATGTTGTCCAGGCTGCGTGGCAACGGTCTCACCTCGGGCGCTACCGAAAAGCTCAGTCCCACAGCGTGTCCCGGCGTCGGATACGGATCCTGGCCGACGATCAGCACGCGTACGTTCTCGAACGGAAACGTGAAGGCGCGCAGCACGTTCGAGCCCGCAGGGAGATAGTGTTGCCCCGCTGCGATCTCGGCACGCAGGAACTCCCCCATCGCTGTGACGTTGTCTGCGACCGGCTCCAGCGCATGTGCCCAGCCGTCGTCCACAAGTTCCTTTAGCGGGCGTGCCGTCACGACCGACAACCTACGCCAGCAGTGATGATGTCAGTCGAACGACTGCCAACCCCTGGAGCCCTTCGGTACAGCGCCGTCGACGAGCACCCGCGGCGGTCCGCCGACGACAGTGCCGATCACCCGCCATCCCTCGGGCACACGACCATCGAACGCCGCGACCAGACAGTGGTCCTCGCCGCCGCCCAGCACCCAGGTCCAGGCGTCCACACCCAGCGCCTCAGCCGCGGCCGCCAAGCCGTCGTGGTCGACGGCCAACGCCGTCGTCGACACATCGATACCGACACCGGATGCGTCGGCGATGTGGCGCAGGTCGGCGACGAGCCCGTCGGAGACGTCGGTCATCGCGATGGCGCCCGCATGTGCCGCAGCCACACCCTGACCGTACGGCGGCGTCGGCACCAAGTGAGAAGCACGCAGCTCGTCGAAGCCGTCGATGTTGCTGTCCCACAAGGCATATCCGGCCGCTGACCGTCCGAGTTGTCCACATGCTGCGATCTGCGACCCGGCCCGCGCACCACCGAGGGTGATCGGCGCGCGTCCCGCCAGATCGCCGAATGCGGTGATCCCGAGCACCCACTGGGGGCAGCTCACCAAGTCGCCGCCGACGATCTCGGCGCCGCCCGCGCTGGCGGCCTCCTCCCACATGCCGTCGGCGAGATCGTCGACCATCGACACCGGTGTGTCAGCGGGCGCGCCGAATGCGACCAGAAAGCCTATGGCAGTAGCTCCCATCGCCTCGATGTCGGCGGCATTCTGCGCGATGGCTTTTCGACCGACCTCACGCGGGGTCGACCAATCCAGGCGGAAATGCCGGTATTCGACGAGCATGTCGGTCGACACGACGATCCGGCCATCGGGTGCCGCCAGAACGGCTGCGTCGTCGCCGGGACCCACCAGCGCCCCGCTCGGGCGCCCGGCGAGGATGCGCTCGATAACGGCGAACTCCCCCAGATCCGACAATGTTGGCTTGTTCACTGCCGGTTCCTCAACCACCTGTCTGTCCTATGCGCCTGCGGTACCTTGACCTGTGCCGGCCGGATGCATCGGCCAGTGTATTGCGACGAGACGGCCTAGGAGACAGCACTGAAGGACGGTCCGCCGCGAGGGCTACTGATCGCCGCGATCGGTGTCGCCGTATCCGCTGTGCTGGCGGTCCTGGTGATCGCGTGGCTGGACAAGCGGGCAGAGTCGCCACCGAAGCGTCCACTCGTGGTGCCGGCGGTGCCCGTTCCCCAGGCCGACAGCGCCGAATGCGAGGCGCTGATGGCGGGGCTGCCGCAGAAGCTGGGCGATGACGAGCGGGCACAGATCCAAAACCCGGTGCCGCCGGGCACCGCGGCCTGGCGGAAGGGACCCGACGATCAGCCCATTCTTCTGCGCTGCGGCGTGGGGCAGCCCGCGGATTTCGTTGTCGGCGCCGCGCTGCGCGAGATCGGCGGCGTGCAATGGTTTTCGGTGGAAGAGCAGAACACTGGGCGCAGCACCTGGTTCGCCGTGGATCGGCCCGTGTATGTCGCGCTGACGCTGCCGAAAGGCATGGGCGGCACACCGCTGCAGCAGATCGCCGAAGTCGTCGCCGCCAAGCTGCCCGCGGTGCCGATCCGCCCCGGACCGCCGCGGTAGGAGCTCAGCGCAGACCCACTCCGCGAGCCAGCGCGGTCTCGACCATTGCGCTGACCAGCGTGGGGTAGTCGACGCCGCTGGCCGCCCACATGCGGGGGTACATGGAGATCGTCGTGAAGCCCGGCATCGTGTTGATCTCGTTGACCAGCGGACCCTCCTCGGTGAGGAAGAAGTCGACGCGCGCCAAGCCCTGGCAGTCGATGGCCCGAAATGCCCGGATGGCAAGTGCGCGAACCTCGTCGGCGACCTCGTCGTCGATCTTGGCCGGCACGTCGAGTTCGGCTCCCTCGTCGAGGTATTTCGTGGCGAAGTCATAGAAGACGTCCTCGCGACCGCCCACCCCATCGACCCGGATCTCCCCGACCGTGCTCGCAGACACCGATCCGTCGGGCAGTTCGAGCACACCGCATTCCAGCTCGCGCCCGCGGATTGCCTTTTCCACCAAGACTTTCGGATCGTGTCGCCGGGCTTCGGATATCGCGGCGGCCAGCTCGTCCCATGTCGCCACCCGGCTCACCCCGATCGACGACCCTGCCCGAGCGGGCTTGACGAACACCGGCAGCCCGAGGCGGTCGCGGTCCTCGTCGGTCAGCGAAGCCTGACCGGGTCGCAGCACCGCGTGGTCGCCCACCGGCAATCCGTCAGCGACCAGCAGCTTCTTGGTGAACTCCTTGTCCATGCCCGCGGCACTTGCCAGCACACCCGCCCCGACGTAGGGCACACCGGCCAACTCGAGCAAGCCCTGGATCGTGCCGTCCTCACCGTAGGGACCGTGCAGCACCGGAAAAGCCACGTCGACTGCCGCCAGCGCATGAGCCAGACCGCTCCTGAAGAACATCAGCTCACCGCGGCGCTGCGGGTCGGCCGGTAAGGCGAGCTCCATGCCCGGGGTGGCGGTCACGCGGGGCAACTCCCCGGCCCTGATCGCCAGGCGCTCGGGATCGGTGCCGGTCAGCACCCAGGAGCCCTCGGGGGTGATGCCTATCGGGACCACATCGAACCGCTCCGGGTCGAGGTTGCGCAGGATGCTGCCCGCCGACACGCAGGAGATCGCGTGTTCGCTGCTGCGGCCGCCGTAGATCACGGCGACGCGGACGCGAGGTGGCTTCACAAGCTAGAGAGGCTACCGGTCACTCCGGTTTGGTACTTCGCCCGAGCAGCAGCAACATCGCTTCCTGCACAGACAGCCCTTGATGGCACACCCGGTTGACCGCCTCCGTCAACGGCATCTCGACGTCGTAGCTGGACGCCAGCGCGAGCACTGATTGGCACGACGTCACGCCTTCGGCGACGTGGCCGGCGGCGGCTTCGAGTGCCGAGTCGATTGTGCCGCCGCGGCCCAGCCGTTCGCCGAACGTGCGATTGCGCGAATGCGGCGACGTGCAGGTGGCCACCAGATCTCCGACTCCCGCTAGGCCCGCCAGCGTGGCCGGCTTCGCCCCCAGCGCGATCCCCAGCCTCATGATCTCGGCGAGGCCGCGGGTGATGATGGCCGCTAACGTGTTCTCGCCGAGCCCAACTCCCACCGCCATACCGCAGGCAAGCGCGATCACGTTCTTGCATGCGCCGCCCACTTCGACACCGATCACATCAGCGTTGGTGTATGGCCGGAAATAGCCGGCGCTCAGCATCCGCTGCACCGCGACGGCGCGCCCCGAGTCCGAGCACGCGATCACGGTTGCGGCGGGTTGGCGCGCGACGATCTCGCTGGCGAGGTTCGGTCCTGAAAGGACCGCGACGCGGGCGGAGTCGACGCCGGTGACCTGGACGACTACTTGGCTCATCCGCATCAGCGTGTCGATCTCGATCCCTTTCGCGAGGCTGATCAGCGTCGCATCGCGATCGATGAGATCGGTCCACGCGGTGATGTTCGCGCGCATCACCTGCGACGGCACCGCGAATAGAACGGTCGTCACGCCGGTGAGCGCCTCGGCCGCATCGGAGGTGGCACGCACCTGCGACGGCAGCACGGTGTTGCCGGTGTAGCGGCGGTTGCGGTGATCGGCATTGATTTCGTCAGCGATCTCGGGTCGGCGGGCCCACAGAGTCACGGAGTTGCCTGCGTCAGCGAGCACCTGCGCGAGCGCGGTGCCCCACGACCCTGCTCCCATCACCGCCACGTCGGATGGTCGCTCGGACGAGCCTCGCTCCGTGTCTGACACGGGCTTCACCCTAGCCGCCGCGCTGCGGCTGGCAGGATGACAATCATGACCGGCGACGTGGGGCTGATCATCGCCGTCAAGCGGTTGGCCGCCGCCAAGACACGGCTGGCCCCCGTGTTCTCCGCGCCCACCCGAGAACGTGTGGTCCTTGCGATGCTCATCGACACCATGACTGCGGCGGCTAAAACGCCCGCCCTGCATAGCATCACCGTCGTCACGCCCGACGACGTCGCGGCCGAAGCCGCGCGTGCGCTGGGTGCCGACGTGCTCGCCGATCCCACTCCCGAAGACCACCCCGACCCGCTCAACCACGCGGTCGCGTCAGCCGAATCAGCGGTCGCTTCGGCACCGCAGGCGCCGCCGAATATCGTTGTCCTGCAAGGCGATTTGCCCGCGATGCAGACCCACGAGTTGACAGAGGCCATCGCCGCAGCACGCGCATACCCGCGCAGCTTCGTGGCCGACAGGCACGGCAGCGGGACAGTCGCGCTGTTCGCGTTCGGCGAGCGTGTGCAGCCCGCCTTCGGACCGGATTCGGCTCAGCGACATCGGCATTCAGGTGCCATTGAGTTGACGGGCCCGTGGCCGGGAATGCGATGCGACATAGACACTCCCGACGATCTGCGAGTAGCTCGCGCACTCGGAGTCGGCGCCGCGACCGCGCGGGTGGTGGCCCGAGGTGGGTGAACGGACATATATATCGCGTAAATATCGGTTGTCGTATTGGGTTTTCTGGGCACTAGCTAGCTTGGCGCGGGGCCGATGGGGAATGATCGACAAGGTGACCGAGACTGAAGCCGACATCACCGCGGGCGACACCACGTGGCCGTCTACGACGGACGGCACCGAATCGACCGGCGGCGATGCCACTCCGGAGGCGCCACCGGCCGCCACTGCGGAAGCGGTCATCGATGCGATGCCTGAGGACCGCTACCTCAATCGCGAATTGTCGTGGCTGGACTTCAACGCCAGGGTGCTGGCGCTGGCCGCCGATACCTCGTTGCCGCTACTTGAACGCGCGAAATTCCTCGCGATCTTCGCGTCGAATCTCGACGAGTTCTACATGGTTCGCGTCGCCGGCCTCAAACGCCGCGACGAGATGGGCTTGTCGGTCCGGTCCGCCGACGGTCTGACGCCACGCGAACAACTCCGTCGCATCGGCGAACGCACGCAGCAGATCGCCAGCAGGCACGCCAGGGTGTTCCTCGACTCGGTGCGGCCAGCGCTTGCCGACGAGCGCATCCTGATCGTCACGTGGGACGACCTTGACGACGACGAGCGCGCGAAGCTCTCGACGTATTTCCACGAGCAAGTCTTCCCGGTGCTGACGCCGCTCGCGGTCGACCCGGCCCACCCGTTCCCGTTCGTCAGCGGGTTGAGCCTGAATCTGGCGATCACGGTGAGGCAGCCCGAGGAAGGCGGCCTTCATTTCGCGCGTGTCAAGGTTCCGGACAATGTCGACCGGTTCGTAGAACTCGACGCACGTGAGGATCTCGACGGCGTCGTGCGATTTCTGCCGATGGAAATGCTGATCGCCGCGTTCCTGCCGGTGTTGTTCCCCGGATTGGAGATCGTCGAGCACCACGCTTTCCGCATTACCCGCAACGCCGACATGGAAGTCGACGAAGACCGCGACGAGGATCTGCTCCAGGCGCTTGAGCGCGAGCTTGCCCGGCGGCGATTCGGTTCTCCGGTGCGCCTGGAGATCTCCGACGACATGAGCGAGACCACGCTCGAATTGCTGTTGCGCGAACTCGACGTTGATCCCGGGGACGTCATCGAGGTGCCGGGATTGCTGGATCTGTCGTCGCTGTGGCAGGTCTACGGCGTAGATCGGCCGGACTTGAAAGACCCGCCGTTCGTGCCGGCGACGCATCCCGCGTTCGGCGAGCGCGAGACACCCAAGAGCATCTTCGCCACTCTGCGCGACGGCGATGTGCTGGTGCACCATCCCTACGACTCGTTCTCGACCAGCGTGCAGCGCTTTATCGAGCAGGCCGCCGCCGACCCAAATGTGTTGGCGATCAAGCAGACTCTGTATCGCACCTCCGGCGACTCGCCGATCGTCAACGCGCTGATCGACGCCGCGGAGGCCGGCAAGCAAGTGGTCGCGCTGGTCGAACTGAAGGCGCGATTCGATGAGCAGGCAAACATCAAGTGGGCCCGCGCTCTGGAACAGGCGGGTGTGCACGTCGTGTACGGGCTGATCGGCCTGAAGACCCACTGCAAGACATGTCTGGTGGTGCGCCGCGAGGGCTCAGCGATCCGCCGCTATTGCCACGTCGGCACCGGCAACTACAACCCGAAAACCGCTCGTCTGTATGAAGATGTCGGCCTACTGACCGCCGACCCTGACATCGGCGCCGACCTCACCGACCTCTTCAACTCCCTGACCGGCTACTCGCGCAAAGACGATTACCGCAACCTGCTTGTGGCACCGCACGGTGTCCGGCGGGGAATCATCGAACGCATCGATCGCGAGATCGAGGCCACCCGCCAGGGTGCCGACGGGCGCATCCGGCTGAAGGCCAACGCGCTCGTCGACGAACAGGTGATCGACGCGCTCTACCGCGCCTCGCAGGCCGGAGTGCGGGTGGAGGTGGTGGTCCGGGGCATCTGCGCGTTGCGGCCCGGCGTCGAGGGCTATTCGGAGAACATCACGGTGCGTTCGATTCTCGGCCGCTTTCTCGAGCATTCGCGAATCATCCATTTCCACGCGATCAACGAGTTCTGGATCGGCAGCGCTGACATGATGCACCGCAACCTCGACCGGCGCGTCGAGGTGATGGCCCAAGTCAAAGATCCGAAATTGACCGCCCAGCTCAACGACATCTTCGTGTCGGCGCTGGATCCGTCCACTCGCTGTTGGGAACTCGGCGAGGACGCCGCGTGGACGGCCGCCCCGCAGGCAGGCCATACAGTCCGCGACCACCAGGTGTCGCTGATGGAGCGGCATCGGCAGCCCTGATGGCCAAACCCATCCTCGCCGCCGGCGGTGCGCTATGGCGCCAGACCGACGGCCCGGAGATCGCGGTCGCGATCATTCACCGTCCGCGGTATGACGACTGGTCGCTACCGAAAGGCAAAGTCGATCCCAGCGAGACGGAACCAGCCGCCGCGGTACGCGAGATCTTCGAGGAGACGGGCTGTCGCGCGCATCTGGGCCGCGCGCTCGCCACAGCGCACTATCGCGTGGAGGAGGGCCCCAAACGGGTGCGTTACTGGGCGGCGCGATCCCTCGGCGGCGACTTCACCCCCAACCACGAGGTCGATCAAATCGTGTGGTTGCCGGTCACCGACGCGATCGACAAGCTGTCCTACGCGCACGAACGGAAGGTGCTGCGGCGGTTCGCAAGTCTGCCCGCCGCCACGCAGACGGTGCTGATCGTCCGCCACGGCACCGCGGGCAGGAAGAAGCGCTATAAAGGCGACGACCGAAATCGACCTCTGGACAAGCACGGTATAGCCCAGGCAGAACTCCTGGTCGGCCAGTTGATGGCTTTCGGGCCCACCACGCTGTACGCCGCCGATCGGCTGAGGTGCGCCCAGACGATCGAACCTCTTGCCGACGAGCTTCGCCTGTCCATCGCGGCCGAGCCGTTGCTGACCGAAGAGGCGTACTGGGACAACCGCAAGAAGGCGCGTCAGCGAGTGATGGCGATCGCCAAAGACCCCGGCGTTCCGGTGATTAGCACCCAGGGCAAGGTGATCCCTGACCTGATCCAGTGGTGGAGTGAGCGCGAAAAGGTGCGGCCCGCCAAGTCGCGTAACGGCAAGGGCAGCACATGGGTGCTGTCGCTGCACGACGGAAAGCTGATCGCAGCGGACCACATCGCCAGTCCACTGCCGCCGGAATAACCGGCCCCCACAACGATCTCACCGCCGCGGGCCAATTGACCCACGGCGGTGAGATGTCGGCGTGCTTACCTGCGGCCGCGCTTGGCGGGCGCCTTGCGGGCGGGCGCCTTCTTCGCGGTCGACTTCTTGGCGGGAGCCTTCTTGGCGGCCGACTTCTTCACGGCCTTCTTGGCCGCTGTCTTCTTGGCCGCTGTCTTCTTGGCCGGTGCCTTCTTCGCGGTCTTCTTGGCCGCTGTCTTCTTAGCCGGCGCCTTCTTGGCCGGTGCCTTCTTCACGGCCTTCTTCACGGCCTTCTTCACCGCGGCGCGCTTGACAGCCTTCTTGGCGGCTTTGCGAACCGTAGCTTTGCGGGCCGTGCCTGAACCTGATCCTCGTTTCACCGCGGGTCCTTCCGACGGAAGGCGCTGTGCGCCAGACACAACGGCCTTGAACTGAGCGCCCGGCCGAAATGCGGGCACGGATGTCGGCTTCACTTTCACTGTTTCGCCGGTGCGCGGATTACGCGCGACGCGAGCGGCGCGGCGGCGCTGCTCGAAAACTCCAAAGCCGGTGATCGTCACGCTTTCGCCCTTGTGCACCGCGCGCACGATGGTGTCGACAACGTTCTCAACCGCTGCCGTAGCCTGTCGACGATCAGTCTGCAATTTCTTCGTGAGTTCGTCGATGAGCTCTGCCTTGTTCATTCAAATCCTCCGAGCCGGTGGTCCTCTCTGGACCGACTAGAGGACACGGTAAACCCTCCACGTGCTGATTTCCAAGAGCCACGCGCAATTTCACTCAAATTCGGCAAACATTTCGGCAATCTGATTGTCGCCCTTGGGCGGTGGCAGGCGGGTGCCGAAACGGGTCTGCAAACCCCGCATTTCGGTGATCTTGATCCGTCAGACAGCGGGCAAGGTGCTCGGTTTCCACTCCGGCCTGGCTGCTTCGAAATCCTCGATCTGATCGAGTTTCCGCAGCGTGAGGCCTATATCGTCGAGTCCTTCGAGCAGTCGCCAGGCGGTGTAGTCGTCAATCGCGAACGGCACCACCACTGTTCCCGCCGACACCGTCCGATCTTGAAGATTGACAGTGATTTCCAGTCCTGGACTCTGCTCAAGCAGCTTCCACAGCAGTTCCACATCGGTTTGTGCGACTTCGGCAGCGAGAAGCCCCGACTTGCCCGAATTGCCGCGGAAGATGTCGGCGAAACGGGACGAGATGACCACCCGGAAGCCATAGTCCATCAACGCCCAGACCGCGTGCTCCCGCGACGACCCCGTTCCGAAATCAGGCCCGGCGACCAACACCGAACCTCGGTCGAAAGGCGGGAGATTCAGAATGAAATGGGGATCCGACCGCCACGCGGCGAACAGGCCGTCGTCGAATCCCGTTCGAGTAACCCGCTTCAGATAGACGGCGGGGATGATTTGATCCGTGTCGACATTCGACCGCCGCAGCGGCACGCCGATCCCGGTGTGTGTACGGAATGCTTCCATTGTCGACTCTCCTATTTCAGATCCACAGGGGCTGACAATGTGCCGCGCACCGCGGTCGCCGCCGCTACCGCGGGCGAGACGAGATGTGTCCGGGCGCCTTTGCCCTGCCGGCCCTCGAAATTGCGGTTGGAGGTCGAGGCGCACCTCTGCCCGGGCGACAGCTGATCTGGGTTCATGCCCAGGCACATCGAGCAGCCCGCCTGACGCCACTGCGCGCCGGCTGCCGTGAAAATCTCGCCCAGCCCTTCGGATTCAGCTTGTGCGCGCACCCGCATCGATCCGGGCACGATCATCATCCGAACCCCGGGCGCGACCGTGCGGCCGCGCAGCACCTCGGCAACTACCCGAAGGTCTTCGATGCGCCCGTTGGTGCACGAGCCTACGAATACGTTGTCGACGCTGATGTCACGCATCGGGGTGCCAGGGCGAAGGTCCATGTAGGTCAACGCCTTTTCCGCATCGTGGCGCTTCCCCTCGTCGACGATCAGCTCCGGGTCTGGCACGGACTCTGACAACGGCACGCCCTGCCCCGGATTCGTTCCCCACGTGACGAACGGACTCAGTGAGGCGGCGTCGATGTACACCTCGGTGTCGAATTCCGCGCCGTCGTCGGTGCGCAACCCGTCCCATTCGGCGACCGCGATCTCCCACTGGGCGCCCGAGGGCGCATGCGGGCGGCCACGGAGGTATTCATAGGTCGTCTCGTCGGGAGCGACCATGCCTGCCCGCGCGCCCGCCTCGATGCTCATGTTGCAGATCGTCATGCGGCCTTCCATCGACAGCGATTCGATGGCGCTGCCGCGGTATTCGATGACATGACCCTGTCCCCCGGCCGTGCCTATCTTCGCTATCACGGCCAGGATGATGTCCTTGGAGGTCACGCCGGGCGGCGGCACGCCGTCGACGTTCACGGCCATTGTCTTGAAGGGCCGTAACGACAACGCCTGCGTCGCCAAGACGTGTTCGACCTCCGAGGTGCCGATTCCGAACGCGAGTGCGCCGAACGCGCCGTGGGTGGACGTGTGGCTGTCGCCGCAGACGATCGTCATACCTGGATGCGTGAGGCCCAGCTGAGGCCCGATCACATGGACGATGCCCTGCTCGGCATCTCCCATCGGGTGTAACCGGATTCCGAACTCCGCGCAGTTGCGGCGCAACGTCTCCACTTGGATGCGAGACACCGGATCGGCGATCGGCTTGTCGATGTCGACCGTCGGCACATTGTGGTCCTCGGTAGCGATGGTCAGATCGGGCCGCCGGACGCCACGCCCGGCGAGTCGGAGCCCGTCGAACGCCTGCGGGCTGGTGACCTCGTGAATGAAATGCAGATCGATGTAGATCAGATCGGGTTCGCGTGACGCCTCGTCACCGCGGGCCACCACGTGGGACGCCCACACCTTTTCCGCCATGGTGCGAGGACGATCACTTCCGCTCATCGGTTCCTTCTGCTCTTCGCGCAAGCGGCTCATCGCTAGCCTCTCACATTCTGGGACGTTAGTATCTCGATATGAGACAGGATAGCGGCATCGGCGTGCTGGACAAAGCGGTGGGCGTACTGCACAGCGTCGCCGAGTCCCCGTGTGGGCTGGCCGAGTTGTGTGACCGCACCGGCCTTCCGCGCGCGACGGCACACCGGCTGGCGTCGGGCCTTGAGACGCACCGGCTGCTTGCCCGTGACGCACAGGGCCGCTGGCGCCTAGGGCCGGCACTCAGCGAACTGGCCCGGCAGGTGAACGACCCACTGCTGGCCGCGGGCGCGGCCGTGCTGCCCCGGCTGCGCGAGATCACAGGTGAGAGCGTGCAGCTCTACCGGCGGGAGGGCACCACGCGCGTGTGCGTCGCCGCGATGGAGCCGCCTGCAGGACTTCGCGATACGGTTCCGGTAGGCACGCGGCTACCGATGTCGGCGGGCTCCGGCGCCAAGGTGCTGCTGGCCTATAGCGATGCGGCGACACAGCAGGCCGTCCTGCCGATCGCGACATTCACAGAACGGACGCTGACCGAGGTGCGACGGCGCGGCTGGGCGCAGAGCGCAGCGGAACGCGAACCGGGCGTCGCCAGCGTCTCCGCACCCGTGCGCGACAGCGGCGGCACCGTGATCGCGGCCATCTCGGTGTCCGGCCCCATCGACCGGATGGGCCGCCGTCCCGGCGCGCGCTGGGCCGCAGATCTCCTGGCCGCGTCGGAGGCACTTACCCGCGGGCTCTGAGCGCCTGAGACACTGACCTCATGGGCAGCAAGCAGCGCGCGCAGATTGTCATGTCGCAGGCCGAGATCGACGACTTCGTGACCTCCAGCCGCGGCGGCACACTGGCTACCATCGGTCGTGACGGACAGCCACACCTCACCGCGATGTGGTACGCGGTCGTCGACGGCGAGATCTGGTTCGAGACGAAAGCGAAGTCGCAGAAGGCAGTCAACCTTGGCCGCGACCCGCGCATCACGTTCCTCCTCGAGGACGGCGACACGTACGACACACTGCGTGGAGTGTCGTTCGAGGGGACGGCCGAGATCGTCGACGATGCCGACGCCGTCTTCCGCGTCGGAGTAAGCGTGTGGGAGCGCTATACCGGGCCGTACACCGAAGAGGCCAAGCCCGCGGTCGACATGATGATGAACAATCGCATCGCGGTTCGCCTGGTGGTCAACCGGACCCGATCCTGGGACCACCGCAAGCTCGGGATGCCACCGATGCCGCTGGCCGGCACGACGGCGCCCACGACCTGACGCAACCGCTCGGTCGTCAGTTCCGCTTGCTCGGAGAGTCGCCGTTCGGCTGTGTGGGCTCAGGTACCGGCGCCTTTGCCGGTTCTTCATCAGGTTCGTCCGCTGGCTTTGTGCTGGCGCGTTTGCGCGGCCGCCGACGCCGCGTCGTCGTCTTCTTCCTCGTCAGCCCGAACCACCTGGGCTTCTGCAAGAGCCCAGCGGCCAGCACCGCGACGATGATGGCGGCGACGGCGACAATGATCCACAACCACGGGAACGATCGCTCTTGCAGCGCGGGATGCGCCACCGAAACACCGTTCTTCTGCAACAGAAGTCGCAACATCTCGACGTCGGTGACGAAATTGAACCCGGGTTCGGTCGCACCGAAGAGCCCAGCCACGCTTTCCGCGGCGAGCCCGAATGAATTCACCCCGACGACTCGGCCGTTCTCGTCGACGGTCGGGCCACCGCTCATCCCCGGAGACACGTCTGCGCTGATCTCCAGAGTCGGTATCCCGCTGTCTTGAACCTGATGGCTGGACACCGTGCCGGACTTGTAACTCGCCTGTTGCAAACGCTTCGGGTCCACGAGCGGCTCAACGATGCCGGGGAAACCCACCGACGTGATCGGTTGACCGACCTCGGGTGTGGTCTCCGCTATCTCCAGGGGTTTCAGACCCTGAAAACCCGAAACCTTCAGCAGCGCATTGTCACCCGCGTCGAAGTTTTGGTAGTCCACGACCTGCGCGGCGACGAATTTCTCGATCTGGCGGTTGGGTCGTTCCGGCTGCACGATGTCGACCTTGCGACCGACGTCGCTCTCTGGTGCCGGGCCCTGGACCGGCCATTGTTCCTCAGCCGCCACGTCTGCCATGTCGCTGACGGACGGATGCCCCGCTACGAGCAGGTTGGCGTCGGACAGCGTCTTCAACGCGACGTGACGCAGGTAATCCTTGATCTCCTGACGAATCTGCACGCAGTGGCCCGCGGTGCCGATGTATCCCCGCGGGTCGACGATGAATCCCGTGCAGGAGCCGTGGATTTCCGCCAGCGGCGACCACGTTTCCTCCCCGCTCTTCATGTATTTGGCCGGAATACGCACCGTGCCTGCGAAGGTCATTTGCATGTAGACGAGGGAATCGTTGACCTGCGCGAAGACTTTCGGTGGGTCGGCAGCCACACGCGGCTGTGGCATCGCCAAGGACATGCATGCCGCCAGCGCGGCCATCACAGTGATTGCTCGCTTGATCATCAGTCCCCCTAGACGGGTAGTCCGGCGACGTATCTGGCGCGACTATATAGTTGCCGACGCCGGACCACAGCAATTCTGATTTTCTTCTCGCCCAGCGCCCTTCACCCTTGGTCGGGGCCGGTGTAACGTGCAGAAAGCAACCACTTCTTGCCACCCTTGTTTTCACACGGGGCGATCGCGTTGTCGATCGCGTCTTCTCTGTCGGTCGCGTGGTTTGCCCATCCGTACACCTTGTCGGCAGGCGAATACGCGATTCCTCCGGTATTGCCGTTCGCCGCGTTGGCCGGCGAAGCGAAGAGAACCGCTCCGCCCGCAAACGCGATCACGCTGGCCAGCATCATCGATCTCGTCACCATGGCACTGCTTGTGAACGAGGCGCCGGCGGCGCCGTCTCATGGGTGCTCACAGGCCAATTTATGCAAGCTCACAGGAAGGTGTATTGGTGAAAGACGGTGTTTGTCAGCAGTTTTCGGAGTTGACGACCTGGACGTCGTTGCGATCGACTTTGCGGCGCCGCCGTCGCGCACGGATTAGCTTGTCCGGCAGGTGCTTCACCGTCTCGGGCGAGATCCAGGCAAGGTACATCACAAATATTGCATAGCTGAATATGCCGATCTGGATATGCACGTCGATCATCACGTGCATCAGGACGCCGGCCGATAGCACCCACGGCCGACACCGCGGCCACCACACCAAGATCCCGACCGCCAACTCAATCGCCATCGCGCCCCACGTCATCGCGTTCATCGCCAACGCGTTCGTGACGAACCAGTGCGGTAGCGGCACTCGTTGCATGTCTTCGATCCGCAACGCGTAAGACACGGCGGTGCCGTTCGTCCACGTTTCGCCTGCGAACTTCGTGCGCGCCGCAGAGAGGTAGGTCAGCGAGAGTTGAATTTGAAAGAGGCGAATCGGCCAGTTCGGTCTCGTCTGCGCCGACCAGAACCTTCCCGTTCTGCGCCTCTGGTCGAGCGACAACGCTGCCCCGCAAGGCGATATGGCGAGGAAGAGCGCCTCGATCCTCATCAGAACGTCCCCGCCGTTGAATGTCCACGAAGCCCGTCGCTCGAATGACAAGATCAGGACGCAGACGACGACGGCGGCAAGCCTGCTGTGCCAGCCGACCATCAGTGCGAAAGCCGCCAAGAGCAAAACGATTATCCCGATCAGCATGGCCGCGTTGGTATTCCAGATCTGGAAGATTCCCCACGTGTGCGCGTCCGACGGCTGCGTGGGGGTCACGCCGTGGGCGTCCAGCAACCCGTTGCGCATCGGCAGGAGCCACAGTGCCCACAGCAGCGCGACTGCACCGAAGGCGATTCGCACCAGACCGAGCGGGTACATCGCTTGCGGCTCAAACCAAAACAACCGCCACGCGCGCCCGACCGCCGACAGCCTTCGACGAACCGGACGCGCGAATTTCCTCATCGGTTCTGCGTCAGATTTTCGCTGTAGAGCGTTTGCACGCCTGTCTGCCCGGGTGCGCTCACGCCGGGCGGCGGAATGCCCTCTGTGCGCAGAAGCATGTCGACATGGACAGGGCGATCACCGGGGCCGGTCAGTTCACGGACGACCCAATGGACGAAATCCGGCCGGATCGATTCCTCGAGCAGCAGGCTCTCCTTGTATTTGCGCCACCGGTGCGTGAACGCAATACCGAACACCGGATTGAGACGAGGAAGCGTCCACACCCGCTCGGTGCCGTCGGCCATCGCGATGTGCACTTCGACGTCTTCCTGCCGGCGTGGCGGGTCGGGCGCATACATCGACCAATTCTGATCAAGCCCCACGGGCAGCGCGATCGGGTAAATCACGGGCGACATGGTTCGTTTGATCGCAGATTCCGGCAAGTTGCACACCACGCCGATGGCCAGAATGACTATGACCATCGCGCTGATCGCGATCTCACGGAGCCGTGAGAGATCGCGAGCCTGAACTCTGTGCTTGACGGCCCGCCAGGTGGCGGTCATTGCCCCCGTCGGGCGTGTTTCCGGCATTTTATCTACCTGCGGCCGTCGTGTGAGAGCAAACGCAACCCTAGGTTAGGGGAAACGCCTCATATCTTGACAATCCGTTGTTTGATGGACTCATAGCGTCGGGGCAGCCGTCACGTTGGGAGGACGCGACCATGCACCTTGCGAGCCATGAGATGCTATCGGCACGCACGGCGATGATGGCAGCCGCGATCGGTCTACTCACACTCGCGCCGAGGCTTCACCCGATAGGCAGCGAGGATCTTATCGAAGGAAAGAGCCAATGACAGATCGACCGAGGCCACAAGATCAGCCTGGCGATAGGCAAGACGGCAATCCCGAGGATCCGACCCAACTTGGCTATGTGCAGGATTCTGCGGACCAGACAATGCAAGCAGCTGCTGCGGACATGACGTCACGGGTGGACGCATCTGACTTTGCCACCGGGCAGGGCGAGTCGTTGGCGTGGTCCCAGGAAGACTCGGCGTCCGGTGGAGAACCGGTCCCGTACACAGGCGGGGAGTATGCCCCCTATACGGGAGAGCAGCCGACCCAGTATCTCGGGGGCGAGCAGCCTACCCAGTACTTAGGTGGTGCCGACAACTGGGGCAACGCACCAGCGCCCAAACCCTGGTATCGAGGAACACCTATATATCTCGTAGCTGCTGGGGTCGTTGCGGTGGCACTGGCCGGCGGCGGACTCGCCTATTCGCTGACCGGCACCAGCCAGAAGACTGGTCCCGCGCCATCCAAGCCGGCGTCAACGGCGGCGCCGGTTCCACCCAATGGCACGACCGGCAACACGACCACCGGCGACACGACCACCACGGGTGACACGACAGCACCCACCACCGGCGATGCCACTACGGGTGACGTCACTTCGGGTAGCGGAACCGGCAGCGGAACGGGTAGCGGGACTGGCAGCGGAACGGGTAGCGGCACCGGCAGCGGAACGGGTAGCGGCACCGGCAGCGGAACGGGCAGCGGAACGGGCAGCGGCACCGGCGGCACCACCTCCGCCGGCACGACGAACGCAGGCACGACGAACACCGCAACCACCAATCAAGGCACCACCAACACCGCAACCACCAACCAGGGCACCACCAACACCGCAACCACCAACCAGGGCACCACCAACACCGGCACCGGCACCACCAGCGCCGGCACCACCAACACCGCAACCACCAACCAGGGCACCACCAACGCCGGCACCGGCACCACCAGCGCCGGCACCACCAACAGCGGCACCACCAACGCGGGGACGGGTGCGAAGAAGCCTTGCGAGGCCACGGGGACGTGCACGAGTGGCTAAGCGGCGCTTGGTTCTCGCCGTATGAGATTCGGGAGATCGAAAGCCGGAATTTGTAGCCCCGATGGGATTCGAACCCACGCTACCGCCGTGAGAGGGCGGCGTCCTAGGCCGCTAGACGACGGGGCCATGAAACAATCCGGCTTGCCAGCATAGCCCACCCCGAAGGGCGGACCATAATCTGCGCCGATGAGCGCTTGCGCGAAGAGCAATAAGCCTTTTGAGCTGGGGTACCAGGACTCGAACCTAGAATGGCTGAACCAGAATCAGCTGTGTTGCCAATTACACCATACCCCATTGGCGGCCATAACCGCTGGTCAGAGCCGTTAGAGCGCTGCCACCGGGATTAGCGGGCCGACGTGCAGACTACCAAAGATATGGCATGGGCCTCTCACGCCTCGTGGCTGGTGAGGCCACGGGCGTCGC
>NZ_JAVHWM010000107.1:0-31196 GCF_032159765.1 Mycobacterium sp. | reverse complement strand
GTGCGGTGTACCGGACGCAGCGGCTGGCCGGCGAGGTGGATTGCACGGTGGGCCGGCTCACCCTGTCTCATGCCCGTGCGCTCACCGACGGAGATGGCTTGGCGCTCAAGAGGATTGCCGAGGAGCTTGGGCACGCGGGGTTTCGCGCGGCCGCCGACGACGCCGCACGGCAGGCAGCACGTGCGGGCTCGGACCGCGCACAACGACCTGACTAGTCGGCTCCAGGAGTCCCCGTTGTCGGAGATATGCGCGTAAGCGTTCCTGTGTTGTTCGGGTTGTCACTCATGATCGTCAACTGATAGATGTTGCCGTCCGGCCCCTCAATGAGGCTGGAGGTGGTGCCGGCCTTGTCGTCGAACGTTTCTTCGCTGACCAACGACGAATAGTCCCCGTTGAACGTCAACTCTTTGATCCAGCCGTGCTGCATATCAGCGATCAGCACCTTGTCGCCGTACGGCGTGACCGATGTGATCGCCGAACTCTGGCCGTTGTGCTGGTATGCGTAGATCGGGTTGACGAACGACGACGGCGACGAGCAGCTCGTCGCGCCAATGCCGTTGCACGGCCCCTCCGCCAAGGACCACCCGTAGTTCCCGCCGGCGACCACGTTGTCGAGTTCTTCCCAGGTGTTCTCGCCGACGTCGCCGACCAAGAGGTCCCCGTCGTCGGTGAACGTCATCCGGTACGGGTTGCGGAATCCGTAGGCGTAGATCTGCGGAAGGGCGCCAGGGGTGTTGACGAACGGGTTGTCGTCGGGCACCGAGCCGTCGGTGTTAATGCGCAGGATCTTGCCGTACATGTTCGAAAGGTTCTGCGAATTCTGGCTTATCACACCGGTATTCGTGTGATTCCAGCCGTTGTCGCCCATGGACCAGTAGAGCTTTCCGTCGGGACCGACACGCACCGACCCACCGTGATGGTCGTCCGCATCCTGTTGATCGCCCCGCATTAGCACGAGTTCGGAGTCCGGGTCGATCGTGAGAGTGTCGGCCGTCGGATCGGTAACGGTGAAGCGCGACAACTGATCATAGTTGTCCGGCGTGATGTACGCCGCGTAGACATAGCCGTTCTGATCGAAATCCGGATCGACTTCGATGCCGAGCAGCCCACGGGACCAGTCAGACCGGACCGGGATCGTGATCAACGGGTCGGCCTGCATCTGTCCATCGTTGTAAACCCTTATCGCTCCGGTCTTCTCGCTGATCAGGATCCGGCCATCAGGCAGGAACCGAAGATCCGTCGGCTGGTTCAGACCTGACGCCAGAACGGTCTTCTCGATACCGCTCTGCGCTGCGACCGTGACGTTGATCGTCTGAGTGGCACTGGGTGTTCCACCGAGCAGACCAAAAGTGAACAGGCTGAGCAGACCGGACACGATGTTGGGCGCCGGCGCGTTGGCGTCGGCGACGGTGATGTTGAACGCGTCGGGGCCGGCGTAGCCGTTGGTCGCCGTGTACGTGAACGTCGCTGTGTTGGGGTCGGTTCCGTCGGGTGTAACCACCAACGTGCCATGCGCCGGGGTGGACGATGTGAACACCGGCGTGGTGTTGTCGAGTCCAGAAGCCACCACTTTTCCGACGATCACGTTGTCGACCTGGGTGGTTTGCGCCGGGTTGTACGTCAGCGTGGGAGTCTGCGCCTGATTTCCTCCGCCGCCGCCGAAGAATTGCTCGAGCTGACGGCGAAACGCGTCGAGGAAGCCGAAGATCGTCGGCGCTGACGGAGGAGCGGGCTCCTGCGGGTTTCCGCTGCCGACCGGATTGACGAACAGGCTAAGGAGGCCGGTGACCACACCCGCGACGAAATCGAATGGCGACGCGGGTGCGGCAGCAGCGGCGGCTGCGGGCGAGGCCGCGAGTTTCGGTACCGCGAGGTCTGCCGAACTCGTGGTCGAGACTGTCTGTGCCGACTTCGATGACGGCGACGGGTCGGCGGTCTTCAGCGTCGCTGGGGTGCTCGACGGCTGCGCGGTCGCATCGTCGGCACCCGCGTGAAACTTATTCGACGCCTGGTCTGTTGGTGCCGCGAGCGGGTGTTTGGTTTTCAGGCTCGGCGCCTTCGCCTGAGTGGATGCCGCGTCGGACTTGGTGCCACTGCCCGCCGAGGGCGTTGAACTGCTGTCGATGGACAGCGTGGGTGCGTCGGGCAAGCCGGACGAGGGCACAGCACCTTGCGCGCCGGAACTGTTCGACGACGACGTCTTCGTCGGCTTTTTCGACGGCTTCTTCGGCTTCGGCGAGGGCGTTCCCGTCGAGGGCGCCTCCGCGCCTGTGGAGGTTGACGGCGACTCGGCGGCACCCGAACCGACGGCAGACTTCGTACCGCTCGAATCACCCGACGTGCCCTCACTCGAGCTGGAGCTCGTCGACGACTGACCATCCGATGTCGGGCCTGCCCAGGCCAAAGCCGGCGAATTGGCGACGGCCATGCCGACGCCCAGGGCTACTGCAAGCGCTCCAATTCGTCCGATGTGGCCCGCGCTGCTTTTCCCGAATGTGTTGCCGGCACCGTTTGCGCGATACCCCTCTTCGACGGCATGTCTCGACATCATCGCCTCCGGCCCTCTGCGTATCAGTTAGCGGGTAAGGGTAATCAAGTTAACTCATTTACCGTACTAAGGGAATAATTTTTCGCAGATTATGGGGGATCAGTTTGCGACGACCCCGTCAAAATCCCGGAATGTAGAAGATCGAATAGCCCAGCGGACTTCCTTGGAATTGCCCCCGACCCTGTGTCACCTCGCAGGTGACATCGGGAATGCAATGAGGGGACGTTCGGCTCTATGTCAGCTCAGGTAGCCGCGCAGCATCTCGACTGCCGCGGTGATCTGCCCGACGGGCACTCGCTCGTCGGCTCGGTGCGCGAGGCTGGGGTCGCCGGGGCCGAAGTTCACGGCGGGAACGCCCCGTGCAGCGAATCGGGCCACGTCGGTCCAGCCGAACTTTGCGCGCACCTGGCCGCCTGCTGCCTTCACCAGTTCGGCTGCGGGCTGATGCGACAGACCGGGCAGCGCACCTGCGGCTGCGTCGGTCTGCTCGATGGTCACATCGAGCCCGTCGAACACCTCGCGCACGTGCTCCAGCGCTTGATCGATGCTCCGGTCCGGAGCGAAGCGGAAGTTCACAGTCACCGACGCACGGTCAGGGATCACGTTGCCGGCCACACCGCCATCGATCCGCACCGCGCTCAGCCCTTCCCGGTACGTGCATCCGTTGATGTCGACATTGCGGGGCGTATAGGCCGCGAGCCGGTCGACCACCTTGCCGAGTTTGTGAATTGCGTTGTCGCCCATCCACGCTCGCGCAGAGTGCGCACGAGTGCCGTTGGCGCTCACTACGACTCGCAGCGTGCCCTGACAGCCCGCCTCGATGAAGCCGCCGGACGGCTCGCCCAGGATCGCGACGTCCGCGTCCAGCCACTCCGGGAGCTCGGCCTCGATGCGGCCCAAACCGTTTGCGGCAGCTTCGATTTCCTCGCAATCGTAGAAAATGAGTGTCAAATCGCGGGCCGGGTCGGTGAGCGTGGCCGCGAGATGAAGGAACACCGCGTCACCGGACTTCATGTCGACGGTGCCGCAGCCGTGCAGTTCGTCGCCTTCTCTGCGGCTGGGCACATTGTCGGCGATCGGGACGGTGTCGAGGTGACCGGCCAGAATCACCCGCGTCGGGAGTCCGCGGTGGGTGCGAGCCAGCACCGCGTCGCCGTTGCGGACGATCTCGAAACCGCTGGTCTGCTCGCGCAACGCGGCCTCGACCTCGTCGGCGATGCGCGATTCCTGCCGCGACTCACTCGGGATGTCGACGAGAGCGGCGGTCAGCGCGATCGGGTCGCCCCGAAGGTCCAGCGATGAGCCTCTTGGGCGAAGAGCCGACAGCGAGGTCATAGGAACCAACGGTAGTCGACTACCCTCAAGCTCCGTGACTTCTGCGGACGCGAGGAACAAGACGGGCAGTGCTGCGGGCGTGGGACTGGCGACGATCACCGACGACGGCACGGTGCTCGACGCGTGGTTCCCCGCACCGGAACTCGATGGCGACGGCGAGGCAGGCACCGCCAGGTTGTCGGTTGCCGAGGTGCCCGCCGAGCTCGCCGCCCTCGCCGGGCGCGACGACGACCGGGCCGTCGAAACCGTTCTGATCCGCACGATCATCACCGCACTGGACCAACCGCCCGCCGACGCGTACGACGCGTACCTGCGACTTCACCTGCTGTCGCATCGGCTGGTCAAGCCCCACGAGGCGAACGTCAGCGGCATCTTCGGCGTACTGGCCAATGTCGTGTGGACCAACTACGGCCCGTGCGCGGTCGAGGGTTTCGAGACCGTGCGGGCGCTTCTGCGGCGGCGCGGACCAGTGACGGTGTATGGCATCGACAAGTTTCCCCGCATGGTCGACTACGTCGTCCCAACGGGCGTGCGGATCGCCGACGCCGACCGCGTGCGCCTGGGCGCGCATCTCGCGCCCGGGACGACGGTGATGCACGAGGGTTTCGTCAACTTCAACGCGGGCACCCTGGGCGCGTCGATGGTCGAGGGCCGCATCTCCGCGGGCGTCGTCGTCGGCGACGGATCAGACGTCGGCGGCGGCGCTTCGATCATGGGCACACTGTCAGGCGGTGGCACCGAAGTGATTTCGATCGGCGAACGCTGCCTGCTGGGCGCCAACGCGGGGCTGGGGATTCCGCTCGGCGACGACTGCGTGGTCGAGGCAGGGCTCTATCTGACTGCTGGCACGAAGGTGACAACGCCCGACGGCACGACGGTCAAGGCGCGAGAACTGGCCGGCGCCAACAACTTACTGTTCCGCCGCAACTCTGTGACCGGTGCGGTCGAGGTGGTCTCCCGCGACGGCCAGGGCATCGCGCTGAACGAGGAACTCCACGCCAACTAGGCAGATCTCGGCTTTTGCGCGGACCCTGACAGCACGCAGAATTCGTTGCCCTCGGGATCGGCGAGGACCACCCAGGTCTGCTCGCCCTGGCCGATGTCGACATGACGCGCGCCCATCTCGATCAACCGGTCGACCTCGGCGCGCTGATCGACGGGCCGGAAGTCGAAGTGAATGCGGTTCTTGACAACTCGCTTGTCGTCAACCCGCACAAACAGCCACGTCGGACCCGCCCCCTGCGGCGCGGTCAGTCGCACGTCGCCGTCTTCGTCGACGCTCTGCTGCCAGCCCAGAACCCGCGACCACCATTGCCCCAGCGCCGTCGGATCGGTCGCGTCGACGCAGATCTCCTCGAAAATCAATCCCATGTGGTCAGCTCCTTCTTGAGGACCTTGCCCATCGCGTTGCGCGGCAGCGAATCGACAACCCGCACTTCACGGGGTCGCTTATGCGCGGAAAGTTGCTCTGCCACAAAGGAAATCAACTCGTCGGGTGCAGCGCTCCCGACGACGAACGCGACGATGCGCTGTCCGAGGTCGTCGTCCGGCACACCGATCACGGCCGCTTCGGCGACGTCGGGGTGGCCCATCAACGCGGTCTCGATCTCGCCGGCGCCGACCCGGTAGCCGCCGGTTTTGATCAAATCGGTCGACTCACGCCCCACGATGCGATGCATCCCGTCGCCGTCGATCACCGCGACGTCCCCGGTGCGGTACCACCCGTCGTCGGTGAATGCCGCAGCAGTCGCCTCGGGCCGGCCGAGATAGCCGTCGAACAGCATCGGCCCGCGAATCTCCAGGCGCGCCACCGATTCTCCGTCCTGCGCGACAACCTCCCCGTCGTCTCCGACCAGCCGCGTTGTCACTCCGGCGAGCGGGAATCCCACCCAGCCCGGACGTCGTTCGCCGTCGGGGAGGGTACTCAAAGTGATCAAGGACTCGGTGCTGCCGTACCGCTCGATCAGCTCGTGGCCGGTCAGCGACACAAGCTTTTCGAACACCGGCACGGGAAGCGGAGCACTGCCCGACACCAGCAGCCGCGCCGGGCGCAATGCTTCCGCAGCAGCACGATCGGCCGCGATCCTCGACCACACCGTCGGCACCCCGAAGTACATCGTGCCGCCGGCACGGGCATAACCCTGCGGTGTCGGCTTGCCGGTGTGCACAAACCGGTTGCCGATTCGCAGAGAGCCGAGCAGCCCCAGGACGAGGCCGTGCACGTGGAACAGCGGCAAGCCGTGCACCAGTGTGTCCTCAGGCGTCCACTGCCATGCCTCGGCGAGCGCGTCGAGGTCGGCCGCGACCGCACGGCGACTCAGCACGGCGCCCTTCGGCGCGCCGGTGGTCCCGGACGTGTACATCACCAGCGCAGGCACGTCCGGCGGCGGCTCCGGATAGCGGTGCCAGGACCGCGCGTGCAGCCGCACCGGCACATGCGGCAGGCCCTCGGCCTGCTCAGGCGCTTCGCCCAGCCACGCCTGCGCGCCGGAGTCGGTGACGATGTGGCGGCGTTCGGCTTGGCCGACGTCGGCGGCGACCGGCACCACTGGCACACCCGCGATCAGGCAGCCGGCGATGGCCAGGACTGTCGTGGGGGTGGGCGTGGCCAGCACCGCGACCCGCGTCGCACCGCCGACGCGCTCGGCCACAGAGGTGGCGGCGCCCACCAAGTCGCTACGGGACAGTGAGACGTCCCCGATCCGGACCGCGTCGCCGAGATCGGCACCCGCCGCCACGGCGGCCGGGTTCAACGAGGCCAGCAACACGTGAGCGAGGCTACCGCGATGACTTCCGCTGACGAAGCAGGTCGGTACTCGTATGACCATCACAGCGCGAAACCTCGACGGATATGACACACCTGCCATCGAGTGGTCCCGTGTGCAGGATGTGCTCAGCACGCAGGTGACCCAAGCGCCGGGCACCGGCGGCCCCGACCGTCACACATGGTGGCTGACGACGATCAACAGCGACGGCAGCCCGCATGTCGCCGCGGTTGGGATCATCGTCGCCGGCGGGCATTGGTACTTCAGCTCCGGCCTGCGTACCCGCAAGTCCCGTAACCTGGCCCGCGACCCACGATGCGTGCTCAGCGTGGCCACTGAGCCCTTCGACCTCGTAGTCGAGGGATCGGCGACACGAGTGACTGACGCCGCCGAATTACGTTCTGTTGCTGAGGCATTCCAGCGTGACGGCTGGCCAGCCGACGTCGATGGCGATGCGCTGACCGCCGAGTACAGCGCGCCGTCTGCCGGTCCGCCCCCGTGGCACGTATACCAGGTGCAGCCGTCGACGGTGATGGCGCTGGGCACGTCCGAACCGGGCGGCGCGACCAAGTTTCTGCTTCAGCGGTAGCGCGCGCGCCAGCCGACCGCGTACGCCAGCACGCCGACCGCGAACACCGCGCCGACGCCGCCGGACACCACGAGAGGCAGACGGCCGTCCGCGCCCCACAGCAATCCCGCCCACAGACCGGCGAACAGCATCGCGAAGCCGCTCAGGCCCTGGAAAACGCCTTGGCCGCTGGACTGCAGTTCTGCCGGCAGCAGTTTGGATATCCATGCCTTGCCGACACCGTCATAGCAGGCGGTGAACACGCCGTAGACAACGACGAACATCCAGGCCATCACCGGATCTGTGGTCAGCCCGAGACCGAGGTAACCGACGCCGAAGAACACCAGACCGACACCGAAAACGGTTGCCGGGCCGAACCTGTCGGCGAGCAACCCGGCCGGGTAACTCGCCACGGCATACACCGCGTTGTATCCGACGTATGCGAACACCACTGGGGCGACCCCGAAGCCAATCTCGTTGAGCCGCAACAGCAAAAGCGCGTCCGGGAAGTTTACCAACGTGAATGTCACAAGGGCGGCAACTATCCGCCAGTACCGGCCCGGCAGCCGGCGGACTCCCGCGAACACCGACGGCCGCGAGGTGGCGCTGCGCACCCGTTCGCGTGCCCAGAACACCAGCACCACGCTCAGCACGCCAGGAATGACCGCGAGGTACAGCACCGGTGCGATCTGGTGGTCGAACAACTCGTAGGCGGCCAGGCCCAGAAGCGGCCCGATGACCGCGCCCGCGGTGTCCATCGCGCGGTGGAAGCCGAACACCCGGCCGCGGGCAGCGGGTTCGACGTCCTGGACCAACAGCGCGTCGCGTGGGGCACCGCGCAGACCCTTCCCCAGCCGGTCGACCACCCGACCAACCAGCACGCCCTGCCAGGCGCCCGCCGCCGCGACGATCAGCTTGCCCAACGCAGCCATCCCGTAACCGGTGGCGATCAGCGGCCGCCGAGCGTACTTGTCTCCTAGCGGCCCGGCCGCGAGCTTCGTCAGCGACGCGGCGCCCTCCGCGGCGCCTTCGATCGCACCGACCACCGCGGGCGGAGCGCCCAGCACGGTGGTCAGGTAGATCGGCAACAGCGGGTAGAGGAACTCACTGGCGGTGTCCTGCAGCAGCGACACCCATGACAGCACCCGCACGTTGTGTGTGAGCCACGATCGCCGCGTCAGGTCGGTCACGGGTACGAGTCTTCCGTATGGACGGCGGCCCTAACGACGGCGTTCGGCCAGTGCCCGCAGGAAGAACGTCAGGTTCGCGGGCCGCTCGGCCAGCCGCCGCACGAGGTATCCGTACCACTGTGAACCGAACGGCACGTACACGCGCACCTGGTTGCCCGCGTCGGCGAGGCGACGTTGTTCAGGCGCGCGGATCCCGTAGAGCATCTGGTATTCGAAATCGCTTATCTCCCGACCGGTTTCGCGGGCCATATCGCCGGCAGCCGCGATCAATATGGGATCGTGTGAAGCGACCATCGGGTATCCAGATCCGGCCATCAACACTTTCAGGCACCGCAAGTAGCTGTCGGTCACATCGTCGCCGTCCCGGTAGGCAACGACGTCAGGCTCGTCATAAGCGCCCTTGCACAACCGGATTCGCGCACCCGACGCGGCAAATTCCTGGCAGTCGGCGAACGTGCGCTTCAGGTACGCCTGCAGAACTGTACCGAGCCAGTCGAATTCGGAGCGCAGCTCACGGACGATGGCCAATGTCGAATCGGTGGTGGTGTGGTCCTCGGCGTCCACCGTGACCCAGGCGCCCGCCCGCTGCGCGGCGGTGCACACCGTGTGCGCATTGTCCAGAGCGATCCGCTGGCCGTCGCGCGGTAGCGCCTGCCCGAGCGCCGACAGCTTCAGCGAGACCTCCAGGGGATGCACGCCATCAGCGCGCGCGTCCGGCCTGCGGCCCAACGCGTCGAGCAGCTTGAGGTACGCGTCGACGGTGGCGTTCGCGGTGTCGGTGTCGGTGACGTCCTCGCCAAGGTAGTCGATCGACACCATCAGTCCCGAATCACGAAGCGCCGCTATGGCATTCATCGCATCGTCAAGCGACTCGCCTGGAACGAACCGCTGCACGACGCGCCGCGTCAGGGGCAGCCGCTCGGCGGTGCGCCGCAGCCGCTGCGACCGGCTCGCCGCCAGGATCATCGGGCGGGCCGTCGCGGCGAACACGCCCGCCATCGTCAGCTCTCCATGTGCGGATAGGTGTGGCCGGTGGGCGGTACGAAGTTCTCCTTGATCGACCGGGCCGACGTCCAGCGCAACAGGTTCAGCGCCGAGCCAGCCTTGTCGTTGGTACCCGACGCACGCGCACCGCCGAACGGCTGCTGCCCTACGACCGCTCCCGTGGGCTTGTCGTTGACATAAAAGTTGCCTGCGGCAAACCGCAGGTGCTCGGCGGCGGCCAGCACGGCCGCGCGGTCGTCGGCGATCACCGCGCCGGTCAGCGCGTACTTGGCCCCTCGGTCCACGACACCGAGCACGTCGGAGAAGGCGTCATCGGGGTAGACATGCACGGCGAGGATCGGACCGAAATACTCGGTGGAGAACGCGTCGTCGGTCGGATCGTCGGACAGTAGCACCGTCGGGCGGACGAAATAGCCTTCGCTGTCGTCGTATTCGCCACCGACCGCGACTGTCACACCGGCTACGTCCTTGGCACGCTCGATGGCAGCGACGTTCTTCGCGAACGCCTTCGCATCGATCAGCGCCCCGCCGAAATTCGACAGGTCGGTCACATCGCCGTACGTCAATTCGGCGGTGGCCTCGAGGAGGTCGTTGCCCATCTTTTGCCACACCGAGCGCGGGATGAACGCCCGCGACGCCGCCGAACACTTCTGCCCCTGGTAGTCGAACGCACCGCGGATCAGCGCCGTGCGCAGCACGTCGGGTTGCGCGGACGCGTGCGCCACCACGAAGTCCTTGCCGCCGGTCTCGCCGACCAGCCGCGGATAGGTGTCGTAACGTTCGACGTTGCTGCCGACCTCGCGCCACAGATGTTGGAACGTGGCCGTCGACCCGGTGAAGTGGATGCCGGCCAGCCGCGGGTCGGCGAGCAGCACCTCCGACACCGCGTACCCATCGCCGGCCAGAAGGTTGATCACTCCGGGCGGCAATCCGGCCGACTCGAGGAGCTGCATGGTCAGATACGCCGAAAACGTCTGCGTGATCGATGGTTTCCACACCACGGTGTTGCCCATCAGCGCAGGCGCGGTCGGCAAGTTGGCGGCGATCGCAGTGAAATTGAACGGTGTGACGGCGTAGACGAACCCCTCCAGCGGCCGGTAGTCGGTGCGGTTCCAGACGCCTCGGGAGCTGATCGGCTGTTGCGCGAGGATCTGGCGGGCGAATGCGACGTTGAACCGCCAGAAGTCGACAAGCTCGCACGGCGCGTCGATCTCGGCCTGGTAGGCGGTCTTGGATTGACCGAGCATCGTTGCGGCAGCGATCTTCTCGCGCCATGGGCCGGCCAGCAGATCCGCTGCGCGAAGGAAAACGGCGGCCCGCTCGTCGAACGGCATTGCCTCCCATTGCGCTTTCGCTTCCAGCGCGGCCTCCATCGCGGCGACCGCGTCGGCATGCGTGGCGTTGCGCAGTGTGCCCAGCCTCGCGGAATGTCGGTGCGGCTGTACTACGTCGACGGGCTTGCCGCTGCCCATGCGGTGCGCGCCGCCGATGACGTGCGGAAGGTCGATCGGATCTAGCACCAGCTGTTCCAGCACGGACACCAGGCGCGCGCGCTCAGGGCTTCCCGGCGCGTAGTCGTGAACCGGCTCGTTGGCCGGCATCGGGACGTCGGTGATTGCATCCATGCAGTTCAGGGTCCCCCCGCCTGGGAGTGTTGTCGAGTCGGCACGCTAGGGACGAAACCGGCAGACGTGACCGGAACCACTCAAATGACCGACCGAACCGCGTTTCGCTGTACCTCGTGCGGGAAGCCTTCCAACCGAGGTGCCAAATGGCACCCTGGCGACTCGGAAATTTCTTCCGGGGCAGACCAAAGTCGCGAAGAAGGGGATAGCAATGGGAACGAAATCGGGCCCGCAGGAAGCCATCGAAAGCTTCGTCGAGGAGACCAAGGGCAAGATCAAGGAAATCATCGGCATCATCTTTGATCGTGACGGCCTGAAGAAAGAGGGCCAGTCGCAGCAGGACAAGGCCAAGTCGCTACGCAATGCGGTGAAGAAGGAAGTTCAGGCCGACAGCGCACGCGCCGCGGCCAAGGCCAGTGAGGCTCGCGAGAAGGCACACCAGAACTAAGCACGAGGCCAAAACGCCTCTCGTGAGATGATCTGGGTCCCGGCCTTAAGCGGCCGGGACCCAGACTTTTCGTTGCCCAAGCCCCGGAGACGCCTACGCCCTCGACCAAAAGCACTCCATGAGGGCGCGATGCGGACACTGCGTTAAGGGCGGCCCTACCCGGTAAGCCTCGTCACCGCGGCGGCGATCCGCTCATCCGTCGCGGTCAGTGCAATCCGCACGTGGCGACGTCCCGTCGGCCCGTAGAACTCCCCTGGCGCAACGAGAATGCCGAGCTGCGCGCACCACGCGACGGTATCGCGGCATTCTTCGCCGCACGTCGCCCACAGGTAGAGCCCCGCCTCGGAATGGTCGATGGTGAATCCCGCCGCGCGCACCGCGGGCAGCAGGACGTCGCGGCGACGGGCGTAACGGTCCCGTTGCTCGCGCTCGTGCGCATCGTCGGTCAGCGCCGCGACCATCGCCGCCTGCACCGGCGTCGGCACCATCATCCCGGCGTGCTTGCGCACCGCCAGCAGCTCGGCCACGACGTCCGGATCACCTGCGACGAAGCCGGCGCGGTAACCGGCCAGCGAACTGGTCTTCGACAGTGAGTGCGCGGCCAGCAGCCCGGTGTGGTCGCCGCTGGTCACAGCGGGATCGAGCAGTGAGACCGGCCGCGTGTCCCAGCCGAGGCCGAGGTAGCACTCGTCGGACACCACCAGCGCACCGCGCTCACGGGCCCAATCTGCGACCTTGCGCAGATGATCCTCCCCCAGCACCCGGCCGGTCGGGTTGCTCGGCGAGTTCAGGTAGACGAGCGCGGGGTGCGCAGGCCCCAGCTGCGTCAGAGAATCGGCGAGAACCACCTGCGCACCCGCGAGCCGTGCCCCGACTTCGTAGGTGGGATATGCCAATTCGGGAACGACCACGATGTCGTCGCCACCCAGGCCCAGCAGCGTCGGCAACCAGGCGATCAACTCCTTGGTGCCGATCACCGGCAGGACCGCGTCGGGCGACAGATCGCTCACCCCGTAGCGCCGGGCCAGCGCGTCGACGGCCGCTTCCCGCAGTGCCGGTGTCCCGGCAGTCGTCGGGTAGCCGGGGGAAGCGCTGGCCGCGGCGAGCGCCTCGCGTATCACCGGCGCCACCGGATCAACCGGTGTCCCGACGGACAGGTCCACGATGCCGTCGGGATGCGCACGTGCCAGCTCGGATGCCTCGGCGAGGGTGTCCCAGGGGAACACCGGCAGCGAGGCCGACCGGGGGCGGCCGATCAGGTTAGGCGCTTTCACCCTGGGGTGGCAGGTCCTTGACCGATTGCGGATCGTGTTCTTTCATACCCACTTTCGATGCACCACCGGGCGAGCCCAGCTCTGCGAAGAAGTCGGCGTTGATCTGCGTGTAGGCCTCCCACTGTGGGGGCACGTCGTCCTCGTAGTAGATGGCCTCGACCGGACACACCGGCTCGCAGGCGCCGCAGTCGACGCACTCGTCGGGATGGATGTACAGCATCCGGGCGCCCTCGTAGATGCAGTCAACGGGGCACTCTTCGATGCATGCCTTGTCCTTGATGTCGACGCAAGGCTCGGCGATCGTGTATGTCACGAAGGTCTCCTCAGATCTCCCAGTCCATCCGGCTATGCCTCGTAGGCCCTACCGCTAGCGTATGTGTTACGTGATACTAGCCGTCGCACATATTAATGCCCGCATCGGTGGGTTGATACGCTGCCCCGCGTGGCGCCGCCATCCGCGGAGTTCTCCCCGATGGAATTTTCACTGCCGATCGTGCCCCGCTACGCCGAGGTAGACCAACAGGGCGTCGTCTTCAACGCGCACTACCTGACGTGGTTCGACGAGGCATTCACCGCGTTCCTCGACCACCGCGGCGTGAGCTATCCGGACATGGTCGTGTCCGGCTTGGACGTTCAGGTTGTCCGCTCCGAGATCGACTTCAAAGCTCCGGTGCGGTGGCGTGACGCGGTGCGGGTGGCGGTGACGTGCGAGCACCTCGGCACAACCAGTTTCGCCGTGGCGTTCACGGTGCTGCGCCGTGGGCACGACGACGACGAAGCCGTGACGGTGCGCGGCCGCAGCACCTACGTCGTCGTGTCGACGTCCGACTGGACCAAGCGGCCGATCCCGGCGGCTCTGCGCGCGGCTCTCGGGTAGCCGAAGCCGCATCTGAAACTGTTGGCGCCGTTGGCATCTGGACGCCCTGACGCTACCCGACGCACGACAAAGACTGCGGCGCAACGGCATTGCGCCGCAGTCTGTGCCGCGTCGTCGTTAGGGAATGGTCAGGACCTGGCCGGGGTGGATCAGATCCGGATTGTTGATCCCGCTGGCGGAGGCGATCCGCTGGTACTGGCTCCCATCGCCGTAAAAGCGCTCCGAGATCGCCCACAGCGTGTCACCGGACACCACGGTGTACGTGCGTGGCTCGGGCGCAGGCGGCGGCGGGGGCGGGGGCGGCGGCGCCTCGGGCTCGGGCGCGGGGGCTTCTGCTGCTGCCTGCTCGACTGGGGCGGCCTCAGGCTCGGGTGCAGGAGGCGGCGGATCGCTGGTCTCGGTCGCCGACGCCCAGGCGGCGGCCTCGTTCGAGTACAAGACGAGATTCCTGTCGTCCTGCAGCACCAGCCTCGTGTTGGGCTTTTTGTCAGTGTTGGTCTCCCACACCGCCGCTCCGGAGCTGCTGTACAGCACGAAGTTGCCGTCGGTCTGCAAGTCGGCCCGCTCTACATCCTTGCCGTCCGTGCCGGTGGCCCACAGGGCTTGGCCCCAGACGCCGAGCACCAGATTGCCGTCATCCTGCAACGTGAGCGTGTATGCGCCGTTGTTTGAGGTGATCGAGTCACCCTTGTGTAGTTGCTGGCCGGGGTTGAGCGTGTCTGTCACGTTCGCGCATCCTCCTCGTGTAACCCTTTAGCCCCCGCGGGGCGAGCCTACTCGCGGGATGTCAGCTCGGGAATACCTTCGCTCGCCGCGATCGGAACATCGCGCGAACCGCTGCTGAACACGGACGAACATGGATTGCGACGCAACGGCATTCGGCCGCCACTCAGTCGCCTCTCCGCCGGTGGTCAGGCTTCGGCCACGCAGCGCTTACGCCGCCAGCGGCATGTAGGTGGTGGTGCGCTGCCGCGCCGGCCTGCCGATCCCGGCTGCGATCTCAACCAACTCGGCGACGGTCTTGGCGGAGCCGTACTCGCTGCCCGCCATCCGCGAGATCGTCTCCTCCATCAGCGTGCCGCCGAGGTCGTTCGCACCACCGTTGAGCATCACCTGCGTGCGCTCGACGCCGAGTTTGACCCAGCTGGTCTGGATGTGAGAGATCCTGCCGTGCAGCATGATCCGCGCCAACGCATGAACAGCGCGGTTATCCCGGTGGGTGGGGCCAGGGCGGGCACCGCCGGCCAGGTACAGCGGCGAGCTCTGGTGCACGAACGGCAGCGGGACGAACTCCGTGAACCCGCCGGTGCGGTCTTGGATGTCCCGCAAGACCCGCAGATGCCCGATCCAGTGCTTCGGCTGGTCGACGTGGCCGTACATCATTGTCGAGCTCGACCTCAACCCGACCTCGTGGGCGGTGGTCACCGCGTCGATCCACGCCGATGTCGGCAGTTTGCCCTTGGTGAGGACCCACCGCACCTCGTCGTCGAGAATCTCGGCGGCGGTACCCGGGATCGTATCCAGTCCGGCCTCCCGCAGCCCGATCAGCCAATCACGCACGCTGAGACCGCTTTTCGCTGCCCCGTTGACGATCTCCATCGGGCTGAACGCATGGACGTGCATGCTGGGGACGCGGGCCTTGACCGCGCGTACCAAGTCGGCGTAGCCGGTGGCGGGCAACTCGGGGTCGATGCCGCCCTGCATGCACACCTCCGTGGCACCGTCTTGGTAGGCCTCCCAGGCGCGCTGGCCGACCTCCTCGTAGGACAGCGTGTAGGCATCGGCGTCGCCCTTGCGTTGCGCGAAGGCACAGAACCGGCATCCGGTGTAGCAGATGTTGGTGAAGTTGATGTTGCGGTTCACCACGAACGTCACGTCGTCGCCGACGACGTCGCGACGCAAGGAATTAGCCAGCGCGGCAACGGCATCCAGTGCCGGGCCGTCGGCCGTGGCCAGTGCCAGGTACTCCGCGTCGCTGCAGCCGGCGGGATCGCGCTCGGCGCTGCGCAGCGCGGTCAGAACGTCGGAGTCGACCCGTTCGGGGGCACTCGCGGCCAGTTCGGCCACCTTCTCGCGCACCGATTCCCAGTCTCCGAACGCGCTACCGAGGTCGCTGCGCGTCGCGGTCAGTCTTCCCTCGCTGTCGATCGCGGCATTCAGGTCGACGCGGCCGGTGGACTCCCAGGCCTCGTCGGGTTCCTGCCACGGCAAGCCGGCGGGGTTGACGTCGAGGGCGTAGCCGGTGTCTGGATCTGCCAACGCGACAACGTGTCCCCGCACGCGCGGATCGATCCACGCCGTGCCGGCCAGCACGTAGGCAGGGTGTGCGGTCAGGCGCTGAACCAGGTCGAAGCCCGCGTCGGCGGTGATGGCGGTCAGCTCATCGATCGCAGGCCACGGACGCTCGGGGTTGACGTGATCGGGGGTTAGCGGCGACACCCCGCCCCAGTCGTCGAGTCCGGCGCCGATCAGCGCGTGGCACTCGCTGCGCGACACCAGGTTCGGCGGCGCCTGGATTCGCATCTTGGGACCCAGCACCAGCCGCGAGACGGCCACGGTGGCGACGAAGTCGTCGATGTCGGCATCCGGGACCGACCGCATCGCGGTGGCCGGCTTCGCGCGGAAATTCTGCACGATCACTTCTTGGACGTGCCCGAACTCCTTGTGCGACTTGCGGATCGCGTGCAGCGTCTGCGCGCGTTCGGTCAACGTCTCGCCGATTCCCACCAACAGCCCGGTGGTGAACGGGATCGACAGCCGCCCCGCGTCGGTCAAGGTGCGCAGCCGCACCTCCGGGTCTTTGTCGGGACTGCCGTAGTGCGCGAGGCCTTTCGTCTCGAACAGCCGCCGCGACGTGGTTTCCAGCATCATCCCCATCGACGGCGCCACCGGCTTCAGCCGCGACAGCTCAGACCAGGTCATCACCCCCGGATTGAGATGCGGCAGCAGCCCGGTTTCCTCCAGCACCCGGATCGCCATCGCTCGGACGTAGTCCAGCGTGGAGTCGTACCCGCGCTCGTCAAGCCACCGCCGCGCCTCGGGCCACCGCGCCTCAGGACGGTCGCCGAGAGTGAAAAGCGCTTCCTTACAACCCAATTCGGCGCCACGGCGAGCAACATCGATGATCTCGTCAGGCTCCATGTACATCCCGAGGCCCGCACTGCGCAGCTTGCCAGGGACCTGGACGAACGTGCAGTAGTGGCACTGGTCGCGACACAGATGCGTGACCGGGATGAAGACCTTGCGCGAATAGCTGATAGGCAAGCGCCCCGACCCTCCGACACGCCCGGCCGCCTTCAGGCCCGCGTCGCGCACCCGCGCGGCCGACTCACACAGCTCGACGAGGTCGTCGCCGCGCGCGGTCATGGCGATCGCAGCTTCGTCGACGTTGAGCGCCACCCCGTCACGCGCGCGCCGCAGCACCCGCCTCAGCGCAGCGGGGCTTGGCGCAGGTGGCACCACGGGCGTGGGCAGCAGGACATCGTTGCCGGGGGTCAACTCCACCCTCGTGTAACTCCCGGGTGAAGTGGAATCATCCTGCGCGTCTCAGTATGTGAAACCTCGGCGCCTGCCATGCGTGTCAGCGTAGACCTCGGGCCTCATCGGTTGGCTGCCACCATGCGCTGCATCGGGGCGCTTCGCGCAACCGGCTCAATCATCGTCTCCGCGCCAGCACCACGACCGGCGGGATTATTCCGAGGACCAGCAACACCAGCACGCTGACCTGATCGAATCCCGGGCCACCGAACAGCATGTCGTCGAAGACGGCGCCGAACGGCCGCGCCAGCAGCCCGCCCTCGCCCCACGCCATCATCACCGCCACGGTCAGCAACCAGGTCCACAGCGCCGTTGCCGCCAACCGGCCCGAATCGGTCCACTGCAAGCCCACCCAGACAAGGAGCGCGTTCAGCAGCCCGCTGAGCAATGCACTGACAGGAAACGGCGTGGAGCCGACGTAGGTCTGGACGAAAAACGCGCCCAGGATCGCAGAGATCACGCCGTCCACGGCAAGCAAGACGAAGATGACGACGCGCAGCCCGGAGTCCACCGGCCGGGCGTCGGTGCGGGATGAAGAGCTCAGGTCGGGATGCTGTCGAGCACGCTGGCTACCGAGCCGATCACCCACTGAAGGCTGTCGGCGTGCCACTGCCAGTACTCGAGCTGCGGATCGTTATCCGGGTCCATTGCAGTCCCTCCCATGTGCCGCGGCGAAGCATCGTCTCTTGACTACTCACGAGCACGATAACGCGACTGGCTAACCAACTGCCAGACCTGCAAGCAGGTCAGTTTCCCAACCCCTCTCACTGCGCGGGCCGGGTGTGCCCGCTGCCAGCGCGTAATACTCCTTACCCGCGATCGGCAGCGCCATCCTGTTGGACAGCGCGCATGCGTGCCCGTCGGGTGCGACGGTGACCTGAGTGGCATGGGCCGCCAGCGCGGCCGCCTTGGCGGACACATAGGCCGACGCGTCGACGACGGCGTCGATCTTATCGTCGGAAAAGCCGAAATTGATGGCGTCCGGCTCGGGCCGGAACCAGCCCTCGGGCAGGTTTCTCAGATCCGAAAGCGCCTGTGCGACAGCAGAAGTTGACAACACTGTCCAATAAAACTTTGGTACCTGCCAGTCGGATGCGCTCATCGCGGCGGTGGTGACAGCGTTGGCCTGACGGTGGTCCGGGTGTCCGTACCCCCCGCCCGGGTCGTACGTGACCACGACGTGCGGGCGGAAGCTGTCGACGATCGTGGCCAGTTCGCGGACGGCGTCCTCCCCTGCGTCGGCGAATCGCGCGTGGCCCCGCGGCGCAGTGCCGTCCATCCCGGAGTCGCGCCACCGGCCGGGGCCGCCGAGGAACCTCGGCTCGCCGGCGCCGAGGATCGCGAGTGCCTTGGTCAACTCGGAGATCCGGTAGCCGCCGAGCTGATCGGCATGACCGACCGCTAACAGCGCGTAGGTGTCGCCGATGACCTCGCCTTCCTCGCCGAGTGTGCAGGTGACCACCCGCACGTCTGCCCCGCGGTCGGCGTAGTACGCGATCGTCGCGCCCGTGCTCAGCGACTCGTCGTCAGGATGCGCGTGCACGAAGAGAAGTCGAGGCGCCTCTGCTCGTCCCGTTGTCATTGGGGCGTCTTCACCCAGCGGCCGGCGTCCGCGACGATCCCCACCGGCACCGCGCCGGACAGCTTCACGTTGTCGACATGCGGCCCGGCGGCGACGATCGTGGTGTCCTGCAGGATCGGCAGCACCGTCGCGGCCTCCCACAACTTCGGCTCCACGGCGTCGATCACTTCGGCGACCGGCACAAAGCCCTGCAGAGCCGCGTCAATGCGCGGCTGAATCGCAGGATCGCAGATACCGGTCAGGTTGCTCGGCACCTCAGCCGGGGCGCCCGGCCCGGATGTCGGGACGATCGTCGTGGAGGTGCTGGGGGTGGTGGACGGAGGCGGAGGTGCGGCCGGCGGCAACCCGGCGCAGCCGTAGCGCGACGCCATCTCCGAGGCCAGATCGCCGCCCGCGCGGTGCCACCCGACCACGGCATCCACCTGGTTGTGCGGTATCGCGTCGCCGAAGAGCAGCACCGGGTCGAGGGCCGACACCGACGCCGCGATCCCGACGTTGCGCAGCTGGTCTGCTGCGGTATTGGCCACCGCGACCGCGGTCGGGTCATTGGCCGCCGCGCCGATAACCATCGTCAGTGCGACGCCGTCCTTGGTCACCCGTCCGCGCGTGGTCTCCGTCGGCGGCGGGGGTTCGGTGGTATTCGGCGGCGTGGGGACCGGCGCCGTGGTGGCGGTTGGGTCGATCACGTAACCGGCCTGGGTGAGCAGCGCCAGCGCGGCGCTCGTCGTCATGGCCGGTGGGGCGGTGGGCACGTAGCCGGGGTCCGACGGTGAGCGCACCTGGGCCTGGGCGAGGCTGACGGTGTTGTCGCTGCCGGCGCCCACCGCCGCCAGCAGGTCCACGTTGAGCAATCCGAGGATCGCCTTGCGCACCCGCACGTCGGCAAGCTTGGGCTGGATGGCCCTCAGCGACAGCTGCATGGTCCGCGGCGTCATGATCCGCGCCGTGCGAACATCCGGGATCGCGGACAGCTGAGCGAACGCGGCCGCGCCGCCGTGCACCTGCGCCACCTGGGTGTCACCGTTGCGGATCGAGTCGGCCAGCGCCGCCGTTTCGCCCGCCCGCCGCATCAGGATCCGATCGGGCAGGGCAGGCACCGCCCAGTACCGGTCGTTGCGGGCCAGCATGATCTCGTCGCGCTGCGGGTCGATGTTGTCGACGCGGAACTGTCCGCCCGACACCGACATCGTCCGCGCCAGCCCTGCGGTAAACCCGCCCGGGGCGTCCTTGACGATGTGCGCGGGCAGGATGTCGGTGAACAGCTCGCGCCAGGCCGGATAGGGCGCTGAGAAGGTCACCGCCGCCTGTTTGCCGCCTTCGATCGACTGCACCGAGGAGATCAAGTTGTATCCCGCCGGGTCGACGACGCCGGGCTGGGTGACCATCTGCCGCCACAGGTACCAGAAGTCGTCGGCGCCGATGGGGGCGTTGTCGGTCCACGACGCCTCCGGCCGGATTTGGTAGGTGACGGTGAACGGGCTGGTGTTGGTCACCGTCGCGGACACCAGCAGCGTGGAGTCCATCTCCCAGCGCGAGCCCGTCGGCGTCGTCGGATCAGGGACCGGACGAAACGCGCTGGGCAGCACCAGCGCCGCCACCGCGGCGTTGACCGGCGACTGATCCGACAGCAGGTGCGGGTTGAATCCGGGGCCGATCGAGTCGATGCCCATGATGATCTGAAATGCGCGTGGAGGCGGCGCCGGAGGGCTCTGCGGGGGGTCAGTGCTTTGCGGAGCGGGCGGCGGTTTCACCGTGCAGGCGGATAGAACCACCAAGACAGCGGCCAACACGGCGGTGCGGCGATGAGCTGCTTGCGCGAAGAGCAAGAGACGGCGGCCCGCGCGTCGGCAAACTCCCGGTTGACGGCGTGTCGGCACGCCATCAGGGTAGCGGCAGAAAAGTCTTACTATCCGCCGTTGGTCTTCGCGCAAGCGCTCATCCGCGCTCCGCCTTGGCCCGCGCCTTGCTCCGGGCGCGCGTCGTCGCGTCCAGCTCGACCTTGCGCACGCGGATCGCCTCGGGGGTCACCTCCACGCACTCGTCGACGGCGCAGAACTCCATCGCCTTCTCGAGGTCGAGGTCGAGCGGTTTGGCCAGCGTCTCGATCACATCCGCCGTCGAGCTGCGCATGTTGGTCAGCTTCTTCTCCCGTGTGACGTTGATATCGAGGTCCTCGGCGCGCGGATTGATCCCGACGACCTGTCCCTCATAGGTGTCCTCGCCCGGTTCGACAAAGAACTGCCCTCGGTCGGCCAGCTGGATCAGCGCGAACGGCGTGATGGTCCCGGACCGGTCCGAGACCAGTGAGCCGCTGTGCCTGGCCCGAATCTCCCCTGCCCACGGCCGATAACCCTCGAACACGGCGTTGGCGATGCCGGTCCCGCGGGTCTCGGTCAGGAAGTCGGTGCGAAAGCCGATCAGACCGCGGCTGGGCACGATGAAATCCATCCGGACCCAGCCCGCGGCATGGTTGGCCATCTCTTCCATGCGGCCCTTGCGCGCGGCCATCAGCTGGGTGATCGCACCGACGAACTCCTCGGGACAGTCGATGGTGAGCGCCTCGAACGGCTCATGAACCTGACCGTCGATCGTGCGGGTGACCACCTGCGGCTTGCCGACGGTCAGCTCGAAGCCTTCGCGGCGCATGGTTTCCACCAAAACCGCCAGCGCCAGCTCACCGCGCCCCTGCACCTCCCAGGCATCGGGCCGGTCGATGTCGACGACCTTGATGGAGACATTGCCGACGAGCTCGGTGTCCAGCCGCGACTTCACCATCCGGGCAGTCAACTTGTGGCCGGACACCCTGCCCGCCAACGGTGACGTGTTGGTGCCGACCGTGACGGAGATCGCAGGTTCGTCGACGGTGATCCGGGCAAGCGCGTGCGCGTGGTCGGGATCGGCGAGCGTGTCGCCGATCATGATGTCCGGCAACCCGGCGACGGCGACGATGTCGCCTGCGACGGCCTCGTCGGTGGACGTGCGCTCGACACCCTCGGTGACGAGCAGTTCGGTGATCTTGGCGTTCGTGATGACCGGATGACCGTCGACCTCCCGCATCCAGGCCACCTGATGACCCTTACGGATGCGGCCCTTGTAGATGCGGATGAGTGCGAGCCGACCGAGGAACGCCGACGCGTCGAGGTTGGTCACCAGAGCCTGCAACGGGGCCTCGGGATCGCCCTGGGGCGGTGGGATGTGCTCGAGCAGCACGTCGAACAGCGGGTCGAGGTTCTCCCCCTCGGGATTCTCTCCGTTGGCGGGCTCGGTCGTGCTCGCGATACCCGCCCGGCCGGACGCGTAAAGCGTCGGCAACCCGAGCGCGTCCTCGGCGGCCTTCTGAGCCTCGTCGTCGAGGTCGGAGGCGACATCGAGCAGCAGGTCGTGGCTTTCGGAGACGACCTCGGCGATGCGGGCGTCGGGCCGGTCTGTCTTGTTGACGACGAGGATCACCGGCAGATGCGCCCCCAATGCCTTGCGCAGCACAAAGCGGGTCTGCGGCAGCGGCCCTTCGGACGCGTCGACCAGCAGCAGCACGCCATCGACCATGGACAGTCCGCGCTCGACCTCGCCGCCGAAGTCGGCGTGCCCGGGGGTGTCGATCACGTTGATCACGGTCACACTGCCGTCGGCGTTATGCCGGTGCACCGCAGTGTTTTTCGCCAGGATCGTGATGCCCTTCTCACGTTCCAGGTCGCCGCTGTCCATCAGCCGGTCGATGGCGTCGTCGCCGCGGTGCGTCAGGGCCCCGGACTGGCGCAGCATCGCGTCGACCAGCGTCGTCTTGCCGTGGTCGACGTGCGCGACGATGGCGACGTTACGGAAGTTCACGGCGCAGATTGTCGCAGCGCTACGGGCAGATCGTGAAAACGCGCGGTCAAGCTCGGCATAAGTCTTCGCGTGACGTAGGCCTAGTACGCGATCGTCGGCGACCCTAAGGTGGGTGGCCAATCGTGAAGCCCAGCAAAATACTGACCGCCACTCCTAAGAAGAAGTGTTGCCGCAGCAAGCCACGATGCAAGCGCTGCCCCGTCGTCATCTCCTCGCTGCGCAAGGCCCATGCTGCCGGCGCGCGCGGCGGCGAACTGAAGGATGTCTACAAACGAGTCCGGCACAAATGAAGTAGGGGCTGACTGGGAGAACCCGGTGAGAAAGTTGTGTGTTACCTGCGTAATACCTGAATCGAACAGTTGCACAGTCGCCGATAACCGGCGACTGTCTTAAGATCCACGTTGTAGAAAACAGACAACGGATTGAGCAGCCAGTCTTAGTGCGATGGAACCGCATCATGAATCGAGGATTTCGGATGACCCAGAAATTTCTACTTGCTCTGGCCCTTACCGCCATCTCCGCCGCTGTCGTTCTGATCGTCTCGATCTTCCCGAGCGCTGAATCCCGCAGCGACCCAGCGCCGCCGTGCTCTGTGCGCAGCGCCCAAAGCAACGCGCCGTCGGCGAAGGCCACCGCGTTTGCGGGCGGCGATGCCCAGTCCACGTCGGTCGCCCCGCTGCCGCCGGCAGCCGCCACCTGCTGATCTCGCCCACGGGTACGACAACAGCACCAGCACGCGGCCGTCGTCGGAGGGTTCGGGGAAGTCGTGGGCACTCCGGCCGCTAAGGGCTTTCGCGACGGCTGGCGGTGCTAGCCAGCGCGGCCGCGAGCCCCGGCAGCCACGCCCGGTCCGCGGGCACCCAGTCCAACTGCTCGAATTCGGTTGGCGCGACCCAGCGCAACGCGCGGTGGTCGTGCGGGACGGGGCGGCGATCGCACGTCTGGGTGACGAGGTAAGCGCGCAGCGTCATCGCGTCAGACAGTGCGACGTCGGCGCCCAGTCGCGACCCGACCGTCACGTCGACGCCAAGTTCTTCGGCGAGTTCTCTTGCGAGCGCTGCCTTTTCGGACTCCTCAGGCCCGACCTTGCCGCCAGGCAACTCCCACTGGCCGGCAAGCTCGGGAGGACGGGCACGCTGCGCGACCAGGACTCTGCCTGCCGCGATCAATGCGCCGGCGACAACGACGATTTTGTCCCCCGTCGCTTCGCTCTGCCCCCTGGGATCGTCCCCCGGCACGTCGATCAGCCGGCGATCGCCGTGAGCAGTGCGGTCCCGATCTTCTCCCAGACCGCTTTCGGGTCCGAGCCCTTCAGCACCTCGATGGTGAGGACCGCGATGCCACGGTCGCGGCCGAAGTAGGACCCGAAAGAACCCGGCGTCGGCGCGAACGAGCTCGACTCCTCGACGGGCAGCCCGGTGGATGCGGAGAATTTCTCGGCGAGTTCGCGTGCCGGGCCGTCGAAGTTGATGAACTGGCGGCCGTCCCACGAGTGGGCGACGATGGCGAGGGCGGGGTTGATGCGGTCGACGGTCTCTTTCACCGCGCGAGACTCGGGCTGGCTCAACGGTTCTCCGCCGTTGGCCGGATTTGTCGAGTCAAAGTTCTTCGCCGGGAAGTTCCGGTTGACATCGACACCGTTGGCATTGGTGCGCGTGCGGGCCGCCCGTCCGTCGGGGTTGGCATCCTCGATAATCGTCAGGGTGACGGTGTCGGCCAGGCCGGCGTCGGCGAACGCGGCTGGGAGCTGGTCGGTCGTATAGGCGCCCTCGGCTTCGTCGCCGTGGATGCCACCGATGAACAGCACGTTGCGCGGGCCGTGGCCGAACGTCCGCGCCCGGATCGGCAGTCCCTTCACCGACGTGCCGACCGTCTGCCAGCCGTCGCTGCCGGTCGGTGTCTGCGTCGCATTCGGCGTCGCCGCCGGCGTTGTGGGAGTTACAGGGGAACTCGCGGCGTTCGGCGTCGACCCGCTGCACCCGGACGCGGCGACCGACGCCGTCAGGCCAAGCACCAGGGCGACCGCGCAGCGCACCGGTCGTCTCACGGGCACTTCGGAATCCCAGATCCGTTGACTTTCAGGAACACTTCATTGATATAGATTCCCTTGGGACTATCGATGTAGTCGCCCTTGGCGTTGTAGGCGCCCTTGTCGAGCTGGTACCAAGTGTTGCTCGTGTCGTGGCCTTTGTTCTTCATATAGCCTCCGATCTTCGAGCAGATCAGCGTCACGCGCGTGTTGTCACGGAAGAGGAACTGCTTTAGCTTCTCGGCATTCTCTTGGGGGATCTTGCGCGGGTAGACGCCCACGGGGTCCTCGTCGTCGACATCCACGACGGTGGCAGCGAATGTCTTGGTGCCATTGGTCGTGTCACCGGTGGTCCCTCCGGTCGTCGTTCCGGTCGTCTGAGGCCCGCCGTTCTCGTTCCAAAGAAACAACACCAACGCCGCGACGGCCAACACGATGATGACGACGCTGACCCACACGACCGACCGGATTCCGACGCCTTGCCGAATCCGCTGCATCTGCCAGCTCGAGCGATTCCAGACCGGCACCTTGGGCGCACTGACGGGCGGATAGGGGTCCGGTGGCGCAGGGACAACAGGGGGTCGACGGAATTCGCGCGGCGGCGCGGCCGGAACCGCCGAAACCATCTGCGGGCTCGGCATCCGCTTGGTGGGTGGTGGGGGTGCAGGTGTTGCCGGGCGCGCAGATACCGGTTCGGCGAGCGCGCGGGCGAACTTGCTGCAGCTCTCGAAACGGTCGCGTGGATCCTTGGCCAACGCCACACTCAGCACGCGGTCGAGCGCGGCGAGGTCGGGCCGTGTCCGTCCCAGCGCCGGCGGTCGTGTGTTGAGGTGGTGGTTGATCAGGACGGCGGGGTTGGAATCCGGGAACAGAGGTGAACCCGTCAAGAGGTGGTAGGCGGTGGCGGCCAGAGCGTACTGATCGGCCCGGCCGTCGATGGCCTTGCCCGTCAGTTGTTCGGGTGCCGTGTACCCGACGGTTCCGACCGTCAGGTTCGTGCCGGTCAATCCGCTGACGTCGTCAAGTGCTCGGGCAATGCCGAAGTCAGTCAACAGTATTCGGCGCGCGTCCTCATCATCGACATCGGCGAGGAGGATGTTTGCGGGTTTGACGTCGCGGTGCAGCAGGCCCTTCTTGTGTGCGTAGTCGAGTGCCGACGCGACATCGGTGATGATGTCGTTCACCAGAACCCGGGGCATGCCGGTCCGGTATCGGCGGTGCAGCAGCCGCCCGGCGTCGGGACCGTCGACGTAGTCCATCGCGATCCACAGTTGTCCCTGATACTCGCCACGGTCGTTCACCCCGACGATGTGGGGATGTGACAACGTCGACGTGATGTCGGCTTCCCGAAGAAACCGCTCGCGGAACTCGAGGTCAGCCGATACGTTGCTGCCCAACAACTTCAACGCTTCTTGTCGTGGCAGCCGCGGGTGATCAGCGAGGTAGACCTCCCCCATTCCACCGGTTCCCAAAAGCCGCACGATCGTGTAGCCCGCGAAAGTCTGTCCAGCCTCCAGCGGCATCCCCGGATCGTACTGGAGACATGCAGTCACCTGTCAGAAAACCGAACCGGCGAGCCCTCGACCGCTATTCAGCAGAGGGAGATGCCCGGATCCTGGCCTTGCAGGTACACACCGTTGACGTAAGCGCCGTTGGCGAGCCGGTACCAGACGCTGCTCGTGCCGTACCCGGTGTTCGTCATGGTGTCGCCGGATGTCTGACAGACCAGCGTCACAGTGGTCGCGTCCAACAGAGGGTCGGGGACCAGTTTCGGAGCGTCTCGGTAGGGGCCGGTGCGCTGCTTCACGCCGCAGGACCCGCCCTCGTCACAGGTGCCCACGAGGACGGCCGTCGAGGTGATTGGTGGCGGCGGTGCGGGAGTGAACGATTGCGACGATGGAGTGAAGACGGTGGGAGGAGCGGCCGTGCGCGCCGGGGCGCTGCGGGTGGACGGCGGCAGTTGCGCTCGCGACAGCGTCGGTTCGCTGGCGACTGCCGAGGACGACGTCGACGACCCGGACGACCCTTTGTCCTGGGTGAGAAGGAAGACGACTGTCCCGACGATGATCGCGACGATGGCTATCCCGGCAGCCCACAGCACCGGCGCGTGCCGGCTGCCAGGTTTCGGGGGCGCACCTGGCCCCGGGCTGCTCCAGTACTGAGGCGCGGGCCCTGGGCTGGGCGGCAGATCAGGGCGCGGCGGCGGGGCAGATGCAGCGGCGTCGGGGATCGGCGAGATGATTTGGTTGACGGATGCGGGCATGGTTGATACCTGCGCGGCCAGCGCGTTGGCGAAGTCGACGCAGCTCGCGAACCGATAGTTCGGGTTGTTGGCCAATGCCACCACGAGCACGCGGTCCAGTGCGGCCAGGTCCGGCCGTATCTTCGCCACGGCAGGAGGCTCCGGCGCGGGAACGGAGTCGGTGTTAGGCGGGGTCCCGGTAAGAAGGTGGTACGCGGTGGCGGCCAGCGAGTACTGGTCGGCGCGGGCGTCGGCGTTCCCGCCTGTCAGCTGCTCTGGCGCAGCGTAGCCCGGAGGGCCTGCGGTGTGGGCAACGCCGAAGTCGGTCAACGCGATTCGGCGTTGCGTCGTGTTCGCCACATTGGCGAGCAGGATGTTGGCGGGTGTGACGCCGCGGTGTACCAGCCCCTTCTCGTGTGCGGAGTCCAACGCAGACGCGACCGCGGTGACGATCGCTGAGACGAGGTCCAGCGGCATGCCGCCGGGATACTGCTGGGCCAACAGACTTCCGGCGTCCTGGCCGGCGAACGTCGATTCCACCCCCTGCATGCCCGGATCGTACCGGGCGACGATGAGCTACCTGGGAGTCATCCGAACGACCCGATGCGCAAGTACGGTGGACGTCATGGCCGTGCTCTCTGACGAAGAAGTGGACACCGCGCTCTCCGGGCTTACCGACTGGGAACGCGTCGACAACGCCCTGCGCCGCTCAGTGAAGTTTCCCGCGTTCCTCGACGGTATCGAGGCGGTGCGGCGCGTCGCTGAACGCGCTGAAGCCGCCGACCATCATCCAGACATTGATATCCGTTGGCGCACAGTAACTTTCGTTCTATCGACGCATTCCGAAGGCGGGATCACCCCGAAGGACCTCGAGCTGGCGAAAGAGATCGACGGGATAGTCGGCTCGTAACGACGCTCCGTGTTCTATGGGCGATGATTGTCGCTGGACATGGTTTCGTTGGCCGCCAATTCCTTTGGCGCACCGGCACTCGATGAGTTGGACTTCCGCCCTAACACCACGATGTACACCAGCGTTGCCAGCGTCGCCAGCACATAGAACGCGCCGGCCCAGCCATACCAATGCCCGCTGTCGCCTGCCCTGTCCGCCGCGAAAAGGATCAACCAGGGCACGCCGACCGTCACCACCACCGTCCAGGCCACCCCGATGGCACGGGTGCGGTCACGCCACGGCCCGTGCACCAGCCAGATGATCAGCGGCAGCACCCACACCCAGTGGTGAGACCAGCTGATCGGGGATATCAGCAATCCGAACAGCATCACGACCAATATCTGGCCGAGTGCGTCCTGGCGGTCGAGTGCGAGCCACGCCAGCAGCGCCAAGATGGCCGCGACCACAACCGCGCCGACAAGCAGCGGTCCGTTTCCCACATCACGCCCGGCGAAATATCCGAGCATGCCGCGCAAGGATTGGTTCGCCAGCCCCCCCGGAGCGCCGATCCGGTTAGGGTCGCCGATGAGATGGGTGAAGTAGTACCTGCCCTGCTCCCCGAGCACGATTACCGAGAGCGCGATCGTCGCGCCGAGCACCACCACCGAGAACACCGCCGCGGCCCACCGCCGGGCGCCAAGGAAGTACAGCTCGCTCACGATGGGCGTCAACTTCATACTCGCGGCCCAACCGACGAAGAGCCCCGATACCCACCACCGACGGCTGTGCACCGCCCAGAGCACCGCGAGCATCAGCAGCGCGTTGATCTGTCCGAGCTCGAAAATGTGTCGGACCGGCTCGAACCAGATCGCTATGGCCGTCCACGCCATGGCGATTCGCCAATCGGATCGCCCGACCATCTTCAGCGCCACCGCGGCAGAGGCGAAGAGTGCTGCGACGGTTCCAAGCTGCCAGCACAGGCCGACGAATCCGAAGGGCAGAAGGTGCAGCGGATAGAACATCAAGGCGGCGAAGGGCGGGTAGGTGAACTCCAGCGAGATCGGCGGCACTGCCGGGCGGTAGACGCATGCGTAAAGACCCCCGCTGGGAATCTGGCCCGCGCAGTCGAGGTAAACGTGAAGGTCGATGAAGTTGCTGCCGTTGGGGCCGAGGTACGTCCACGCCAGCCGCGCACCGACACTCAGCGCCAGCAGCAGAGGCGCGAGGGTGGCCAACCGGTCACGCGAGCGCGCCGGGGAAGCAGTGGTGATAGCGATCCGCCTGACTGTCGTGCCAAAGCTCTGGAACTGTCCGCCCGACTCTAGCGACCGCCGTGCCGCGGCCTGCCGGTCACCGAAGCCAATCACCTCAGTAACGGTTCCATAAATCACACACGTGTCACTTGAGTCACTCCAGTACCACGTTACGTTCGGGAACATGCCCGCTGCAAAGAGGAACCCGCGCCCGTCACGAGCCCACAAATTCGTTGCGGGCGGTGCGGCGCTAGCGGTTACCTGTGCCGCCGGGCTCGCCACGGCAGGCACCAGCTCGGCCGACCCGCCCGCACAGCCCATACCGATCGACGTTGCGCAAGCGCCGGGGCTGCCGGCGATGGAGCAGCTGAGCCCCGTGCTGCAGCAGGCCGCCAGCAATCCGCAGAACGCCGCGTCGATGCTGATGGCCGCAGCCTCGGCGTTCGCGGGCAATTCGTCGGTGCCCGCCGATTCCAGACAGGTCGCGACGTCGGTCAACCAGTTCGTGCAGGGTCCGGGCGGGCCCGGTCAGCCGCCGGCCACGCCTGGTCAGCAGAACGAGTCGCTGATTCCGTCCGCGCAGGTCACCATGCCCGGCGCGATACCCGGCGTTCCGCTTCCCCTGCCGCACAACCTGAGCGTGCCGGCCGATCTCAACAAATTGCTGCCACCGGGGTTGCAACTGCCGAGCCCTGACGCGGCGGTGCCGGGCGCGACGCCGCCTGGGCCCAAACCATCAGGGCCGCTGGCGAATTCGGCAAGCCCGACGGGGCCGGCCATTCAGCAGTCGGCGGCGAACGCTCCCCCGCGGATCGTGCCGCACCTGCCACCGCCGGGTGTGACCCCGGGCGAGGACCCGCACTTGCCCACCGGGATCGATCCCGCCAATGCCGTCGGGCCGGCACCCGGGGACGCACCCGCACCGGCACCCGCTGCCGTGCCCGACTCCAGCCCGCTGGCCGCGCCTGCGCCCCCGGCTCCCGCACCGGACGCCGCTCCTGGAGCCGGGGCGCCCGCGTCACCTGCACCCGAGGCATCGCCGCCGGCCCCGGCACCCGCGCCGAGCCCCCCTGCGCCCGCTCCGTCCGCGGCTCCGGCGTTCGGCCCTGATTCGCCACCGACGCAGGAGTTCATGTACCCGTCCATCGGCAACGCGTGCCTGGCCGACGGGGGCAACGTCATCGCCACCGCCATCTCGGTGGCGGGCCCGGCGTCGATTCCCAAGCCCGGGCCGCTCGCAGGTCAGACCGCGTACGTCTTCACCGCGATCGGCACACCCGGGCCCGCGGCCGAGCAGAGGCTGCCGCTGAATGTGACGTGGGTGAACCTGACCAACGGCAAGTCCGGCAGCGCGACACTGAAGCCGAGCCCGGAGATCAACCCGGACGGCCCCACGACGCTGATCGCGATCGCCGACACGGGGTCGGGCAGCATCATGTCGACGATCTTCGGTCAGGTGACGACGGTCGACAAGCAGTGCACGTTCATGCCGACGATCGGCTCGACCGTCGTCCCGTAGCCCGTCGCCTATTGCCGCGAGCGAGCGTGTCTGCAGCCGACACGCCGACACAATGTCAGCGAACGCGCACGCTCGCGGAACGGGCAGCGATGGTCAGTAGGCCATGAAAAGGATGGCGTCCCGGTCGTATTCGCGGCCGGGGTGCGACTCCGAGAGGTGCGCCTGGGCCTTCTCGACCAGGTCGTCCTCGTCCGAGCCAGTGATCGCCTCGCCGCACGGACAGTTCAGGTGTGTCTTCATGCCTTCACGATGGCACACCGACGTGGGTTCGGTGCAGGAGTTTGACGCCCTCTGTTAAGTCTTCTTGGCGGCCTTCATCTGCTTCTTGTAGCTCCGCACCTTCTCGAGCGAGCCGGCGTCGACGATGTCGGCGACCGACACGTGCGTGCCCGCCTTGCCGTACTCCCCGGCAGCGGCTCGCCAGCCCTTGGGCGTCACCCCGTACTGCTTGCCCAGCAGCGCCAGGAAGATTCGCGCCTTCTGCTCCCCGAAGCCCGGCAGCCCCTTCAGCCGGCGCAGCACCTCCGCGCCGTCGGGAGCGCCGTCGGTCCACACCGCCGCCGCATTCCCGTCGTAGTGGTCGACGATTTCGCGGGCCAGTGCCTGGATCCGTTTGGCCATCGATCCCGGAAACCGGTGAACCGCAGGCCGTTCGGCACACAGCGCGGCGAACTTCTCCGGG
>NZ_JAVHWM010000227.1:0-2826 GCF_032159765.1 Mycobacterium sp. | reverse complement strand
AGATGAAAATTGCCCTGATTGCCCTGCGGACTCTTGGACGGAGGAGGCTTTTTCTCCAGACCGATCAACTGCTTCGCACTGATGCGACGATACACGTCAAACGGGAACAGGCGGGAATCGATCAAGGCGGGACGAAAGTCCATCGCTCTCCTGGCGCGCGGGACGACCGACAAGTCGTCGCGCCAGAACCCCATGGCCGTGGTCACGTCCTCTCGGAGCCAGAAGGGATTCAGCGGGTATGTGCTCCCCGGCGACGGTAGCGATGCGGGTTCCGGAGGTAGATGGGCGACATAGGTGCCCGAGCCGTGACGGGCGACGACGAGGCCGTCATTCGACAACCGGGCATAGACCTCCGCCACGGTGTTGCGCGAAAGCCCAAAGAATGCAGCCGATTTCCGGCTCGCCGGGAGCTGGGTGCCGGCAGCGAGGCGGCCATCATGAATGGCGTCCTTCAATTGACAATAGAGCAACCGGCTGGCGTCCCCCGATCCCGGGACGGGGCGCTCCATCTCGATCTCGAACAACGGATCCATAAAAGTGGCCCACCCATGTTTTGACGAAGTGGCCCGTTGTGAAGGGGCCACTTACAGCATACCCTCGGGCAAGAGCAATTCGCAATGCCACAGCGGCCAAGGGTTACGGCGGCCTTGGATCAGGACGGCGCCACTCATGACCCATCACCAGGAGAACAACGTGAATCGGTTGATGCAGACGGCGGTCGGCGCGGGATTGGCCACGATCATGTGCGTCTCTTATCCGTGCGTCGGCAATTCGCAGACGCTCACGTCGACACCCGCGGTGCGCGACGGGCAACACGACTTTGATTTCAACATTGGCGTATGGCACACCCACATCGAGCGAACCGTTGATCCGTTTGCGAGCAGTCCGCAATCTGTCGAGCTGAATGGAACGGTGACCGTGCGCAAGGTGTGGGGTGGCAAGGCGCTGCTGGAGGAGATCGAAGCGGATGGGCCGGGCGGCCATTGGGAAGGCCTCACGCTCTTCCTGTACAACCCGCGTGCGCACCAGTGGACCCAGTCGTTCGCGGACCGTGAGGCGGGAACACTGGCGTCGAATGTCGGTGAGTTCCAGAACGGCCGAATCGTGTTCGCCGGTCAGGACACCCTGAATGACAGGACGATCCTGCTGAGGGGCGTGTGGTCCGACATCAAGCCGGATTCGCACCAATACGCGGAGTGGAATTCGAATGATGGCGGGGCGACATGGGCACAGTCGTTTATCGCCAAATTGACGAGACTGAAACAGTGAGCACCGCCCTTCGGGCGCTGAAGATCGCGGGATTGGTTGCGTGCGCGGAGGGCGCGGGCGCGCAGTCGGCGGTGTTGACCCTTCCTGACGTGAGCCAGCACGCGCGCGTCAGCCAACGCATCGGCCTCACCGATCTCACGATCGACTATCACCGGCCGCTCGTCAGCGGCCGAAGGATCTTCGGAGGTCTCGAGCCGTATGGAGAGGTATGGCGGGCCGGGGCCAACAACAATACCACCATCGAGGTCAGCGACCCGGTCACCGTTCAGGGCCAGCGGCTTCAAAAGGGAGTTTACGGGCTTCACATGATTCCGGGGGACACCTCCTGGGTGGTGATCTTCTCCCGGAACTCAACCTCCTGGGGAAGCTTCAGCTACGACAAAGCCGAAGACGCGCTTCGCGTCACCGTGAAGCCGCAACCCATCGAGAATCACGAGGCCCTCAGCTACGACTTCGCTGAGCCCACGTCCAATTCCGTCGTGATCCTCATGCGGTGGGAGCGGGTGGCGGTGCCGTTCGTGGTGCGCGTCGACAATCCGGAGCTGGTCGCCCAGAAGCTGCGTGACCAGCTCCGTTCTCGCGCCCAGTCGGAATGGCAGGCATGGGAGGAGGTCGCCAACTACCTCCTCGAGAACAAGCTCAGCCCGAGGGACGCGGCGGCGTACGCCGATCGCTCGATTCAGATCGAAGACCGGTTCGAGAACGAGATCACGAAGGCGCGTGCCTTGAGCGCCTTGGGCCACGAAGCCGACGCCACGGCCGCGCGAAACAAGGCGCTCGCCATGGGCCACCCGCAACAGGTCTATGCGTTCGGCCGAGGGCTGCAACGGCTTGGTCAGCAGGACCTGGCACTGCAGATTTTCCGCAACTATACCGGGAACGAGCCCAACAGCTGGATCGCGCACAACGAGGCCGCCCGCATCGCCGTTGGGACGGGAGACTACGCCGCCGCCGTCAAGGAGATGCGACTCGCCGTCGCCGTCGCGCCGGCGGGAGTGAAGGGATCGCTCGAGGATCTCGTCCGGCAACTCGAGAACCGAGTGGACATCAACAGGTAGTGCCAGGGATGCAATGCCGGCTTGAGCCTGGCTAGGAGTGCGACGATCCGGCGGAAGGGTCGCGGGGATCTGGACTCGATTCTTCGAGCTGATCGAGCGAGCGCAGCTCCACCTGGCACCGACGTGCGCGGCGGACAGCACTGGCGAAGGCGAACGTGAGGCCCGCGGCCACCGCCACGGCTTCGAGCGCGATCATGGAGGCGAGGGACGGATACGCTCGAGCGAAGCCATACAAGAATACAGCGGCCGCCGGCGCGCCTATGGCGAGTCTCGACCACAAGCGCGGACCCCGGTCTTCCCCCATCCGGCGGATGAGCGCCGTCCGGTACGCGACGAGCGACGGATCGGCGCTCACGATCGGCCCGGCGCCGTCGAACGAGGGCGGCGTGCGCCGCAGGACGACCAGGCGGTAGAGGAATGTGAGTGCGAGAAGCACCGCACCAGCACGCATCAGCGGGTCCCTCGCCCAGACCGCCACCGTTCCCGACGCGAGGATACC
>NZ_JAVHWM010000087.1:0-37938 GCF_032159765.1 Mycobacterium sp. | reverse complement strand
CCGAGCCCGGCGCCCTCGGACGCCCCCTTGACCAAGCCGGCGATGTCGACGAACGTCACCGGCGCCGGCACGATCCGCGCCGATTCGAACATCTCGGCAAGTTTGCCGAGCCGCGGATCAGGCAGCGGCACAACGCCTTCGTTGGGTTCTATCGTCGCGAAAGGGTAGTTGGCCGCCAGCACGTTGTTTCGCGTCAACGCGTTGAACAACGTCGACTTGCCGACGTTCGGCAGACCCACGATGCCAAGGTTGAGGCTCACAGGGTCCACAGTGTAGGCAAACACGGCCCCGCACCACCGGCCCGCTTGACAGCCGTCTTTGCGATTCAGCCGGTACGGTCTAGGGGTGTCTGCAGAGCGCGGCCGGTCGGTTGTGAGCCCGCGGCGTCATTCCATCCACCCCCGCGTACCCGGTGTGCCCTGGTGGGGGGCGGTCCTCATCGCGGTCACCGCGACGGCGGTCGGTTTCGCGTTCGACGCCGGCGGTGGCAAAGAACTCACGAACGTCTTCGCCGGGCTGTACTTCGTCGGTTGCGTCGCCGCGATCCTCATGGTCCGGCAGTCCGCGATCTTCACCGCCGTCGTGCAACCACCGATGATCCTGTTCGCCAGCGTGCCGGGCGCCTACTTCCTGTTCCACGACGGCAAGATCAACGGCCTCAAAGACATCCTCATCAACTGCGCGTACCCGTTGATCGAGCGGTTCCCGCTGATGGTGGTCACCTCCGGTGCCGTCTTGCTGATCGGGCTGATTCGCTGGGTCGTCGGCGCTCGCCGCTCCGAGACCGAGTCCGCGCCAGCGGTCACCGAGAAGGCCACCGGGGGGCTCAAGGCGAAGATCAGCTCGCTTCTGTCCCCGGGCGACGACGACGAGGAGAAGGACGCCGCCCCCACGCGGCGCCACGCCGCCGGCAAGCCGAAAGCGGCTCCGTCAAGCCGCAAGTCAGCGGCCGCCGAGCGCACTCCGCGCCCGAGGCGCACCCGTCCGCCGGTGATCGACGACGACCTGCCGGTCGACCGGCCCACGCGTCGCAGCCGGTCGACACGTCCGTGGGAAGACGACGAGCCCGTCGACCTCCCCCGTCGACGTCCGTCGGCCGCGCGCACGACGCGCACCTCGTATGACCCATTGCTCACTCCGTACGAGCCTCCCGAACGCGCACCGCGTGAGAGACGCAGCCGCCACGACGCCTACGACCCTTACGAGACCTACGAGCCTGCGCCCCGTCGCCGTCCCCGCACCAACGGCGCCGCTGCGGCGAACGGCACACACCATCCGATCTCGCAGGTGCGCTACCGCGGCAGCCCTTCCGAGCCGGAGAGTCGCGCTGAGCGTTCCCGGTCGCGGCCGTGGGAGGCCGACAGCTGGGAATACGACATCTGACCCGCTCGCCGAGCAGGGATGAGGCCCCGCAGGGTTAACTGCGGGGCGGCCGAATCTCTCGCGGCAGCGCGAACACCAGCGTCTCGTTGGCTGTGGTGACGGGCTGCACCAGCCCGAAGCCATGATCGGCGAGCCGATCGAGCACCCCGCGGACCAGCACCTCCGGCACCGATGCACCTGACGTGACGCCGACGGTCGTTACGCCGTCCAGCCAGGCCGGGTCGACGTCGTCGGCGTAGTCGACGAGATAGGACGCATCGGCGCCTGCTCCGAGGGCCACCTCGACCAGTCGCACGGAGTTCGACGAGTTGCGCGATCCCACGACGATCACCAACTCACATTCGGGTGCCATCGCCTTGACGGCCACCTGGCGGTTCTGCGTCGCGTAGCAGATGTCGTCGCTGGGCGGGTCCTGCAGCTTTGGGAACTTCTCGCGCAGACGCGCAACGGTTTCCATCGTCTCGTCCACCGACAGCGTGGTCTGCGACAGCCAGATCACCTTGTTCTCGTCGCGGACGGTCACCCCGTCGGCGGCCTCCGGGCCGTCTACAAGCTGGACGTGGTCGGGCGCCTCGCCCGCGGTGCCGACGACCTCCTCGTGGCCTTCGTGGCCGATCAGGAGAATGTCGTAGTCGTCGCGGGCGAACCGCTTCGCCTCGTTGTGCACCTTGGTCACCAACGGGCAGGTCGCGTCGATGACCTGGAGGCTCCGTTCCGCGGCCGACGTATGCACCGTCGGCGCCACGCCGTGCGCGGAGAACACCACGATCGCACCCTCGGGCACCTCGTCGGTCTCGTCGACGAACACCGCGCCGGCCTTCGCCAGGGTGTCCACCACGTGCCGGTTGTGCACGATCTCGTGCCGCACGTAGACCGGCGCGCCGTGTTTTTCCAGCGCACGCTCGACCGTCTCGACGGCCCGGTCCACCCCCGCGCAGTAACCGCGCGGCTCGGCTAACAACACGCGCTTGCCCGCGGGCCGCGACGCGACGCTGCTGGCCGCACCGGGAAGTCCCATGTTGATCGTCGGGGGCATAGTGCCAGGGTACGGGCCACCAGCAGCGCACAGCCAATCAGCGGGGCCCCTGAGTTGGACATGTGACGGTGTTAGGGCAGTCTTGATCTCATGGGGAACGCACCGTACGGGGTCCGGCTGCTGGTCGGAGCGGCCGCGACCGCGCTCGAGGAGACACGCAAGCTGCCGCAGACGATTTTGATGTACCCGATGACGCTGGCCAGCCACGCCGCGCAGCTGGTGATGAAATGGCAGCAGAGCATCGCCGAGCTCGTGATCAAGGGCGATGAGACGCTCGACACACTGTTCCCATCCAAGGACGAGCAGCCGGAGTGGGCGACGTTCGACGAGGACATCGACGCCGCCCCGGTGACCGATCTGGACGAGGAGCGCGACCGCCGGTCAGAAGGGCGGTTCGCCCTCTATTCGACTGATGTGCCGGAACAGGCCCCGCCCGCGACGAAGAAGTCCAGCGCCACGAAGCCGTCCGCCGACCTCCCCGAGATCGTTGTCGAGCTGGACTACGACGAGCTCACGCTGGCTCAGTTGCGCGCCCGCCTGCAGTCGCTCTCGCTCGCCGACCTCGACGCGCTGCTCTCCTACGAGGAGGCCACCAAGGGCCGCGCCCCGTTCCAGACCCTGCTGGCCAACAGGATCAGCCGCGCCTCAGCGAAGTGACCGCGCCCGCGCCGCCGAACTCCGCGGAGAATCCCTGGCCGGTGCGCGCGGTCGCCACGAGGGTGGCGAAGTGGATCGACCGGCTCGGCACGGTATGGGTCGAGGGGCAGCTGACCCAGATCACCATCCGGCAGGACGCCAAGACAGTATTCATGGTCCTCCGCGACCCGGCAGCCGACATGTCACTGACGGTGACGTGCCCACGTGACCTCGTGATGAACGCGCCGGTGCGGCTGGCTGAAGGCACTCAGGTCGTCGTCTGCGGCAAGCCGACCTTCTACACTGGTCGGGGCTCATTCTCGTTGCGGCTCACTGAGATTCGTGCGGTCGGTATCGGTGAGCTGTTGGCCCGCATCGAGCGGTTGAAGCGACTGCTCGACGCCGAGGGGTTGTTCGACGTCCGACTGAAGCGCCACGTCCCGTTTCTGCCTTCGGCTGTCGGCTTGATCACCGGGCGGGCCAGCGCGGCCGAGCGAGACGTGATGACCGTCGCGTCAGGCCGCTGGCCGGCCGTCCGGTTCGAGGTGCGCAACACGACGGTCCAAGGGCCAACCGCCGTGCCGCAGATCGTCGACGCACTCCGCGAACTCGACAAGCATCCCGACGTCGACGTGATCGTCCTGGCCCGCGGCGGCGGCAGCGTCGAGGATCTCCTGCCCTTCTCTGATGAGACCCTGTGCCGGGCGATCGCGGCCTGCACCACACCGGTCGTCAGCGCGGTCGGGCACGAACCGGACAACCCGGTCTGCGATCTCGTTGCGGATCTGCGTGCCGCGACGCCCACCGATGCGGCCAAGCGCATCGTTCCTGACATGGCTGCCGAGCGGGCGCTGCTCGACGACCTGTGCCGTCGCAGCGCGCAGGCGTTGCGCCACTGGGTAAGCCGGGAGGACCGGCTCATCCATCAATTGCGCAGCCGTCCGGTGCTGGCCGCGCCGCTGCAGATGCTGGCGGCGCGCAGCGACGAGATCCTGCGCGCCCGCAGCGCGGCCCGTCGCGACATCGATCGGCTGGTGAGTGCGGAGGGCGACCGCATCGGCCACCTGGCGGCACGTCTGGCCACGCTCGGTCCGGCGGCCACGCTGGCCCGCGGGTACGCCGTGGTTCAGGCCATTCCCGACGACGGGGCTGCGGCGGTGCTGCACTCCGTTGCCGACGCGCCAGCGGGACGACGGCTGCGCGTTCGGGTTTCCGACGGCGCGTTCGGCGCCGTAAGTTCTGGTGAGGAGGTGTCGTGACCGAGCCCGAATCGTCCCCAGAACTTAGACCCATTAGTGACTTGGGATATGAGGAGGCGCGGGACGAGTTGATCGAGGTCGTCCGCGTCCTGGAGCAGGGCGGCCTCGACCTCGATACGTCGCTGAAATTGTGGGAAAGAGGTGAAGAGCTGGCCAAACGATGTGAAGAACACTTAGCTGGCGCACGTAAGCGAGTGGAGGACGCATTGGCGGGCCGGGAGGATTCGGGCGACTGAGCAGAATTTTCGTTGTCAACAATTACTCGTAAATAGAACAGGTTTCAGTTATGCTCTTCGGCATGGCTGATCCCTCATTGACGACTGATCTCGGCAAGGTCCTCGTGACCGGCGGCTCCGGCTTCGTCGGCTGCAACCTGGTGGCCACGCTGTTAGACCGCGGATATTGGGTGCGTTCGTTCGACCGGGCACGGTCACCGTTGGAAGCGCACCCCCGACTCGAGACCGTCGTGGGTGACATCACCGATGCCGACTCCGTCGCAGCGGCCGTCGACGGCGTCGACACGATCTTTCACACGGCCGCACTCATCGAGTTGATGGGCGGCAAGTCGGTCACCGACGAGTACCGGCAGCGCAGCTTCGCCGTCAACGTCGACGGCACCAAGAACCTCGTGCACGCGGCCCAGAAGGCCGGCGTGAAGCGGTTCGTCTACACGGCAAGCAATAGCGTGGTGATCGGCGGCAAAGCCATCTCCGGCGGCGACGAAACGCTCCCCTACACCGACCGGTTCGCCGATCTCTACACCGAAACCAAGGTGGTCGCAGAGAAATTCGTGCTGTCGCAGAACGGTGTCGGCGGCCTGCTCACATGCTCGATCCGGCCCAGCGGCATCTGGGGCCGTGGGGACCAGACCATGTTCCGCAAGGTGTTCGAGCGGGTGGTCACCGGTCAGGTGAAGGTTCTGATCGGCAGCAAGAATGCGCGCCTTGACAATTCGTACGTGCACAACCTGGTGCACGGGTTCATACTCGCGGGCCAGCACCTCGTCGAAGGCGGCACCGCGCCCGGCCAGGCGTATTTCATCAACGACGACGACCCGGTGAACATGTTCGAGTTCGCCCGACCTGTGGTCGTGGCGTGCGGTGCACACTGGCCGCGTCTGCGGATCTCCGGCCGGTTCGTCCATTTCGTGATGAGCGTGTGGCAGTGGCTGCACTTCCGGTTCAGCCTGCCGGCACCTGCGCTGGAACCGCTTGCAGTGGAACGGCTTTACCTTGACAACTACTTCTCGGTGGCCAAGGCGCGCCGCGACCTCGGTTACGAGCCGCCGTACACCACGGACAAGGCGATGAAGGAATGCCTGCCGTACTACGTCGACCTCTACAACGAGATCGACGCCGAGAACAAGGCGCCGGCGAAGGCCTAGCCGCACACTCGGCGGCCACCGGCGTCAATCCGCGCCGTATAGGGTGCGGCGATGAACGCCGAATTCACCGATACCCAAAAGCGCGCGCTTGCCGTCCTGACGGTGATAGCGCTGCTCTTCGGCGCGTATTTCTTGCGGGGCTACTTCATCCTCATCGTGGTGGCCGCGATCTTCGCCTACTTGTTCACGCCGCTGTTCAATCGGCTTGGCAAGCGATTCAACACCGGTGTGTCGGCGACGGTCACGTTGCTGGCCGCACTTCTCTCGGTCGTGATACCGGCCACGGCGTTCGTGCTTTTGGCGACAGCACAGATCACGCAAATGGTCCGCAGCGTCGCCACCTGGGTCCACACCACCGATCTGACCGCACTCGGTGACAGGACCCTGAAATGGGCCAACGACCTGCTGGCACATGTGCCGTTCCTGCACATCACGGTGACTCAGGACTCGTTGCAACACGGGATCACCACCGTGGCACAGCGTGTCGGTCAATGGTTCCTGCAGATTCTGCAGACCACCGCCGGCAGCCTCGTCGGGGCGATCACGTCGGCGATCATCTTCCTGTATGTGTTCATTTCGCTTCTCGTGAAGCACGACAAGGTCATCACGCTGATCCACCAGCTGAATCCGTTGGGTGACGAGGTCACCGACCTGTACCTGGCCAAGATGGGAGCGATGGTTCACGGCGCCGTGAAGGGCCAGTTCATCATCGCCCTCATCCAAGGCGTCGCCGCTGCGGGCTCGATCTACGTCGCCGGCTTCCACGAGGGCTTCTTCATCTTCGTGATCCTGTTGACGGCGCTGTCAATCCTTCCCCTCGGCGCAAGCATCGTGACGATCCCGTTCGGGATCGGAATGATCCTTTTCGGCAACGTCGCCGGCGGCCTGTTCGTCATCATCTGGCACCTGCTCGTGGTGTCGAACATCGACAATCTGCTGCGGCCCGTCCTGGTTCCCCGCCAGGCGCGGTTGGACCCTGCGCTGATGCTGCTCGCGGTGTTCGCCGGCATCGCGATGTTCGGCTTCTGGGGAATCGTCATCGGCCCTGTGTTGATGATCGTCATCGTGACGACGATCAGCGTTTATCTGTTGGTGTACAAGGGAATTCCGCTGGACACACCTGAGGACGACGACGCCAAGCCGCGACGCAGGTGGTGGTGGCCGTTCGGCCGGAAGCCGTCGGTCAGCGCAGCCGCTCGTTGAAGAACTCGACGACGCGCTTGCGCGCTTCGTAGGCGGGATGGCCATCGGTCTCGCGCACCTGGTCGGTCAGCACCGAGTGGGCAGACCGGGCGAACCCGTACTCGTTACCGGGCGACGAGTCGATCTCGATCACCTCGAACGCATCACCCAGCCGCTGGCGCAGTGTCTGAAATCTCTCGCCGGGCACCGCGGGGTCTTTCGTGAAGCGCAGACCCATGACGCACAATCCCTCGTCGGTGGCGCGCTTGACCACGCGCTGCATCTCCGATTCGGACACGCCTGCGTTTCGGCGCTGCGACGGCGTGATCGGCAACGGCAGCGACGGCTGGCTCATCACCGGCGCGAGCACGCTGTCGTCGACCGCGGCCGCAAGGGCGAAGCCGCCGGTGAAGCACATGCCGATCACGCCGACACCCTTACCTGGCGTGCGTTCGTTCAGGTCGCGCGCCAGCGCCCGCAGATACCGCGCCACGGGCCGCTCCGCGCTCGTCGTGAACGCCATGAACTCCCGCGCTACGCACGCCCGCGCCATCGTCGGGACCAGATAGCCGGCCGACACTGCCCGGCCGGGCTCGCCGAACAACGACGGCGCTGCCACCGAAAAGCCGTTGTCCACCAAGTGATTTCCGAGTGCGAGCACACCGGGATGGATGCCGGGAATCTCAGGAATCAGGACCACCCCCGGCCCTTCGCCCTTGCGGTAGACATCATGAGTGAGGCCTTCTGCGGTGAAGGGTGATGCTGTCCAGCCGGTGAGGTCAGCCTCCGGTGCGGTCATCGGTCTCCTATCGTCGCGTCGCAGGCAGGGGGGCCTGCGACTGCGTTGCGGTCGCCAGCGTACGAAACTCGTCGTCTGACGCGGAACCGTACAACGCGATCTGGGCCGGACCTGTTGGCCCGTCGAGCCGCGTCGTCCAGAGCTTCTTGTCGTCGCCGGCGTGTTTGTAAACCACCCAGGACCTACCGTCGATGTTTTGCGCGCCGGTCGGATAGAACGGCTCATCGGACGACAACGTGCTGTCGATCTTTGCGACCAGCTTGGGCTCGTCGGCATTGCTCTGCATCAAGCCGATGTACACCCCGTTGGGCGCCAGGTAGCCGACGGTGGAGATCACCGCGCGCTCCGATCGCCCTGTCGCGGGATCCTGGCGGCCGTCGCCGATGCTGTCGCGTCCTCCGGAATTGGCATGCCACCCCGGGGGCAGCTGCGGAAGACGGACCGGGATACCCAGATCGGCAGCGTCTGCCCGCAGCGCGGCGGTCGCGTCATACTCCGGGGCGGGGCCAGGCTTCGGCCCGGTCGCTTGGAACGAGCACATGCCTGCCAGTCCCGCGAGCACGACGCACGCCAGAATCAACGGCGCCAGCGACCAGAACATGTCGCGGCCGTCCTGCAGGAGTCGCGGCTTGGGCTCCTTTGGCGCCGGGCCCGGCTGGTTGCTCACGTCGCCAGTATCCCAGCCGCCAATCGGCAAACCGCTTCTGGGACAATCGCGGCATGACGGAACCACGCCGGGGCGAGGCGCCGGACCGCAACCTGGCACTGGAACTCGTGCGGGTGACCGAGGCTGGCGCAATGGCCGCGGGTCGCTGGGTGGGCCGCGGTGCCAAAGAGGGTGGCGATCGCGCAGCGGTCGACGCGATCCGCGAGTTGGTCAACTCCGTGTCTATGCGCGGCGTCGTGGTGATCGGCGAAGGGGAAAAAGACAACGCGCCGATGCTGTACAACGGCGAGGAGGTCGGCAACGGCGACGGGCCGGACTGCGACTTCGCCGTGGACCCGGTCGACGGCACCACGTTGATGAGCAAGGGCCTGCCGAACGCCATCTCGGTGCTCGCGGTGGCCGAACGCGGTGCGATGTACGACCCGTCGGCGGTGTTCTACATGAACAAGATCGCGGTCGGACCCGACGCCGTCGACGCGATCGACATCACCGCACCGATCGGCGAGAACATCCGCAGGGTGGCCAAGGTCAAGAACCTCTCCGTGTCAGACATGACGGTGTGCATCCTCGATCGGCCGCGCCACACGAGACTCATCGCCGACGTCCGGGAGGCGGGCGCGCGATGCCGGCTGATCTCCGACGGAGACGTTGCGGGCGCGATTTCCGCGTGCCGGCCCAATTCCGGCACCGACATGCTGGTAGGTGTCGGCGGCACGCCGGAAGGCATCATCGCCGCCGCCGCAATCCGCTGCATGGGCGGAGCGATACAGGGGCAATTGGCCCCCAAGGACGACGCGGAGCGGCAGAAGGCGATCGACGCGGGACACGATTTGGACCGCGTGCTCATGACCGAAGACCTTGTCTCCGGGGAGAACGTCTTCTTCTGCGCGACCGGAGTCACCAACGGTGACTTGCTCAAGGGTGTCCAATACTCCAGCGGAGGATGCACCACGCAGTCGATCGTCATGCGGTCCAAGTCGGGCACGGTGCGGATGATCGAGGCCTACCACCGGCTGTCGAAGCTCAACGAGTACTCGGCGATCGACTTCATCGGCGACAGCAGCGCGATCTATCCGCTGCCTTAACACAACAGCAAGGAACCAGATGACCGACACTGCCGTCGAGAAGGCCACTCACGCAGACGAATACCGCATCGAGCACGACACCATGGGCGAGGTCCGGGTGCCCAAGGACGCGCTATGGCGCGCGCAGACGCAACGCGCGGTGGAGAACTTCCCGATCTCGGGCCGCGGGCTCGAGCGTGCCCAGATCCGCGCGCTCGGCCTGCTGAAGGGCGCGTGCGCGCAGGTGAACAAGGATCTCGGTTTGCTCGACGGCGAGAAGGCCGACGCGATCATCGCCGCGGCGGCCGAGATCGCCGATGGGCAGCACGACGACCAGTTTCCGATCGACATCTTCCAAACCGGTTCGGGCACAAGCTCGAACATGAACGCGAATGAGGTGATCGCGGGCATTGCCGCGCGCAACGGTGTGGACGTGCATCCCAACGACGACGTGAACATGTCTCAGTCGTCGAACGACACGTTCCCGACGGCTACCCACATCGCTGCGACGGAAGCCGCTGTGCGGGAACTGATTCCCGCGCTCGAGGTGCTGCATGAGGCACTCGACGCCAAGGCTCACCAGTGGCGCACCGTGGTGAAATCCGGGCGCACCCACTTGATGGACGCCGTGCCGGTGACCTTGGGCCAGGAGTTCGGCGGGTATGCCCGCCAGATCGAAGCCGGCATCGAGCGCGTGCGGGCGGCGCTCCCCCGCCTCGGCGAGCTGGCGATCGGCGGCACCGCGGTCGGCACCGGGCTCAACGCGCCGGACGGCTTCGGCGAGAAAGTGGTTGAGGTACTCAAAGAGCAGACCGGTGTGGCCGAATTACGCAGGGCTGTCAACCCATTCGAGGCCCAGGCCGCCCGCGACGGGCTGGTGGAGCTGTCCGGTGCGCTGCGCACGATCGCGGTGTCGCTGACCAAGATCGCCAACGACATCCGCTGGATGGGCTCCGGTCCGCTGACCGGGCTCGGGGAAATTCAGTTACCGGACCTTCAGCCGGGCAGCTCCATCATGCCGGGCAAGGTGAATCCCGTTCTTCCGGAGGCGGTTACGCAGGTCGCCGCGCAGGTGATCGGCAACGACGCCGCGATCGCCTGGGGCGGTGCCAGCGGCGCGTTCGAACTCAACGTATACATCCCGATGATGGCACGCAACGTCCTCGAGTCGTTGCGGTTGCTGGCCAACGTGTCCCGGCTTTTCGCACAGCGCTGCGTCGACGGGCTCGTCGCCAACGAGGACCGACTGCGCACACTGGCGGAGTCGTCGCCGTCGATCGTCACGCCGCTGAACTCCGCCATCGGCTACGAGGAAGCCGCGGCCGTGGCCAAGCAGGCGCTCAAGGAGCACAAGACAATTCGCCAGACCGTGATCGACCGGGGCCTTCTCGGCGACAAGCTCTCCGAAGAGGAGCTCGACAAGCGACTCGACGTGCTGGCGATGGCCAAGGTCAAAGACGGCGACCGCTAACACCGTCCTGGGAACTTGTCCGCCGAGACGTGGCGGTGACGACAAGGGGCAGACATGGCCGAGGGCACCCCGGCGGTACCGGTCCAGGCTCCGCAAGCGGGACAGCCGATGGACTACGACGCGTTTCTGTCGTATGCCCACAGTGATCGGTCGGTGGCCGCCGGGATTCAGAAAGGTCTGCACCAGATCGGACGGCGCATGGGGCAACTGCGCGCGCTGAGGGTGTTCCGTGACGACACGAATCTGGAGGCCAATCCCGACCTTTACGGCAAAATCACCGACGCGTTGGCCCGCGCTCGCTTCGTCATCGTGGTGCTCTCCCCCGCGTCCGCCGCGTCGCACTGGGTCAACCAGGAAGTCTCCTATTGGCTCGCCCATCGCGGGACAGATCAACTGCTGCTCGTGCTGGCCGGCGGAAGTCTGAACTGGGACAAGGCGACCGAACGCTTCGATCCTGCGATGTCCGACGCCGCGCTGCCGGTGTTGACCGAGCCCGGTGCACTGCCCGGTGAGCCGTTGTACATCGATGTCAGCGGCGACGCGCCGTGGGATCGCCGGGCCCCGGTATTCCGGGAAAAGCTCACCGCCCTGGCCGCCCCCATCCACGGCAAGCCCAAAGACCAACTCGCCGGAGACGACCTGCGCGAGCAGCGCCGGTTCCGCCGCCTGCGCGCAGGGGCGATCGCCGGCCTGGCGGTGCTGACGGTCGTCGCGATCGCCGCAGCGGTCATCGCTGCCGTGCAGCGCCAAGACGCGATCAGGCAACGCCAGGAAGCCCTCAGACAACGCGACTCCGCAATCGCGGGGCGTCTGCTGTCCGACGCCTCCAACATGCTCGCGGGCTCGACGTCGGGCGGCGACGCCCGGGCGTTCCAAGAGACTTTGGCCGCCCGCTATCTCACTGGCGCTGCCGAGAACGGCCCGATCCTGCACGCCGCGGCCCAGCGCGCCACCACAGTGAAGATCATGGACACCGGTGCCAACGTCTACGCCGTCGCCTACAGTCCGGACGGGCACCGCGTCGCCACCGCCGGAGAGGAAAAGACGGTGCAACTCTGGGACGCCGGCACCGGTCAGCCGGTCGGGCCACCCTTGGCCGGCCACACCGATCGCGTTCACGACCTCGCATTCAGTCCTGACGGCCGGCTGCTCGCATCCGCCAGCCTCGACGACACGGTACGGCTATGGAACGCGCAGACTGGCCAACCTGCCGGACCAGCGCTAATGGGCCACACCGACACGGTGAACAGCGTGGTGTTCAGCCCAGACGGCCACCGCCTCGCGACCGCCAGTTCCGACCACACGATCCGGCTGTGGAATAGCGACACCGGCCATCCCATCGGATCGCCGTTGGCCGGCCACACCGACGCCGTGAATAGCGTGGCATTCAGCCCGGACGGGCACCGTCTGGCCAGCGCCAGTTTCGACGAGACCGTGCGACTCTGGGATGCCGACACCGGTGCACCCGTAGGCGCGCCGTTGGCAGGGCACACTGGCCAGGTTCTCGGGGTGGCGTTCAGCCCCGACGGGCACCGGATCGCCAGCGCCAGCGGGGATCTGACGGTGCGACTCTGGGACGCCGACACCGGTCAACCCGTTGGGGCCCCGCTCAGCGGCCACTCCGACGTGGTCACCAGTGTGGCGTTTCGCCCCGACGGGCATCGCCTGGCCAGCGCCAGCCTGGATGGCACGGTGCGGCTTTGGGACCCCGACACCGGCCAGCAGCTCGGCGCCCCTCTCACCGGACACACGGCCCCGGTCTACTTCGTCGCCTTCAGCCCCGACGGGCAGCGGATCGCCAGTGGCAGCCTCGATCACACCGCGCGCATTTGGGACGCCGACCAGGAACTCTCCGCCCCCCGCGGCGTGCAGGGTCTAGCCTTCAGCCCCGACGGGCACCGCATCGCCACCGCCGACGGAGACAAGACCGTGCGGCTGTGGGACGCCGGTACGGGCGAGCCGCTCTTGCCGCCGTTGACCGGCCACACTGGCGCCGTAACGAGCATCGCGTTCAGCCCTGACGGACGCCGCCTGGTCAGTGGCAGCACCGACACCACCGCACGCCTGTGGGACGCTGACACCGGGCAACCCTTCGGCACACCGCTGACCGGCCACACCGCGCGGGTGAACTCTGTGGCGTACAAGCCCAACGGTCACCTCCTGGCGACCGGCAGCGCCGACAACACAGTCCGCCTTTGGGACCCCGACACCGGCCAACCCCGCGGCGCCCCAATTACTACGGCCACCGACCAGGTGAGCAGCGTCGCGTTCAGCCCCGACGGACACCGCTTCGCCATCGCCAGCTACGACGGCACCATCACGCTGGTCAACGTCGACGAAGACCGCGTGATCCGCCATATCACGGGCCCCGTCGGCGCGGTGACCACCGTGGCGTTCAGCCCCGACAGCCACCGCGTAGCCAGCGGCCACTACGACGACACAGTGCGAATCTGGAACGCCGACAACGGCGATCCCGTCGGCGTCCCCTTCACCGGTCACACCAGCTACGTCGACACGGTGGCGTTCAGCCCCGACGGACATCGCCTCGCGTCGGGCAGCAACGACAACACCGTGCGGCTGTGGGATGCCGACACCGGCCAACCACTTACAGCGGCCTTCACTGGCCACACCGCGGGGGCGACCAGTGTGGCGTTTGCTCCGGACGGACAACGTCTCGCCTCGGGCAGCCTCGACGGGACAGTCCGATTCTGGCCCACCAGCGCAACGCCACAAACGTTGTGCGACAAGCTCAATGCGAACATGAGTCATCGGCAATGGCGGGACTGGGTCTCCCCTGACGTCAGTTACGAAACGATGTGTCCGGGCCTGCCGATCGCGCCCGACTAGGCCCCGTTGTTGGGGCCGCCCGAGTTCTGGTTGGGAATATCGGTGATCGGGAAGTTCGGCATTGGCTTCGGCGACGGTGTGTTCGGCAGCGTCGGGATCTCCGACGGCGCAATGTCGTGCAGGTCGTTGACCGCAGGCCCGTTGTCGCGTCCGCCGTAGACGCTGCCGGGCGCGCGCGGCCCGAGCAGCTGGCTGACCGTCACCAGGTGGTAGCCGTTGGCTTTCAGCACCGGAATGAACTGGTACACCAGATCGACTGTGCTGGAGTAGGTGTCGTGGAACAACACCACCGAGCCAGGCTTGATCTGACTCATCAGCATGAACCGCGTCGCGGCGGTGTTGGCGTCGTTGATCCAGTCGAACGGGATGACATCCCACAGGATTGTCGCCATACCCTGTTGGGCCGCAACCTGATTCACGGCGTCGTTGGTGAGCCCCCCGGCGGGTCGCCACAGCTTCGGCGTCTGCCCGGTGGCGGAGCGGATCGCGTCACTGGCCTTCGAGAGCTGACTCGGGATGGCCTCGGGAGGGATCGTGGTCATATTGGGGTGTTCCCAGGTGTGACCGCCCACCTCCATGCCGGCGTCCACGATGCGCTTGGCCCCGGCCGGGTTGGCCGCCACCTTGTTGCCGATCAAAAAGAACGTCGCCTTGGCGTCGTTGTCCTTGAGGATCTGCAGCAGCCGGTCGGTATATGGGCTGGGCCCGTCGTCGAACGTCAACGCCACGCACTTGGCCTTGGAGCAGTCAACGTCCTCGGCGCCGGCCTTCTGGAGATGGCCGGTGAGCCAGGTGATGGCCAGCACGGCGACCGCGCCCAGTGCCGCGCACAGCGTCAGCCAGTACGCGTACTTCCGGCCAGCCTCTGCTTTCGGCATCGGTGGCAGCCTACCGGTCGACGCTCACACGGAGCTGTGCGCCGTCATCGGGTCTCATCCGCCACATCCGTCACCCACCGAACGGCAGTTGCTCGTGCCCACCTCCGAGCGAGTTTGAGCGACTTCCCGGGATAACGCCGACCTCGCACACTGAAATTCGCTGAAAGTCGCTGCAAGGCGGGCAGTTCGACAGTCACCTGACGAGATGGTGGTGTGACGTCTGTGGTCCGGCCGCTGGGCGAGCACCTCAGGGCAACGCGCCGGGGCTGATCTCCTCCAGCATCTCCGTGACGAGTGCCGCAATTGGCGACCGCTCACTGCGCAACAGCGTGATGTGCGCAAACAGCGGGTGGCCCTTCAGCTTCTCGATCACCGCCGCGACCCCGTCGTGGCGGCCCACCCGCAGATTGTCGCGTTGGGCGACGTCGTGGGTCAGCACCACGCGCGACCCCGCCCCGAGGCGGGACAGCACCGTCAGCAGCACATTGCGCTCGAGTGACTGCGCCTCGTCGACGATCACGAACGAGTCGTGCAGCGACCGGCCGCGGATGTGGGTCAGCGGCAGCACTTCGAGCATTCCGCGGGAGAGCACCTCTTCGAGAACCGCGGGGCTGGCCAGCCCCTCCAGCGTGTCGAAGACGGCCTGCGCCCAGGGGCCCATCTTCTCGCTCTCGCTGCCGGGCAGGTAGCCGAGATCCTGGCCGCCGACCGCGTACAGCGGGCGGAACACCACGACCTTGCGCTGGGTGCGCCGTTCCAGCACGGCCTCCAGTCCCGCGCACAGCGCCAGCGCCGACTTGCCGGTGCCGGCCTTGCCGCCCAGAGACACGATCCCCACGGCTTCGTCGAGCAGAAGGTCAAGCGCCACTCTTTGTTCGGCGGAGCGTCCGCGCAACCCGAACACCTCGCGGTCGCCACGAACCAGCTGCACTTTCTTGTCCGGGTTCACCCGGCCCAGTGCGAATGACCCACCTCCGAGCAAGCGAACCCCGGTGTGGCAGGGCAGATCTCGCGCGGGCTCCAGCTCGATCTCACCGTCGGCGAACAGCGCGTCGATATCGGCCGCGGAGGTGTCGAGCTCGGCCATTCCGGTCCAGCCCGACACGATGACGTCCTGCGCGTGGTATTCGTCGGACGCGAGCCCGACCGCACCCGCCTTCACACGCAGCGGAATGTCCTTGCTCACCAACGTGACTTGCTTGCCCTCAGCAGCCAGATTGGCCGCGCACGTCAGGATCCGGGCGTCGTTGGTGTCGGTGCGGAACCCGGCGGGCAATACCGCAGGATCGCTGTGGTTGAGCTCAACGTGAAGCGTACCGCCTTGTGTCCCAACCGGAATGGGCCGATCCAGCCGGCCATGCTCGGTTCGCAAATCGTCGAGTAGCCGCAGGGCCTGGCGGGCGAACCACCCGAGCTCATGATGGTGGCGTTTGGCCTCCAGCTCGCTGATCACCACCAACGGGACCACCACTTCGTGCTCGGCGAATCGGGTGGCTGCCCATGGATCGGACAGCAGCACCGAGGTGTCGAGCACATAGGTCCGAACGGGTGACTGCGAATCTGTCACGTGGCGCTCCTCGAACCCCGCGGCCCCGCGAAAGGCGTCTTATTGGTCACGGCGGCACTGGAACCGGGGCCGGTCCCGTTGGAATCGCATCGTCGGGTACCGCCCGGATAGCAGAGCATGTCGCTAGCCATCGAAAATGACGCTACCCGTCGCGGCGTCAGCGCGCTGTAGACGCGCCGAACGCCAATCGAACCGGCAGCAGAAGCGTCAGCGGACGAACTCGGCGAGCTCCGGACGGTCGGACAACCCCCACGCCGCAATGGAGTCAGAAATCGTTTGACGCATCAGGTTTTCGTCGAAAATTCCCGCTTCGGCCACCGTGACGACCTTGTCCTTGTAAGCGTCGATGTCGGCTCCGATGACATCGAGTTCTGCGGCGCGCGCGGCGATTGCGCCAATCGTCTCCTCCGGCTCGAGGCGGTAGCACTCGCGTACCAGATTCTCGAAGAACACCGTGTGGCGTTCTTCGTCGACGGCGATCAACTCCATCAGCCGCCGAAGCGTCGGATCGTCGATTTGGGCCGCCAGTCGCCGGCAGAACACCCCGTGCTCACGTGCCCGCAGCGCCATCAGCACAAGCGTCTCGATCTTGCTGAGTTGGTCTGCGCGGTATCCCTTCATCACATGCTCGACGCGGACGTGCTCATTGGCCACCGGGTCGATGTCGCGCGTGACTACCAGGTACTCGCGGAGCACGATCGCGTGCAGATGCTCCTCGGCTGTCCAGCGGCCGATCCACGTGCCCCACCAGTCTTCGAGGATGAAGTGCTCGACGAATTCGCGGTGCACACCAGAGACGTTGTCCTTGGTGATCAGCAGAATCTCGAGTGCGTCGGTGATGTGCCTGGGCAGTGTGGCCTGCGACGGATCCCAGTCTTTGCCGCCGAGAAAGGCGAAGTTCTCGCCGCGGTCGAAGGGCACGAAGTCATGGGCATACCACGGCTCGCAGGTGTCGATATGCCGGTGGTAATTCTCCCCAACGACCGGCTCCAGCTCCGCCATCAACGGGGTCAGAACAGGTTTCTGTGCCATGCGGTTACAGTAACTCAATCCTGTGGAAATCGTAAAATTCGCCGCACTGTGCCGCGAAGCGTGATTACAGCGTCAGCCCTGGATACAACGGGTTGGCGTCGAGCAGCTCACGTTCGGCGCCGTGGGCCCAGTCCGACGTGCTGTCGGTCAGCGCGTATTTGGCCTTCGACGTGCCCTCGGCGGACGTGTTCGTCAGCACCTCGACGACAATCTCAGCAACCCGGTCAAATTCTGCGGCGCCGAAGCCACGGGTCGTCAGCGCCGGGGTGCCGAGCCGGATGCCGCTGGTGTACCAGGCGCCGTTGGGGTCGGCCGGGATCGCGTTGCGGTTCGTCACCACCCCTGCGTCAAGCAGGGCGGACTCGGCTTGGCGCCCGGTCAGCCCGAACGACCGCACGTCGAGCAGAACGATGTGATTGTCGGTGCCGCCGGTAACCAATTGCGCTTCACGCCGCAGGAACCCGTCGGCCAGGGCCTTGGCGTTGTCGGCGACGCGCTGCGCGTAATCCCGAAACGCGGGCTGCCGGGCTTCGGCCAGCGCAATCGCCTTGGCGGCCATCACGTGCGACAGCGGGCCCCCCAGCACCATCGGGCAGCCCTTGTCCACCGCGGCGGAGAATTCCTCGGTGGCCAACACCATCCCTCCTCGCGGTCCGCGCAGGGATTTGTGCGTGGTCGTCGTCGTGACGTGGGCATGGGGCACGGGATCCTCGTCGCCGGTGAACACCTTGCCGGCGACCAGCCCCGCGAAGTGCGCCATGTCCACCATCAACGTCGCGCCCACCTCATCGGCGATCTCCCGCATCTTCGCGAAGTTCACCCGGCGCGGATAGGCCGAGTACCCGGCGACGAGGATGAGCGGCTTGAACTCGCGCGCCGCGGCGGCGATGGCGTCGTAGTCCAGCAAGCCGGTGGCCGGGTCGGTGCCGTAACTGCGTTGGTAGAACATCTTTCCGGAGATGTTCGGCCGGAAGCCGTGCGTGAGGTGGCCGCCGGCATCGAGTGACATGCCCAAGAGCCGCTGATTGCCGAGCGTGGTCCTTAGCTTCTCCCAATCGGCTTCCGAGAGATCGTTGACGTGCTTGGCCCCGAGGTCCGCGAGGCCCGGCGCCTCGACGCGAGTGGCCAGGATCGCCCAGTACGCCACCAGGTTGGCGTCGATACCCGAGTGCGGCTGGACGTAGGCGTACGGCGAGCCGAACAGCTCGCGGGCGTGTTCGGCCGCCACCGACTCCACGGTGTCGACGTTCTGGCAACCCGCGTAAAACCGGTGCCCGATGGTGCCTTCGGCGTACTTGTCCGACAGCCAGTTGCCCATGGTCAGCAGCACCGCGGGCGAAGCATAGTTTTCGCTGGCGATCAGCTTCAGCGAATTACGTTGGTCGGCAAGTTCTTTGCGGGTCGCGGCCGCGATGCGGGGTTCGACGGACTCCATCACCTCCAGGGCCGCCCGGAAGGCGGTGGCCGCGGTGTCGACGTATTCAGCGCCGGGGGCGGATGGGGTGGTGCTAACGGAGTCAGTCGTCACCCAGCCAGCCTATCGCCCGCCAACTTGCGCGCACGCTCGGCGACGTGCGCCGACCTATCGCAACGACGACGGGATCAGCGGTTCGTCGAGCAGCGTGGTGAATCGCTCGACGGTGCCGACCCCGGCCGGGCGCGCGTCGAGCCACGCCCGCAGCAGCCGATAACCCTCCACGTAGGTGGTGATGTACGCCCGCCACAGCGGCGACGACAGGAACCGCAGCAGCTGACGGGCCCGCGCGTCGTCGACCAGCAGCCACCGCTTCAAGAACGCGGCCACATCGTCGACGTCGCGGTGCTCGTCGTGCAGCATCAGCGCGGCGTCCTGGCGCACGGTGAGCAGCGCTGCGGCCGCGTCGGCAACAGCTTCGGCCCGCGCACCGTCGAACCGCAGCCCCAGGTCGGCGTAGATCTCGGCCGCCCAGCTCCCCCAGCCCGGGCCGACCGCCGCGTGCAGCGCCAGGTCCGCCAACCCCTCGGCCATCAGGCACTGCGGCGTGTTGACCAGGAAGATCGTCTGCTCGGCCTGGCCGTGACGGGCGACGAGGCCGGCCTCCTTGCGGCAGTGCTCGGTGTGGTGGCCGGGATAGGACTCGTGCGCAACCAGCCGCGGCAAGTTCGACATCTGCTGCTTGAGGTCAGCGTTCACCGCGACCCGCGACCGGTAGCCGCCGAGGTAGTAGTTGAAGCCCGACCACGGCTTGTCGGTCACGACCTCGTACTCGACGACCTCGCCCGCGGGCAGCGGATAGTCGGCCCGCACGCGATCGCGCAGCGCGCTGGAGAACGCATCGATGCAATCGGCCAGCCTGTCGGGTGGGATCTCGTCGGCCACCCGGTATGCGGCCATGCGGTCGGCCAGCGATCCGCCACCGCCCAGCGCCTCGTCGAGACGGACGTGCGCCTGCTGGTACTGCTCGACATCGCCCTTGGCGATCGACACGTCGAAATACGCCAGGACCTCCTCGACGAACCCCACCGGCTCGCCGGCGAACTTGCGCCCCGCGCAGGCCAGCGCGCGCAGATGAGCGGCGACAAACTCAGCGCGTGCCGATTCCGACTCGGGCGGGATCTCGGTGATCAGCTGCTCCGCGAGGCGGGCCAGCGCAGACGGATCGGGAGTCGGCTCGTTGTCGACGATGCGGCGCAATTCGGGCTCGCCGGTGAACGCGTCGACGTATCCCGGCTCGACGCGGTCGAACCGCAAGCCGAGCAGCAGATACTCACGGATCAGGCCGCCGGTGTCGGTTGCTCTTCGCGCAAGCGGCTCATCGCTGTCCACCCGGCCCAATCTAGAGGCCCGCGGTTCAGTGGTCGCCCGGCACTTGCAAGGATGGCCCCATGGCGCGGCCGAGCGAGCCCAGCCCGTACGTCGAGTTCGACCGGGTTCATTGGCGAGAACTCCGCAAGTCCACGCCGTTGGCGCTGACCGAGGAAGAACTCGTCGGGCTGCGCGGACTCGGTGAGCAGATCGACCTGGCCGAAGTCGCCGAGGTGTACCTGCCCCTGGCCCGGTTGATCCATCTGCAGGTCGCGGCGAGGCAACGCCTTTTCGACGCGACCAACCAATTTCTCGGCGAGCAGCATCCACTTGAGCGACCGGTGCCCTTCGTGATCGGCGTCGCCGGCAGTGTGGCGGTGGGCAAGTCCACGACGGCACGCGTTCTTCAGACACTGCTGGCGCGGTGGGAGCACCACCCGCTAGTGGACCTGGTCACCACTGACGGGTTCCTCTACCCCAACGCCGAGCTTCACCGGCGAAACCTGATGCATCGCAAGGGCTTTCCTGAAAGCTATGACCGGCGGGCGTTGATGCGGTTCGTTACCGCCGTGAAGTCCGGCGCCGAGGCGGTGTGCGCCCCGGTGTACTCGCATCTTCTCTACGACATCGTGCCCGGCGACAAGCAGGTCGTGCGCCAGCCCGACATCCTGATCCTCGAGGGCCTCAACGTGCTGCAGACCGGGCCGACGCTGATGATTTCGGATCTGTTCGACTTCTCGATCTACGTCGACGCCCGGGTCGAGGACATCGAGCATTGGTACGTGTCACGTTTCCTCACGATGCGCTCGACGGCGTTCGCCGATCCGGCGTCGCACTTCCATCACTACGCCTCGCTCAACGACCAGCAGGCAGTCAGCGCCGCAAAGGAGATCTGGCGGGAGATCAACCGGCCCAACCTGATTGAGAACATCTTGCCGACACGGCCACGGGCCACCCTGGTTCTGCGCAAGGACGGCGACCATTCGATCAATCGGCTGCGCTTGCGCAAGCTGTGAGCTTGCCGCATTACCGCTGAAAGAAATTAACGCGGATTACGGAAAATTTCGGGCTCGCGGTCATTACCCTCTGCGGCGGGGGAGAAAAGAGACCACAACCATGAGCACGAGCAAACTCATTTTCGGGGCGGCATCGGCGGCCGCCATTGCGCTGGCAACGCCTGGGCTCGCCCAGGCCGACCCGGAATTTGACGCATTCCTGGTCGGGCACTGGGCCGGCCAAGCCCTTGGGGACGGAGGAGGGTGCGGCATCGCACAGGGTGAATTCCAGTTCGTCTCTGACGGCACGTACGTCTACCGAGCCGAGTACGAGAAATGCACAGGGTATGCCGTCAAGGGCCACTACTCGGCCAACGGCAACTGGATACAGCTGTCCACCGAGGAGTGCAATCCACCCGGACAGGTCTGCGGCACGCCGATGGACGGCAGCATCCAGGTGGTCAACGATTACGTGATCGTCCTGGGCGGACGCAGCAGATACACCCGCGGCTAGCTCTCGCGAGCAGACGCAGAATCGCACATTTGAGGACCAAATTGTGCGATTCTGCGTCTGCTCGCGTGGAAAAAAGCGCACAAAGAAGCCGGTGCGGAGCGGCTCGCCCTAGGTACCACCCGGCGAGGCTCCGCACCGGCCATGCAGGAGTCACGCACGCAGACGGCGCACTCCGAGGTATTGCAGGTAGGCGAAGAACGCGGTGTAGATGCTGGTGGCCATCGCGATCGCAATCCCGGCCTCGGTCAGCGGAGAGACGTCCATCGCGACCACCGCGATGGTGGCCAGTGTGCAGACGACGTTGGCGAGGCTGACGCCGATTCCGACGCCTCGCAGAGAGGGCAGTCCGGCAAGCAGGTACACGGCGAGGCCGTAGAACACGAAGGCGGCGCCCAGCATGTACTCGGTCGTCGGCGACAGGCCGGTGATCGTCGACAACGGGTTCGCGAACGCAGCGGCGGCCACGCCGGCCACGCCGGTGAGCGTCGCGTCGAGGCGCAACACGAAGCGCAATAGCGCATCAGTCGAGGCGGATAGGGGTCGGGTAGTGACGGCGGTCATCGGGTGCTCCTTTGCGCTCGGATGGAGTCGTCGGACACCTTTGATGCTGCTCAGCACCCGCTGCCAGGACTACGCGGCGCGCTGCCAAACACTGCCAATCGGCGCTAGGCACCACGCAATTCGTCCAGCACCGCGGCCACGTTCTCGTCGGACACCGATTTCGGGAATCCGACCATGACCCGGTCGATCGCGCCGGCACACCGCGTCTTGAGCGCCGCGGCCAACTCGTCGAGCGGAGCGACCACCGCGAACGCGTCGAGGATCTCGTCGTCGATCAGCGTGCCCATCGTGTCCCAGTCGCCCTGCAGCGAGAGCCGGTGCAGTTCGTCCTGCAGGCTTCCCCACCCGTGCAAGTCGAGCACCTTGCGGTAGGCGGGCGTGGACCCGTAGAACGCGATCTGCTTGCGCGTGGCCGTCGCCGCCGCAGCCAAGTCCTCCTCGCGGTTGCCGGTCACGACGAACACCGGGCACATCAGCTCGACGTCGCCGCGGTCCCGGCCCGCGCGCTCGATCCCACGCATTAGCGTCGGGATGGTGACCTCGTCGAGGTAGCGCTTCGTCGTGAAGGCATGGCCGATCATCCCGTCGGCAACCTCGCCGCACATCTCGGTCATCGCAGTCCCGACCGCCGCGACGAAGACCTTCGGCACACCGTGCGGCTGTGCCTCGGGCGTGAACATCGGTGTCATCAGCTTGTGGGTGTAGAAGTCGCCCTCGAAGGCCAGCCTGGTGCCGTCGTGCCACGACGTCCAAATCGCGTGCAGCGCAAGCACGAACTCGCGCATGCGCGCCACCGGCCGGCTCCACGGCATGCTGAACCGCTTCTCGATGTGCGGCTGAATCTGCGAACCGAGGCCCAGCACGAAGCGGCCCTTCGAATACGCCTGCAGATCCCAGCCGACGTTGGCGACCGTCATCGGAGTGCGCGCGAACGCCACCGCGATGCTGGTGCCAAGCTCGACGCGCGACGTGTGCTCGGCGGCCAGCATCAGCGGCAGGAAGGGGTCGTGGTTGATCTCGGCCGACCAGCATCCGTCGTAACCCAGCCGCTCGATTCTCGACGCTTCCTCCGGCACATGATCGAAGACACCGACGATGCCGCTGTCGATCAACAGACGCGAAGGCATACGAGCTACAGTAAGCCATTCAGTATGGGTGCGAAGGAGAAGGCATGACCACTGACGGCTGGGAGAGCACTCTCGACGATCTCGCCCGCCGCCGCCATCAGACGCTGGGCATGGGCGGGCCCGAGCGGCTGGCCAAGCACCACGACAAAGGCAAGCTCGACGCCCGGGCGCGTCTGGACCATCTCCTCGACAAGGGCTCCTTCTCCGAGCTGGGCACACTGGTGGGCGGCGAGATTGCCGCCGACGGCATCGTGGCGGGCTCCGGCAGCATCGACGGCCGGCCGGTGATGGTCGGTGCCGAGGACTTCACCACCTTGGCCGGCAGTATCGGCCCGGGCGGCAACGCCAAGCGCTACCGGCTCGCCGAGCTCGCGCTGCGCAACAAGATCCCGCTGGTGATGCTTCTCGAGGGTGCTGGGTTCCGGCCCTCCGGAGAGCATTACGGGCGCAGTCCCACAGATCTGCTCGCGCAAGCGCGGTGTTCGGGCCACGTGCCGACGGTCGCCGCGGTGCTCGGGCCGTCGGCCGGACACGGCGCTCTCGTCGCGCCGGTCTGTGATTTCACGATCATGAGCCAGCAGGGTGCGATCTTCACCGCGGGCCCGCCGGTGGTGAAAGAGTCCACGGGCGAAGACATTTCAAAGGAGGACCTCGGCGGGCCCACCGTCGCCCTTGCCAGCGGGGTGATCCACAACGTCGCTGACGACGACGAGGCCGTGCTCGACGACATCCGCCGCTACCTGTGCTACTTCCCGTCGAGTGCGTGGTCCTACCCGTCGGCGCTGCCCGACAGCGAACGATCCGGGCCGCGGCCGACGCCCGAGCTACTCGAGATCGTCTCGCGCGACAACCGCCGCATCTACGACATCCGCTCGGTACTGGACGTGATCTTCGACGGGAACGGCTGGTTTGAGGTGCAGCCGAAATTCGGCAGGGCGATCATCTGCGCGCTCGCCCATCTCGGCGGCGAGCCGGTGGCGGTCGTCGCGAATCAGCCGAAGGTCCTTGCCGGTTCGATCGACGCCGACGCGGCCGACAAGGCGGCGCACTTCATCACGGTGGCCGATTCGTTCCACCTGCCGATCGTTTTCCTCGCCGACAACCCGGGCATGCTGCCGGGCAGCCGCTCGGAATCCTCTGGTGTGCTGCGCAGCGGCGCGCGCATGTTCGCGGCCCAGACCGCGGCCACCACACTCAAGCTGCACCTGACGTTGCGCAAGGCCTACGGGTTCGGCTCGATGGTGATGTCGTTGCTCGGCTTCGACGATCAGGTCGCGACGTTCGCGTATCCGGGCGCGACGATGGGCGCCATGAGCGCGGCGGCGCTGTCAAAGGCATCACATGCGGACGAGGATGTCGAGGCCAAGCTCCGCAAGGCCGAACTGCAGGCGTCGTTCCGGTCCGCTCAGCACCTCGGGTTCGACGAGCTGATCGATCCGCGCGAGACACGAGATGCGCTGCTGGGTGCGCTCAAACGCGGTATCTACAGCCGCCAGTCGGCGGCCGAGCCGGTGAGCCGCACGGTGATCACGCCGTGAACGCTTCGTGCAGGAACTGCTCGGTGACGGCCTGAATCCGGCGCGAGAACAGGTGCCCGACGTGGCTGCCGTCATACCAGTACAGCTGCCCGCCCCAGCGCTCATGTAACGCGAGAGCCGGTGCCCGCATGGCCATTTGATCGTTGTACGCCCCGACGATCAGCCGGCGATGCGCCAGCGGTGCCGGCTCCACCCTCAACGGGTCGATCACCGACGTCATCGCCGTGACGTCGTCGGATTCCAGAATCGGGCGGAAGGCCTCGCTCGACGGGCCACCGCGTGCGAGGTGCTGAGCGATCATCGCGTTCAACCCGAGGATCGGCACGTACACAGCGATCGCGTCCACGGCCTTCTCCAAGTGCGACACGAGCGCTGCGACTGGACTTCCCATCGAAACACCAACGATCGCAATAGCTTTCGCGTCAGGCTCGATCCACTGCACAATCGCGCGGACCTCGGACACCGATCGCATCATGGCCGCGACATTCGCCAGTGGCTCGCGGTCGGGATATACCGGCCACGCGTTGCGACGGAAACCATGGCCCGGCTGAATAGGCAAAACGACGTTGTAGCCGAGATCATGATGCAGCCGTCCGGCGCGGGAGAGCAGCAGATCGACGGACTGACCCTGGCCGGCTCCGTGCACCCACACCACCCACGGCCGAATCCCGCTCCGGTGGCGGAGAACGTACGCACCCGCCACTGCGGGTCCCGAGAGCCCCTCGGCCACAATCGAAGACGGGAACGCAGGGTCGTGTTCGAAGGTGAGCATCTCGTACGCGAGCCGACCAATCCGCGCCGGCTTGCGGGCGCGGACGCTCAAGTGCGGTGGGTCGGTGTGGGCACCCTCGATGCCGAGAGCCGACAATTCCTGTGCCACAGCGGCATACACCGCCGACGGCCGTGTCTCCGGGAGAGTGCGCCCGCCCATCAGCGACATCCCGCTCAATACGAGCTGGTCCAGGATGACCTCGAAAAGTTGGCGCGCACCGCGCGCGGACGCCGGTGACCACTCGGTCGACTGCAATCCCGCCACCGCACGCGGCACCACTCCACCGAATTCCCTGACAATGTTCATCGTCACCGACCTACAGTACGACCCCCAGTACGACGCTCCCGTCGCCGAGATTGCGGGGCCACATTTTGCGATCTGTTAGCAGTCTCGTGGGGACCCGCCGTAGGGTCGCACGTATGAACCGGTTGTCGAGCGCCGACGCAGCATTCTGGTTCGCCGAGTCACCCAGCTGGCACATGCACATCGGTGGCTCTGCGATATGCGATCCGACCGGCGTGGAGGATTTCAGCTTCGAATCGGTTCGAAAGCTCGTTGCCGCGCGGTTGCCTGAGATGCCGCAGCTTCGGTGGCGGGTAGAGGGCGGCCCGCTGGGGCTGGATCGACCGTGGTTCGTGGAGGACGAGAACCTCGACATCGACTTCCACATCCGCCATATCGCCGTTCCCTCGCCGGGCGGACGACGCGAATACGACGAGCTCATCGGCCGGCTGATGTCCTACAAGCTCGACAGGTCCAAGCCGCTGTGGGAGCTGTGGTTCATCGAAGGGCTGAAGGACGGCCGTGCGGCGATCCTGACGAAGATGCATCACGCGGTGGTCGACGGAGTATCGGGTGCCGGTCTGTCGGAGATCCTGCTGGACGTCACGCCTGAACCGCGACCGGCGGCGATCGACGTCAACCGCTCGCTGGTGGGCGTCGGCCTTCCACACGTCGCATTGCGCACGGTGAATGCCCTGATCAACGTCGGGGTCAAGACCCCCTACCGCATTACCAGGCTGATCGAGCAGACCGTGCGCCAGCAGCTCGCCACCCGCGGCATCACGAACAAGCCGCCGCGCTATTTCGAGGCCCCGACGACGCGATTCAACGCTACGATCTCGCCGCACCGCCGGATCAGCGCAACGAGTGTTTCGCTGGAGCGCGTCAGGAAGGTGAAGGAGGCCTTCGGCGTCAAGGTCAACGACGTCGTCCTGGCGTTGGTGGCTGGCGCGATGCGCAGTTACCTCGAGGACCGCGGCGAGCTGCCCGACAAGGCGATCGTCTCGCAGGTCCCGGTGTCCACCCGGGTCGAGGGCAACAACGACATCGGCAACCAGATCAGCACCATGACCATCAGCCTGGCCACCGACATCGACGACCCTGGCGAGCGGATCGAGGCCATCTACGCGAATTCGCAGAGCGCAAAGGAGATGGCGAAAGCGCTCACCGCGCACCAGATCATGGGATTGACGGAGACCACCCCGCCGGGCCTGCTGTCGCTGGCGGCGCGGGCGTACACCGCAAGCGGGATCGGCGGGAGTCTCGCCCCCATCAACGTCGTCATCTCCAACGTGCCGGGGCCCGACTTCCCGTTGTATCTGTGCGGCGCACCTGTCGAGCAGCTCGTACCGATCGGTCCGCTGGTTCTCGAGGTCGGCCTTAACATCACCTGCTTCAGCTACCGGGGATCGATCGACTTCGGTTTTGTCACGACACCGGAGATCGCGAGCGACATCGCCGACATGGCTGACTCCATCGAGCCCGCGTTGGCCGAGCTGGAGGTCGCTGCGAGCCTGGCTACGAACTAGCGACGCGAGATGCCCACTCGCGCACGCTCGTTCGTGTGCGCTGCCGTCCTTCCGGTGACGGGTCGAACGGGATAGCGACGAACTCGTCCACGCCTGCGTCGCGGAGCTGATCGAGGCGAGCCGACACCGTGGCCTCGTCGCCGATCAGCGCGGCGTCCTCGGGCCCGGCGAAGCCCTCCCTGTCGAGCATCGCGCGGTACGACGGCAAATAGCCGTACATCGCGAACTGCTCCGCGGCTACGCCACGCGCCGCGTTGGGGTCGTCGGTCACCGCAACAGGCAGCGCGGCGGCCACTTTCACTGAACCGTCGGGGCGGCCGGCTTCGGATGCGGCGGCGCGCAGGGCAGGGCCGGTAAGGTCTTTGAGAGTCTTGGGGCCGGTCATCCACGTGATGGTGCCGGCCGTGCGGCGGCCGGTGACACGCAACATCTGGGGACCCAGCGCGGCGACATATACGTCGGTCGGCGGGACGTCTGGAATCTGCAGCGCTCCCCTGGTGGTCACGAGCTCGCCCTCGGTATCCACAGGCTGCCCGGCAAGCAGCGGAAGCAGCCCGTCGAGGGTCTCGCTGAGGCGCTTCACCGACCTGTCCCACGAGATGCCCCACATGCCCTCGGTGACCGTGCGGTGGGTGACCCCGATGCCGAGCGTAAAGCGTCCGTTGCCGATCAGGTTCAGCGTGATCGTCCGCTGGGCGAGCAGCATCGGGTGCTGGTTCTGGATCGGCACCACGCCGCTGCCGACCTCGATGTCGGGAACCTCCCGCAGCCCCACCGCCAGAATCGTCAAAAGGTCGGCGTCATAAGGCATCTGGGTAAACCAGAGTCGGCGGAACCCTTCGTCGCGGGCCGCGGTCATCTCTCGAATACACGTGTCGACAGGTGAGCGGTTGTTGATGTTGGTGACGAGGCTGATCTCCATGACTCTTACGGTACGACCGCGGCAACGGGCAGCTGCTGCCCGGTCCACCACGCCAGCGCGGTGGCCCATCCGTCGTGGTCTTCGGACCGCCCAGCCCAGGCGATATACCCGTCGGGCCGCACGAGCACCGCAGGTCCGTCGTCGTAGCGTTGGGCTTTTGTCAGGCCGGCGTCACCGGCCGGCGCGGAGCCGTGTTCGCGGATCAGAACGAATCCCGCGCTGCGCTGCAGCTCGGTCAACCTGGCAGCGTCGAGCGGGATCTCCGTGGCGCGCGTGCCAACGAGCGCGTGCTCGCCGCGACCGCGCGGGTAGCGCAGCTCCGTGCCCGCGAAGCTGCCAGCCACGGCGTCCCGGATCTTAGGTACACGTAAGAGTCTGGGCGCCAGCAGATTCCGCATCGCACGGGCCGGCCTGGGGTACAGGGTGACACCGCGGGCCACCATGCCGGACTGGAACAGCACCCGCTTGCCGATCGGGTGGCGTTCCGCCTGGTAGGTGTCCAGTACGCGATCGTCGGCTCCGCCGAGGACGGCGTCGAGCTTCCACGCGAGATTCGCGGCGTCCTGGATCCCGGTGTTCATGCCCTGACCGCCCATCGGCGAATGGACGTGCGCCGCGTCTCCGGCGAGGAACACCCGGCCGTGACGGTAGTGCGCCACCTGGCGTTCGTCGCAGTGGAATCGCGACAGCCAGCCGACCTCGACGACGCCCGGATCCCGGCCCATCGCGCGGGTCAGCACGTCGACGACCTCGGCCGCCGAGGCGGGTTCGCTGTCTGGTACTTGATGGTGGCGGTCCCAGACCATCGCGCGGTACCACGAGCCGCCGGCGTAGGGCGCCAGGAAGCCGATCAGGTCGCGGGTGCTGTTCACGGACAGGTTGCCCGCGGCCGGCCCGTCGCTGAGCTTCACGTCGGCGAGTACGACCGACGACAGAATCGTCTTGCCGGGGAAGTCTGCGCCGACCAGACTGCGAACCGTGCTGTGCGCACCGTCGGCACCGATGACATACGCAGCGCGCCAAGTCTTTTCCGAGCCGGCGTCGTCGCGGAGCCGGGCGGTGACCGTCACGCCGTCGGTGTCCTGCTGGAGTGTGACCACCTCGACGCCGCGACGAATGTCTGCGCCGGACAACGCCGCATATTCCGCGAGCGCGCTCTCGACCTTGCTCTGCGGCGCGACCATGACGAACTGATAGCGCGAACGCAGATGTGACAGATCGATTTTCCCTCCGGCGAAGATGTCGATGGCCTGCGCGGTGTGGGATCCCGCCAGCACACCGTCTGCGAGACCTCTCGCGTCGAGGACCTCCAGCGTCCTCGCCATCGTCGCGAACGCCCGGCTCGATGGGTTCATCTCGGGCCAGCGCTCGAGCACCACCACCGAACGGCCGGCACGGGCGAGGTCTCCCGCGGCCGTCAGGCCAGTGGGTCCGGCCCCAACGACGACCACGTCCACGGATGTCGTCATGTCACTCCTCCTCGGCAGGATCCGGGTACCAGCGGCGGATGTCGTCCGGGGTCGACACCGCAGCCCGGTTGAAGACGAAGCGACAGTGCGGCTGAGCGGCGTGGGCATCGTTGACGATCGACTCGAACAGCAGCGTGTTGTTGGCGACGAGGCGGATTCCGGCGCCGATCAGCACCGCGTCGTAGTGCTTGGCGGACAGCCAGCGGCGCGCCTTCTCGGCCCCCGCCTCGCCGAAGTCGATGAGGCAGTTGTCGACGACATACCCTGCGGCACGCAGCCCACTCACATTGTCGTCGTTGGCTTTTCGCAGCCTTTCCGTGGTGAGTCCGGGAAACTGGGCGAACTCGGGCGCGTGGACGTCGATGACGCCGGCATCGAGCCCGATCTGAATGGCCGTCACGGTCATGGGAAAGCCCTTCGTCTTGTTCAACAGTTGTTGAAGAAAACGCTAGACCCCTGCCCGGACGTTGTCAACAAGTGTTGAATAAGCTGTTGCCATGCCCGCGAGGACACGCGACCCGGAAGCCAACAAAGCCGCGATCGTCGGCGCGGCCCGTCTGCAGTTCGGCACGCAGGGCTACGAGCGGACGACGATCCGCTCCGTCGCATCGGCCGCCGGCGTGGATCCAGCGCTGGTGATGCACTATTTCGGCAACAAGGACGGATTGTTCGCCGCCGCGGCGCGCCTCGACGTCGAACTTCCACCGCTGCGGGGCATCCCCCCAGACGAGGTTGCCGAGGTGCTGCTTCCGGTGTTCATCGAGCTATGGGGGCCCGACGGACCGCTGCTCCCGCTGCTGCGCGCCGCATCGTCGAATCGGACCGCCGCCGACGCGCTGCTCGACGTCTTCGCCCGCAAGGTGGCGCCCGCCCTCGGCAAGGCCGCGATCGACCGACCCGCCGAGCGCGCCGCGCTCATTGGCGCACACCTGCTCGGCATCGCGGTCTCGCGGTACATCCTCGGCACACCGCCGCTGGTGAAGATGACCGACGAGAAGCTTGCGGCCTGGCTACGCCCGGTGATCGCGCATTACCTCACCGACCCGGCGCCCTAGCCCTTTGCGCCGAGAACCCACTTGTTGACGGAATTCGGGCGATTCCCGTCAACAACTGGGTTCTCGGCGACTAGCTGGCGCGGTAGGCCTCGACGATCGGCGCCAGCTCCTCCGGTGTCGCGCCGTGCATGATCAGCGCGTCGGCGCCGTAGTCGAACTCCTTGCGTACGCGGTCCACGCACTGCTGCGCGCTACCGGTAGCCGACGGTTCGAGCCATTCGTCGGGAATCAGCGTCGCGATGTGCTCGATCTGCTCCGGCGTCGCCTTGTGATCGATACCCCCGGCAATCGACGTGACCACCGTGTCTTCCCGGAAGCGTTGCAGCACAGTGGGATCCCAGTTGTTGGTGGCCACAAGCAGATCGCCGTAGCCCTGAAGATACGTGGCCAGGCGGGCAACGGTCTTCTTCAGGCGGAGTTCCTCGGGAAGGTGGTCGCCCACCGTCGCGAAGCACGACCACACGCGGACGGTGTCGGGGTCGCGCCCCGCGTTTTCGGCGGCGTCCTTCACTGTTTTCACGCAGCGTTGCAGCGTCTCCGGCGTGAAGTACGTGTGCAGAATGACGTCGTCGAACGCGCGCCCACCCAGGGCGAGAGTGTTGGGACCGAACGCGACGATCGCCAGCCGGATGTCTTCGTTGAAGTCAGGATCGAGGAACAGCACCGGATACTGACCGATCGGACCGTCGTGGTTGAAGATCAGCTCGCCATGCCACAGCCGCCGCATGACGTTCGCGAAGTCCTCCATCTGGGCGGTGGTCACCGACGGCACGCCGAACGCGGCGTACATCGCCGCCACTCCGCGGCCGATGCCGAGAGTGAACCTGCCACCCGAGAGCCGGTGCATCGTCGTCGCCCACGACCCGGTGATCAGTGGGTGCCTGGTGTTGTGATTCGTTGCGGCGGTGGCGATCTGCATCCGGTTGGTCACCGCGCACGCGGCGCCGACGAGCGACGACGCCTCCTTGACGTTCCAGCGCTCGGAGATGAACGCGGTGCCGAAGCCCATCTCCTCGCCGCTGCGGGCCTCGTCCATCAGCGTGGCCGGGCCCTCGCCGCCGGCGCCGGCAAGCAGGTAATAGCCGAGCTCGTCGAGCACTCTCATCCCCACACTCCCTGCTTGTATCCGCAATTCCAGACTTCGGTGATCCGGCCGTCGACCACACGGAAGATCTCCATGCTGCCGATCGTCGTCTCGGTGCCGTCCTTCAGTGTCATCGGCGACTGGTAGACGATCGCGACGTGCTCGCCGTCGTCGCCGGCCACCACCACGTCGAGGTCGAAGCGCAACGCGTCGAACATCTCCCAGGTGTCGACGATGCGCCGGACAGCCTGCTCGTGCGTGAGCGTCACGGCCTCGCCGACTTCATGGCGGATCACGCTGTCGCCCATCAGCTCGTCGGCAAGGTCGAAGTCGCGCTCGTTCCATACGACGAGGTTGTAGAGCTCGACCACCTCACGCGCGCTGCGGCTCATGTGAACACCTCCAACGCGTCAGTTTCCTCGATCGCGGACACCGCCCGATCGGTCAGGGTCAGGCACAGTGCCCGGGACCGTTGCGGCAATGCGTCCCAGCCGATCAGCGTGATGACGGGAAGGACCATCAGGTAAGCGACCGCGAACCGGTAATGCCGCCACGCCTCGTCGAACGAGTAGTCCGTGATGCCCTGTCCCGCAAGGTGTTCAAGGTACTCGCGGATGAGCAGCTCGTCGTTGCCCCGGCGGATGGCGCTGGGAAGCCCCTGGCTCACGAGATAAGCGATGTCGGCCGCCCCAACGCCGCGGGACGCGAATTGATAGTCGACCACCTTCAGCGCGTCGCCGTTGAAGAACAAGTTGTCGGCGCGAATGTCGCCGTGCAGGAGCATCGACCGCTCCGCCATCGCTTCGAGGGCAGCCGGTGCACGGTCCGCGAACTGTTCGGCATACACCGCCACCGACGACGGAACCGATGTCGCCGTGTGGTCCCGGTAGACCTGCCAGCCCAGCGCGAAAGCTGGCAGGAAGATGTCGCGGGCGACCTGGGTGTCCAGGCTCGGAAACGCCTGCACCACAGCGTGGTTCGCGCGGTCGAGAGACCAGGCATGCAATCCTGCGAGCTGCGCGATACACAGTCGCGCCCTATCCATCGAGAGCCCGGCAAGGTGGTCGGCGTTCTCCCAGTCCCGCAAGTCTTCCAGCACCAGCACGAAGTCGGCCGAGTTCTCGACCATCTCTGCGACGTGGACATGGGGTGTCTGCAGAGGTGCGCGTCCGGCAACCGTCCGGTAGAACGTCACCTCGCGCGCGTAGCCGCCCAGCATCTCCATCGCGCCCCGCGCCTCCGATTCGGCAGGCAGTTTCACGATCAGCGAGGCAGGGACGCCGGCGCCGCCGGTGAGGTGGACGCGGTATAGCAGCGACGAGAACCCCGTGTCGAGCGCGATCTGCTCGACGCGCGCGCCCGTCACCTGAACACCCAGCACGTCCGTCAGCCACTGCGGCGTCACGTCTGCGATCCCCGAAGGGACCCGCGCCGCGGCCGATGTCATCGATGACTCCCAAGGATATTTGACGTCGAACAAGTAAGATAGTTGTCCAGCGTCTAATATGCAAGAATGCCTTCTCCCGCCCGGGGCCTGACCCAACCGCAGCGCGTCGAGACATCCAACCGCCGCCTGGTAGAGGCAGCGGTCGAGCTGATCGCTGAAAAGGGTTGGGAGGCAACCACAGCGGCCGAGATCGGCCGCCGCGCGGGGTACAGCAGGGCGATGGTCCACGCCCGGTACGGAAGCAAGGACGCCATCCTCGAGGCGTTCTTCACTCACGAGTACGTGCTGCGGCTCAGCCCGGCACCCGAGCCTGACGCACCGGGCCTGGATGAGGCGCTGGCGCACTTCGATCGCATACAGCAGATCTACGCCGAGGCGCCCGACTTCCTCCGCGCGATGTTCGCGATGACGTTCGAGGCGGTCAAGACCACTTCGCCGGTCCGGCCCGTTCTTCAGGAGTGGCTCACCCGCGGCGTGGAGAACGTCGAGGCCGGCCTGCGCAAGGGCATCGGGGACGGGTCGGTGCGGCCTGACATCGATGTCGTCCGGGCGGTCAACGACATCAGCGCAGCCGTCTTCGGCGTGGCATTCCAGTGGCTGGCCCTGGCCGATCGCTACGACCTGCCCCGCGAGCTGACATATCTGCGCACTCGACTCGTCAATCAGTATGCGCCACAACGGAAGGGACGCCCACATGCCCAGAGACATTCGCGAGCTCGCCGATCAGCCTGAGGCGTACGCCGCGGAACTTCGCAGCCGGTGGGGCGGCCTGCTCAGCTACCGCTACATCGGCCGGACGTATTCGTCGATGGACCTCGGGCCGGTCGACAACACGGTGACGGTGCGCCACGACATGCGCAACGCGACAGGTGGCCTGCTGTTCGCGGTGCTCGGAATCTCGTCGCCGGAAAGCGGCCACATGTCCGACCTCGAGGCCGTGCCGAATCCCGTCATCCATTCCTGCCAGATCCTCGACCCCGGCCGCGGCGTCAGGCGCTTCGAGATCGTCTCCGAGGAACTCAAACGCGGGCGCCAAATGGGTTACAGCCGTTGCAAGATCGTGGACGCGGACGAGCCCGGGCGCACACTGGCCTTGATCGAAGGACAGGGCATCAGCATCGGCACCCCGCCAGAGGGACTCGAGAAGATGCCGGTCGACCCCATCGAGGTGGTCGATTCGCCGGACCTGCCGCCGCTGTGGCAGGTGTTCGGCGCAAACCGGCGCGACGACGGGCACTGGGCGCTTCCCGAGCTGACGGACCGGGTGGCCTCACCCGACGCCGCGCTGCACATCGGGCCGCAGTTCGTCACGCTCGAGGCCGCGGCCATCGACATCGCGGCCGAATTCGCCGGAACCGATCTGCTGCAAGGTGTCTCATGTCATGTGATGTTCGCGGCGCGCGGCAAGGTGGGGCCGTTCCGCATCGACGGCGAGCCGCTTTCGGGCGCCGACGGGCTCGTCGCCGTCCGGATGTTGATGCATGACGAAGGCGCAGGCGACCGGATCACCACCGTCGGCTCATACCTGTTCCGAGCCGAACGGGCCTGACACGGTGGAGCTCTGGGAACTGATGGCCCGCGAACGCATTCGCGATACTCTGGCCCGATACAACTGGTCGGGCGACTCGCTGCGACTCGACGATATGGCCGAAAGCTTCTGCGAGGAGGGCGAACTGCAGTTGCGTGGCGAGGAGCCGGTGCGTGGTCGCGAGGCGATCGTCGCATTCATCGGCGGCGTCGGCGGCGTCGGCGGTGTCGGAAATCAGGGCGAGACGTCGTCCGGTCCCCGCATCGTCCGGCACATTCTGACGAACACCCGGTTCCTGGAGCTGACCCCCGAGCGGGCACGAGTCGCGTCGTACTTCACGGTCGTCACCGAGATCGGGCTCGACCATTACGGCCGGTATCGCGACACCTTCGTCCCGGTGGGCGACGAGTGGCTGATCCGGCACCGCTTCATCTCGACGGACTGGGCGGCCCCCAACTCGACGGTGGTCCCGCAAACGCGGCTGTGATCTTCCACTAGATCCGCATTTGCGGTTAGTCTGCCGCAGTGACCATGAAGCGTGTACTGCAAGTGATGCTCGCCGGTGCGCTGACCGCTGCACTCATCAGCGGCTGCGGCGGCTCCAACCAGTCGTCGTCGTCGTCGAGTTTCTCGAGCCCCTCGCCGGGATCGTCCACGCCCACGGCCGTCAGCGGAAAGATCATCGTGTTCGGCGCGGCGTCGCTCAAGAAAACGTTCACGGAGATCGGCGATCGCGTCAAGACAGACAACCCGGGCACCGACGTGGAGTTCAACTTCGCGGGATCATCTGACCTTGTCACCCAGCTGACCCAGGGTGCACCCGGGGATGTGTTCGCTTCCGCCGACACCAAGAACATGGATAAGGCCAAGCAGGCCAACCTGTTAGCGGGTGACCCGGTGAACTTCGCGTCGAACACGCTGACGATCGTGACCGCTCCCGGCAATCCGAAGCACATCGCTTTGTTCAAGGACTTGGCGCAGCCCGGGCTCAACGTCGTCGTCTGCCAAGAGCAGGTGCCGTGCGGGTCCGCGACCAAGAAGATCGAAGACGCCACAGGGATGAAGCTGAACCCGGTCAGCGAGGAGACTCAGGTGACCGACGTGCTGACTAAGGTGACGTCGGGTCAAGCCGATGCCGGACTCGTATACGTCACGGATGCCAAGTCTGCGGGCGACAAAGTCACCGCTGTGGCCTTCCCGGAGTCGTCGGGTGCCGTCAACGTCTATCCGATCGCGGTGCTCAAGGACTCGAAGAATCCCGCACTGGCCAAGAAGTTCGTCGACATGGTCAACAGCGAGGCGGGCCAAAAGATCCTCGACGCAGCCGGATTCGCCAAGCCATAGCGTCAGCTCCTGCGCGCAAGGCGCTGCTCTTCGTACCAGCGTGCGGCCTTGCGGATCGCGTCGGGCGCGGGTTGTGGTTGCCATCCCAGTTCGCGCACGGCCTTGCCGTGGTCCATCGGCGACATGATGTGCGCGAGTCGCGTGGAGACGCTGTTCAGCTCCATGTCGCGCCGCAGCACCTTGCCTGCCAGATCGCCGATCGGTCCGATAGCTTTGGACACCACGAATGGGATGGGAATGAACGGCCGGCGCGCGCCGACCGCGTCGGTCGCGGTGTCGAAGAGGTCGTTCCACGTCATGTAACGCTCCGAGACGATGTAGCGCTCGCCGTTGCGGCCCTGATCAGCCGCCAGCAGAAGGGCTTTCGCCGCATCCTCGATCCCGACGACCTCGTAGGCGAGACCGTTGAACCAGACGGGCAGCTTGCCGGCGGCCGCCGCCGCGACCAGGCCGCCATGCGGAGTCGGGGCCCAGTCGCGCGGGCCGTAGGTGTTTGAGACGCACATGGCGACAGCGGGCAGACCCCGTTCGCGGGCGTATTCCAACACGAGATTCTCTGCGTCGACCCGGGATTGGATGTAGGCGCCGCCCAAGTCGTACCAGTTGAAGGGCATGTCCTCGGTGGCCGGGCCATCGTCGGACAGCGCGATGGTGCCGATCGTGCTGGTAAAGACGAACTTCTTGAGATCCGCCTCGACCGCGGCGTCGAGCACGTGGCGCAGGCCCTCAACATTGGTCCGGAACAGCGGAGCGGGATCGCGCAACCATGCCCGGGTGTCGACGACGCAGTAGAAGACCACATCGCAACCGTCCATCGCGTCGCGCAGCGCGTCGTCGTCGAAGATGTCGCCGTAGGAATATTCGATGTCGAGGTCCGAAATGCCTTTGGTCGAACTGGTTTTACGGACCATCACCCTGACGTCGTCCCCGCGCTCGACGAGCTGGCGGGTCACGTGCGATCCAACGAAACCGCTCGCGCCGATCACGAGCCTCTTGCTTCCCGGCACGTGCGGCCCCTTCTGTCTCGTCCGGTTGAAGATTGCGAAGCTCGGCGGCGAAGTCGTTCTGTCGGTCTTCATCTGATCTGGAGTGCACCCCGACATCCTCGAAATCGTCGCCAACCGGTTTTCGAGCCTGCCCGCCGCAGGCGGGGGCTACTCCCCAAGCGCGTAGGCGACCGCCTCATCGAAATTCAGTGAGCTGCCCTCCCGACGACCTCCATCCCAATACCGGAGCATTCCGACAACCTGCGGGTCTGGGTACCATCCCGGCGCTGGCGATGCGGTCAGTGACTCCCCTTCGAAGATAGTCGTTGCGCAGGCAAGTATGGGGTACGGATTCAGCCCACCGCCAGTTGGTCCTCAGCATTCTGCGCACCCCTCCCAAAACGACGCGCCGTTTTTCCTTAATCGTGCCGAGTACCAAGGCAACCACTCGTCGATTGCGCCTCGACGAGTGTCGCCGTCTCCTCGGAAACGGCGACCGCACAGCAGTGAGTAGTTGGCGCTTCCCAAAGGGTGGGGGACACCCCCCTTGCTACATCGGTCCACGCCTCGACCGGCCTACCGCGAACGGGAACAGTAAACAAAAACCTCCCGCTGCACAACGCAGAGAGAATACTTGGGGTTCCTTGCGGTCCCCACGGCTAGGCCGGGTCATGTTCCCCCCATCGTCGCAAAATCCGCCGGTAGTGCCAATCGGTAAGAGGTAAATACGTCGCCAGCTCACGGCGGAGTTTTTGCTCAATGTCGGCATGGGTGATCGGACCAACGTTCTTGATC
>NZ_JAVHWM010000058.1:0-5636 GCF_032159765.1 Mycobacterium sp. | reverse complement strand
CGTTCGAGGCGGCCGTGTCTGGCCGGGTACCCGATCCGCTGCCCTGCGAGATCTATTGCCACTCGCTGACCGACCCCACCATCCTGTCACCGTCGCTGCGGGCGTCCGGCGCGCAGACGCTGACGGTCTTCGGGCTGCACACGCCGCACGGTGTCGGCAGCCGAGAGGAGTTGGCCACTGCCGCGATGGCATCGCTCAATTCGGTGCTGGCCGAGCCGATTCAGAATGTCATCATCCCCGGCTGCATCGAGACCAAGACTACCTACGACCTCGAACACGCACTAGGAATGACGGCAGGCAACATCTTTCATGGTGACCTGACATGGCCCTTCGCCGAGGACGACGATCCGCTCGACACGCCGGCGAGCCGGTGGGGTGTGGCTACCCGACACGAGCGAATCCTCGTGTGCGGTGCGGGTTCTCGCCGGGGCGGCGGCGTATCGGGCATCGGCGGCCACAACGCCGCGATGGCGGTACTCGAGTCCCTCCCCTAATTTGCGCGAGCGTGCGTGTCTGCAGCGCGACACGCGGTAGGGGGAGCTGATTTTGCGCACGCTCGCGCATCTAGCGTGATGAGACCTTGTCGATGATCTTCTGCAGTGTGGTCAGATCCTCGTCGCTGAGCCCGGCGACGACAGAAGGAGCGGGGTCGTCGATCGCACGAACCACAGCGACGAGGTCGCGCCCAGCCGTCGTCAAAGACACCAGCTTGCAACGACGGTTCGCCGGATTGATCTCGCGAACGACGAGCTCGCGGTCCTCGAGGTCGTTGACCGCGACCGTCGCCGCCGGCGCATCGATGGTGGCGGCCGCGGCAACCTCTTTGACAGTCAGCGGCCGATCGGCCAGCCGCATCAGGATCCTGACCCGGCTGAACGGCAGCCCCGTCTCAGTCACCACCGCGCGTCGCCAGGTGTCCGTGTTGTCCATCACCAGACGGGTGAGGCCGTGCCATACCTTGTCGGCCAGGCGATTACGCGTGTGCGCTGGCATGATTCCTCGACTCTCCTGCGATCAATGGAGCCAGCCGCTCGGCGGAGCGCAACGCGCGAGGCGTCGTCGCATAGAGGCCGAGCACGAAGACAAATGCACCCAATGCCGCGCAGACGAACCACAGCGGTCGCGCAGCCACCGCGAAATCGGCGCCGGAAGTTGCCAGCGCTGACCCTGCGATCGAACCGCACAGGGCCACACCAAGACTCACGCCCACCTGGCGGCTGGTCGACGCGACCGCCGACGCCGCTCCGGCGCGGTCGGTCGGCATACCACTGACCGCCGCGGTCGTGATCGGGGCGTTGATCATGGCGAACCCTACGCCGAATACCGCGAACACCACGAGCAGCTCCCACACAGGCGTCGTGGATGTCAGTTGCGTCAGCATCAGGGCCGCCGCTGTGAGGAGTGTCCCGGCGATCACCAGGGAGGGGCGACTGCCGAACCGACCGACGAGCCGACCGGATAGCGGTGAAAAGACCAGCGCACCGACGGCTATCGGTAAATAGATGAGGCCTGTGTGAGCGGCCGAATAGTGGCGCTCACTCTGGAGATACAGCGACATCATGAACAGGAACGCGCCGTAAGAAGCGAAGGCGCACACCGCGATCATCGTTGCCGAACTGAACGGCACGCTGCGGAAGAAGCGGAGATCGATGAACGGGTCGCGGCGGCGGGCCTCGTAACGGAGGAACCCGACGAGCGCGAGAACCGCGGCAACCGCGATCGCGACGGTGCGCGGGTCGGTCCAGCCCATGCCGGGTCCTTCGATGAGGACGAACACGGTGCCAAATAGGAAAGCGACACCTAGGGCTTGGCCGATCGGGTCGACGTCGCGCATCGTGGCGGACTTGGACTCAGGGACGAAGATCGCGGTCAACAGGATGGCCGCGGCGCAGATCGGAAGGTTGATCCAGAACACCGCGCGCCAGCCGAGCCAGTCGATCAGCCCGCCACCGACCAAGGGGCCCAAGGCCATTGAGATGCCGACAACGCCGCCCCAGATTCCGATCGCCCGCGCACGCTCCGCGCGTCCGGTGAACACCTGGGTGATGATCGACATCGCCACCGGGTTGAGCATCGAGCCGCCGACCGCCTGCACCAGGCGGGCGCCGATCAGCGCCCCGATGGTCGGGGCCAGGCTGCACAGAAGCGAGCCCACCGCGAAGACCGTGAGTCCGATCTGGAAGATGCGCCTGCGGCCGAAGCGGTCTCCGGTCGCTCCGGAGAGCAGGAGAAGCGATGCAAGGACGAGGGTGTAGACGTCGATGACCCATTGCAGCTGGGTCGGCGAGGCGTGCAGGTCGGCGCGAATGCTCGGGATGGCGACGTTGACGATCGTCGCGTCCATCGACACGATCAGCAGGCTCAGGCAGCAGGACATCAGAATGATGGTCTTCCGCCGAGCGCTTAACGACCGGACGATAGTTTCATTCACACAACAATTGTGAAACTACAACTATCCTCGCTGCAAGCGTCCGCCGGGTGAGATACGTCGCTTTCCCGGTGCCAGTTTCCTGTGTGCCGAGTGTGCGTTGACTCCGATCCGCGAGCGGCGTGTCGCGCAGCAGACACGCACGCTCGCGCCAAACGGCGGGGACGCTACCGGTTGTCCATCGCGACGTAGTCGCGCTCGGTGTAGCCGGTGTAGATCTGGCGCGGGCGACCGATCTTGCCGCCCTCGTCGTCGTGCATCTCCCGCCAGTGCGCGATCCACCCCGGCAACCGGCCCAACGCGAACAAGACCGTGAACATCCGCACCGGGAAGCCCATCGCGCGGTAGATCAAACCGGTATAGAAGTCGACGTTCGGGTACAGCTTGCGCTCGATGAAGAAGTCGTCGGTGAGCGCGACCTCTTCCAAAGCCTTTGCGATGTGGAGCAATTCGTCGTCGCCGCCCAGCTTGCCGAGGATCTTGTCGGCCTGCTCCTTGACGATCCGTGCCCGCGGGTCGTAATTCTTGTACACCCGGTGGCCGAAGCCCATCAGCTTGACGTTGTCCTCGCGGTTCTTGACCTTCTTGACGAACTCGTGGACGTCGCCGCCAGCTGACGTCGACTCGCCGGCGCGGATCTTCTCCAGCATTTCCAGCACGGCCTGGTTGGCGCCGCCGTGCAGCGGACCCCACAGCGCATTGATGCCGCCCGAGATCGACGTGAACAAGTTGGCCTGCGATGACCCGACCAGCCGCACGGTGGACGTCGAGCAATTCTGTTCGTGGTCAGCGTGCAGGATGAACAGCATGTCGAGCGCGCGGACCACTTCTGGGTCGACCTCGTAAGGCTCAGCGGGAAGCCCGAACGTCATCCTCAGGAAGTTCTCGACGAGGCTCATCGAGTTGTCCGGGTACAGGAACGGTTGGCCCACCGACTTCTTGTACGCGTAGGCGGCGATCGTCGGGAGCTTCGCAAGCAGCCTGACCGTCGACAGCTCCACCTGCTCGTCGTCGAACGGATCTAGTGAGTCCTGGTAGTAGGCCGACAGCGCATTGACCGCGCTGGACAGCACCGGCATCGGGTGCGCATTACGCGGGAAGCCGTCGAAGAAGCGCTTGAGATCCTCGTGCAGCAACGTGTGCCGCTGGATCAACGTGGTGAACGACGCGAGTTGGTCCTTATCCGGGAGCTCACCGTAAATGAGCAGATAGCTCACCTCGATGAACGTCGACTTCTCGGCCAGCTGCTCGATCGGGATGCCGCGATAGCGCAGGATGCCCGCGTCACCGTCGATGTAGGTGATCGCGCTCTTCGTCGACGCGGTGTTGACGAAGCCGGGGTCGAAGGTGGTGTACCCGGACTTTGCGAGCAGGTTGCCCAGCGCGATGCCGTCGGAGCCCTCGGTCGCCTTCGCGATCTGCAGATCGAGCTCGCCGCCCGGGTATCGAAGGGTGGCGGCCTCTTCGGCACTTGACGATTTATCGGCCACAGAAATCCCTTCTTCGCTGCTGAGGGTCAGTGCTGCCTAACAAACGGTAGCCGCATTGGCGACCCCGCGCCCGGCTGGGGTCAGATGAGCACGTTAGTCCCGATACCCAGGACCGGTGCAGATATCGATGAACTGTTTGTAAGTCTCGTCAAGCAGCCCGAGCATCATGTCGATGTCCACCTGATCCCAGTCGGTTTCGGGGCCGAGGTCGCCCGGTGCGGCCAGCAGAATGGCTGACCAGACCGCCACCACCAACCGCAGCCTCTTGTCGTCGACCCCGACGCCCATTCGCTCGGCGAGCGCGAGCGTTACGGAATTGGTCCGGAACTCACTGGCCGCCAGGCGCAGCGCCGGAGAGGAATTCACAATCCGGGCAGTCGTTTTAAGCCGCTCCGTGGTGAATCCGTCCGCCGGGGCAGAGGCCGTCGCCCTGATCATCGCGCCGTGTGCAGCAAACAACGCCTCGAGCTCAGTCAGGTGCGCGGACTGCCGCGCCAGCTGGAAGGCGATCGAGTCGACCATGTCGTCGATGAGCGCGATGATCACCGCGTCCTTGGTCGCGAAGTACCGACTGAACGTGCGCGGGGACACGTCCGCCACTGCGGCGATCTGGTCGACCGTGGTGCCGTCGAACCCCTGCTTGTCGCACAACTCGACCGCGGCGTCGATCAGCAGCGTGCGCGTGCGCTGCTTCTTGCGCTCGCGCAGACCCGGCATCGCCGCCCCGACCGCCTCCACCACGAGATGGATCGTATCGCGCAGACTCCTGGCTGGTCACGGATCGGCCCCGGTGAGACGAACGTCCCAATTACGCGGCTGACATGCATACCCCGCTTCTGCGATGTTGCATGGAAGTGAGCCGATGTTCATTTTGCGTGCATGCATCCGTGCCACGATGGCGCCCTTGGCCGCCGACCCGCCAGAAACTTGAGGGAGCCCCGCGATGACGGACACGCCGACGATCGACGCCCAACCGCACGAACACAGCCGCACCGGGCAGTCCGCCGAGGCGTTGCGGCGGGGCATCGTCGACCACCTGCGCTACTCGATCGGCCGACCGGCGGCCGCGTTGCGCACCGAACATTTCTACCGCGCACTGGCTTTGGCCGTGCGCGACCGGATGCAGGACAACCGCGTCGCGTCGACTCAGACGTCGCTTGACCTCGGCCGGAAGGTGACCTGCTATCTGTCGGCGGAGTTCCTGATGGGACCCCAGCTCGGCAGCAACCTGCTGAACCTCGACATCGAGGAACCGGCGCGCGAAGCGCTGGCCACACTGGGAGCGGACCTCGACGAGGTACTGGCCTGCGAGGAGGAGCCCGGCCTGGGCAACGGCGGCCTCGGACGCCTAGCTGCGTGCTATCTCGACTCCTTGGCCACCCTCGAGCGCCCGGCCATCGGCTACGGCATCCGCTACGAGTTCGGCATCTTCGACCAGGAGATTCACGACGGCTGGCAGGTCGAGCAGACGGATAACTGGCTGGACAGCGGAAACCCTTGGGAGATACCGAAACCCGACGTCAACTACCTGGTCAAGTGGGGCGGCCACGTGGAACGTTACATCGACGACGCCGACCGTGACCGCGCCCGGTGGGTGCCGGGCCTCATGCTCAAAGGTGTCGCCTACGACACGCCCATCCAGGGCTACGGCGTCAACACCTGCAACGTGCTGACGTTGTGGAGCGCGCGGGCGGTCAAGTCGTTCGCGTTGGACGCAT
>NZ_JAVHWM010000039.1:0-76362 GCF_032159765.1 Mycobacterium sp. | reverse complement strand
GCGCGCTACTTCGGCACCGAGTCCGGCGCGGCCGAGCGACTGATCGACGCGGTGTCGGCGGCCGGAGTGGAGTGCCAGGCCGGCATCGCCGATCAGCTGCCCACCGCGGTGTTCGCCGCGCGCGCTGGCCGCGTCGTCGAACCCGGCGAGGACGCGCCGTTCCTGGCCGACCTGTCGATCCGCGAGCTGGCCACCGAGCCGAGCCTGTCCGGTGACGGCCGGGCGGAGCTGGCAGATCTGCTGTGGCGGTTGGGGATTCGCACCATAGGCCAGTTTGCGGCGTTGTCCCGCACCGACGTGTCGTCAAGGTTCGGCGCCGACGCGGTGGTGGCTCACCGGTTCGCCCGTGGAGAGCCGGAACGCGGTCCGTCGGGGCGTGAGCCCGCGCAGGAACTGGACGCCGAGATGCGGTGCGTCCCGCCCATCGACCGGGTGGACGCGGCGGCGTTCGCCGGTCGTTCGCTGGCCAGCCAGCTGCACCAGACGTTGATGTCGGCCGGCGTCGGATGCACTCGGCTGGCCATCCACGCCGTCACCGCCAACGGTGAAGAGCTGAGCCGGGTTTGGAGATGCGCGGAGCCGCTCACCGAGGACGCCACCGCCGACCGGGTGCGCTGGCAACTGGACGGCTGGCTGAACAGGCGCGCCCACGCGGATCGGCCGACCGCTCCGGTGACAATGCTGCGGCTGAAGCCGGTGGAGGTGGTATCGGCGGAGGCGTTGCAGCTTCCGCTGTGGGGATCCCTCGGTGAGGAAGACCGGCTCCGGGCACGACGCGCGCTGGTGCGGGTACAGGGACTGCTCGGGCAGGAGGCGGTCCAGGTGCCGGTGTTGTCCGGTGGCCGCGGGCCGGCGGAGCGGATCACGCTGGTGCCGCTCGGCGACGAACTCGTGCCGCGGGCTGATCCGCGGCAGCCATGGCCAGGTCGGCTGCCGGAGCCGTCGCCGTCAGTACTTCTCGACCAACCCGTGGAACTCCTTGATGCACAAGGCAATCCGGTGAGCGTGACCGCCAGGGGAGTGTTTTCCGCCGATCCGGTGCAGCTGCGGGCGCCGGATCGCAAGGGGCAGTTGCGCTGGTGGGCGGGCCCGTGGCCGGTCGATGAACGCTGGTGGGATCCCGACGTCAAGACAGGGCGGACTGCCCGCGCGCAGGTGCTGGTCGAGGAGCAGGCATTCCTGTTGTGCTATCGGCAACGACGCTGGTACCTCGAGGGCATCTACGAATAGCCATTAGTTGTGCACAACTCAATTGTGCGCTATCGTTATGGCATGGCCGCCACGCTCAGCCTCGATCGCCATCTGTGTTTCGCCCTGTACTCGGCATCGCGCGCGATGACAGCGGCATACCGGCCGATATTGCGTGAGCTGAACCTGACCTATCCGCAGTACTTGGTGCTCTTGGTGCTCTGGGAAGAGGGACGCATTTCCGTCGGCCGGCTCGGAGACCGGCTGCAACTCGACTCGGGAACCCTGTCACCTCTGCTGAAAAGGCTGGAGGCCAACGGTTTTGTGCGCCGGGAGCGATCGAACGCCGACGAACGGTCGGTGGACGTGACCCTCACTCCCGCCGGGCGCGGACTCGAACGCCGTGCCCAATGCATCCCGGAGCGGCTATTCCCGTCAACGGGTCTGACCGAACAAGACGCTGCCGACCTGCGCGATGCGGTCCGGCGACTCACCGATGCGCTGACCGCATCCCTAGGAAAGGAAACCGCATGAAAGCGCTCTACACCGCCGAGGCACTGACTACCGGAGACGGACGCGACGGACATGCCCGTAGCTCGGACGGCAAGGTGGACCTGCAGCTGGCGATTCCGAAGGAAATGGGCGGAAGCGGCGACGGCACCAATCCCGAGCAACTGTTCGCCATCGGGTACGCAGCGTGCTTCCACTCCGCCCTTCGGCGCGTGGGCCGTCAGGAGAAGGCGGACATCTCCGATTCAGCTGTGGGGGCGCGGGTTTCAATCGGACAGCTGGACAGCGGCGGCTTCGGCCTCGCGGTCGTGCTGGAAATAACGCTGCCTAACGTCGACCACGCCACCGCACTCCGGCTCGCCGAGAAGGCGCACGAGGTCTGCCCGTATTCCAATGCGACGCGCGGCAATGTCGACGTCGACCTAGTGGTGACCGACGACTGACCGTCATGCCAGTCGCCGGGCATACGTCCCCACCCGCTCGATGAACCGGTCGAAGAACGCATCGGGGTTCACGGACACGCCGACGTCGGCGTTCGGTGGCTTCCCCCATTGCCCCGACCAGTCAGCGATCGTCATGCCCCGCGTCAGCGTGCCTGCCAGCTCGACATCGACGGTAGCCATCCGGTATTCGACCAGTGCCGGGTCGAGGGCAACTGCCGCCGCCAGCGGATCGTGCAGATGCGCCAGATACCCCTCGCCCTGGTCGAAGTGAAACTCGTAGTAGAAGCGGATGGCGTCCTCGAGCACTCGAATCAGCGGGTTCGACGCCGTAGATCGGGTGCCGCGAGGGTCTAGCACGCTCATCGGCACCGACGACGACTGTGCGGCCTCCGCAAGCCGCGTGAAGATCGCCGGCGTCATCGCGATGTTCTCGGTCAGGTTGAGCCCCAGGATAATTGGTAGCGTAGACCGCCCCGACCATGCGGCGAACACCTCAGCCGCGGACTCGGGGTCGACGCTGACGTTCCACTCCGCGACGAGGTCGGTGTTACCGCGGTACCAGAACGAACCACCCATGATCACCAAGCGCCGCAACAAATTCGGCAGTTCAGGCTCCGCGCGCACCGCGAGCGCCAGGTTGGTCATCGGGCCTGTCACCAGTCCGACGAGCTCGCCGGGATACTTACGGGCCGCCTGCACCCATGCTTGCGCGGCGTCATAATCGGTGAGACTGCGGTCGTTCGGCGGCAACTGGGCGTAGCCCAGCCCCTGCGGTCCGTGCGTGTCCTCTGCGGTGCGCAACTCCGAGGCCAGCGGCAGGTCGGACCCTTTTGACACCGGAATCTGTGCCGCGTGGCACAGCTCGAGGAGCCCGAGATTGTTCACGCAAACCTGTTGCACCGCAACGTTTCCACTCGTCGACGCGATTCCCACCAGGTTCGCTTCGGGGCTGGCGAGAAGGTAAACCAGTGCCATCGCGTCGTCGACGCCGGTGTCGACGTCGGCGAATATTGGTTCCGTCACGACACGAGCGGCTTGCCGCTCCAACTGGTGAGCCGCCAACCCTTCTGCGGGCTACCGGTGATCACGACGCGGGACAGATTAGGCAGCCCCGGATTGTTGAACAGGGAGTTGTCGGGGTTGATCACGTTCATCAGGACGCCGAGCATGATCGTGAGCAGATGGGAGAACGCCACAGGCGTGGCGTGACCGCTCTTGTAGATCGTCGCCACCGCGCTGTCGAACGCCGCGTCGAATTCGTTGCCGTCGACCGACCCGGGTATGCGCGCAGAGCGGTCACCGTTCAGCCACGCCATCGGCGCGGCGAGCAGCTGGTCGATGTTGGTCATCGGTTGACCCTCGAAGACGCCTGCGCTGATCTCGTCGAGTCCGGCCAGGACGGCGGTCTGCTTGTCGAGTGCGGTGGCCAGTGGAGCGGCGGTCTGTTGTGAACGGACCATCTCCGATGCGTAGATCGCGTCGTACCCGTCGGCTTTCAATAGGTGTGCGGCCGCGTCGGCCTGCTGAAAGCCCTTGTCCGATAGCGGCGGTCCCGGAATAGTGGTGTCGATCGAGCCCGCTGCGTTCGCCGTCGACTCCGCGTGGCGGATGAACGTCAGAGTGATGGTGCGATCGGCGTGCGCGGTGGCGGGCACAAAAAGCGCGGCGAGGACAGCGGCCACCGCGGCCGCGGTGAGTCGCGTTCGGGTGGTCACAAATTCACCAATGTACGCCAGGGACCAGCCGCGCGGCGCGTTTCACCGGCCCCGGCACCCGCAGCTTGCGCACTGACGCGCGGGCCGGACGTTTGGGTCGCCGACGTGACGGCGAAGGCGCCTCCTCGGCCTCTCCACGCGCGGCGGGGGAGTCGGGATAACCGAGATAGATCTGATGCAGTATCCGACGTGCGAGCTTTGGCGTGAAGTAGTTTCCGGCTTCCGCGATCGTGCCGAGCGGATTGTCGATACGGCTGGGCTTCTCGACCAGGCCGCGCACCACCATCGCGGCGGCATGCTCGGCGGTGATCGGCCGCGACGGGTTGAGCCGCTGCGACGGCGCGATCATCGGCGTACGCACCAGCGGCATATGAATATTGGTGAATGTGATGTGATCAGAAAGTGTTTCGGTACCGACGACGTCGGAGAACGCATCGAGTGCAGCCTTGGTCGGAATGTAGGAACTGTACTTCGGATTGCGAGCCTGTGCGCCCGCGGTGGACACGTTCACCACGTGACCAAAGCGGCGCTCGCGCCAATGCGGCAGCAACGCGAGCACCATCCGTACTGCACCGAAATAGTTGACGGCCATCACGCGCTCGTAGTCGTGCAGCCTGTCGGTGGAGTTGACAACCGAGCGGCGAATCGAGCGGCCTGCGTTGTTCACAAGGTAATCGACGTGGCCGAACCGGCCCAAGATGTCCTTGACGGTGTGCTCGACCGATGAGGAGTCCGTCACGTCGCAGGTGAATGCATAAGCGTCACCGCCTGATTCGCGGATCTCGTCGACAAGCTCGTCGAGAACCTCCGCGCTGCGTGCAAGTGCGAACACGGTCGCACCGCGTTCTGCGACGGCGATCGCTGATGCCCTGCCGATGCCGCTGGAGGCGCCTGTGATGATCACGTGCTTGCCCACCAGGGGGCCGCGCGGGTCGTTTCGGCGCGCCCGGTCAGGGTCGAGGTGCTCGGCCCAGTACCGCCACAGGTTCGGTCCATACTCGGCGAACTTCGGAACAGTGATTCCGCTGCCGCGCAGGGCCTCTCGGGTGGCATCGGAATTGAAGGTGGTCGGCAGGTCGGCGACGTCGAGCATCTCGGGCGGAACGCCCAGCTGCGTGGCGGCCATGTTGCGCATCACCCTGGCCCGGCCGCGCGTCTTCAGCACCGGCACCGCCACGGCGCGCGGCAATGTCGCACGCAGCCTCGGAAGCCCGGCTTGGGCGGCGACACCTCGGTAAATGCCCTGCAATCCAATGGGTTCCGGTGACGTCAAGTGGAACGTCTGGCCGTCACGGTCTGGCGCGTGCATCAACCACACCAACGCGTCGACGACGTAGTCGACCGGCACGATGTTGGTTCGGCCGCTGTTGGGAAGCATCATCGGAGTCAGCGACGGCAGCTTCGCCAGCTTGGCCAGCACGGGGAAGAGGTAGTACGGCCCGTCGATCTTGTCCATCTCGCCCGTGCGTGAGTCGCCGACGACGGCGCCAGGCCGGTAGATACGGAAGCGCAGACCGGGCTGTGACCGGACGAGCTGTTCGGCCTCGAACTTCGTCCGGTGGTACGGGGTCGGCAGGTTCTGGTCGACGTCGAAGTCGGCCTCGGTGTACTCGCCGCGGAAATCGCCTGCCACCGCGATCGAGGAGACGTGGTGCAGCGTTGCGCCGAGTCGGTGGGCGAACTCGATCACGGACCTGGTGCCCTCGACGTTCGCGCCGCGCTGGGCGGCCTCGGGCATCGTGATGTCGTAGATCGCGCCGCAGTGCACGACGTGCTCGACGCCACCCGGGGCGAGCGAAGCGACGGGAGAAGGGACAAGTGCGTCGACGTCCTCGTCGGTGAGGCCGAGGTGCGCTTCGGTGAGGTCGCCGACGACGGGTCTCGCCTGGTCACCCCAGGTGGAGGCGAGTTCCTCGAAGCGGGACAGCGACGACCGTCGGACCAGGACACCGACCTCGTCGTCGGGGTGGGTCTCGAGAATTTTCGACACAACGCGGCGCCCGATAAACCCGGTACCGCCGGTAACGATATATCGCATGGGAGTCATCGTGGCCTTCGTCATTGCGCAGGTCAAGCAGGTGTGACGTGGTCCTCACCACGTGGGTGGGGCTACCCGTCAGTAGCTTCCGACGACTGAGCGTCGACAATGCGGGGGTGACGCGGTCGTGGTGGGGATGGGGCAACGTCGAAGACGCGTTGAACGACGCCGAGACGAAAGACCTCGTGGCCAGGTCCTCAGCGTTGCTGCCCGACCACGATTTCGCCGATCACCCGCCGCTCGACCCCGGCGGGCTAGCGCCGCCGCGTCTCACGCCGCCTACCGCGCTCACGGCGCTGTTCTCGTCGGACCCCGTCGACCGTGCGGCTCACGCGCGCGGAAAGGCGTTTCGCGACGTCGTGCGCAACCTCCGCGGGCAACTCGACCGCGTCCCCGACCTGATCGCCCGGCCGCGTCGGGAACAGGACGTGATCGACATCCTGGATTGGTGCACCCGGGAAGCGATCCCGGCGATTCCGTACGGCGGCGGCAGTTCGGTCGTCGGCGGCGTCGAACCGCGTTTCGACGGGCCTGCAGTCACGATGGACCTCGGCTCGATGGGCGCGGTGGTCGAGATCGATGACGTCAGCCGGGCCGCCCGGATTCAGGCCGGCACTTTCGGGCCGTACCTCGAAAATCAATTGCGACCAAGCGGATTCACGCTTCGGCACTTTCCGCAGTCATTCGCGTTCTCGACGCTCGGGGGATGGCTGGCCACCCGCGCGGGCGGACACTTTGCGACCCTCTACACCCATATCGACGACCTGACGGAGTCGATGCGCGTCGTCACCCCGTCCGGCATCAGCGAGTCCCGGCGGCTGCCGGGATCCGGTGCGGGGCCGTCTCCGGACCGTTTGTTCCTCGGCTCGGAGGGCGCACTGGGCGTCATCACCGAAGCATGGATGCGCGTGCAGGATCGGCCGCGTTGGCACGCGACGGCCTCGGTGACGTTCGACGAGTGGACGGCCGCCGTCACCGCGACGCGAGCGATCGCGCAAGCGGGGCTGTACCCAACGAATTGCCGGCTGCTCGACCCTGCGGAGGCGTTCCTCAATGCCGGTACGCCGACGGCCGGCGGCTTGCTCGTGCTCGCGTTCGAGTCCGCCGACCACCCAGTCACCGCGTGGATGGAACGGGCATTGGCCATCGCGGCCGAACACCGCGGCACGGTCATCTCCGAACGCAGCCGGGATAGTCAGGGTACTGACGCCTCGGCCACATGGCGGTCCTCATTCCTGCGTATGCCGTACCAGCGTGACGCGCTCGCCCGTCGCAGCGTCATCGCGGAAACCTTCGAAACCGCCTGTACCTGGGCCCAATTCGACGATCTTCACGCGGCAATTACCGAGGCCGCCCGCAGCGCCGTCGAACGGATCTGCGGCGCAGGCGTCGTCACCTGCCGGTTCACGCACGTCTATCCCGACGGTCCCGCCCCCTACTACGGCGTGTACGCCGGTGGCCGGTGGGACGCACTCGTCGAGCAGTGGGACGAGATCAAGATGGCGGTGTCCGAGGCTATTCATGACAACGGCGGCACCATCACCCATCACCACGCGGTCGGTCGCGATCATCGGCCGTGGTACGACCGCCAACGGCCCGATCCGTTCGCGAAAGCTCTGCGTGCGGCAAAAGCTGCGCTGGACCCCGCCGGAATCATGAACCCGGGTGTACTCCTGGACGCCGACGGGCATCACGAGAGGTGATGAGGATCTGGCAGAGTCGTCACGTGGGCTCAATCGGGAGGTAACACCATGTCTGCACCTTCAGCCGAGGTTTTCGACCGCTTACGCCGCCTCGCGGCCATCGAGGATGTCGATGCGCGGCCGGAGAAGACGATCGACGAGGTCTTCACCGGCAGACCGCTGGCGACGATTCCGGTCGGCACCGCCGAGGACGTTGAGGTTGCGTTCACGAAAGCCCGTGCTGCACAGAGAGATTGGGCTGCGCTCCCGGTCGTCGAGCGGGTCGCCGTTGTCAGCCGCTACCGCGACCTCGTGATGAAGAACCGCGACTTCCTGATGGACCTGCTGCAGGCCGAGGCGGGCAAAGCCCGTTGGGCGGCGCAGGAGGAGATCGTCGACCTCGTGGCGAACGCGAACTACTACGCGCGGGTTGCCGCGGGTCTGCTGAAGCCGCGCAAGGTTCAACCGCTGCTGCCGGGGATCGGTAAGACCACCGTCGTCTACCAGCCGAAGGGCGTCGTCGGCGTCATCTCCCCGTGGAACTACCCGATGACGCTGACCGCATCGGATTCGGTGCCCGCGCTGGTAGCCGGCAATGCAGTGGTGCTCAAGCCCGACAGCCAAACGCCGTACTGCGCGCTGGCCTGCGCCGAGCTGCTGTACCAGGCGGGTCTGCCGCGGGCACTGTATGCGATCGTGCCCGGGCCGGGCTCGGTGGTCGGCACCGCGATCACCGAGAACTGCGACTACCTGATGTTCACCGGTTCGTCCGCCACCGGCAGCGAGCTCGCCGAGCACGCGGGCCGCCGGCTGATCGGATTCTCGGCAGAGCTCGGCGGCAAGAACGCGATGATCGTCGCGAAAGGCGCCAAGCTCGACAAGGTCGCCAAGGCGGCCACCCGGGCGTGCTTCTCCAACGCCGGCCAGCTGTGCATCTCCATCGAGCGGATCTACGTCGAGAAGGACATCGCCGACGAGTTCACCCAGAAGTTCGGCGACGCCGTGCGAAACATGAAGCTCGGCACGGCGTACGACTTCTCCGTCGACATGGGCAGCTTGATCTCCGAGGATCAGTTGAAGACGGTGACCGGTCACGTCGACGATGCGGTTGCCAAGGGCGCCAAGGTGATTGCAGGCGCCAAGGCGCGACCCGATGTCGGGCCGCTGTTCTACGAGCCGACGGTACTGACGGACGTCACCCCCGAAATGGAGTGCGCCGCCAACGAGACGTTCGGCCCGCTGGTGTCGATCTACCCGGTCGCGGACGTGGATGAGGCCGTCGAGAAGGCCAACGACACCCCGTACGGGCTCAACGCCAGCGTCTGGGCCGCCTCGACCGCCGACGGCGAGCAGATCGCGGCCCGATTGCGTTCGGGCACAGTCAATGTCGATGAGGGTTACGCGTTCGCATGGGGCAGCCTCAGCGCCCCGATGGGCGGGATGGGTATCTCCGGTGTCGGCCGTCGGCACGGGCCCGAGGGACTGTTGAAATACACGGAGTCGCAAACCATCGCCGCGGCAAGGGTGTTCAATCTCGATGCGCCGTTCGGTGTGCCGCCGACTTTGTGGCAGAAGTCGATCCTGCCAATCGTCCGCAGTGTGATGAAACTGCCCGGGCGCAACTAGGAGTAGCGAATGCCGATCGACCCCAACGCCATTGGCGTGACCACCAAGCCGCACCTGATGGAGTGGACCGACCGCGAGACGATGCTGTACGCGCTTGGTGTCGGTGCCGGTCTCGACGACCTCGTGTTCACGACGGAGAACAGTCACGATATCGATCAGCAGGTGTTGCCGACGTATGCCGTGATCGCGTGTCCGGCCTTCGGCGCGATCGGCAAGATCGGCACCTTCAATTTCGGCATGCTGCTTCATGGTTCGCAGACCGTCCGGCTGTTCAAGCCGCTGGCACCGGCGGGCAAGCTCAACGTGGTGTCCGACGTCGCCGATCTGCAGGACAAGGGCGAGGGCAAGAACGCGGTCGTGATCCTGCGCGGGCGCGGCACCGATCCCGACACGAATGAGCTTGTCGCAGAGACGGTCACGACGCTGGTCATCCGAAAGGAAGGTGGCTTCGGTGGCCAGCCGGGGCAGCGCCCGCCGGCGCCGGAGATCCCCGATCGCGAACCGGACGCAAAGGTTTCGCTGACGACGCGTGAAGACCAGGCGCTGATCTACCGCCTCTCGGGCGACCGCAATCCGCTGCACAGCGACCCGTGGTTCGCGCGGGAGATGGCCGGGTTCCCGAAGCCGATCCTGCACGGGCTGTGCACATATGGCGTCGCGGGCCGGGCGCTGGTCGCCGAACTCGGCGGTGGCGACGCGGCCAAGATCACGGCCGTCGGCTCACGGTTCACCTCGCCGGTTTTCCCGGGTGAGACGCTGACGACGTCGATCTGGCGCACCGAGCCGGGGCACGCGGTATTCACCACCGAGGCGTCGAATCCCGACGGATCCGATGCGCGCGTGGTCCTCGAGGACGGCACCGCGGAGTACGCCGAATGACGTCCATGCGGGTCGCGGTCGTCGGAGCCGGCGCCGCTGCCGACGCCACGCACTGACATACCATTCCGGAAGGTGAGGCTCGCGCTTCTTGCCTTTGCGCTCCTGCTCACTGGTTGTGGAGAGGGCATCGGAACACGGGACAAACCCGATCCGTCGGGATCGTCAAACGCAGCCACAGCTCTTCGTTGAGAAGACGACCGAGTGAGCTTATTGCTGTGCAGCCTCATACGCGAGGAGGAACATCCGCCAGAAGCGGGGGAACCTGACGCCGGCGCGGCGGGGCAGCTTGTCGCGTTCGACGCGCTGACCCCAGCGGCCGCGGTAGCCCGAGTTGCCGTTGTCGCTCGGCCACCACGGCTGTGCCAGCCTGTCGACGACGAAGTCGTACCGTCGGTCGCCGACCCGCAGGCCCTGAGCGGTGCGCCAGGGTCGCGGACTCTTCCACTCGTTACGTGGCGCCAGGCCCGCCGGATGCACGGTGATCCCGGACAGTCCCGGGGCGGGATCCGGCGGTACCGAGTCGACCTCGCCGAAGTACTCCTCGTGGACACCGGTATCGAGGAACAGCGCTTCGATCCCCGCCGCGATCGCCGGAAGCACCAGCGGGGACGCCCCGATCTTGATCCAAAACAGCGTGAGATCGTCGTTGTCCTCGAACTGGTACGGCTGACCGTCGTACTCGCCCTTCTCGTATGGTGGCTTGTACGGGAATGGCGCCACTTCATGTGGCTTGTTGTCGACGCTGAGGTTGTGGTTGCCGCGGCTTACGAAAAGATGCGGATGCCCGTCGATCTTCTCCGGCAATGCAGGGGCTCCTGGCTGCCCAGGCAGGGATCGCCATGGCTCGGCCTTCATGAAGATTCGGTGTTCGTCGTCGGACTCCGGCGCAGCCTGCCCGCTCAAAGGAGCGGTGGTAAGTCCGATGAAGTGGGGCTTGGGTTCGTCCTGGGCGTCGGCGCGCTGGAGGAGCACGGCGAAGCAGGCCCATTGGCCCACATAGCCACCGACTTCTCTGGCTTCGAAATTCTCGCCCGTTACTGCCTGCTCGTGGTCGGGGAAGAACAGGTAGTAGCAGATCATGCTGGGATGCTTCAGGCCGGTGGCGATCCGGTACAGAATCTGCTCGGACTCGGCGACGTGCAACAGCCGAGTGGTGTCGAAATACTCTGCGTGATACCAGAATTGGCTATCCTTCAGCACTGGATCGGTGGAGTACGATGAGCGCACCTCGGCGCGGTTCGCGTAGCGCAGGAGTGGGCCGGCCTCGTTGAACGGCTGCGGCGTGTCGTTGGCGTCGCGCCAGCCACCGAGTTCGAGGAATGCCTCTTCAGGTTTGGAAACTGCCTTGAGCGGGTCGGTGACGAACGTCTTCCCCGCTTCGCCTGGTACTGCGGCCAAACTGCCGGCGGGCACCAGTTGCTTCCAGTTCCGGGTGTCGTCGAGAAACGGCCAGTCTGCGCTCCATAACGCGCAGTGCTCCAGATAGCGCTTGGCGTCCGACGGAAACGATGCCTCCGCCGGATCGAACGTGAGAATCGGTTCGTACTTGCGGATGAGGGTTTCGTCAAGGTTGAACGGCTGCGGCCCTTGCGGGGCAGGCCGTTTGACGACAAGCACGATCGCTGCGGCATTTGCGTTGCCGCCTCCCCAGGTCCAGCCGAGGTCTCCTGCGGTGGAACGTTCTTCGGAGTGCAGGGTGGCACTTGCAAACACGTCTGCCGGAGCTTGCGCGTCGATCGACGTGCATCCTGGCCCGGCGGTCACCACTCGACTTCCGTCGAGGACCAGTGCGCCGACTGCGGCCTCGTTCAGTCCCAGCGGTGGCGTGAGCGCCACGGACAGCGCGCCGACATTTCTCGGCCCGTCAGTGCTGTGCTGGCTGACGACTGCCAAGGCGTCACCCGGGGCGGCGTCGGTCTCGAGAATCGACCAAGCGCACAGAGTCTGGCCCTGGTTTGGAAAGTCGATGACGACGGTACCCGGAGCTCCGCCGCGACGGACGAAGCAGGACAGCATCCGGTTGTTGGCGGCGACCGAGTCGAGGAGCGTCCAGTTCACACCGTTGCTCGACACGGTCGGGACTATCGTGGGGCCGAACACGCTGGCGCTGACGACGAAGGCCACCAGCAGGCGGTCGGCGCCCGGGGTGATCGCCGATGTCGTGAAGGTGGTCGCGTCGTTGGTGGTTTCGCCTGCTGCCAGTTTGTCAAACGCCACTGCGCTCACCTCCTGAGCCGCGAAGCGTATTCAGGTAGGCTGCAAACTCGGGATCGCAATCCAGCGAGGGCATTTCGGAGACGAAGCGCCTATAGCAGTCGGACGCCTGTAAGTCCCGATATGCGTCGTCGCGGGTCAGGTCGACGCCGTCGGCTGCTAGCTCCGCGGCGTAGTCGTCGAGAAGTGCAGCCATCTGGGCACTGCCCATGCGGCCGGTATGCCACAGATCGGCGTAGCGCCCTTGCGCATCGGCGGCGCGGTCGGGTTGTGCGCCCGCCATCCGGCGCGCCGCAGCGCGGACGGCCTCACCGACCAGATCGCTCAGTTCGTCCGCGCAGTCGGGATTTTCCTCGCGCCAGCGCCGGAGCCACTCGAAGAAGGCCTCCCAGCATTGCCTTGCGGACTCGTCCATCGGCCGATTGAAGAACTCCTTGGAGATGCGTTCGGGATCGAGCCGCCATACCGATACCTCATCGACCAATCCGACCAGTGGGAACTCGACTGCCGTCGTATTGCCAATACACACACCGAAGTCCGGTAGGACAGCCCAGCGCGGTGTCGTGCGGGCGACGACGACACCGTCGACAGACAACTCGATCTTGGTGAGACCGTCATGCAGGAAGCCCAGCGTGACCCATCGGTCGAACGGCACAGCGAAGTTGGGGACGAGGCTGTGCAGTTCGGTTCGAACGGTGTCAGTTGCGTAGGGCGGAGTCTTCGCCGGCTTGGGCAGCTTGACCGGACCGTGGTTGGGGCCTGTCCAGACCGGCGGCTGGATCACGCCGGGATTGGGTGCTTGTGAGAAAGTCGCGAACAGATTGCGTCCTGACACACCGAATTGGAACCGGTAGCCGGACATCAGCCATCGCGCGTGGCCGCCGAGATGGAGCGCGAGGCCTGCCGTTTGTGAATCGAGGCGCACCGTCATCTCCACACGTAATCCGCCGAGCGGCCACCACCCCGGGCCCGGTGGTATCCAGATGCGTTGGCCGTCTTCGCGGATGCGGAGGGCGCCGGAACCGGGTGCCTTGCCGTCCTTGACGAAGTTGGTCGCACCGATGCCTAATGCCTGGCCGTGGCTGTAATGATTCGGAGACTGGTCGTAGACCACCCCCGGCGTGCCCGAATAGGTGTGGTGACAGATCAACTCCCACGCGTTCGACACGATGCCTCCCCGTATTCCACCGTTCGCGCAATTCTGACAGGCTCAGGACTCGGGTAGGTGAAGTTCGGTCAATATCGCTTGGAGGCAGAATTGTTCGCGAGAAACGGCCTACCCACGGCCCAGGTAACCCTCTTGGACGACGGTGCAGACGAGTTGGCCTGTGCGGTTGTAGATCGCGCCGTTCGACAAGCCGCGGGCGCCAATACCGCTGATCGAATGCTCTTCGTACAGAAGCCAATCCGAGAAATCCGGAGACCGGTGAAACCACATCGCGTGGTCCAGTGAGGCGATGCTGCCCGGTTCTGGGCGCCGACGCGTGACGTAGAGAACCGGATCGAGAATCGTCCAGTCGCTGATGTAGGCCAGCAGGGCATTGGCGATGAGCGGATCGTCGGGCACCTCGCCGTTGGCCCGCAGCCACACTCGGCCCACCGGACCTGGCGCATCAGGCAGATCGGCCGCCATGAGGGGATGGGGTTCGACGTAGCGCATGTCGACTGCGCGTGGCTGCACCCAATAGCCGCCCATGTGATCGGAATAGTCGGCGAGGTGAACGTCCATGGGCGGCAACGCTTCCGGCGCGGGTACGTCCGGCATTGGTGTCTGGTAGTCCATGGCGCCCACCGGCTCGGTGAACGACGCCAGCGCTTCCAGGATCACGCGGTCGTCGTTCTGCGTGACCTGCACCGCGCGGGCAGAGAAGGTACGACCGTCGCGGAGCGCGGTGACGCTGTACCGCAGCGGCGCCTGCGGGTCACCCATCCGGAGAAAGTAAAGGTGCAGGCTGTGCGGGGGCCGGCCCGCGGCCGTGAGGCCGGCCGCCACCAGGGCCTGGGCGGCGACCTGGCCACCGAAGATCCGGCCACTGTTCGGCCCGCCAGGCTGCGGCCCGTCGAAGACGTCGGGGCCAATCGGCTCGAGTTCGAGAAGCCGCAGGATGTCGGTCAGCGTTTCGCCCACGCGACCGATCTTCTCCGATCGCCCCGTAGCGTGACTAACCGGTCTTCGTCACCGACCTGTCGAGGGCCGCGAGCGAGTCGTTGAGAAACTGCGGCTCGAAGGGAGGAGTGCCGCCGATCTCCGCGAGGAATTCCCGCGACATCCCGCTCCAGTCGTAGGTCAGGGTCACGTCGGTGCCGTCGCTGTTCGGCGCGAGGTCGTAGCGCCACGTCCAGCCGCCGAGGCTATGGTTGCCGGCGTCGTCGAGGTTGCCCGGAGCCCACGCAATCGCCTTCTTCGGCTCGAAAGTGGTCACCAGGTTGTGCACCACGTAGTCACCGCCGGCCCGGTCGAAGAACATATTCATCGCAAAGACCTGCCCCGTGCCGGTGATCGGATCACTATCGATAGCGTCGCGCACCCAGTCGCCGGGCTCAGTGTCCTTGTGCCGGGTGGGATCCGACAGCAACGCGAAGATCTCGGCGGGCGTCGCGGCAATCGTGCGGCTGGCGACAAAACGCTCGTCGGTGGTCACTTGTTGGCGCCCTTTCCGTAGATCTTGGCGATGTCGGGTGAATCCAGCCAGCCCGAGTACGTCGGCCGTTTCGGCCAGCCGTCGGGCGAGTCGATCCATTCCTCCTGGCGGCCCCACGGCAACGTGTCGATGAGCGCGAACGAGTGGCTGAGCTGCTCGGTGCCGCGGCCGTTCGTGTGCCAGGTGCGGTAGACCTTGTCGCCGTCCCGAAGGAACACATTGACGGCGAAACCCTGGCCGGGCGCCGCGTCGACGTCGGCGCCGAACGTGCTCTCCGACGAGGAGTACCAGTCCATCTTGTTGCCGACCTTCTCGCGATAGGCCAGGGCCTCGTCGATCGGGCCGTTGGTGACGATCACGAAGCGGGCGTCGTAGTTGTCGAGGAAGTCCAACCGGGTGTATTGGGAGGTGAAGCCTGTGCAGCCCCCGCACTGCCACTCCGCGCCGTCCTCCCACATGTGGTTGTAGACGATGAGCTGGCTCTTGCCCTGGAAGACATCGGCGAGGCGGACGGGCCCGTCGGCGCCGATCAGTGTGTAGTCACCCATCTCGACCATCGGCAGCCGGCGGCGCTGAGCGGCGATATCGTCCAGCTCGCGGGTGGCGGCCTTCTCTCGTATCCGCAGGTCGTCGAGCGCGGTGCGCCAGGTCTCCTCGTCGACGACGGGCGGTTTTGCGGGTGAGGTCTCGGTCATAGGGTGCCTCCTGTCAATGCCTCTTGCCGTATAGACACGACAGGCGGCCGGAAATCATCGCGCTTGCCGCGAAACGGAAGCCAGCGTCGTTATCGGGGCCAAGTCACTACATGGAATTCCATTTCGCGGAGAGGCCGCTACACGGCGTCGAGCTTGGCGACCGCGGCATCGAAGACCTTCGGGAGGGCGTCTTTCAGCGTGGAATCGGGTGCGGTGTCGAAGGAATAGGAGGCGTTGATGACGACGCCGCGGTGGACGCCGACGATGCCCGCGCTGCTCGAGTCGTGTGGACTCTTGCCGATCGTGAGTGTGTACGCGACGGCCCAGTCGGGAATGCCTGAGAGCGTCAACGGGTGCACGCTTCCGGTGGTGACACCTTCCACGGTGAAGTCATTGCAGGAGACCGCCCATTTGCGCAGGGACGCATTGTTGTTGGTCGTCGGCGCGCCGAGGGACACCCCATAGCTGTCATTCCCGTCGGTCCATTCAGCGCGACCGATTTGTCGTGCGCCCTTGTTGACCGGTGACACGCATTCGTGCGGGGTCACCTTCAGCGGAGTCGGCGATTCTTTCTCGATATTTCTGAGCTGTGTTTTCCAGGTAGCGCCGTGCAGCGTTGGGACATCGGCCTTGTCGGGGAGCATGTCCGCCGTCAGATTCGTGATGTCGGCCTTCGACTCCTGCCCTCCGCCGGCCCGCACCACCGCGACGACCGCGGTTACGGCCAAGGCCACGATGACCACGGCGAGCACCGCGATCGGCACCAGGGCAAGGCGAGAACGCTCGTCGGGCCGCACACCGGAAGCATAGTTCTGGGCAAATCGTCACCGCGAGACAGAAGCCATGGTCGTGATTCGGGCCAGATCACGACCTGGAATGCTATTTCGGCGAGGATCGCGTATCGAATGCATGTTCGATAACATGACTCCGTGGGCTTCAGTAACGGGCCGAGCTGGGGCGAGATCGAGCGGGTGCTCAACGGCAAGCCCCGCCGCGCCGGCATGCCCTTGGAATCGCCCGTCGACGGTGGCGACAGTCCCGCCTGGTCGCGCAAGCGTGGTTCCTACCAGCGCCCCGACGACGTCGCGAGCCGCCACACGTCCATCCCCTACGCCGAGCTTCACGCCCACTCGGCCTACAGCTTCCTCGACGGTGCCAGCACCCCGGAGGAACTCGTTGAGGAGGCCGTCCGGCTCGACCTGCGCGCCATCGCGCTGACCGACCACGACGGGCTCTACGGCGTGGTCCGCTTCGCCGAGGCCGCCAAGGAACTCGACATGCGCACGGTGTTCGGCGCCGAACTGTCCCTTGGCAATACGCCCCGCACCGAGGACCCCGATCCGCCGGGCCCGCACCTGCTGGTGCTCGCCCGCGGCCCGGAGGGCTACCGCCGCCTGTCGCGGCAACTGTCCAAAGCTCACCTTGACGGTGGCGAGAAGGGCAAACCTCTCTATGACTTCGACGCACTCACCGAGGCCGCCGAGGGACACTGGCACATCCTCACCGGCTGCCGCAAAGGCCATGTGCGCCAAGCGCTTACCACCGGCGGCCCAGACGCCGCCGAAAGCGCGCTTGCCGACCTCGTCGACAGGTTCGGCGCCGACCGCGTCACCATCGAGCTCACCCATCACGGCCAGCCTCTCGACGACGAACACAACGCCGCACTCGCCCAACTCGCACCGAAGTTCGGCGTCGGCGTCGTCGCCACCACCGCCGCCCACTTCGCCGAACCGTCACGAGCACAGCTGGCGATGGCGATGGGCGCCATCCGTGCCAGGAACTCCCTCGATGACGCTGCCGGATACCTTGCCCCACTTGGTGGTTCGCACCTGCGCTCCGGGGCGGAGATGGCCGGCATTTTTCCCTCGACGGTGGTGACGGCCGCCGCCGACCTCGGCGAGCGGTGCGCGTTCGCGTTGGAGCTCATCGCGCCCCAGTTGCCCCCGTTCGACGTTCCCGACGGCCACACCGAGGACAGCTGGCTGCGGCACCTGACCATGACGGGTGCGCTGGACCGGTACGGCCCACCCGACCACGCGCCACGGGCCTACGCCCAGATCGAGCACGAGCTGGAGATCATCAGGAAGCTGAAGTTTCCCGGGTATTTCCTTGTGGTGCACGACATCACCCGGTTCTGCCGAGAAAACAACATCCTGTCGCAGGGCAGGGGATCGGCGGCCAACTCCGCGGTCTGCTACGCGCTCGGCGTCACCGCCGTCGACCCGGTGGCCAACGAGCTGCTGTTCGAGCGGTTCCTGTCACCAGAACGAGACGGACCGCCCGACATCGACATCGACATCGAATCGGACCTGCGCGAGGAAGCGATCCAGTATGTCTACGGACGCTACGGCCGCGACTACGCCGCGCAGGTGGCCAACGTCATCACCTACCGCGGCCGCAGCGCGGTGCGCGACATGGCTCGCGCCCTTGGCTTTTCGCAAGGCCAGCAGGACGCCTGGAGCAAGCAGATCAGCCGGTGGAACGGATTGCCCGACTCTCCCGACGTCGAAGACATCCCCGAGCCGGTGATCGACCTGGCGCTGCAAATTTCCAACCTGCCACGGCACATGGGCATCCACTCCGGCGGCATGGTGATCTGTGACCGGCCCATCGCCGACGTGTGCCCGGTGGAGTGGGCGCGGATGGAGAACCGCAGCGTGCTGCAATGGGACAAAGACGACTGCGCTGCAATCGGATTGGTGAAGTTCGACATGCTCGGCCTCGGCATGCTTTCTGCGCTGCACTACGCCATCGACCTGCTCGCCGAGCACAAGGGCATCGACGTGGACCTCGCGAAGCTGGATCTGTCCGAGCCGGCCGTCTACGAGATGCTGCAGAAAGCCGACTCCGTCGGCGTCTTCCAGGTGGAGTCCCGCGCTCAGATGGCCACCCTTCCCCGGCTGAAGCCGCGCGTCTTCTATGACCTCGTGGTCGAGGTGGCGCTGATCCGGCCAGGCCCGATCCAGGGTGGTTCGGTACACCCGTACATCAAGCGCCGCAACGGCGAAGAGCCCGTCAGCTACGACCACCCGTCGATGGCGCCCGCCTTGCGAAAGACGCTGGGCGTGCCTCTGTTTCAAGAGCAGCTGATGCAACTGGCCGTCGACTGCGCCGGCTTCTCCGCCGCCGAAGCCGACCAGCTGCGCCGCGCGATGGGTTCCAAGCGGTCCACGGCGAAAATGCAGCGGCTCAAGGGCCGGTTCTACGACGGGATGCGTGAACTCCACGGCATCACCGGTGACACCGCCGACCGGATCTACGAGAAGCTGGAAGCGTTCGCGAATTTCGGCTTCCCGGAAAGCCATTCGCTGAGCTTCGCGTCGCTGGTGTTCTACTCGTCGTGGTTCAAGCTGCACCACCCGGCGGCGTTCTGCGCTGCGCTGCTTCGGGCTCAGCCGATGGGCTTCTACTCGCCGCAGTCGCTGGTCGCCGACGCCCGCAGGCACGGTGTCACCGTGCACACGCCCGACGTCAACGCCAGCCTCGCGCACGCCACCTTGGAGAACACAGGCACCGAGCTACGGCTGGGGCTCGGCGCCGTCCGCCACATCGGCGACGAGCTTGCGCAGCAGATGGTCGGCGAGCGAAAGGCCAACGGCCCGTTCGCTTCTCTCCTCGACCTCACCGGCCGTGTGCAGCTGTCTGTGTCGCAGACGGAGGCGCTCGCGACGGCGGGTGCGATGGGGTGCTTCGGCATCAGTCGCCGTGAAGCGTTGTGGGGGGCGGGCGCGGCGGCAGCGGAGCGGCCCGACCGGCTGCCCGGCGTCGGATCGTCGTCACGCATCCCCGCACTGCCCGGGATGACGGAAATCGAGTTGGCCTCCGCCGACGTGTGGGCCACCGGCATCTCGCCGGACAGCTACCCGACGCAGTTCCTGCGCGACGACCTCGACGCGATCGGAGTGATCCCCGCCGACAAGCTCCTCGACATTCCCGACGGCACCCGTGTACTGATCGCTGGCGCGGTGACCCATCGCCAGCGTCCCGGCACGGCGCGGGGCGTGACGTTCTTGAACCTCGAAGACGAGACAGGGATGGTCAACGTGCTGTGCACCCCCGGGGTGTGGGCTCGTCACCGCCGAGTGGCACAGACCGCGCCGGCGATGCTGATCCGCGGTCAGCTGCAGAACGCCACCGGCGCGGTCACCGTGGTCGCCGAACGCATGGGCCGCATCGAGATGGCGATCAGCTCCCGTTCGCGCGATTTCCGCTGACCGCTCAGTTCCCTATTCGGCGGGCGGCGTCGTCCACACCTTGTCGATGCTGATCTTCAGCCGGGTGCTGTACGCGGCGAAAAACTCCTCGGTGAAACCGAAACTCTTCGCGAGCTCGCTGTATTTGGCTACGTACTCCTGGTCTTGCAACGGATCGGCGCCCTCCGCGTCGATGCTCGTTTCGCCGCCGACAGCGACGACCCCGCTGCCGTTGCCGTCCGAATCCAGGCTGAAGCTGACCCGGGGGTGTGCCTTGATGTGTCGGATCTTAGCGGCGTTGGGTTCGGAGTAGATGATGACGTCCTTGCCGTCAAAGTAGAACCAGACGAGCCGCGGCACCGGCTGTCCTGATTTGGCGACGGTGGTCAACCACCCGTAGTTGTCGGATCGGAGTCGGTCGGAGACATCTTGCGTCAGTTCGGCTGTCATGTTTGCGAATGTAGTCTCGCCCCATGACAAGCCTGAATCTGTCCGCCGACGAGGTCCTGACGACGACGCGCTCAGTGCGTAAACGACTCGACTTCGACAAGCCGGTGTCACGCGACGTTCTGCTGGAATGTCTAAAACTTGCGATCCAGGCGCCCACCGGCGGCAACCAGCAAGGCTGGCAATGGGTGTTCGTCGAGGACCCCGACAAGAAGAAGGTCCTCGGCGAGATCTATCGGCGCAACTTCAACGAGTACCGCAAGATGCAGGGGCCGGAGTACGCCGAGGGCGACAGCCGCGGCGAGCAGCGCGAGCGGGTGGTGTCGTCTGGGTCCTACCTCGCCGACCACATGCAGGACGCGCCCGTGCTGTTGATTCCGTGCCTGGAAGGCTCGGTGGACTACGCGACGCTCGGCGCCGCGTCGTTCTGGGGCTCGATCATCCCGGCGGCGTGGAGTTTCATGATGGCGCTGCGCTCGCGCGGGCTGGGGTCGGCGTACACGACGCTGCATCTGCTCGGCGACGGCGAGAAGCAGGCCGCCGACCTGCTTGGCATCCCATTCGAGAACTACCGGCAGGCCGGGCTGTTCCCCGTTGCCTACACCAAGGGCACGGATTTCAAGCCGGCCAAGCGGCTGCCGGTGGAGCAGGTCGCGCACTTCGACACCTGGTAGACGCCCCCTTCAGCGAGAGTGACGTTACGTAGACGCCTACTCGACGTTTCTCTGCATAACGTGAATTTCGGCGTGGCCGGCCCTAGACCGCTCCTGCGAACCCGTGCTGTCTCCACGCCTCATACACCGCGACGGCCGCGGCGTTAGAAAGGTTGAGCGATCGGCGTCCGCTGATCATCGGGATACGCACGGCCGCGGTCACGGCCGGATCGGCCAGCGTCTGCGCGTCCAGCCCCGTCGGCTCCGGCCCGAACAGCAGCACATCACCTGGCTGATACGTGATGTCGGCGAAGGACGTCGTCGCGTGCGCGGTGAACGCGAACACCCGAGCAGGCAGCAGGGCCCGCCACGCCGCGGCCAGGGAATTGTGCACGGTGACCGACGCGAGGTCGTGGTAATCCAGACCTGCGCGTTTGACCTTCGGTTCGGACAGATCGAAACCAAGCGGCTGCACCAGATGGAGCTCGCAACCGGTGGCAGCAACCATACGAATCGCGTTGCCTGTATTCGGGGCAATCCGTGGACAGAAGAACATGACGCGGAACATCTGCAGCATGATGACAGCAGCGATGAGCGCGCGCGCGGAGAGCGAACCAAAAGAGCAAACGAAAAAAATCAACACCCCGGCGCGGAGGCAAACAAAGCGAACCCGCTTGCGTCGGCGCTGAACAATCGAGCGCAATGGCAGACTTTACGACGCCAGCGTGCGAAGTTAATTTGCTCGCGTAGAATTCCAGCGACGCAACGCAGCGCTTGTGAAATCTGTCTGTTCAGTAAGAACGGGTGGTGTCCACACGCGATGGCTGGCATACTCGTCGAATTGCCAGGCGTTTACCGCCCGCCCGGCTGGCTAAGACCACCGGGGACCACAAAGCAGGAAAGTCCATGAACCACGCGAACATTCACCACATCGGCAAATCCGCGCCTTGCAAGGGCCGCGGTCGATGACCATGTTCGAGCAGCCGGCGCTGCATGAAGAGGAAAATGACTTTCCTGAGCCGGCCCCTTCCAAGCGCCCGTCACGGCTGTCCCCGGCGAACTGGTCGGTTCGCTGGAAAGTCCTCGCGATCGTCCTCATTCCGGTCGCGCTGGCGATGGCTCTGGCCGGCTTGCGCGTCTACAACAGCGTCACCGACGCGCGCGATCTGCGGCAGGCGGCCGACCGGGCCGAGATGGTCACCCCGATCGAGAACTACACCGGGGCGCTGGAAAGCGCGATCCTGGCCTATTCGACCGGCACCGATGGACCCGTCGCGCGCAAGGCTTTTGATGACAGCAAGGGCGAACTCGAGCGCCAACTCTCGCGCACGAAGGTTGATCCCGACGTCCGCGATGGCATCGACCGCCTGCTGAAGGCCGGGCCGGCGCTGCTCGACCAAGTCGCATCCAACAGCATCGGGCTGCGCGACACCGTGACGACATATGCACCGGTCCTGCTGACCGGTGAGGACGCGATCGCCGGATCGGTTCGCGTCGACGACGAGAAGATTCGTGCCCAGGGCCAGGGCCTTAGCCGCGCGGTGGGGGCTCGCGGCCAGATGTTCATGCAGAAGCTGCTGGTCAACCGCGGTGGTGAGCTGCCAGAACCGATGCTGCGCACGTCGGCGATCACGCTGGCCGGTACCGAGCCGTCCACTTTGTTCGGGATGAACGAGGTGCTCGGCGTCAACTCACCGGACGCCAAGGCGTTGCAGGAGCAGTTCGTCACGCGCATGGCGATGATCTCCAACCCGGACGTTCCGCTGGTCGGCAACCCCGACCTCATGCAGTCGTTGCAAACCACCGACGACATCGCCAAAAAGGTGATCTCCAACACCACGGCCTCGGTCACCGGCGAGGTGGACAACCAGGCAGCTGCGGCCCGGACCGCAGCGATCCGCGACTCGGCAATCGTGGTGGGCGCGATCCTGGTCGCGCTGCTGCTGGTGTTCCTCGTCGCTCGCGCGCTGGTGCGGCCGCTGCGCCGGCTGCGCGAAGGAGCTCTGCGGGTGGCGCATGAGAACCTGCCGGACGAGATCGAGCGCATCAATGCGGGCGAGAGCCCGGGCGCGATCGAGCCCATCGCCGTGCACACCACAGAGGAGATAGGTCAGGTCGCCCACGCGGTGGACGATCTGCACGAACAGGCGCTGCTCTTGGCCGCCGAACAGGCGCGACTGCAGGTGCATGTCAGCGACATGTTCGAAACAATGTCCCGGCGCAGCCGGTCGCTGGTCGACCAGCAGCTGTCGCTGATCGACGACCTCGAACGTCACGAGGACGACCCCCAGCGGCTGGACGCGCTGTTCAAACTCGACCACCTCGCAGCGCGGATGGGCCGCAACGGCACCAACCTGCTCATCCTGGCGGGTGCGAAGATCCGTCGTGAGCAGATCGAGCCGATGCCGGTTGCCGACGTCGTCAGCGCCGCAGCGTCACAGGTGGAGGACTACCAACGGGTGGTCACGGCGACCGTGCCCGAGAGCTCGGTGGTCGCCGAGGCCGCAGGAGACATCGTCCACCTTCTGGCCGAACTCATCGACAATGCCCTGCGCTATTCGCCGCCGGCCTCTGAGGTCAAGGTGTCTGCGGTCCACACCGGCAACCGCGGTGTCGTGATCGAGGTCAGCGACGTCGGTCTCGGCATGACCGACGGCGATCTGCGGATCGCGAACATGCGGCTGGATTCCGGCGGCGAGGTCACCCCGTACACCACCCGGCACATGGGCCTGTTCGTGGTCGGCCGCCTCGCGAGGCAGCACGGCCTGGTGGTCCGGATGCGCAGTTCGGTGGCGGGCGAGCCGCGGTCCGGGATGACCGCGGGCGTGTTCATCCCCGCCGCGCTCATCGACCGGATGCCCGACCCGGATTCCCCGCCGCAGTCCGCGTTTCAGCCGGTGGCCGACCCCGTCCCTGACGTTGCCTCCTCGGCAACCCTGCACAGCGACGCCGGGCTCTTCGGCCAGCCGTACCGCAACGGACGCGCGTCCGGGCTGCCCCGGCGCAGCCCGGGGACCAGCGGAATCGTCGATGAGCCAGACAGTGCCCCGGCGCCGGTCGAACCGCGGACACCGGCGGACACGTCTGCGTTTTTCTCCTCGCGGGAGAAGGCCTTCGAGCCTGAGCCAGAGGAGACGGTGGATCAGCCTGAGGCCCTCTACGAGCCGGACCTCGAGCCGCAGCACGAGCCGCAGCCGGCGCCACTCGAAACGCCGGCTCCCGTCGAGGAAGCAGCGCCCGCGGAGCCCGCGCCCCGAAAGCGGCCGCCCTCATCCCCGCTCGGCGATACCGATGTGATCTTCCAGCGCATGGTGTCGGAGTGGCTGGTCGACCCGCAGGAGATCATGCCCCCGATGCAGTCGTGGGAGTCGGTGTGGGACACCGGCTGGGCGGCCGCAGAGGAAGCCGAGGCAGCCCCAGTCGATACGCGAACAGAACACGGACTGCCCGTGCGCGACCCCGGCGCGCGACTGGTGCCGGGCTCGGCGGAATCCGGACGACCCAATGGTGCCGCGCACCGCAAGGACGACGACGCCAACGGCGAGGGCAACGGCGAGGGCAACGGCGGCGGTGAACCGGCGTCGCGGCGCGATCCCGACGCGGTGCGTGCGTCGTTGTCGAGCCACTGGGGTGGTGTGCGCGCCGGTCGGTCACATGCACGTGACGAACCGGACGATGAATGACGAAGAAGGACAAGCGTTCCCATCATGACCAGTCACTGGACTGGCTGGTGTCGGCGTTCGCCCGAGAAGTACCCGGTGTGGCCCACGCGATCCTGGTGTCCGCCGACGGTTTGCTCGTCGCGGCAAGCGAGCATCTTCCGGTGGAGCGGGCAGACCAATTGGCCGCTGTCAGTTCAGGTTTGGCCAGTCTGTCCACCGGAGCGGCTCAGCTCTTCGAGGGTGGCGACGTGCTGCAGTCGGTCGTAGAGATGGAGCACGGCTATCTGCTGCTGATGCGCGTCGGCGACGGGTCGCATCTGGCGGCGCTCGCATCCACGTCATGCGATATCGGACAGGTGGGTTACGAGATGGCGGTTCTCGTGGAACGTGTTGGCGGCGTGGTCAAGTCGTCACGGCGGGCGACCCAGCACTCGTGAGGCGTACATGGATAACGAACCAAGCCTGGTACGGCCGTACACGCTGACGGCCGGGCGGACCCGTGCAAACATCACGCTGCCGTTGGAGGCCCAGATCGAGGTGGTGGAATCTCATGTCCAGCAGAACTGGCTTCCCCACGACGTTCGCGCGGACATTGTGACGTTTTGCGACACAAGGCCTTCGGTGGCCGAGATCGCGGCCAAGCTCAACCTGCCCGTGGGTGTCGCCAGAGTACTCGTTGGCGACCTCGTGGAGGCCGGCCATCTGCGTATCCTGGCCACACTCGATGAGACATCGTCGATCGTGGAACGGCGCGAACTGATCGGAAGGACGCTGCGTGGCCTCCGTACTCTCTGACAGGCGCGTCGCAGCGTCGACGAAGATCGTGATCGCCGGTGGATTCGGCGCGGGTAAGACCACGTTCGTCGGCGCGGTGTCCGAGATCATGCCGCTGCGAACTGAGGCGATCCTCACCGAGGCATCGGTCGGTGTCGACGAGCTCGCGGGCACGCCAGCGAAGCGAACGACAACCGTCGCAATGGATTTCGGCCGGATCACCTTAGGCGCCGAAGATCTGGTGTTGTACCTGTTCGGGACACCGGGCCAGCGGCGCTTCTGGTTCATGTGGGACGACCTGGTGCGCGGCGCGATCGGGGCGATCATCCTCGTCGACATCCGGCGCCTGCAGGACAGCTTCGCGGCGGTCGACTTCTTCGAGGCTCGCGACCTGCCGTTCCTGGTCGCGATCAACGAGTTCGACGGTGCCCCGTCCTACCCGGCGGACGAAGTGCGCAAAGCGCTGTCGTTATCCCCGCATGTGCCGGTGATCACCATCGATGCCCGGCAACGTGATTCAGCAAAAGAGGCACTGATCTCACTTGCCGAGTATGCGCTCACCCAGCTGACGCCCGGGCGCCGCTGACGCGAACCTCAGGCCTTGATCGTGGTCTTCTCGTCGACCACGTTCATCGCGTCGGCGAGCGCGTCCTTGTCCGCATCCGGCGAGTCCGCGCTGAGCTGAAGGACGAACACGCCCTTGTCGCTCTTGATCAACACGGTCTTCTGCCCAGCGACGCGAGTCTTTCCATCTGCGGTGTAGGGCCCCGAGATCTGGGAAGCCGGGAAGTTGTCGAGTGTGGTGCGCGACCCGTCGCCTCCCGAGAACCCCGGCAGGTTCTTGACCTCGCCTGACGCGGCGGCGAGGAATTGATCCTCATCGACGTCGCCAGAGAGCTTGAAAAGGATTGCCTGGATTTTCGGGGGATCGCTTGGGTCCGTCGCGTTGCTGAACGCGATCGTCGGGTCTTTCTCTTCTTGGAGGGGTTTCCAGCCGTCGATATCCGGCAGCCCGATCGCGGGCGAGTTCGGATCGTCGGGCGGGAGCTTCGTGCTCGTCACGTTGTTCTTCTTCAGGTAGTCGTCGATGGTCTCATTGGACCCCGAGGCCTGCGCAGACGTGGACGTTGTCGACGAGGATGACGACTTCGATGATGACGAGGCCGATGACGACGTCGACGACTTGGTGTCGTTCTTGTTGGAATCACAACCGGCGAGCCCGAAGGCCAATGTCGCAGCGGCGATCGCAACGCCGATGGCCGGAGCTGACTTCTTCATACGGTGGTCTCCCAGGGTTTTCAGTGCCGGCCGTCGCCAACATCGCTCGCCGGATTAAACCATGCCCGAGCGAACCTCGGCGAGAGTCGTGATCTTGGGTCCGTCACGTTAGGTGGCCCGAAAGCCGGATCCGCCAGCGAACGAACGCGGTGTAGCCGACGCAGATGGCCAGCAACATGCCGATGTCGAACCACCACGCCGCGGCGTCGTGTTTCCAGTGCGCGTCCCGCGGTAACAGCGGGCCCGGGACCAGCCTCAGCAGGTCGATGGTTGACGCCGAAGCGGCGAAGCCCCACCGCGCCGGAGTGACCCACGACATCTGGTCGAGCACGGCTCGCCCCGTGACGGGAATCATGCCGCCGGAGAACACCAGCTGCGACATGATCGCCACCACGAGCAGCGGCATGATCTGCTCGTTGGACCTAGCAAGCGCCGACAGTGCGAGCCCGACCATCGCGGCGGCGATGGTGGTCGCGGCGATGTCGACGAACAACTCGATGCTGGGATTGCCGATCACCGAACCGCTGGTGACGGCATCTTTGCCCCAGCCCTTGCCGATCACGGCGATCGTGGTGACAATGGCCGACTGCACCACCGAGAACGCCGCGAACACAATGACTTTCGCCAAAAGGTATGCGGTGGTGGACAATCCAACGGCCTGCTCACGGCGGAAGATCGCTCGTTCGCCGATCAGAGCACGGATGGTCAGCGCGGTCCCCATGAAGATCGCGCCCACGTTGAGCATCACCAGGATCTGTCCCGGTTCGTTGGGCGCCTCCCCGCCCTCAAGCGCTGTCTTGGGGACGCCGAAACCGACGTCGCCAGGCACGGACAGCGACAACACACCCATGATGAATGGCAGCAGCATCAGGAACGCGAAGTAGCCGCGGTCGGATATCACCAGGCGCATCTGGCGTCGCGCGATGGTCGAGAACTGGCGTCGCAGGCTCGTTTTCGCCGGCTTTCCCAAGTCCTGGGGCGTCTCGGAGGCCGGTTGCGGCGGTGGCGGGCCATGCTGGGCGAGGTAGCGTGCATGCGCCGCGTCGGGATCCCCGGCGACCGAGCTGAAGATGTCAGCCCAGTTGGTGGTGCCCATCGACGGGCCGATCTGGTTGGGCGGCCCGTAGAACGCCGTCTTACCGCCCGGCGCCAGCAGCAGCACTTGGTCGCACACGTCGAGATAGGTCAGCGAGTGCGTCACCACCAGCACGACGCGCCCTGCGTCGGCGAGGCCCCGCAGCATCGTCATGACCTGGCGGTCCAGCGCGGGGTCGAGTCCCGATGTCGGCTCGTCGAGGATCAGCAACGACGGGCCGGTGAGCAGCTCGAGTGCCACCGACGCGCGTTTGCGCTGGCCGCCGGACAACTTGTCGACCCGGGTGTCGGCGTGCCTGGTCATCTCGAGTTCCTCGAGCACCTGCGAGACGACCGCGGCGCGGTCGGCCTTGGTGGTGTCCGGTGGCAGCCGCAGCTCGGCGGCGTACATCAGCGCCTGGTTGACGGTCAGCTGGCCGTGCACGACGTCGTCCTGCGGCACCATGCCGATCCGGCTTCGCAGCGATGCGTACTCGGCGTGAATGTTGTGGCCCTCGAACGACACTGCGCCACTTGTCGGCTGCGTGTAGCCGGCGACGAGCCGGGCGAACGTGGATTTGCCTGCGCCCGAAGGCCCGATGACGGCCGTCAGCGTTCCTGGCCGCGCAGTGATCGAGATGTTGTCCAGTAGGGTCTTGTTGCCCTCGATCGTCCACGTGACCCCGTGGACTTCCAAACCGCCTGTCCGAGTAGCGGCTTCGGTCTCGGTGCGACGAACCAGCGTACCGCCCTGGAAGACCAGGTCGACGTTTCCGATCGTCACGGTGTCGCCCTCGTGCAGCAGCGCCTGGTCGACCCGGTTGCCGTTGACGAACGTGCCGTTGATGCTGCGCTCGTCGCGAATCTCGGTGCCCGCGGGCGTGGGCACCAGCGTCGCGTGATGTCGTGAGGCCAACACGTCCGGGACGACGATGGTGTTGTCGGTCGCGCGGCCGATGGTGACGGATCCGGCCGGCGGCGCGCCCCCGCCGCCGCGCAGGATCCGGATCATGCTTGTCGCCAGGTTGCCGTCGCTGCCGCTGCCGGGTCGCGCTGCGGGCCCTATCTGGGTCTGACCAGTCTGAACGTAGTTCGGCTGCGCTGGCGGCGCGGTCCGCGGGCCGCCAGGCGGCCTGCCCTGCGGTGGCCCGCTCGGTGGCCGCGACGCCGGACCGCTGGGTGGCCCGCCAGGGTAGCTGCGCTGGGGCTGCGAGGGGCTTGGCGGATAGCTCGGCGGATAACTGGGCTGGGGCTGCGAGCCGCTGGGCGGATAGCCCGCCGGCGCCTGCTCGGGAGCGGGCCACGTCGTGCCGGATCGCGCAGCCCGTACCGGCACCACGGTGGTTTGCGGTGGACGGCCTACCGCGCCCGTGTGCCGTCCGACCTCGAACATCAGCCGGGGGCCGTCGGGATTTCCGATGTTGATGATCTGGCCGTCGCGGATGTCGACGGTCGGCACGCGCCGGTTGTCGACGAACATCCCGTTCAGGCTGCCGTTGTCGATCGCCACCCAACGGCCGTGATCGAATCGCAGCAGCAGATGTGCGCGCGACACCAGTGAATTGGCCACGCGAACGTCGGCCCGTAGGTCGCGCCCGACGACCACGTCGTGTCCGGGTGCGAAGGTGCGCTCCGACCCTTCAGTCTTTACGGTCAGCGCGCGCGGCGATGGCTGGCTCATCGGCCATCACTCTATAGGCACTCGTGCTTCTTGCCCTGGGTTAGCCCGGTGCTCCAGTAACCACACAGTGTGTGCGCACCGATGGCCGCGACCGAAATGCGGCAGGCATGCACTTGTTGCAATGCGTGCAAGCGGAATGCGTGGTCGCGTCGGCGGCGATCCGGTTGACCAGATCGGGCTCCGCGAGCAACGCCCTTGCCATCGCGACGAATTCAAAGCCCTCCGCCATCGCGAGGTCCATCGTCTCGCGGTTGGTGATGCCCCCGAGCAGGATCAGCGGCAGCGACAGCTCGGCGCGGAACTTGCGGGCATGGTCGAGCAGATACGCGTCGCGGTACGGGTATTCGCGAAGAATTTTCTTGCCGATCATCCGCACGCCCCATTTCATCGGCGGCCTGAACACCCCGGCGAATTCCTTGATAGGGACGTCGCCGTGAAATAGGTACATCGGGTTGATGAACGAGCTGCCCGCTGTCAGCTCGATGGCATCCAGGCCGCCGTCCTCCTCGAGCCACTTCGCGGTGGTCAGCGCCTCGTCGGTGCGGATGCCGGGCCGCAGCCCGTCGGACATCGTGAGTTTGGCCGTCACCGCGATCTGGTTGCCTGCCGCGCGGCGGACTGCCTGCACGACTCGGCGAGCCACCTTCGCGCGGTTCGCCAGCGACCCACCGAACTCGTCGTTGCGGCGGTTGATCAGCGGGCTGAGAAACGCGCTGCAGAAGTAGCCGTGGCCCAGGTGGACTTCGACGGCGTCAAAGCCTGCGTCGATTGCGATTCGGGTGGCATGGGAGTGGGCGGCGATCACTCCCTCGATGTCGTCGCGGCCGGCCTTCTTCGTGAATTGCATGACGAGGGGGTTGAAGAAGCGGCCGGGTGCCAGGGCCGGACCTCCGGGGCGGCCGGCCCTTACAGGACCTGCATGACCGATCTGGGCGCTGATCGCTGCGCCTTCGGCGTGGATGGCGTCGGTGAGCCTTCTCAGGCCGGGGATGGCTTCGGGCCGCATCCACATCTGGCCGGGTTCGGTGCGGCCGGCGGCCGACACGGCGCAATAGGCCACCGTTGTCATGCCCACGCCCCCTGCGGCGGGCAGCCGGTGGTACTCGATCAAGTCGTCGGTCACCAGCGCGTCGGGACTGGCCGCCTCGAACGTCGCGGCCTTGATGATCCGGTTGCGCAGGGTGAGCGGCCCGAGCTTGGCGGGGGAGAAGACATTTTTCGGTCGCTCTTCGCGCAAGCGCTCATCGGCGGGCGGGCTGGCCACCCCAGCAGCATGTCAGACTGGCGTTCGTGACTGCGACAGTGCTCGATGGCAAGGCCACCAGGGACGAGATTTTCGCCGACCTGACGCAGCGGGTGTCGGCGCTCACCGCGGTCGGCCGGAAACCTGGTCTTGGCACGATCCTCGTCGGCGACGACCCGGGCTCGCAGGCCTACGTGCGCGGAAAGCACGCCGACTGCGCGAAGGTCGGCATCACGTCGATCCGCCGTGACCTGCCTGCCGACATCACCCAGGCGAAGCTCGACGAGACCATCGACGAGCTCAACGACAACCCCGAGTGCACCGGCTACATCGTCCAGCTGCCGTTGCCCAAGCACCTGGATGAGAACGGGGCGTTGGAGCGCGTCGACCCGGACAAGGACGCCGACGGGCTGCACCCGACGAACCTCGGCAGGCTGGTGCTCGGCAAGGCCGCGCCGCTGCCGTGCACGCCGCGCGGGATCGTGCATCTGCTGCGCCGCTACGACGTCGAGATCGCGGGCGCGCACGTGGTGGTGATCGGCCGGGGGATCACCGTCGGCAGGCCGCTCGGCCTGCTCCTCACCCGTCGTTCAGAGAATGCGACAGTAACGTTGTGCCACACCGGAACTCGTGATCTGCCTTCGCTGACCAGGCAGGCCGACATCGTGGTGGCGGCGGTTGGCGTGCCGCATATGGTGACGGCCGACATGGTCAAGCCTGGCGCGGCGGTCGTCGACGTCGGGGTATCGCGGGTGGACGGCAAGCTGACGGGCGACGTCCATCCCGACGTGTGGGAGGTCGCCGGGCACGTGTCGCCGAACCCGGGCGGCGTGGGTCCGTTGACGAGGGCGTTTCTGCTGACGAACGTGGTCGAGCGGGCCGAGGGGGCGATGAGCGCTTGCGCGAAGAGCAGACAGCAGCCGTGACTGTTCGCGACGTCGTCCGCAACCAGTGGGCGATCATCGTGGTGTTCGCGATCTTCTTCGCCGCGTTCGGCCTCATCGTCACCGACTACTGGCGCCGCGGCTCGCTGCTGCTCGGCATCGGAGTCGGCGTGGCCGCGGTGCTGCGACTCGTGTTGTCCGACGAGCGGGCGGGCCTGCTCGTGGTGCGGGGCCGGGCCACCGACGTCATCGCGATGGCGCTGGTCAGCGCCGCGGTGATCCGCATCGCGTGGACGATCGATCCGTTGGGCACGCGGTAGGCCGCGCTGTCGTCTCAGCAGCCGCACGAGTTACACAGCGGAGGCATAGCTCGTCCGCGGGGTGCCGGTGGGACCCGTGTGAGGGCTGATACCGAGGTTACCTACAGGCACCTTCGCTACCCTGGCGACAGTGCCGAACGAACACGTCGACGTCGTCGTCGCGGGCGCCGGGCCGAACGGGCTGATGCTGGCCTGCGAGCTCGCATTGGCAGGCGTCCGCCCGGTCGTTATTGACCTGCTCCCCGCTCCCAGCACCGAACCGAAGGCGAACGGCCTTGTCGGCCAAGTAATTCGGCTTCTCGACATGCGCGGGCTGTTCCAGGAGTTCAGCCGGTCGGACGAGCCACCCTCACCCTTGTACGAGTGGATCTTCTCGGGCATGCGAGTGCCGCTGGCAGGCGTCGCAGACAACCCGATGTACGCATGGATGATCGCTCAGCCGCAGTTGGTACGGCAACTGAACGATCGCGCGCACGACCTCGGGATAGACGTCCGCTGGGGCCATGAGTTCACCGATCTGGAGCAAGGTGCCGACGGCGTCGCGGTCACGGTCACGTCGCCTTCGGGTGTATACACCTTCGACTCGAGATTCCTCGTCGGTGCCGACGGTGGTCGCAGCCCGGTGCGCAAACGGGTCGGCATCGATTTCCCCGGCTACACGTCCGATGTCGTGGCGCGACTGGCCCACGTCCGCGTGCCTGACAAGGTGCGCAATCCGGACGGAACCATCGACATCCCCGGCAGCGCGCCAGTGCGCTTCGGCCACAACAGGTTCGACGGCGGTGTCCTCATCTATGCCCAGTTCGAGCCCGGCAGGCACATGGTCGGCACGGTCGAGTACGCGTCCGAGCTCCCCGATGAGTCCACGCCGTTCACCCTCGACGAGCTCCGCGACAGCACCCGCCGAGTGCTCGGCGTCGACTTTCCGCTGGAGCCGCCGCAGGGCGACGGGCCGCACGCCATGCGGCGCATGTCTGGGCAGAACACCCGGCAGGCCGTCAGCTATCGCGTGGGAAACGTTTTCCTACTGGGAGATTCGGCCCACGTGCACTCTGCGATGGGTGGCCCCGGTCTGAACCTCGGACTTCAGGACGCGCTGAACCTGGGCTGGAAGATGGCTGCGACCGTCAACGGATGGGCGCCGCCGGGCCTGCTCGACACCTATCAAAGCGAGCGGTATCCGGTGGGCGAGCGGGTGATGATGCAGTCGTCGTCGCAGACGGCGCTGATGGCATCCGGGCCCGAAGTAGCCGCCTTGCGAACGCTTTTCGGTGAACTCCTGCAGATCCCGGCCGTCGCGGACCACATGGCCCGGCTGCTCGCCGGTGCCGACACGCGCTACGACGTCGGCGACGATCACCGCTTGTCGGGGCTGCTGGTGCCCGACCTGACGTTCGACGACGGCCGTCGGGTCGCCGATCTGTTGCACGCTGCGCGGCCCGTGCTGGTCGACTTGTCCGGCGGCGATGTCTCGCGCGAAGCCCTCGGCTGGGCCGGCCGAGTCGATACGGTCGTCACCACACTTGCCGACGAGCCGATGCGCGGGTTGCTGCTTCGCCCCGACGGCTATGTCGCTTGGGCCGCAGACGAATTCGAGAGTGCCGATCGCAGTCGGTTGCACGCCGCGCTGCGTCGCTGGTGCGGCGAGCCCTAGCCACTACAACGACAGCGTGGCAGCGACGATCGGCTTCGCCCACTCCGGCGTCGACGACAGATCGGGCGCCCCGACGATCTTGCCGTGGTCGACGTGCACGACGAGCACCGGCCGCGGCGCGTCCCCGACAGCTGGGTCCGCTTGTGCCGAGTTGTCGTAGACGCGTAGTTCGGCCAGCGCGGGCAACAGTTTGATCAGATTCAGCCGGCTGTGCTGCCACCGCCGCCGGATCGTCGACTCGGGGATGTCGTGGCCACCCGCCTGCACGCGGTGGCGTACCCGGGCGATGTGTGTCTGAACGCTGTCCAGACCGACGTACCAGACGCGCACCTCGATGCCGTCTGCAGCTGCCTCAGCGAGCAGCCGCGGAATCGTAGTGCCGCCCAACGTTGTTTCGAACGCGAAATTGAGCCGCTCGGCGATCGCCTGCTCGAGAAGCCGCTTTCCCTGCCGCCAGGCCGCGGAGTTCGCCTTGTTTTGGTCGAGCCCCGGATTGGCCGTGATCAGCTCCCGCGCGGCCTCGTCCGGGTTGTAATAGTCGCTGCCTGCGGCGCGAAACATCGCGCCGCCAATGCTGCTCTTGCCCGCGCCGTTGACGCCGGCGAGGACGTAGATCTGTGGGCTCACGCGGACGTGAGGAGCATGAAGGGCTAGGGCCGCCGCTTCGGACGGGCAGCCTTCACCGCCGCGCGCCCGAGCCGCTGCGGTGACGCGCCGAACGCGTCGGCCATCGCCGTCTTCGCCTTCGGTGTCTGCATGCGCAGTAGCAGGTCGTCGAAGCGCTCGGTCAGCTCGTCCAGCGCGGGTTCGCTTGCCCGCGTGAGCGCTTCGAACTCGGCGATCGACAGCAGCACCGCGCGTGGCGTGTTGTGCTTGGTGATCGCGATGGCGCCGTTGACTGCGGCCTGCTCGAAGATCGTCCCAAACTCGTTCTTGAATCGGGTTGCGGCCACCGTGGGCAGGTCGACCAGGTCGCCCGCACGGTTGCGGAATGTCAGGCTAGGCATACGCCCATTCTAGCTCTTATGGCCAAATTAGCCATTCTATCCAGAAGTTCCGGGGCAGTTCGCCGCAGTGATCTCGATGTTCTTCTTGATGTGGGCATCCTTGGTCTGATGGATCTTGCCGCGCACGGTGAACGTGTTGTCGGCCTTCGTCACGGGCATCGCTTCACCCATGGTCGACGTTGTCTCCCAGAAGTACTTGTTGTCTCCGTCCACGCCCGAGACCGCGATCGAATGGGCAGTGAGGTCAGCGATGCCGATGTCGGCGACGATATCGCCCTTGGTGTTCGCGATCGGCGCGTACACAAGCAGACTCCCGCCAGTGCCTAGACACTTCACCGGGTCGCCGAGCGCGACGTTTTTGTCGTCGAACTTAAGGGTCACCGGGGCAGCTGGGGGCGCCGGCGCCTTTGATTGTTCACTTGTCGAGCACCCGGTGGCGGACGTGATCAGCAGGGCGGCGAGGACGAATCCGAGTCTTGAGAACACGCCGAGGCACACTACCGCCTCAACACGATCAAGCAGACAACGTCGCCCGAATGCAGATCGTCACGTACGGCAGCGCCACGCCTGTCGCGTTCTTCAGTGCCGGGTGGGTGGCTAGCAGCTTCCGCACCTCATCCAACGTGCGCGTCCGGACGTCCGCAGGGGATGTGATGCAATAGCTGCGCGAAGCCACGAGATCGATGAGTGCTTGCGGCGTAAGGTAACTCGTCCACTCCAGCTGATGGCGTTGGGCGTCCTTGAACGGCTCCGGCAGCGTCACCTGGTGGTTGTGCGGATCGTCCTCATGGCCGATGATCCCGCCGAGTTCCTTCACCCAGCCCAGCCGCTCGTCTCGCGTGTTCCACACCAGGCCGAGCCGGCCACCCGGTCGAAGCACGCGCGCCAGCTCGGGGATGGCCCGTGTCTGATCGAACCAGTGCCAGGCCTGTGCGACGAGCACCGCGTCCACGCTGTTGTCGGGAAGCGGGATCTCCTCGGCCGTGCCCAGCAGCGCAGGTGTATCGGGCAGCGAATTGCTCAGAACCTCAAGCATTTCCGGGATCGGGTCGACGGCCACCACCGAGAGACCGCGTTCCACGAGTCGCGTGGTCAGCTTTCCGGTACCGGCCCCGAGGTCGAGCACGTCACGGGCCCCACGTGGCAGCAGCCAGTCGATTGCTTCCGGTGGATACGACGGCCTGCCCCGCTCGTACGCGGCGGCCTCAGCTCCGAACGACAGGGACCGTGCGAGTTCTGTCATCGCTGTGCGAGTTTCAGCGTCTGCCTGATCAAGTCGCCCACGGCTTCCGACTCGATCAGAAAACCGTCGTGCCCGTAGATCGAGTCGACGACGTTGAGGCCCGTGCACCCGGGCAGCAGTTCGGCAAGCTCTTCCTGCAGCCGCAGCGGATACAGCCGGTCAGAGGTGATTCCCCCGACCACCACCGGCACCTTGCACGCCCGCAATGCGGCGGGTACGCCACCGCGGCCGCGGCCGACGTCGTGGCTGGAGAGCGCGTCGGTAAGCACGACATACGTGCCCGGATCGAACCGGTCCACCAGCTTTGCTCCTTGGTGCTCGAGGTAGCTCTGCACCGCGTAACGCCCGCCGGCCAACGGATCTTCCTCACCCTGCGGCTGGTTGGCGAACCTCTCGTCGAGTTCCACTTCTCCCCGGTAGGTCAGGTGAGCGAACCGGCGCGCGATGTCCATGCCGTCCAACGGCAGCCGGCCCGTGTCGTAATAGTCCCCGCCCTGCCAGTTCGGGTCGGACTTGATCGCGGCGACCTGCGCACACTGCGTGCCGACCTGGTCGGCGGTAGCCCGGGCGCCCACTGCCAGCACCAGCGCGGCGCGGACCGTGGCGGGATGGCTGACGATCCACTCCAGCGCCCGTGCGCCGCCCATCGAGCCGCCGACGACCGCGGCCACCTCCGTGATGCCAAGCGCCGCTAGCGCGGCGACGTCGGCGTCGACCTGATCCCGCACAGTGGTCGTGGGAAACCTTGAGCCCCAGTGCTTCCCATCGGGTGCCAATGAGCTCGGCCCCGTCGAGCCACGGCACCCGCCGAGCACATTGGTGGCCACGGCGCACCAGCGGTTCGTGTCGATCGCCGCGCCGGGGCCGACGGCGCTGTCCCACCAGCCCGCGGTCGGGTGACCGGGCCCCGCGGGGCCCGTCACGTGCGAGTCGCCGGTCAATGCGTGCAGCACCACCACGACGTTGTCGCGGGTTGGCGACAACTCACCCCAGCGCTGCACCGCAATCGAGACGTCGTCGAGTACCTGACCGCTTTCCAGCCGCAGCGCTCCGATGTCGACGATGCGTATGTCGCCTGCGGCGGGGAGTTCTGTGGTGGGCACGTCGAAGATCGTCACGAGACGCTCGTGCCGGTGAACGGCTTGGCGGCAGCGAAGCCCTGCTCAAGGTCGGCGAGGATGTCGTCGATGCCTTCGATCCCGACCGCCAGCCGCACCAAGCCAGGCGTGACGCCCGTGGTGAGCTGCTCCTCGGGACTGAGTTGGCTGTGCGTCGTGGACGCGGGGTGGATCACCAACGAACGCACATCTCCGATGTTGGCGACGTGGCTGTGCAGCGTCAGCGCGTTGACGAACGCCTTGCCGGCGTCCACCCCGCCCGCGATCTCGAACGCGAGCACAGCGCCGGTTCCCTTGGGCGCCAACTTCTTTCCCAGCTCGTACCATGGCGAGCTGGGCAGCCCGGCATAGTTCACCGACAGCACGCCGGGGTGGTTGTCGAGGTATTCGGCGACCCGTTGGGCATTGGCGACGTGCCGCTCGACCCGCAGGCTCAGCGTTTCCAGGCCTTGCGCCACGAGGAATGCATTGAACGGCGAGGCCGCCGAACCGTAGTCACGCAGCAATTGCACCCGGGCCTTCAGCGCGAACGCCGGTGGCCCAAGCCCGGCATACACCACGCCGTGATAGCTCGGGTCGGGCGTGGTGAAACCCGGGAACTTGCCGTTGGTCCAGTCGAAGTGGCCGCCGTCGACGATCACGCCCGCGATTGCCGCCCCGTGGCCGCCGAGGTACTTCGTTGCCGAATGCACGACGATGTCGGCGCCGTGGTCGATGGGCTGGATCAGGTACGGCGTGGCGACGGTGTTGTCGACGATCAGTGGCACCCCGGCGTCGTGGGCGACTGCCGCGACCCCCGGGATGTCGAGGATGTCGTTCTGCGGGTTGGAGATCGTCTCGCCGAAGAACGCCTTCGTGTTGGGCCGTGCCGCCGCCCGCCACGACTCCAGGTCGTCGGGGTCTTCGACGAAACTGACGTCGATCCCGAGCTTGGGCAGCGAGTAGTGGAACAGGTTGTAGGTGCCGCCGTACAGCCGGGGGCTGGACACGATGTGGTCGCCGGAATTGGCGATGTTGAGCACCGCGAACGTCTCCGCGGCCTGCCCGGACGATAAGAACAGCGCCGCAACCCCGTTCTCCAGCGCGGCAATGCGCTCCTCGACGACGTTGGTGGTCGGGTTCATGATCCGGGTGTAGATGTTGCCGGTCTCGGCGAGGCTGAACAGAGCGGCAGCGTGGTCGGTGCTCTTGAAGGTGTACGACGTCGTCTGGTAGATCGGCAGCGCCCTGGCGTTGGTCGCGGCGTCAGGTACCTGGCCGACGTGGATCTGTTTGGTTTCGAACGACCACTTTGAACTGGGGTCGACGTCGGAGCGAGGCTCGTCCGAGCGACCATCATATGACGCGGGCTCAGTGCTCATGGGGGATCATCTCCTGTAATGACGGGGGGTCCGTCATCACGGACCCGCGCTTGCCGTGTAGCCGCTACCGGCTACTCAACCTGGTCATCACCCGGGGCACCCCACCGCGGTTGGAGGGTTGCCGGCCAGCAAGCCGGGGCTTGACGCTGGCACTCATGACCGAAGAAAAGGGTATCGCACACCGCTGAGCGGGTGCCAGCGGGTTCTGCGGACGCGAGGAGCAATAGGAGCTGCGGACGCGAGGAGCAATAGGAGCTGCGGACGCGAGGAGCAATAGGAGCTGCGGACGCGAGCTCAGTTCGACCTGGGTCTGACACGGAGCAGCCCTCGACGGAATACTGGTAGCCGGCTTGACCGAACCGACGTCGGGAGACGACCAAGACATGAGCGCCGAACAGCCGACCATCATCTACACGCTGACCGACGAGGCGCCGCTGTTTGCGACCTACGCCTTTCTGCCGATCATCCGGACCTTCACCGAGCCGGCGGGCATCGACGTCGAGACGAGCGACATCTCCGTCGCCGCACGCATCCTGGCCGAGTTCGCCGACGACCTGACCGACGAACAGAAGGTGCCGGACAATCTGGCCGAGCTGGGCAAGCTCACGCAGGACCCGAAGACGAACATCATCAAGCTTCCGAACATCAGCGCTTCGGTACCGCAGCTTTCGGCCGCCATCGAGGAGCTGCAGGAAAAGGGTTACGCGATTCCCGACTATCCGGCGCATCCGAAGACCGACGAAGAAAAGGCACTCAAGGAGCGCTACGGCAAGGTGCTCGGCAGCGCCGTCAATCCGGTTCTGCGCGAAGGCAATTCGGACCGTCGCGCGCCCAAGGCGGTCAAGGAGTACGCGCGCAGGCACCCGCACAGCATGGGAGAGTGGTCGCAGGCGTCACGCACGCACGTCGCGACGATGAGGGGCGGCGACTTCTACCACGGCGAGAAGTCGATGACGCTGGACAAGGCGCGCACGGTGCGGATGGAATTGAAGACCAAGCGTGGCGAAACGATCGTGCTCAAGCCCGAGACGGCGCTGGACGACGGCGACGTCATCGAGAGCATGTTCATGAGCAAGAAAGCTCTGGTCGAGTTCTACGAGCAGCAGATCGAAGACGCGTACAAAACCGGTGTGATGTTCTCGCTGCACGTCAAGGCGACGATGATGAAGGTCAGTCACCCCATCGTCTTCGGCCACTGCGTGAAGGTCTTCTACAAGGATGCGTTTGCCAAGCACCAAAAGGTGCTCGACGAGCTGGGCGTGAACGTGAACAACGGAATGGTCGATCTGTACAACAAGATCGAGGCGCTGCCGTCATTCCAGCGCGAGGAGATCATCAAAGACATTCACGATGTCCACGAGCACCGGCCCGAACTGGCCATGGTGGATTCGGCCAAAGGAATCACCAACTTCCATTCGCCCAGCGACGTGATCGTCGACGCGTCGATGCCGGCGATGATCCGGCTCGGCGGCAAGATGTACGGCGCCGACGGGCGCACCAAGGACACCAAGGCGGTGAACCCCGAGTCCACGTTCTCCCGGATCTACCAGGAGATGATCAACTGGTGTAAGACCAACGGCCAGTTCGATCCAACGACCATGGGCACCGTGCCGAACGTCGGCCTGATGGCGCAGAAGGCCGAGGAATACGGCAGCCACGACAAGACTTTCGAGATCCCCGAGGACGGCGTCGCCGACATCGTCGACGTCGACACCGGTGAGGTCTTGCTGTCGCAGGACGTCGAGGAGGGCGACATCTGGCGGATGCCCGTCACCAAGGACGCGGCGATCCGGGACTGGGTCAAGCTGGCCGTCACCCGCGCCCGCGCCTCGGGCATGACGGTGGTGTTCTGGCTGGATACCGAGCGTCCCCACGAGGCCGAGCTACGCAAGAAGGTCAAGGCGTACCTGAAGGACCACGACACCGAGGGCCTGCACATCCAGATCATGCCGCAGGTGTGGGCGATGCGGTACACGCTCGAGCGGGTGACCCGCGGTCAGGACACCATCGCCGCGACCGGAAACATCCTCCGTGACTACCTCACCGACCTGTTTCCGATCCTGGAGCTGGGCACCAGCGCGAAGATGCTGTCGATCGTTCCGCTGATGGCCGGCGGCGGCATGTACGAAACCGGCGCTGGCGGTTCGGCGCCCAAACACGTCCATCAGCTGGTCGAGGAGAACCACCTGCGCTGGGATTCGCTCGGCGAGTTCCTCGCGTTGGGCGCCTGCTTCGACGATCTTTCAGACAAGACCGGCAACAAGCGGGCCGCGCTGCTTGGCACCACGTTGGATGCCGCGATCGGCAAGCTGCTCGAAAACGACAAAGGCCCGTCGCGCAAGACCGGTGAGATCGATAACCGCGGCAGCCAGTTCTATCTCGCGTTGTACTGGGCGCAGGAACTTGCCGCCCAGACCGAGGATCAGGAGCTGGCCGACCATTTCGCCGGGCTGGCGAAGGCGCTGGCGGACAATGAAGAGGCCATCGTGGGTGAATTCGCCGAAGTGCAAGGCAATCCGGTGGATATCGGCGGCTACTACTACCCCGACCGCGAGAAGACCACCTCGGTGATGCGGCCGAGCAAGACGTTCAATTCGACGCTTGCGGACGCGAGGAGCGAATAGGCACCGCGGACGCGAGGACCGAATAAGTACCGAAGCCGCGCAACGCGACTAAGTACTGTGCTCACCATGTCCAAGATCAAGGTCGAAGGCCCAGTTGTCGAGCTGGACGGCGACGAGATGACCCGGATCATCTGGAAGTTCATCAAGGACATGCTGATCCTGCCGTACCTGGACATCGACCTCGACTACTACGACCTGGGCATCGAGCATCGCGACGAGACCGACGACCAGGTGACCATCGATGCGGCACACGCGATCCAGAAGCACGGCGTCGGCGTCAAGTGCGCCACCATCACCCCCGACGAAGCGCGGGTCAAGGAATTCAACCTGAAGGAGATGTGGCTGTCGCCCAACGGCACCATCCGAAACATCTTGGGCGGCACCATCTTCCGCGCGCCGATCGTCATCAACAATGTGCCACGGCTGGTACCGGGCTGGACCAAGCCGATCATCATCGGCCGGCACGCATTTGGCGATCAGTACCGCGCAGACAATTTCAAGGTCGACCGGCCCGGCACGTTCACGGTGACGTTCACCCCGGACGACGGCAGCGAACCGATCGTGCACGACGTGGTCAAGATCCCCGAGGACGGCGGGGTGATGATGGGCATGTACAACTTCAAGAAATCCATCGAGGACTTCGCTCGCGCGTCGTTCAAGTACGGGCTCAAAGAGCGCTATCCGGTGTACCTGTCGACGAAGAACACCATCCTGAAGGCCTACGACGGCATGTTCAAAGACGAGTTCCAGCGCATTTACGACGAGGAGTTCAAAGAGGAGTTCGAAGCCAATGGGCTGTCCTACGAGCACCGGCTGATCGACGACATGGTGGCCTCATGCCTCAAGTGGGAGGGCGGCTATGTCTGGGCATGCAAGAACTACGACGGCGACGTGCAATCCGACACGGTCGCACAGGGTTACGGGTCACTGGGCCTGATGACGTCGGTGCTGATGACCCCGGACGGCAGGATCGTGGAGGCCGAGGCCGCGCACGGCACCGTCACGCGGCATTTCCGTCAGCACCAGGCCGGCAAGCCCACGTCGACCAACCCGATCGCGTCGATCTTCGCCTGGACCCGAGGCCTCGACCATCGAGGGAAGCTCGACAACACTGCGGAGGTCGTCGACTTCGCACAACAGCTTGAACACGTCGTCATCGAGACGGTCGAGGGCGGCCAGATGACCAAGGACCTGGCATCGCTGATCGGTCCCGACCAGGAGTACCTGAGCACCGAGGAGTTCATGGGCGCCCTCGACGACAACCTGCAGAAGGCGCTGGCCTAGCCGGCCGATTGCGCCCGCGGCCGGTGGACGTACTGATCGACGAAGCCAAGGATGACGTCGGCGACGCGCTCAGGTGCCTCGAACATCGGGATGTGGCCGACGTCGTCGAACTCGGTGACCTGTGTGATCTCCGGGATGGCTCCGGTGAACCCGCGGGTGTAGCGCGGGTGGGGCAGTACCCGGTCCTTCTCGCAGATCACCAGATGCGTCGGCACCCGGGTGTCGGCCAGTTCCATCAGCCCGGGAGCCAGCAGCGACTTGATCAACAACTGGTAGTACGCCGGGCAATTCGCGACGTCGTCGAGGATATCGAGCATGTTCTCGTCGCTGAGCCGCTCGGGGTACGCGCTGATCGGGAAATGGGCAAGCCACCGGGCGAACGGAATTCGCATCGAGTGCTTCTTGAGGAGCTTCACCACGACGTAGACCGGTGCTCCCGCCAAGAACTTCGCGACGATCTCGAACTTGACCGGGGACCAGCGGTGCCAGCCACCGGCCGGGGCGATCGCGGTCACCGTGCGGGCGCGGGCGCGTCGCTCCAACTCGAAGGCGACCCAGCCGCCCAGCGAGTTGCCGACGATGTGCGCGGTGTGCCAGCCGAGTTCGTCCATCTGCCGTTCGACGTGATCGGCGAGGGTGGCGCTGCCCAGGAACGACGAGCCTTTCGGGCCGCCGTTGTGGCCTGCCATGGTCGGTGCGAACACCTCGTAGCGACCGGCGTCGGCAATTCGCGGCGCGACGTCTTTCCACACCGTCTGGGACATGATGAATGGGTGCAGCAAAAGCATCGGCTCGCCGGAGCCCACATGGATCGGTGCACGCTCAGCCATGGGGTGACGATAAAGGCGATACCGCCGGTACCGCAAATTACAAGGAAACCCGCTTGAGGTGGCGTGGAAAGATTCAGTGGTCATGAGCAGTCAAAAACGCGTCTTCTCCGGTGTCCAGCCCACTTCCGACTCCCTGCATCTGGGCAACGCGCTCGGTGCGGTCACGCAGTGGGTGGCGCTTCAGGACGAGTTCGACGCGTTCTTCTGTGTGGTCGACCTCCACGCGATCACCGTGCCTCAGGACCCCGATGTGCTGCGGCGGCGCACGCTGCTGACGGCCGCGCAGTACCTGGCTCTGGGTATCGACCCGGCCCGCAGCACCATTTTCGTGCAGAGCCATGTGCCCGCTCATACCGAATTGGCTTGGGTGCTGGGGTGTTTCACCGGATTCGGGCAAGCATCGCGGATGACGCAGTTCAAGGACAAGGCGCAGCGGCAGGGTACGGATTCCACGACCGTGGGACTGTTCACCTACCCGGTGCTGCAGGCCGCCGACGTCTTGCTCTACGACACCGACCTGGTTCCGGTCGGTGAGGACCAGCGTCAACATCTCGAGCTCGCCCGCGATGTGGCGCAACGATTCAACAGCCGCTTCCCCGGCACCTTCGTCGTGCCCGACGTGCTGATCCGCAAAGCGACCGCCAAGATCTACGACCTCGCCGACCCGACGGCGAAGATGAGCAAGTCGGCAGCCACCGACGCCGGTGTGATCAACCTGCTCGACGATCCCAAGATCACCGCCAAGAAGATCCGTTCCGCGGTCACCGACAGCGTCAGAGCGGTCCGCTACGACCCCGACGCGCAGCCGGGCGTCTCCAACCTGCTGGTCATCCAGTCGGCGGTGACGGGTGAAAGCGTCGAGAAGCTCGTCGACGCCTATGCAGGCCGCGGCTACGGGGATCTGAAGGCCGACACCGCTGACGCCGTCGTCGAGTTCGTCGCCCCGCTCAAGTCCCGGGTGGACGAGTTGGTCAGCGACACAACGGAGTTGGAGGCAATCCTGACGAAGGGCGCCGAACGGGCCCGCGAGGTGTCGGCGAAGACGGTCGCGAACGTCTATGAGCGGCTAGGGTTCTTCCAGATTCCGTAGCGGGGGAGCAGTGGCGAAGAAGGACACGTCGGAACCGGACAAGCCCGGCTTTCTCGACCGGCTGCGGATGCGGTTTCCGTGGTTCGACCATGTGATGCGGGCCGCGCAGCGCTATCAGGATTGCAAGGGTGATTTCTTCGCCGCCGGGATCACGTACTTCACCGTGTTCGCGCTGTTTCCGTTGATGATGGTCGGTTTCTCGGTAGCGGGATTCGTGCTGGTCCGCCACCAGGATTGGTTGAATCAGATCAAGGACTGGGTCAAGGGATCGGTGAAGGGCGACACCGCGCAGACCCTGACGTCGTTGATCGACGCCGCGGTCGATTCACGGACCTCAGTCGGTCTGATCGGCCTTGCCGTTGCGGCGTATGCGGGATTGGGCTGGATCGGCAACCTGCGTGAAGCCCTGAGCGCGATGTGGGAGCAGCGTCACGAGCCGGGCGGCTTTGTCCGCACGAAGCTCTCGGATCTGATGGCCTTGGTTTCGGTGTTCTTGGCGATCATCGTGACGGTCGGGCTCACTGCCCTGACCACCAGCGACCTGATGCAAAAAGTGCTGAGCTGGTTCAATCTTGAGGACGCGCCCGGCGTGACCTTGGCGCTGAAGATCGTCACGCAGCTGCTGTCACTGGGGATTTCGTGGCTGCTGTTCTCATGGATGATCGCGCGGTTGCCCCGGGAATCGCTGAGCTTGCGAAGTGCCGGGAAGGCCGGGCTGCTGGCGGCGATCGGCTTCGAGGTCTTCAAACACGTAGCGTCGATCTACCTGAGCCGAATCACGCATGGGCCGGCCGGGGCCACGTTCGGTCCCGTGCTTGGTCTGCTGGTGTTTGCGTACATCACCGCGCGGATGATCCTGTTCGCGACGGCATGGGCAGCGACGTCCACCGAGAACCTTGCCCTCGCCCCGGTCGCAGCGCCTGGCCCCGCGACAATCGAGCCGCGCGACTTCGGCGACGAGGGCGCCCGCGCCCGCACAGCGGTGGTGGCAGGGATCGTGGGAGCGCTTGCCGCGCTTGGCCTTTCGCGGCTGCGATCCAAAAAAAGGTGAGCGCGGCTGCGACGGCGCCGTGACTAGCTGTGCGCGCGGCGGTTGATTGAGCGCGCGCCGAGCATCAACCCGAACACGGTGACGGTGCCGACGATCGCCACACCGATCCGCACGGGCAGCTCGTTGACGGCGGTGGGAAAGCTGGCCGCGGCCAGCCCCGGGGCGGCGGGTCCGGCGTTCGCGATACTCAGCGACGGGTCTGGGTCGACGAGCTTGCCGACTCGCGTGCCGGGGGGTGTGGCGTACCCGTAGTCGAGCAGATGGGCCGCCTGCTCCCACGGCGCGATCGGTTGGCGCGTGCCTTTGAGCAGCACTGCCACCAGGCGCCGACCGTCGCGGTTGGCCGCCCCGACGAACGTCTGGCCGGCGTCGTCGGTGTAGCCGGTCTTGCCGCCGATCGCACCCGGGTAGTTGTACAAGAGCTGGTTGTCGTTCTCGAGCGTGTATCCGGGATGGTCGGTCTTGTCCGGATCGTCGGCCCGCGCCGGGTGACCGGGGAACTCGAACGTGCGGGTCGCCACCACTTGCGCGAATGTCGGGTTCTCCCACGCGTAGCGGTAGAACAACCCCATGTCGTAGGCCGACGTGCTCATGCCCGGCCCGTCAAGACCGGAGGGCGTGGCCACGCGGGTGTCGCTGGCGCCGAGCTTGCCTGCGAGCGTGTTGATCTTGCCAAGCGCGGCGTCCATGCCACCCAACTGCATCGCCAGCGCGTGCGCGGCGTCGTTGCCGGAGTGCATCAGCAGGCCGTGCAGCAACTGGAAGACGGTGTAGTTTCCGCCGACGTCCACACCGACCCGGGTGCCGTCGGCGTTGCCGTCCTCGACGGTTCCCGCGACGACCTTGTCCTGGCTCAACTCGTTGATCGACGCCATCGCGATCAGCACCTTGATGACGCTGGCGGGCCGATGCCTGCCGTGCGGATCCTTGGCGGCGATGACGTCGCCGTTGTCGAGGTCGGCGACCAGCCATGCCTCGGCGGAGACATCGTCGGGCAGTGGTGGCGTGTTCGGCGCGACGACGACGCCGCAGCCGGACAGCGCTTTGCCGCCGACCGGATCAGCCGGAACGGCCAGTGGTTGCGGCGGGTCGCCGGCCGTCGGCACCTCCGACTCGTCGACGGCAGGGGGCGTGGAGACGCGGTAGGGGCAACTCGCGCCGTCCGGTGACGCGGCGGGTTCGCCGTGGGCGGCCGGCATCGTCAGCAGTGCCGGGGCGCAGACCATCAACACGGCCGTGACCAGGCCTGCAGCGCCGCGGCCCGCGGTTCGCAAAGTCGCCATCGTGTGCAGGTTAGGCGGCGTATCCCGCGATTCCAGGGAGCCACGCTGTGACTGGTGTGGTTTGTGTTGCAAATGTGGCCACGGGGCGTGGGTCGCCGCGGCGAAATTCACGTTATGCAGAAGAAGTGCGAGAAAGGCTCTGCGTAACGTGAATCTCGACGAAAAGGCCCGGACTACAGCCTGGCCCAGGCCTCCGACAGCACGTGGCGCAACTTCTGCTCGATCTCGTCGAAGACGGCCTGCCCGCTGATCAGCGGCGGCGCCAGTTGCACCACGGGGTCGCCGCGGTCGTCGGCGCGGCAGTACAACCCGGCCTCGAACAACGCCGAGGACAGGAAACCGCGCAGCAACCGTTCGGATTCGTCGTCGTCAAAAGTGGCCTTGCTCGTTTTGTCTTTGACGAGCTCGATCCCGTAGAAGAACCCCTCGCCGCGGACGTCGCCGACGATCGGCAGGTCGTAGAGCTTCTCCAACGTGGCGCGGAATGCGGGTGCGTTCTCCTTCACGTGAGCGTTGAGGCCCTCGCGCTCGAAGATGTCGAAGTTGGCCAGCGCGACCGCTGAGGAGACCGCGTGGCCGCCGAACGTATACCCGTGCGGGAACGTCGTCTTGCCGTCGTTGAAAGGCTCGAACAGCCGGTCCGTGGCGATCATCGCGCCGATCGGCGAGTAGCCCGACGTCATGCCCTTCGCGCAGGTGACGATGTCCGGCTGGTAACCGAAATCCTCGCAGGCGAACATCGAGCCGATCCGGCCGAACGCGCAAATCACCTCATCGGAAACCAGCAAAACGTCGTATTCGTCGCAGATTTCGCGCACGCGCTCGAAGTAGCCCGGCGGTGGCGGGAAACAGCCGCCCGCGTTCTGGACGGGCTCGAGAAACACCGCCGCGACAGTGTCGGGCCCTTCGAACTCGATTGCCTCGGCGATCCGGTCGGCAGCGTAGCGGCCGAACTCCTTCTGATCGACGTCGAAAGGCGCTGGGGCGCGGTAGAAGTTCGTGTTCGGCACGCGGAAGCCGCCGGGGACCAGCGGCTCGAACGGCGCCTTGAAGGAAGGCAGGCCGGTGATCGACAGCGCGCCCTGGGGCGTGCCGTGATAAGCGATCGACCGCGAAATCACTTTGTACTTACCGGGTTTGCCCGTCAGCTTGAAGAACTGCTTGGCCAGCTTCCACGCCGATTCGACAGCCTCACCGCCGCCGGTGGTGAAGAACACCCGGTTCAGATCACCGGGCGCGTACTGCGCAAGGCGGTCTGCCAACTCGATTGCCGTCGGTGTCGCATACGACCACAGCGGGAAGAAGGCGAGCTCGCGGGCCTGCTTGGCCGCGACCTCTGCGAGTTCTGCGCGGCCGTGGCCGACCTGGACGACGAACAACCCGGACAGGCCGTCGAGATAGCTCTTGCCGTGGCTGTCCCAGATTCGCACGCCCTCACCGCGAACGATGACCGGTGGCGTGATGCCCGGCCCGTGCCTGGCGAAGTGGCCCCATAGATGCCGATCGGCCTTGGCCGACAACTCTGTCGACGTCATCGTGTACCCCAATTGTATTGCTGTTTGACAAGTTTCAGGTATACCAGCGTCTCGGTTGAGGTCACGCCGGGCAGTGCGCGAATCTGCGTGTTGAGCAGCTCGAGCAGATCGTCGTCGTCCTCGCACACCACCTCGACGATCACGTCGAAGGACCCGGCGGTCAACACCACGTAGTCGATCGACGGCAGGGCCGCAAGCTTCTCCCCGAGCTTGATCGCGTCGCCCGTGCAGCGGATGCCGATCTGCGCCTGGCGGGCGAACCCGAGCTGCATCGGGTCGGTGACCGCCACGATCTGCATCACGCCGGCGTCGATCAACCGCTGCACGCGCTGGCGCACGGCCGCTTCGGACAGTCCGATGGCCTTGCCGATGCCGGCATAGGACCGTCGGCCGTCCTCCTGCAGTTGCTCGATGATCTTCTTGGACAGATCGTCGAGCTGGACCCCGGCCGCGGCCCGCGCCGGGCCCGCCCGCAGGGGGACCGCCTGAATGCGAGCCCGGCCGTCGGCTTTGGCCATCAGATCAACCGTCCTTTGTGTACTCCGTGCCGGTCTCGGGATCGACCGCGGTCTTGCCCGGTGGCAGGTTCGAAAGATCGTGCGCGACGATCGTGTCCTCTCGAGAGTCTGGCAACCTCCCCACCGTCGGCGCTCCCGCCCCCACCCCGGCGGGCGCGTGCTCGAGCACCAGGTCCGCGCTCCGCATCGGCAATGTCTCGCCTTTGAAGAATCTCGGAGCCATCGCCCACCAGACGAACATCAGGATCACACCGAGCAGCAGAGCCCCGACACCTACCACCGCGACCGCGCCGAACCCGAAGATAGTCACGTTGTTCCCGTCGTCGTCGGTGAGCCAATCGACCTCCGCGTACTTGATCAGGCCGTAGACGAACATCACGAACAGGCTGACGCCGCCGAGCAAGGGGACGACGCCCCGCATGACGAAGTCACGGGCGTTGCGAGTCAACGTCTTGCGGTAGAACCACACGCACGCCAAGCCGGTCAGCCCGTAGTAGAACGCGATCATCAGTCCGACCGACCCGATCAGAGCAGTTAGCAGGTTAGTGCTGATCACCGTGAACAGCAGATAGAACAGGATCGATACCGCGCCCATCACGATCGTCGACACGCTCGGCGTCAGGTACTTGCGATGGATCTTCGCGAACGAATCGGGCAGCGCCTTGTAGACGCCCATTGACAGCGTCGTCCTCGCCGTCGGCAGGACCGTCGTCTGTGTCGACGCGGACGCCGACGTCAGGATTGACGCGGCCAGCAGCAGCAGCCCGATGTGCCCGAGAACGCTGTCGCCGAACAGGGGCGGCCCGATAGCGCGGAATACATCGTCTGAGTTGTCGGTGTTGCCCAGCCCAATGCCCTCTTCGCCAACGCCTGCGTACGCGACGGCGGCAACCGACACCAGCGCGTACGTGGCCAGCAGCAGGAAGGTGGAGATCACGGCCGCCCGTCCCGGGTTGCGGCCGGGGTCGTCGGATTCCTCGTTGCATGCGACGGCAGTGTCCCAGCCCCAGTAGATGAAGATCGTGGTCAATATCGCGGGGGCGATGACATCCCCGAACCCCATTCCGCTGGGCCAGAACCAGGACAGCGAAGGCATCAGCGAATAGTCCTCAGCCTGATGGGTGTAGACCTTGTACAGCGCGACAACGGCGAAGAGCACCAGCACGATGACCTCGATGGACAGCAGCGCGTACTGGATGCGCGCCGACACCTCGATGCCGCGATAACAGATGTAGGTCATCACGACGATCCAGATCACGCCCGCGACCGTCGACCACACCACGTTGTCGGCCAGGTTTGCGACCGAATCCCCGGCCCCGAGTTCGCCGACGAACGTGAACGAGTACGAACCGGCGATCTGCGCCAGGTTGGCCATCACGATGACGTCGGCGGCGATGATGCCCCACCCGCCCAGCCATCCGACAATCGGCCCGAACGTACGAGACGCCCAAGTGAAGGTGGTGCCGCAGTCCGGCTCTGCCTTGTTGAGTTCCTGATAGGCCACCGCGATCAGGTACATCGGGATGAACGAGATCAGCACGATCGCGGGGGCTTTGACCCCGACACTCGTGTGGTTTATCGCGACGATCAGGCCCAGCGTGGCCGCCAGGCTGTATGCCGGCGCGGTGGACGCCATCCCGACGACGATGCTCGACACCAGACCGAGTGCGCCGCCCTTGAGGCCCTTGCTTTCGACGTTCGTAGCCGTAGGTTCACTTACAGTCATGCGTCGGACACTACGATTTCAGTCGTCATTTCGCTTAGGTACGACGGATTTATTTCCCTCGTTGTAACACGGCAACGGAATCGGCCCTGACTAGGCTGATTGGGTGACCGCTGCACAGCGTGTCGACGAGTTCGAGACCCTCCGGCCGCATCTGCTCGCCGTGGGTTATCGGCTCACGGGCACCTATGCCGACGCCGAGGACGTGGTGCAGGACGCGTGGTTGCGTTGGCAGCGGTCATCGGTCGCGCCGGACGATCTGCGGGCCTGGCTCACGACGGTGGTGAGCCGGCTCGCGCTGGACCGGCTGAGATCAGCGGCGCACCGGCGTGAGGCGTACCTCGGAGATTGGCTGCCGGAGCCGGTGGTGACCACGTTCGGCGTGGCCGATCCGCTGGCGGCGGTGGTGGCCCATGAGGACGCGCGCTATGCGGCGATGGTGGTGCTGGAGAAGCTGACTCCCGATCAGCGCGTGGCCTTCGTCCTGCACGACGGGTTCGGCGTGCCGTTCTCCGAGATCGCGTCGATTCTCGCGGTGAGCGACGCATCGGCGCGACAGCTGGCCTCGCGGGCGCGCCGGCTGGTGAGCGATCATGACGGACCGGTTGACACCGCGCACGACGAGATCGTCGGCCGCTTCCTGGCCGCGATGGCGTCAGGCGACCTCGACGCCGTCGTCTCGCTGCTGCATCCTGACGTGACATTCACCGGTGACTCGAACCGCAAGGCGCCCACGGCTTTCCGTCCCGTCGAGGGCCCGACCAAGGTGGCGCGGTTCCTGTTCGGGCTGGCCCGCCGCTACGGGCCAGGGTGGCTCGAGTCGAGTCAATTGGCGTTGATCAACGGCGAACTCGGCGCGTACACACCGGGCACGCCCGCCCGCGACGGCTTCCCCGAGATGATGCCGCGCATCACGGTGCTCAGTGTGCGCGACGGAAAGATCTGGGCCGTGTGGGATGTGGCGAACCCCGACAAGTTCAGTGGCTCGCCGCTGTCTGATCGCCTTCCAGCTGCTGGTTCCCCCATGGAACCCGGCACGCGTCACCCGAGCTGAAGCCCTGCTCGGTGATGCCGAGCGCGGTGTTCATCCGGGCCCGCATGTTCTCCAGGCCCACCTGATACGTCAGCTCGATTACTCCGGCGTCACCGAAGCGCGCGCGCAAATCCGCGACCTGCTCGTCGGTGACGGTGTGCGGGTCCGTCGTCATTGCGTCGGCGTAGGCGATCGCCGCCCGCTCGTCGTCGGTGTAACGCGGCGAGGTGGCGTAGTCGTCGATGTGCTTCAGCCGGTCGACGTCGAGGCCTTCCATGCGGATCAGCATCGCGCCGAAGTCCACGCACCACGAACATCCGATCGCGCGGGCGGTCCAGTAGACGGCAAGCTCGCGGACATTGGCGGGAAGCTTTGTCGACGCCCGCTCGACGGCCGTCTCATGGATAGCGCCAGCGATCAGCAGCCCGCGATGATGCGCGGTGATCGCGAAGGGCTCGGGCACCTCGCCGAAGCGGCGTTTGGCGTAGCGGTACATCGCGCGGGTGAGCAGGCCGGCGCGCTTCGGGGGCAGGGATTCGATGCGTGTTTTCTGGGTCATGCCCTGTAGACGATGCACTCGATGAAGATGTGACGCCGACGCTTCAGAACGTTGGCTCTAGTCTGTCGGCGTGGATATCAACGGAGTAAGTGCAATCGTCACAGGTGGGGCGTCCGGTATCGGTGCCGCCACCGCCCGCCAGTTGGCCGCCAAGGGCGCCAGGGTCGTCATCGCTGATTTGCAGGCCGACCGCGGCCAGGAACTCGCCCACGAGATCGGCGGCGCGTTCGTCAGCGTCGACGTCACCAACACCGCTCAGATCGAAGACGCGGTCAACACCGCGGTCGACCTGGGTCCGCTGCGTGCCCTGGTCAACTCGGCCGGTGTCGGCTGGGCGCAGCGCACTATCGGCAAGGACGGCGAGTTCGAATCGGCACACAACCTGGACGCCTACAAGAAGGTGCTCGCCATCAACCTGGTCGGCACCTTCGACTGCATCCGGTTGGCCGCGACCGCGATGAGCCGGCTCGATCCCACTGAGACGGGTGAGCGCGGCGCGATCGTGAACATGACCAGCGTTGCCGCTTTCGACGGCCAGATCGGTCAGGCCGCGTACTCGTCGTCGAAGGGCGGCGTGGTGGGCATGACGCTGCCTGTGGCCCGCGACCTGTCAGCCGTCGGGATTCGCGTCAACACCGTGGCGCCGGGGCTGATCGACACCCCGATCTACGGCGAGGGCGAGGCTTCCGAGGCGTTCAAAGCCAAGCTGGGCGAGTCGGTTCTGTTTCCACGGCGGCTGGGCACACCCGACGAGCTCGCCTCGATGGTGCTCGAATTGATCACCAACTCCTACATGAACGCCGAAGTCGTCCGGGTCGACGGCGGTATCCGGATGCCGCCGAAATAGTTTGGAGGTCATTGATGACGACGGCTGCGGAGCTGATGGTCAAGTGCCTTGAATCCGACGGGGTGGAGGTTGTCTTCGGCATCCCGGGGGAGGAGAACATCCACTTCATCAAAGCCTTGGCGGCTTCGCCGATCCGTTACGTGCTGACACGGCACGAGCAGGGTGCATCGTTCATGGCCGAGATGTACGGCCGCGTCACCGGACGCGCGGCCGTGGTGTCGAGCACGCTGGGGCCGGGCGCCATCAACATGCAGCTCGGTGTCGCCGACGCAACGACCAACAGCACGCCGCTCGTCGCGATCTCGGCACAGGTGGGGCAGGACCGCGAATTCAAAGAGTCGCATCAATACGTCAACCTCACGTCGATGTTCCGTCCCATCACCCTGTGGGCTGAGGGCGTGCCGACGCCGCGCGCGATACCCGAGATGTTCCGCAAGGCGTTCAAAACCGCGGAGACCGAACGACCCGGCGCGGTGTACCTTGCGATTCCCGAACACATCGACGCCGACGAAGACGACTACGACCTTGCGCCGCTGCGTCGCGACGTCGTGCGGCCCGACGCTCCGTCACCGAGCCAGATCGAGCGTGCGGCCGCGATGTTGCGGGAAGCCAAGCGCCCGGTGGTGCTGGCCGGCCACGGCGCAGCACGCGGCCACGCCACCGAGGCGCTGATCCGTTTGGCCGAGGCGCTGGGAGTGAACGTAGCCAACACTTTTCACGGCAAGGGCGTGATGCCCGACGATCACCCCAACAGCATGGGCACGATCGGGTTCATGCGCCACGACTACGCGAACTTCGGATTTGACAACGCCGACGCGGTGATCGCCGTCGGCTACGAGCTGCAGGAGTTCGATCCCGTCAAGATCAATCCGAAGGCGGACAAGAAGATCATCCACGTGCACCGCTTTCCCGCAGAGGTTGACGCCCACTACGGCGTCGATGTCGGCATCATCGGCGACATCACCGCCTCGCTGGACGCGCTCACCGAGGCGCTGGACGGCAAGCGTTTTGACGCCGACACCGACACGTCGATGGCCGACCTCCTCGCTGAGGAACTCACACGGGGACAACAGGATTCACGGTTTCCCCTCGCGCCGCAACGTATCGTCGCCGACACCCGTGCTGCGCTCGGCCGCGACGACGTCGTGCTGGTGGACACCGGCGCGATCAAGATGTGGATGGCTCGTCTGTACCCCACGTACGAGCCCAACACCTGCTTGATCTCCAACGGGCTGTCCACCATGGGCTTCTCGCTGCCGGGAGCGCTCGGCGTGAAGCTGGCTCGGCCTGAGGCAAAGGTGCTGGCGACGATGGGTGACGGTGCGTTCCTGATGAACAGCCAGGAAATCGAAACCGCTGTCCGCGAACGGATCCCGCTGGTGGTGCTGATCTGGGAGGACAGCGGCTACGGGCTCATCGAGTGGAAGATGGACCTGGAACTCGGCGATCACTACTACGTCGACTTCACCAACCCCGACATTGTGAAGTACGCGGAAAGCTTCGGCGCCAAGGGTTATCGCATCGCCAGCGCCGACGAACTGTTGCCGACGTTGACGGCCGCCCTTGCCGACGACGGTGTGTCGGTGATCGCCTGCCCGGTGGACTACTCGGAAAACCTGCGCCTCACCGACAGGCTGGGCGAGCTGGAGGAGAGTCTCTAGCCCGACCGGATATTCTCGCCGAAATCTGCACCAGGGCTGCGCTATTCGCGAAATTACGCCCCTGGTGCAGATTTCGATGTGCCGGTGGGCTAGCCGTTGAACAGCAGCGCGCGCTTGACCTCTTGGATCGCCTTTGTCACCTCGATGCCGCGCGGACAGGATTCCGTGCAGTTGAACGTCGTTCGGCAGCGCCACACACCGTCGACCTCGTTGAGGATCTCCAGCCTCTCGGCGGCGGCCTCGTCGCGGGAGTCGAAGATGAACCGATGCGCGTTGACGATCGCCGCCGGGCCGAAGTAGCTGCCTTCCGTCCAGTAGACCGGGCAACTCGTCGTGCAGCACGCGCACAGAATGCATTTCGTGGTGTCGTCGTAGCGGGCGCGATCGACCTGGCTCTGGATGCGTTCGCGCGTCGGCGGGTTCCCGGTGGTGATCAGGTACGGCTTGATCGCGCGGTAGGCGTCGAAGAACGGCTCCATGTCGACCACGAGATCCTTCTCCACCGGCAGCCCGCGGATCGGCTCGATCGTGACGGTCAGCTGCTTGCCTGCCTTCTTCGGCAGCAGGTCGCGCATCAGCACCTTGCACGCCAACCGGTTGACCCCGTTGATGCGCATCGCATCTGAGCCGCAGACGCCGTGCGCGCACGAGCGCCGGAACGTCAAAGTGCCGTCAAGGTAGCCCTTGACATAGAGGAGCAGGTTGAGCAGCCGGTCGGTGGGCAGGCACGGCACCCGGAAGCTCTGCCAGCCTGCGGCGTCCGGGTTTTCGGGGTTGAACCGGGCGATCTTCAGCGTGACCATCACCGCGCCGTCGGGAATCGGCGGCAGCGGCGGATCGCCCACCTCCGGCGCTTCCGCAACCTGTTCCGTCACGTCAGTACTTCCGTTCCATCGGCTCGTACCGGGTCTGCACCACCGGCTTGTAGTCCAGCTTGATGTCGGCCAGAAGTTCGGTCGCCCAGTTCGTTTCGCGCGCGTCGTCGATGACCTTGTAGGCCATGGTGTGCCGCATGTAATTGGTGTCGTCGCGGTTCGGGTAGTCCTCGCGGGCGTGGCCGCCGCGAGACTCCTTGCGGTTCAGCGCACCTGCGACGGTCACCTCGGCCAGCTCGAGCAGGAAGCCGAGTTCGATGGCCTCCAGAAGGTCGCTGTTGTACCGCTTGCCCTTGTCGTGCACCGAGATTCTGGCATAACGCTCCTTCAGCGCGTGAATGTCGGTCAATGCCTGCTTCAGCGTCTCCTCCGTGCGGAACACCGCAGCGTTGTTGTCCATCGACTGCTGCAGTGCGGAGCGGATGTCGGCCACGCGCTCGTTGCCGTGCTCGGAGAGGATGTCGCCCACCCACTCGACCACCATCGCGGCGGGCTCCGGGGGCATCTCCACGAAGTCGTAATGCTCGGCGTAGTCGGCTGCGGCCAGGCCGGCGCGGCGCCCGAACACATTGATGTCCAGCAGCGAATTCGTGCCCAGGCGGTTCGCGCCGTGCACGGACACGCAAGCGCACTCGCCGGCAGCGTACAGGCCTGGCACGGCAGTTATGTTGTCGCGCAACACCTGTCCGTGCACGGTGGTCGGAATCCCGCCCATCACGTAGTGACACGTCGGGTACACCGGCACCAGCTCCTTGACTGGGTCGACGCCCAGGTACGTGCGGGCGAACTCCGTGATGTCGGGCAGCTTCGCCTCCAGCACATCGGCGCCCAGATGCCGCACGTCGATGTAGACGTAGTCCTTGTGCGGGCCTGCGCCGCGGCCTTCGAGCACTTCTCGTACCATTGAGCGGGCCACGATGTCGCGCGGCGCCAGGTCGACGATCGTCGGCGCGTAGCGCTCCATGAACCGTTCGCCCTCACCGTTGAGCAGCCGGCCGCCCTCGCCACGCACCGCCTCGGAGATCAGAATGCCAAGCCCAGCCAAGCCCGTCGGGTGGAACTGGTGAAACTCCATGTCCTCCAACGGAAGTCCCTTGCGGAAGACGATCCCGATGCCGTCGCCTGTCAGGGTGTGCGCATTCGAGGTCGTCTTGTACATCCGGCCCGAACCGCCGGTGGCGATGACGATCGCCTTGGAGTGGAAGACGTGGATGTCGCCGGACGCGAGCTCGTAGGCGACTACGCCCGTCGCCACCGGGCCACCCGGCGTCTCCGTCAAAGCGAGGTCGAGGACGTAGAACTCGTTGAAGAACTCGACGTCGTGCTTGACGCAGTTCTGGTAGAGCGTCTGCAGAATCATGTGGCCTGTGCGGTCCGCGGCGTAACACGCGCGGCGTACCGGGGCCTTGCCGTGATCACGGGTGTGCCCGCCGAACCGGCGCTGGTCGATGCGGCCCTCGGGTGTCCGGTTGAACGGCATCCCCATCTTCTCGAGGTCCAGCACCGCGTCGATGGCTTCCCTGCACATGATCTCGACGGCGTCCTGGTCGGCGAGGTAGTCGCCACCCTTGACGGTGTCGAACGTGTGCCATTCCCAGTTGTCGTCCTCGACATTGGCCAGCGCGGCGCACATTCCGCCCTGCGCGGCGCCGGTATGGCTGCGCGTCGGGTACAACTTGGTCAGCACCGCGGTGCGTACCCGGGGCCCGGCCTCCACGGCAGCGCGCATCCCGGCCCCGCCCGCACCGACGATCACCACGTCGTAGCGATGTTGGCGAATCATTGCTCGGCCCTCATTGTGTGGCCACGAGATTCGGGTTGAACGTGAGCAGCACGTAGGTGCCGAGCACGAGCGTGAAGATCATCGACACCGCGAGCAGTCGGGTCAGCCAGAAGCGGGTCCAGTCCTTGCGGGCATAGTCGGCGATGATCGTGCGCATACCGTTGGCGCCGTGCAGCTGCGCCAGCCAAAGCAGCAGCAGATCCCAGGTCTGCCAGAACGGCGAATGCCACCGCTGCGCTACGTAGTTGAAGTCGATCCGGTACACCCCGTTGTCGACGATCAGCATCACGAACAGATGCCCCAGCGCCAGGAACACCAGGACGATTCCCGACAACCTCATGAACAGCCACGCGTGCTTCTCGAAGTTCGGCATGCCGGTCCGGTACCGGGGAGAGCGCGGATTGTCCAAGCTGGCCGGCCGGTCATGGCTGCGCTGGAGAACCGGGGCCGGCCAACCCCGGCGGCCTTCTGGACCTGTCGCTCTTCGCGCAAGCGGCTCATCGGCAGCTGTTGCTCTTCGCGCAAGCGGCTCATCGGAAGCTGTTGCTCTTCGCGCAAGCGGCTCATCGGAAGCGCTCACAGGAAACGCTCCGCCATGTGCGCGCCCAACACGATCAGCGCGGCGGTGAGGACCACCACGAAGATGCCCGCGACGATCCACAGCATCAACCGCTGGTAGCGCGGGCCCTGCGACCAGGAGTCGATCAGGATCACCCGAATCCCGTTGAGCGCGTGGAACAGCACCGCGCCCACCAGCCCAGCCTCCATGAGGCCGACGAGCGGCGTCTTGTAGGTGCCGACGACCGCGTCGTAGGCGTTCGGGCTGACTCGCACCAAGGCTGTGTCGACCACGTGGACGAACAGGAAGAAGAAGATCGTCGCTCCGGAAATGCGGTGCAGCACCCACGACCACATGCCCGGGTCTCCGCGATAAAGCGTCTTGCGGGACGGTCTGCTCCGCGGCTCGTCGATTGCTGGGCTACTCATCTGTGCCCTTGGCTCTTGGCACGTGGCTCTTCGCCCAAGGGCTCATCGCTACGCAAGCGCTCATCGCACCTCCAACGACCATCGGTGGACTATTCGGAGCCTAATCCGATTTCGGGCCCGCGAAACGGCAAACACGCACTACGGCCGCAGGGCAGGACGCGAACTAGTGTGAAGTTGCCGACGTTTCCCGCTCGCCGGGTGTCGTCGGCACCTGGCTTCAACCACGGCGGAAGCAGCGACAATGAACGGCTCCATCGACTGGAAAGCGTTGCGGGATAAAGCGATTGACGCATCAAGTCACGCATACGCACCGTATTCGCGGTTCCCGGTCGGCGCCGCGGCACTGGTCGACGACGGCCGCGTCGTCGCGGGGTGCAATGTGGAAAATGTCTCATATGGCCTGGCTCTCTGCGCCGAGTGCGCGGTGGTCTGCGCGCTGCATTCGGGCGGCGGCGGACGGCTGGTGGCGCTGGCCTGCGTGGACGGCGCCGGCGCGACGCTGATGCCGTGCGGGCGTTGCCGTCAGGTGCTGATGGAGCACGGTGGGCCGCAGATGCTGATCGACCATCCCGACGGCCCGCGTCCCCTCGGAGAGCTGCTGCCGGACGCGTTCGGGCCGGAGCTGCCGTGAGGCATCTCGACGCGCCGACTGTGATCCGGCACAAACGTGATGGCGGCCACCTGACCGCCGAGGAGATCGACTGGGTGATCCGCGCGTACACCGACGGCGAGGTCGCCGACGAGCAGATGTCGGCTCTGCTGATGGCGATCTTCCTGCGGGGCATGGACCGCGACGAGATCGCGCGCTGGACCGCGGCGATGGTGGCGTCGGGCGAGCGGTTCGACTTCAGCGATCTGCGCCGCGACGGCAAGCCGTTGGCGCTCGTGGACAAGCACTCCACCGGCGGGGTCGGCGACAAGCTCACCCTGACGGTGGTCCCGGTCGTGATGGCCTGCGGGGGCGCGGTGCCCCAAGCCGCGGGACGGGGTCTCGGCCACACCGGTGGCACGCTGGACAAACTCGAGGCGATCCCGGGGTTCACCGCCGAGCTGTCCAAAGACCGGATCCGCCAACAGCTTTGCGACGTGGGCGCGGCGATCTTCGCGGCGGGCGAGCTGGCGCCGGCGGACCGCAAGATCTATGCGCTGCGCGACATCACGGGGACCACGGAGTCGCTGCCGTTGATAGCCAGCTCGGTGATGAGCAAGAAGATCGCAGAGGGGACGCAAGTGCTGCTGCTCGACTGCAAGGTCGGCTCGGGTTCGTTCCTGGCGACAGAGGACGAATCCCGCGAGTTGGCCCACGTGATGGTCGAGTTGGGCAAGGCGAACGGTGTGGTGACCCGTGCCCTGCTGACCGACATGAACGCCCCGCTGGGGTTCACGGTGGGCAACGCGTTGGAGGTGGTTGAGGCGATGGAGGTGCTGGCCGGCGGCGGACCCGACGAAGTGGCGGGGCTGACGCTGATACTGGCCGCCGAGATGCTCGACGCAGCGGGTCTTGACGCTCGCGACCCCGCGGCCACGCTGTACGACGGCTCCGCGATGGACTGCTTTCGCGCCCTGGTCGCCGCTCAGGGCGGCGATCTGACCGCGCCGCTGCCGCTCGGCGCGCACGTCGAAACCGTGACCGCCGACCGGGGCGGCACGATTGGTGACATCGACGCAATGGCGGTGGCGATGGCTGCGTGGCGGCTCGGAGCGGGCCGGGCGCGCCCTGGCGACCCTGTGCAACCCGGCGCCGGTGTGCGTCTACACAAGCGCCCCGGAGATACGGTGGTCGGGGGCGAGCCGGTGTTCACGCTCTACACCGACACGTCTGCGCGTCTGCCTGGGGCGCTGGCCGAGCTGGACGGGGCCTGGCGCATCACTGACGGCGAGTGTGTGGACCGTCCCCTCGTGATCGACAGGATCGTGTGATGACTACACCGCTGACCCTCGGCACCATCGGCCGGGCGCCCAAGGCGCTCCTGCACGACCACCTCGACGGCGGGTTGCGGCCGGCGACCGTTCTGGAACTGGCGGAGCAGTTCGGTTACGACGACTTGCCCGCCACGGATGTCGACGCACTGGCCGCGTGGTTTCGCAAGTCCGCGCACAGCGGATCGCTTGTGCGCTACCTCGAACCGTTCGCGCACACCGTTGCTGTGATGCAGACGCCGGCGGCGCTGTACCGGGTCGCTTTCGAGTGCGTCGAGGATCTGGCCGCAGACAACGTCGTGTACGCCGAGGTGCGGTTCGCGCCGGAACTGCACATCGATCAGGGCCTGTCGTTAGACGATGTCGTCGACGCGGTGCTGGCTGGATTCGCCGATGGCGAAAAGGCCGTCGGCCGAGACGGGCGCGGCATCACCGTGCGATGCCTGGTCACCGCCATGCGCCACGCCGCGCGGTCGCTGGAGATCGCCGAGCTGGCGATCCGATTCCGGGACAAGGGCGTCGTTGGCTTCGACATTGCGGGTGCGGAGGCCGGCTATCCACCCACCCGACATCTCGATGCGTTCGAGTACATGCGAAACCACAATGGGCGCTTCACCATTCATGCAGGAGAAGCATTCGGCCTGCCGTCGATCCACGAGGCGATCGCCTACTGTGGCGCGGACCGCCTCGGGCATGGCGTGCGGATCGTCGACGACATCACCGAGCGTGCCGACGGCACTTATCACCTTGGCAGGGTCGCGGCCATCGTGCGCGACAAACGAATTCCGCTAGAGATGTGCCCGAGCTCCAACGTGCAGACGGGCGCGGTCGCGAGCATTGCCGAGCATCCGTTCGATCGCTTGGCGCGCTTGCGGTTCCGGGTCACCGTCAACACGGACAACCGGCTGATGAGCGACACCACGATGAGCCAGGAGATGCTGCGGCTGGTCGAGACGTTCGGGTACGGCTGGAGCGATCTGGCGCGGTTCACGATCAACGCGATGAAGTCGGCGTTCATCCCGTTCGACGAGCGGCTGGCGATCATCGACGACGTGATCAAGCCGCGGTTCGCCGTGCTGATCGGGTAGCGGCTCGCCAGCGAAAATCGATCGATTTTGTCCGTTTGCTGAACACCACGGCACAAAAGGTTCACAGTTGGCAGATAGGTTCCTGTAAGGGGACTTTATCTGCGTAAACGTTAATTTAATACCGGGTTGCCCGAGTGTGCAACCGTCGCGGAGCTCTTCGTTGAGTTTGCTGTCTTCAGGAAAGGAAACGTCACCCCATGTCCCACAAAAAGTTTCTCGGCACCTCGGTGATAAGTTCGGCGATCGCAGCCGCCGCGCTCACGCTGGCGAGTCCAGCGTCGGCGCAAATCCTCGACCGGCGGATTGCCGTCGACTGCCCCCAACCGTTCAGTCAGGAATGCATGGCGGACGGCAAGGTGGCGGTGCCTGCAAATGGTGACCTGTTCATCGAGTTCAGGGGAGACCCCAAAGCCTGCGCAGACATCATCGGGCACATCTCCGTCAACGGCGTGGAGTTCGGATCCGGCCAGACCGGCCCCGGACGAAACAACTTCGCCTTCTACGTCAATGGGGCCGACGTACCCTCGTGGCCGGACAATCAATACCACATCGCGATGCGGGCCGACGGCGTGCCGGGCGGATGCAACACCGGGGCGATGAGTGGATGGGCAGGCATTCTGCACATCGAGACCGGCAGCGACGCTTAATAGAACTGACCGGCCGTGATACTGCTGAGCCGCAGGCAGTTTGGCGTGCTGTCCGGCCTGACGCTGGTGGCTGCCTGCTCTACGGAAGGGCAGAAGGAGCCGCCCCGGCCGGTGTCCGGGCACCCTCGCCTGTTGATCCGCGAATCCGATCTGGAGCGGTTGCGCGGTTGGGCGTCTGACTCGAATCCCGTTTACAAGGACGGCCTTTCGGTGCTTGTCGGTAAGGCCAAGAAGAGCATGGACGACGGACATGTGCCGGCCGAGGACGGCGGATCCGACGCGTATGAGACGTACCCGACGGAATGGTACGCCGAGCTATTCGCGTTCATGTCGCTGATCGAGCATGATCAGCCCGCCCGAGACGATTACGGGCGACGGGCGCGAAATCTGTTGATGCACATCGTCGATAAGGCGTCTCCCGGCGTCGGCGGCGACGACGAACCGTTTCGCGATCCGCGGTTCGCCACATTCGACCGATCGCGCTGGAACGGCGACGGGTTCGGCTTGACTGTCGACTGGGCCTATCCGTACTTCTCGGCTGACGACAAGCACCGCATCCGCGAGGTCTTCATGCGTTGGGCGGACGAGCAGTTCACCGCGTATCCGTCGGAGCAAGGTGGCGGCGGGGCGGCTGATTTCCGCAAGGACGGTCCGTACAACGATCGCGCGATGCTCGACAATCAGACCCATGTGCGCTGGGCAATGAACAACTACTACAACTCCCACATGCGCAACATGGGCCTGATGGCGATGGCCCTGGACGCCGGCGACGACCCCGGCGACCAGTTGCACAACTACCTGCGCAATGCCACGGGACAATGGCTGTACATGGCAGACCATGCGATGCGGACGGTCGCTTCAGGCGGTCTGTCGCCTGAGGGCACCGAATACTCCCTCACCGCACTGGCATTCCACGTGCAGTTCTTGGTTGCAATGCACACCGCCGGGCTGGATGACCCCGCCAAATGGGGCCCGCAGGTGGTTATGGGCGATAACCCTTTCTGGGCGGAGTCCATGACCGCGAACTTCCACACGTTGCCTCCCAAGCCGTCGCCGGCGCCGCCCGGTGCGAACGAGCCAGGGGACATCTATCAGGTGGCCGCGTTCGGAGACCTCCAGATATACGAGGCTCCGGACCTTACGAACACGCTTGGGCCCATGGCAATCTACGCCCGATCGCGTGGTGACCAAGCGACCGTCGACGCGGCCCGCTGGCACATGATCAACGTGCCCGCCGGCGGCGCGGGCGCCTTAATCGACCGCGTCGGCTCGACCGATCAGCTCAACACAGCGATTCTTTACTTTCTGACACTCGATCCGAGCGCGCCGGAGCCGAAGGACCCGCGGCCGGCGCTGCCGCTGGAGCACAAGGCAAGCGGGTTGAACCGCTTTTTCTCGCGCACGACGTGGTCCGAGGACGCGCGCATGTTCACCTACTCGCTGACGTGGAAGACAATCGATCACCAAGGCGGGGACGGCAACGAGTTCGAGTTCTTCCGCAACGGCGAATGGCTGACCAAGCAGCGCACCGGCTACGACACCACCTGGTACTCCGACTACCACAACACCCTGACAATCGAAAACGCGCCGCTGCCGCCCGAGAGCGAGGAGCGCTATCTGGATCTCGCGCGGCGCGGCACGCAGGTTCCAGACAGCCCGGCAGGTGACCCGACGCTCGTCGCGCAAAGCAGTGGCGATGAATATTTCTACGCGACCGGCGATGCGACACCGCTGTACAACTCGCCCTCGCTCGACCGCACCGAGGTCGCCCACGCCAGCCGGTCGCTGGTGTGGCTGAAACCCGATCGCGTCGTCGTCTACGACCGGGCCGAAACGCACACCGATGGGCGGTTCAAGCGGTTTTGGCTGCAGCTGCCCGCACCAGCAGAGGTAAGCGGCAACCGTGCAGTGATGAAAACGCCAGGGGGGCAACAACTGGTGAGCACCACGCTGCTACCGGAGGCCGCAGCGCCTGTCTCCACGCCTTCCGAACCCGACGCAGGCCGGCCGGCCGCCGGCGAGCCGATGCAGCACCGGTTGATGGTGGAGGCCCCGGGTGCCCCGCGGAGCACGCGCTTCCTCCATGTCGTGCAGGGTGCGGACGGTGGGGCCGTGCCTGATGCGGCCACGCTGCTCACGAGCCGGGCGGGCGTTCCGTACGTCGGCACGGCCTTCGGAGACACCGCCGTCTTGTTCCCGGTCAATCTCGGCGGCGACGTCGCGTCCACCACGGTCAACGTGCCGCAGGGCGTCAAGCGCATCCTCGTCACGGGTTTGACGAAGAGTGCGGGGTACCGCGTCGAGTCCGGGGGCTCCGAGGTGACCGTTACCGCGGGCGGCGCCACCCAAACGGATGGGGGCGGGGTACTCGTCGTCAGGCTGTGAACACTCGCGATGGCCAGCAGCTTTGCGTTTGGTGGGCGGTAGAGCACGCACGAGAAGTGTTTCACGCGTTAGGCCTCTAGTACCTCGATGAGCCGCTTGGCGAATTCCTCTGGGAGACCGAGGAACCCGCCGTGGTCACCGGGGAACTCAACGGGCTGGGTGCCGAGAAGGTCGGCCAGCGCGGTGGACGTCCGGTAGGTGATCAGGTGCCGGGAGTCCGCGCCGATGCCGACCACCACGCGTGCCGGCGACGCGGTCAATGCCGCGATGTCGGGGACGTACTCTGCGGTCGGGCGCAGCTCGTGGTCGAAGAATCGGGCGCTGTTCGCGAGGTTCTGCGCCGAGGGTTTCCCGGGAGCTTGAACGGGCGGGCCGTCGCCGCCGAGATCGAAGCCTGCGTTGTGCATGAACTTCATCCAGGCCGCGCCGATGCCCTGCGCGTGGAACGTCTCGACGATGTCGTCGGTCTTCGCGCGCTGCTCGGCAGCGTCGGGCAAAAGCTCCAGCAGCGGCGACTCGTGAGCGACGAGCGTGCGAATGCGATCGGGATGCCGAGCGACCATGGCCAGCCCGGTGACCGCCCCGCCGCTGGAACCGAATACGTCCGCGGAGTCGGCCCCGACCGCGTCGAGGATGGCGACGACGTCGTCGGCGCGCAGGTCGGGCGTGGAGTCCTGCTCGGGGTCGTCGACCGGGCTGGCCGAGATGCCGCGCGGGTCGTAGGTGATGACGGTACGGCTGACCGCCAGGGCGTCGGCCAGGCCCGCGAATTCGCCCGCGGCCATCGGCGATCCGATCACCGCGAGGACGGGGCCGCTTCCGCGGACTTCGTAGTGCAGTCGGGCGCCCGGCACCGCAAGGGAGTGTGTGGTGTGCGTCATGGCTTTATCGACTCTTGTCGGCCCGGAAACTCATCGTCGACTACGCATCGTCGAAGAGAGCGCGGGCCACCACATCGACCAATGCGGCCCGCGCCCGCCGGTCGCTCCATCTCCGGTTGACGGTGAGCGAGCGGTACGGCCCCGTACTGTGGCTAAGCGCCCACCATAGGTCCACCGCATCCCCGATCGAGACCCGCAGCCCCCCTGCCTCTGCGAGGAGCTGCACGAGCCCTCGGAGGTCGCTGCGCCGGCGGCGTTCCAGTTCGTCGTGAAGCTCGGCGATCTCCGGATCGGATGCGGCCACTGAGCGCACGATCTCGTCGACCGGCGCAACGCGGCGGAGAACGTCACGACTGGCATCGAACATCAACTCGAGTCGGCGCCGCTGGTTGGGCTCGGCCTTCACCTGCTCAAGCCAGTCCCCGGTCTGCCATGCGTCGGTGCTGGGTGCTCCGGCGGACGCCTGCTCGACCAACGTGCGCAACACGTCTCGCTTGGTGCCGAAGACGGCGTACACGGTCTCCGGCGACACCTCGGCGCGCGCGGCGATCTGCGCGATCGTGGTTGCCGCATAGCCGTTCTCGATGAATGCAGCCTTCGCGGCATCGACGATCGCCGCGCGGGTTGCCTCACGCTGGCGGGTGCGCGCCGACGAGCGGTATTGCCGACGAGGCTTGACTTCCTCAGGCATTTCGATACAGTGCCACTGTAGTTATTCCACTGATGCTGCAATCAAGGAAGTGCATCATGACATTCCACCACGTAGCGATCGCGACGAGCAACCTTGACGCGGCACACCGGTTCTACACAGAGGCAATGGGTTTTCGGCTGTCCCATGTCGAAGCCGGCGACGCGCCCGAGGGCGACGCTTGGTTCCGGCACGTCTTCTACGACACTGGCGATGGCTCGATGCTCGCCCTCTTCGACCTGCACGGCGATCGCTACGTGGGCATGGATCTCGCCATCTCGCGTGGCCTCGGTCTGCCTAACTGGGTGAACCACATTGCATTTGGCGCCGACGACCTGACCAGCCTCAACGCGGCGCAGGACCGTTGGCTGGCACATGGCTTGGACGTGATGCGCGTCGACCACGGCATGGTGATCTCGATCTACACTCACGACCCCGATGGCAACTTCATCGAGCGCAGCTTGTGGGTGCATCAGCCAAGCGCGGCTGACGCGCTGCAGGCGGAGTCACTGTTGCGCGATCCGAACCCGCCGCGCACCAGTCCGCTCAAGATCGAATTCTTCGCAGCGCGAAGCGAACCGGTGCCGTCGGCGTAGGACCGTCAGGGGAACACTCGAGGCATCGTCGGATCTTGGCCTCCAGGCCCTCTGACTCGCAAAGATCTTGGGAGATCGATACTTTGGCAATCCCCGCGATGTCGGTGGGCGTCGCTTCGCGAACCAACAATTCGGCCATTGTTGGGCAAGTGTAGGAGATCACTCGTCTCCCTCGTCTTCATCGTCGTCGTTTCGGAGGTAGCGCTGTGGGTGCCAGTAGCCGTTGGTGGTGGGTTTGCCGAAGTCCAGGTGTGGTGGGGGGATCCATTCGGTGATGCCGTTGGCGGTTTTGCGGGTGGTCCAGCCGTCTTGGTCGAGGAGGCGGTGGTCGGGTCCGCAGGCGAAGGTCAGGTTGTCGATGTCGGTGCGCCCGCCGCGGGCCCATTGGTTGACGTGGTGGACCTCGCAGAGGTATCCGGGTGCGGTGCAGCCGGGTCGGCTGCAGCCGCGGTCTTTGGCGTGCAACACAATCCGCTGCGCGGGGGTGGCGATGCGTTTGGTTTCGGCCAGATACAGTTCGCGGCTGGTGTGTTTGTCGTAGATGCGTAGGTAGTGCCGGGCGTGGCTGGCCATGCGGATCAGGTCGGACATGGGCACGATGGTGCCGCCACCGGTGTGGGCGACCCCGGCCGCAGACTCTAGTTCTTGCAGTGTGGTGGAGACCACCACGGATACCGGCAGCCCGTGGTGGGAGCCGAGCTGGCCGCAGGACAGCATGGCGCGGCACAGCGCGTAGAGGGCGTCGTGGTTGCGCTGGGCGGTGCTGCGGGTGTCGGCGTGTTGGGCGGCCTCGGAGGGTTCGCCGTCGAGGACTGGTGACTCATCGGCGGGATTGCAAATGCCGGGCGCGGCCAACTTGGACAGCGCGGCGTCCAGGGTGGCGCACAGCTCGGGAGTGATGCGGCCCCTGATCGGGCTCGTGCCGTCGATGCCTTGGCGCCCGATGGTGATGCCGCGGGCCTGAGCGCGGTCCTCGTCGGTGAAATTGCCGTCGGGGTTGAGGCAGTCGGCCAATTTGTCGGCCACCTCGCGTAGTTCATCCGGGCGCAGGGTGGCGGCGTGGGTGGCCAACGATTCCTCCGCCTTGTCGCGGGCGGGGGCGTCGACCCAGGCGGGCAGTTGGTGGAAGAACCGGGCGATCTCGCGGACGTGTTCGGTGCTGATCGATCCGGCGTGCTGGGCGGCCGCGGTGGCTTCCCATACCGGTGCCAGTGGTTCCCCGGTGATCGCGCGCCGCGCGCCCAGCGTCTCGGCGTCGGCGATGCGCCGGTGGGCTTCGTCGGGCCGGATCCGCAGCCGGTCGGCCAGGTAGCCCTTCAGGGATCCGCCGACCTGCTCGGCGGTGGCCTGCCCGGCCGCGGCGTTGATGGCGGCGTGCTCGACGACGGGCAGCAGGTTGCGCACGGCTTGCACGGCGTCCAACACCGTGCACACGTCGGCGAACCCGAGCGCGTCCAGGTCGGGGGCCACGGCGACCAGGTTGGCCACCGCGGCGCTGACCCCGTCGACGGCGGCCATCACCGCCTGCCTGCCGGGCACCGAACTCGAACGCATATTCGAATACTAACCCCACCCACCTACAACCGACGCACCCATCCACAACTCAAAACCCCTGTGGATAACCACGTTTCGACCGAACCGATCTGTCGGAGCGCTGTGCTAGGGGACAGCGCGCACGTATCGTTGAGCTTCGTGATCAACGGCGCGCATGTGATCGTCTACAGCTCCGACCCCGCGGCCGACCTTGCGTTCTTCCGGGATGTCCTGGGATTCCCGTACGTCGATGCCGGCGGCGGGCGCCTGTTCTTCAAACTCCCGCCTAACGAGCTAGCGGTGCACGAAGCGGACACAGGCGGCGCGCACGAGCTCTACCTGACGTGCGACGACATCACCGAAACCATCGCGCAGCTGACTAACAAGGGCGTGAAGTGCACTCCACCCGCCGACCGGGGCTGGGGAATCATGACGACAGTCACGCTGCCAGGCGGCGGCGAACTCGGCATCTACGAACCGCGCCACCCGCGCGCCACCGACCTGTAGAGCCTGTAGAACTACTCCTTGCGCAGCCGCGATTCGACGAAGGCCTCCAGCTCTCCCCACTTTCCGACGGCCTTGGCGTACGGCGGCTTCGGCTTGGACACCGCGTCCGGGTCGAGCACATGGCCCACCAGCTTGCCGAGGTCGGTGTCGGGCTTCAGCGCCTCTTCGACTATCGAGTCCTCGGAATAGTCTCCGACATCGCGGAGCAATTCGACGGCCAGCTCGAGCTGCTCACGGTCGATCGCGTCCGGGCCCTCGGCCAGATCGTCGGTAACTCCGGTCAGCACGTACACGTTGTCCTCGGTCACGTCGACGCGCAGTGACCCGTCGGTGGCCGCCGTGCGGATGTCGTCGTATGTCGCGAGGTCGGATAGATCGTGGTCGTGTTCGTCGGCGAGGTACCGCGCGAGCGCACGTTCCGAGCCGAACACGCTGATCCGGCCGTTGCGGCCGAGGAAGATCGGCGTTTCCTCGAGGTAGCAGCGCAGCGTGAAATACGTTCCGCCGCTTGTCATCATCCGGATCGGATCGATGCCGACCTTTCCCCAGAAGTCCTCGTCGGCGCCGAGCACGACGTGGTCGGCAGGAGCGGTTTCCTCCGCCTCGTCGGCCTCATCGGCCTCGGCTTCCTCGTCGGCCTCCTCGGTCTCGTCGGTCTCCGGCTCGATGCTGGCGTCGTCGTCGTCAACCTCTTCTTCCTCTGGAGGCGGCTCCTTGAGTTCGGCCTCGGCCTTCGCAGACGCCGCGCTGTCGACCTCGGGGGTCGTGAACACCTCCGAGACCGCGTCGATGACCTTCTCCCAGCCCCTGCCGATGACGCTGCCGATCTCGCTCCAGCGCTTCTGGCCCGCTTTGTCGGAAAAGGTGTCGACGCCGCCGGACACCGTGGCCAGCACCGGGTTGCCGTTGAAGAACTTGCTGACCGCGGGCAGCTCACATACCGACCCGATCGAGGAGACGATCGAGAGCGTGCCCGCCAGCTGTTCCACCGATTCGGCTGTGGGCTTCTCCGCCAGCAGCTCGTACACCTTGATCAGGTCATAGCGGTTGTCGTCTGACGGGTTCAGCTTGTGTGCCGAGAGCGCCGTGAGCTTTTCCCACGCCGGGTGGTCGTCGAGGTCATTGGACGCTCCCGAGCGAACGAACGCGATGAGGTCGGAAGCCGAATCGAACACGTACAGGTCGTCCTCGTTGCCGAGGAACGCTTCCCACTCGTCGTCGGCGTCGCGCCACCGGGGTGCATACAGCGTGAACACGTCACGCTCGTCCAAAGCCAGCTCGATAGGGACTATGTCAGCCACGGGCCACACTCTAATCAAAGAGGCATGTGCGACTTCCATGAGTCGTGGGCGCAAAGGAACGCAATGAACGATGTCGGCCACCACCAATCGCCTGCCCCGCCCCGGTCTGCGTGGTAGGACCGTTGCGAAGAGTCACATCGGAGAGGACGAGCCATGACCCGAGTTACTCGTCTGGCGGTTGTCGCCCTGACGGCGATTGTGGCGGCTGCCTGCTCGCCGGCGACGCAGGCGCCACCACCCTCGTCGAGCGGCGGCCCCGCGCCGTCGACGCAGAAAGCGACGCAAATGGCCGCTCATGGTGTCGAGGCGAAGCTCGGGGAGATCCCGTGGGCGCAGGTAGGCCCGGGATGGCTTCTGGCGATATGGAGCCCGGTCACCGGGAAAAGCACCGGCCAGACCCCGGGGCCGGGTGAGCCGACGCGCGAGACGTCCACGACGTCGCTGTACCTCGTCAACCCGGCAGGCGGCCGTTATGCGATCGCCACGTTCCCCCCGCCGGGCGAGCAGGCGGCCCCGGACTTGGTCGACTGGTCGGGCGACGGCAGCCATGCCCTGTTCTTCACCCGGTCTGAAAGGCCAACGGCCACAATGATCGACCTGCACACGGGGACGCAGACCACAATCGATGTCAAGGACGAGCCGCGGTACACCAAGCCTGAAGGCAAGGCGTTGCTGATCTCCACGTCACGCAGCGGCGATAACCCCGGGACGCTCGAGCGGGTCGATCTCACCGGCAAGTCGCAGCTGATGTATCCGACCGACAAACTCCCGGGCATGTTCACCGGCCAGTACCTGATGACACCTGACGGAAAGCAACTTGTGCTCGGCACGACGGCGGGTCTGGTCATGATGGGCAACGACGGAGCGGCGGGCGCGAAGTTGCCGGTCCCGAACGAGAGCGACTGCAGCCCACTGCGGTGGTGGGATGGCAACGCCGGCACCACGCTTCTTGCGAGATGCAATGACTCTCAATATGTGTCGCGCCTGTGGCTGGTGCCCATCGGCGGCGCCGCACCGAGCCCGCTCACCGCGCCGAACAAGGGCGAGAACAGCCCCGACCTCGCAGACCTGAACGCATGGAAGCTTTCGGCGGGCACGTTCGTCCAGGCCGCCGGCGGGTGCGGATTCGTCTATCTCGCCAAGCTCAATCCGGACGGCACCACGTCCCAGGTAGCGGTTCCCGATGTCGACAACCACAAGAGTGTCAGCGTGGTGGGTGTCGACGGAGGCAACCTCGACCTGCGCGCCAGCGCCGCGTGCGGGGGTGGCCAATTGGTGGTCAACTACGACCCGGCCGCCAACAAATCGACCGTCCTGCTCGGGGAGCCTCTTAACGGCGGCGGCGTGGGATCGGTTCTGCCGTACCCGGGCCAGGGTTAGGGACCCGGTCATGGTGAAAAGCTGGCGCATGCTCGGGCAGGCGGTTGTGGTGGCCGCCGTCGCGTTCGCGGGATGGGGAAGCGGGGTCGCCGCCGCGCAGTCGGCGTGTGCGGATCTGGGCGGAACGGTCGGCGCCGACCAGGTGTGCCATGTCCGCGTGGCCGAGTCGACCTACGTCTACGAGATCGCGTTTCCGTCCGACTATCCCGATCAGCAGCCGGTGACCGACTACCTGAGGCAGGAGCGCGACTCGTTCGTCGACTTCGTCACCACGCGGCCGTCCCGCTCGGATCTTCCGTATGAGCTTGACGCGAAAGGTGCGACGTACCAGCCGGGATCACCGCAACCCGGCACCACGAGCCTGGTATTCCGGGTGTACAGCGAAACCGGTGGGGCCCATCCGATTCACTACTTCAAGACGTTCAATTACGACCTGAGCAGAGGTGTGCCGATCACGTTCGACACCTTGTTCACGCCCGGGGCCGCATCGCTGGACGTGATCTACCGCGCGGTGGTCAGCCGGCTGAAGAAGCGCGTTCCGGAGGAGGAGATGTACGGCGGCCATGATGTGAAGACCTACCAGGATTTCGCGATCACCGACGACGCGGTGATCTTCTTCTTCGATCAGGGCGAGGTTCTTTCGCAGGTGGCCGGGCCGATCGAAATCCCTGTGCCCCGAAGCGAACTCGCATCGATCTTGGCGTGAGGATGAATCGGCTTAGTACTTAGGAAGATCCAATGCCATCCAGCGCAGCCGTGCAAGCCATGCGAATGGCCTTCTCTGAACCGCGACGGTTGACCGCGGAGTCAGCGTCATGCCTACTCGCGGGGGCTGACGCTTTCGACGCCATGGAGGGGTGGCTCGACTTTCGCAGCCGCATGCACAACGACCACGGGCCGATGCTCTACGCCGGGACTGCAGCCAAACGACTGCGGGGATTTGCCCGTACGCTGAAACAGCGCATGGCAGCGGGTGCTAACGCAAAGGACTCCGAGTCGTCGTTAGAGGAATGCCGCTTCGTGATGGCGATCGCCGACGCTCTCGATGAACTTCAGAATCAGAGGGCTGCAGCCGAGGGTCGCGATATCGGCGCTTACGACCACGAATCTGGTGAGACGATCGCAATCCTCAGTGGCAGCGGCGACGCTCGCTTGATCCCGCCAGATGACTTCTCAGGCATGACTACTGAAGAGCTCATGGCCGAATACGAACGGAGCAGAGACCGGTTGGTGCGGAGCCTCGACGAGCGGGACGCTCGGGAACGGGAGGCCCGGAAGGGCCGGCAGCCCGGCGACTAGTCCGTCACCTCTCAGGCGAACGAGCTCAAATACCGCAATTTGCGGCTGATTCCGGCTATCTCGCGCGCGATGCTGCGCAGCGCCGCGCGATCGTGCGGCGCGAGCTCTGACAGCGACACCACATCCGAGGGCGCGCGTCCGTCGGCAAGAAAGCCGGCACGCGTCCGCCACCGGAACCCCTCCAACCATTCGAAGCATTCCCGCAAGCTCGCGGCATCGTCGGGTTCCAGGGTCCCGGCGCCTGCGGCATCGTCGATGCGGCGCAGCGTCGACGTCGACGAAGACCCCGCGGCCAGGCCCGCCCATCGCGCGATCTTCACGGCCGGGTCAACGGCGGCCCGCTTGAGGTCGACGGCGTCGGACTGCCCGGCGAAAATCCTTAGGCGCGAAGGGAAATGCGCCCGAAGTGCCGTCGCGTCCTGCAACAGCGCTTGCCGCGCCAGGTGGCTGTTTCCGACGGCTTCGACGGTCAGCGTTCGCAATGCGTCGTCAGCCACGTCCAGGGGGCCTGCCAGACGGGTCGAATCCGACATCAGGCCGATCATCACGACGCCGCGGTCGGCACGGGGATCGTCGGCCCAGAGGGTGATTCCTTCTGTCCAGCTCCGCATCCGTCTGCAGAACCGCGGCCGGCTGGCCAGCACCCCGTTCGCATCTCCGCCGATGCCGCACCGGTCGAGCACCGCGTGCACATCCGCCGCGCGCGCGAGCATCCCCGCCTTGCCGTCCTCGTCGACGTCGTCGCCGATCACGAGCATGGTCTCGAGATCCGAACCGGGCGCCGCCTCTCCGCGCGCCACGCTGCCGGACACGTACCAGGCCCACGACAGCTCGGCAGTGCCGGGAACAAGCCGCACGGCGGCGCTGACCGCGTGCCGCAGCGCATCGGCCCAGCGCGAGGCCAGTTCGATGGGATTGGCGCGCGAGCCGGTGGCGACCGCCGCGGCCGCACCCTGGACCGCGGAGCGCAGCGCTGCCTCGTCGCAGGCGTCGTCGATCGCGGCGAGGGACATGCCGACGATTCTTGCTCGCGTCGGCCGTTCACGTCACATCGTCGTCATCTTCACGAAACGAATCCAGTGATAACGCGGGTTACGTTTTGGCGGCAATTGACGTTTCACCAGGGAGGTTCGGATGACTGCCAGCCCTAATGCTCTTCGCGCAAGCGGCTCATCGCCGCTTGACCCGGCGATCTCGTCGGCAGATGACGCCGCGACACTCGAGGAGCTCGGCTACACGCAGGAATTGCACCGCGGCGTCGGTGGATACGCGTCGTTCGCCTCCGGCTTCTCCTTCGTGTCGATCCTCACCACGGTGTTCGCCTTCTTCCCGTTGGGCTTCTCGCTGGGCGGCCCCGCGTTCTTCTTCACCTGGATCATCGTCTTCATTTGCCAGTTCTCGGTGTGCCTCGTGTTCGCCGAACTCTCCGGCAAGTTCCCGGTGGCCGGGGCGATCTACCAATGGTCACGACGCCTGGCGGGCAACGCGGTTGGCTGGTTTGCCGGCTGGTTCATGCTGATCGGGTACATCGTGTCGGTGGCGGCGCTGGCGATCGCGATGCAGACCGTGCTGCCGCCGATCTGGTCTGGCTTCCAGCTTGTGGGTTCGGACATGGACCCGCTCTCGGTCGACGGCGCTACCAACGGCATTCTTCTCGGTTCCATCACGATCATCCTGTGCACGATCATCAGCGCGGCCGGCGTGCGGTTCATGGCCCGCATCACGGTGACCGGTGTCACGCTGGAGATCATCGGCGTCGTCCTGATCATCGGCGCGATGTTCTTCACTGCCGAGCGCGATCCGGCAAAGGCCGTCCTCGACACCGGTGGTCACGGCCATGGGTTCGGATATCTGCCCGCGTTCCTGGCGTCGATGTTGATGGCCGCCTATGTCATGTACGGATTCGACAGTGCCGCAGAACTTTCCGAGGAAACACGGAATCCGCGGCGCACCGCGCCGAAAGCGATCGTCAACGCCCTGCTGGTGTCGTTCGTCGGTGGCGGCCTGATGATCGTCGCGGCGTTGATGGCTGCCCCGGACTTGGGTGATGACTTGGCAACTGGCGGCATCGCATGGGTGATCGAAAGCCAGCTCGACACCTGGTTGGGCAAGACCCTGCTGGGCCTGGTCGCGGTCGCCATGTTCTCGGCCACCCTGGCGATCCAGGCGTCCGCGTCGCGGGTGATGTTCTCGATGGCGCGCGACAACCGGCTGCCGTTCAGCTCTGCGCTGGCCAAGGTCAACAAGCGCACCGGCACTCCGGTGATCACCGGCACCGTCGTCAGTGCGTTGGCGATTCTGGTGCTGCTGGTCAACATCGGTCAGTCGAGTGTGTTCGCCGCGATCGCCTCGGTGTCGGTGGTCATCGTGTACCTGGCCTACCTGATGGTGACCGTGCCCGCACTGATCCATCGGCTGAGGGGCACGCGCCTGTCGTACGGGCCGCCGATCATGGACCTCGGGAAGTGGGCGATCCCGGTGAATCTGACTGCCGTCGTGATGGGCGTGTTGTTGACGATCAACATCGGCTGGCCGCGCCAAGAGGTGTACGATCCGGCAGGCACATCCTGGGTGCTCCAGTATTTCGCGGTGATCTTCGTCGCGCTGACCCTCGTGGTCGGATACGTCGCCTACCGCGTCGTGAAAGACCGTGAGGGAGCACCGGTTCCGGAGGACGCTCTCGTCGGCGTCAAGAAGTAACCGGCCCTACGTTGCCTGCGGGCCCCACGCGTGGCGGTCCATCTGCGCGGCTTTGCGGCCGAGCTTGCCTGTAGCGACCATCACGGCCAGGCTGTCCAGAATGATGCGCGAGCTCAGCAGCGCGGTCTGTTCGGCCCAATCGTAGGGCGGCGCGCACTCGACCACCTCGAGCCCGCAAAGTCCTTCGGCGGCAATGCCTCTGATGAGGTTGATGGCTTCGCGGGGCAGTAGGCCGCCGGGTTCCGGCCAGCCGGTTCCCGGCACGAAACCCGCGTCGATCACATCGATGTCGAACGACAGGTAGACCGCTTCGGCGTCCTTCCACGCGGTTTCCAGCGCGAGCTCGACCACCTTCTCCACTCCGACGCGCTCGAAGTCGCCGACGGTGATGACGGTGGTGCCGCGCTCACGCCCGACTTTCACGCCCGCGCGGGGCGCTTGCCAGCCGCCGATGCCGACCTGCACGAGGTTGGTGGCCGGTGCGTTCTTGATGTTCGTCGCATGGAACCACGGCGTGGTGTGCATGCGCTCGTCGAGGTCGGTTTCCTGGGTGTCGACGTGGCGGTCGAAGTGGATGATCCCGATGTTGCCGTCGACGTGCGGGGCGATCCCGCGGATCGTCGGATACCCGATCGAGTGGTCGCCGCCGAGCACCACAGGGAAGACGCCTCGGCTGTACACGTGCGAGATGGCCTGGCTGATCTGGTCGAACGACTTCTCCAGGTTGCCCGGGATCGTGAAGACATCGCCGACGTCGACGATGTTGAGCTGTTCGCGCAGGTCCACACCGAGCTCGTAGCAGTATGTGCCGAAGAGGTTCGTCGAGCGGCGGATGCCCTGCGGGCCGAAGCGGGCACCGGGCCGGTACGTCGCACCGGAGTCCAGCGGGGCGCCGAACACCGCCACCTCGGCGTCGGTGACCTGGTTGACGTCCTCGATATAGGGACAGTTCAGGAACGTCCCGCGCTCGCCGGCGAAGTGGGGTAGCTCGCCACGGGAAAACGTCGGAATTGTCTTGTCCACCAACGTCGGTGAACCCTGGAGGCCGAACGCGAGCCCGCGTTGGATTTCCTCGTCGTGGCGGTGCAGCGAGATCAGCGCCTCGGCCTCCTGCGCCCACCGGCCCTGGCTGGCGGCGAACCCGTCGCTGTGCGAATGGTCATGGTCAGTCACCAAGGGACTATCGCACTTTGCGTCGGGGCGCGCTCGCCGACCCATTCCCCCTTGGTCGGGCGCCCGGATGGCTAGTCTTGTTTACAGCCGATTCACAGGATCGCGGGGTGACCGCTATGACGACGACGTTCCCGACGCAGCAGCCGGGGCTCAACTACCTGACCGAGGGGGGCACCGAGACCGAGATCTTGTACAAGTACGGCTACGACCTCCCGGAGTTCTCCATGCTTCCGTTGCTCGACAACCCGGATGCCATGGCCGAGTTGAGGAGGATGTTTGTCCGCTACCTCGATACCGCCGCCCGGAACGGGTTCGGCGTGGTGATGGGGGGACTCGACTACCGAGCGAGCCCCGATT